>NZ_JAFQ01000004.1:3657383-4266947 GCF_000526215.1 Nocardia sp. BMG51109
AACCGTGGTCGACCGATGGTGAAACTTCCCTCGAAAGACCAGCTCCTGGATGCCTGCACAGGAACGGGTCTGTTGGACCATCCTGTTCTGCACGACGCCTGCGAGTTGGCGAGGCTACACGCGACGAGACGCGCCGACGATGTTCACGGCGCTGACGAAACAGATTGTGCTCGTGCGGAATTGGTGTACCATATCGACCGCTGGGTGACGACTCATATGCCCCGGCCGATCGGTGCGGCCTATCTGCACTCCGAATCGGTGGGGATGATCGTCGACCGCTTCGCCGAGTACTGCGTAGCTGCCCTCGCCGCCCTCGAGGATGACGCAACGGAGCTGCATCGGCACTTTCTCTGGCAACGGCTCGGCGAGCTTGCCGTCGCCTACACCGATCTCGCCGTCGAGATCACGGCCGGCCTGCGGAAACTGCCGAACCTCGTTTACCCGCCGCCCGATCACGACCAGATGCGAGCAGGAGCTTCGCGATGAACGACACGGTGGGGATCGGCGGTCTGCTCGGAGACATCCGGCGCATCGGAGCGTGTCGCCAGGGTCGCCGCGCACATCGCCTTTCGGGTGGGCAGTAACAACGGGCTGCCGTTGCCGGGGACGTTGCCCTGCAACGGAACCGATCAGACAACCCGGCCGATTCATCGATTCGGCGCGGCAGAACGGGTGTGGGTGATCGGTTAGACTCGATGATTGCGTGCAGTGGTCTGGAAAGCATTCGACTTGTGATCCGGAGGGGGAGTCACTATGGAGACGCCGAGCTTGCTGTCGGCCAACTGGCTCGACTGGTACTACAGCCGCCATCTGGTGGCCTGCGCTCGGTCGGGTACGCCGTTCGAGCAGTATGTGGAGGGGGTTCTCGGACGCTTCCACGATGATTTCCTCAATCCGGCGCCAACGGGGCGATGGGGTGACGGTGGGTGTGACGGGGTGGCCGAGGCCGGAACGATCGCCTATGCCTGTTACGGCCAGCGGCCGGGGCGCAACGCCGAAGATGAGCTGGTCAAGAAGATCGGTGGGGACTTCGCGCGAGTGTACGACCAGTGGCCCGCGTTCCATACCTGGCGATTTGTGACCAACGCGCCCATGGGGCCGAAGGCGACGCAGACGATTGTCGATCTCCAGCAGGCACACGGCCCGGAGTCCGTACGCCCGTTGACGATTCGTGCGTTCGGTACCGACAAGCTATGGCGCGAGATCGTCGTGAAGCTGGGCATGGACGTCCTGAACGAGCTGTTCCCCGGGGCGCCGGGGATCGCCCACGTCGAGCTGGAAGACCTCATTCCCTTGCTGGACACGCTGGGTACCGATGGCGAGGTGGTCGGGTCGATCAGCGCCGTGTCGCCCATACCGGCGACCAAGATGGACTTCAACGCCCTGTCGGAGGCGAGCCGGACAGAGTTCAACTCCGGCCGGCTCCTGGCTCCGCAAATCGATCGGTGGTACGCGGAGTCGTCGGATCCCGGTCTCTACGACGCCCACGGCGAACGTTTTCGTGGTCTGTACCAGGAGATCCGCGCTGTTACCGAGAGTCCCGGCGAGATCCTCGAGCGGCTCTACGTCGCGGTGGCCGGGCCCAACGTGCGCATGGACGGCACAAGAGCCAACGCCGCATTCGCCGTAGTCTCCTATTTCTTCGACTCGTGCCATATCTTCGAGATGCCGCCCGATGAGGAGGCCACGACGTCGACTGTGGAGGTGCCCGATGCTTTTGCCCACTAAGGGTGTATCGCCGGAACGTGCCCTTCTCACGGTCGGGTCGGAACTGCTCGAGGAGCTTCGCAGCCCGATGTCGGTGTCGGCGCTGTGGGAGCGCTACAGTGACCGCCAGCGCGCGGCGGTGAGACCACGTCGGATCACTTTCGACTGGTTCTCCCTGGCGCTGGCATCTCTGTACGCGATGGGCCTGATCGACGCATTCGACGACGGCCGGTTGAGGCGTGCACATGTTCCTCAATGAGATTTCCGCATCGGATCATCGTTTCAAAACGTTGTACTTCCGAGAGGGACTCAACATACTTCTCGCCGACCGCACTGCGCGGTCGGAACAGGGGGAGAGCCGTAACAGCAGTGGTAAGACGAGCTTCGTCAAGATCCTCCGCTACCTTTTCGGTGGTGAACTGCCGCCGGAGTTCAAGGCGGCCGAACTAACCGAACATTGCTTCCATGCCCAGCTCACCCTCCCGGCGTCGACTTCGACTGGACAGGAAGAGGTATCGGTGGACCGGGCGGTATCGCCCAGCAGTAAGGTGCAGGTCCACGGTTGGTCCGCGACCGTCGGCGAAACGAAAATGAAAGTCGACGAGTGGCGGGAGCTCTTGTCACGCCGGGTATTTCGCATACCCGAAGGCGTTGCTCGTCCCACGGTAGGCCAGCTGTGGGCGCAGCTGATCAGAACCTCGTTCCTCAACCCCATCAAAGGTCATCAGGCGGAACCGGACTGGGAATCCGGTGTGAAACTGGGCTTCATGCTGGGCCTGTCTCCTGAAATTCTCGGCAAGGCCGGCGAACTGGACCGGCTCACCAAGCAGAGCAAGGCAATTCGTAAGGCGGTTCAGGAGGGCGCACTCGCACACCTGTCACTCGACGAGTCGGCACTGCGCGCAGGTGTGGCAACCGCGCGACGGCGCCGCGATCGCATGCGCGAGGATCTCCGGGCCTTCAAGGTCGACGATCGCTACGCCGACCATCAGCGGGAAGCTGATCGGTTGAGTGCAGATATCCGCCGGCGGAACGAGGAAGGGCTGGCCCTTCAACGGCGACAACGAGAACTCGAAGACACCCTCCGTGACGAGATGGTCAGTGCCGTGAACGACAGCTTGACCGCGAAATTGGATCGGGTCTATGCGGAAATAGGTGTGGCGCTGCCGGATACCGTCACTCGCCGCTACGAGGATGTCGCCGCGTTCCATCAGTCTGTTGTACGCAACCGGCGCCTGTTCCTCGAACAAGAGCTCGAGGCGGTCCGTTCACGTCTCGCCGTCATCGACCGGGAACGCCGAGTCCTCGACGCCCGGAGGGCGCAGGTCATGCGGTTGCTCAGCGAAACGGTCGCTCTCGATACATTCCTGAGTGCACAACGCGATCTGGCCGAACGCGAGGCGGAGGTCGCGGATATCGAGCGGCGACTCGACGCGGCCCAGTCGATCACCATGATCAACGACACCATCAAATTGAAGACCGCGGAACTGGTCGCGGCGGTGCGGGCGGAAACCCATGACCGATCCGATCAGCTCGACGAATCGATCGCCCTCTTCGGCGAACTCGGTGCGGAGATCTACACCGACCGCGAGGCATCCCTGCTCGTATCACCCAGTCCCAAGGGAATACTCACGGTCGAGCCACAAATCTCCGGCGACGCGAGTTCCGGGATCCGCAGTGTGGAAATCTTCATGCTCGATATGGTCTGCACGGTCGCGGCGATCAAAGCCGGGCGCGGTCCGCGAATCCTCGTCCACGACAGCCACCTCTTCGACTCGATCGACGGTCGGCAGGTCGCATCCTGTTTGAATATCGGCGCCAGGCTCGCCGACGAAGTCGGATTCCAGTACATCGTGACCCTGAACTCCGATTTTCTAGCCAGCGTCGAGGCGCAGAGCGACGGGGCGTTCGATTCGGGGCCCTATGTCCTCGGAACCCACCTGACCGATGAGACCGAGACCGGTGGGCTGTTCGGCTTCCGTTTCGGATAGATACGGGTGCCCGCAGCCCACCGCTCGGTCCGGACCGCCCGTCAGGTGAGGGCTGTGTGTTTGATCTGGTCGAATTCCTTGGTGGTGATTGTTCCTGCGTCGAGTAGTTTCTTTGCGTCGGCGATCTGGGATACGGAGTTGGTGCCTGCGACGTCTCTGATGTATGTGTCCTGGGCGTCGCGGGCGCGTACGGCGTGTGCGGTGGCGCGGTCGGCCATGCTGTTTCCGCGCAGGATCAGGTAGAGGACGGCGGTGATCAGGGGCAGGATGATCAGGCTGACCATCCAGAGTGCTTTGACGACGCCCGAGGTGTCGCGATCGCGGAACAGGTCGGCGATGATCGAGAAAAGCACCATCAGGTATGCAACGAACAAGAAGCTCATGATGATGAGCCAGAACACTTCCCACACAGACATTTGCGATTGCCCTTCTTTGGCGACGGCAGTCCGCGGGTGGCCTGCTCGGAGGCAGGTCGCGGTGGGTGCCGCTGCGGCCGTGGCCGCGGGATAGAGGCCGTCCGGTCAGGCGTTCATGAAGCGCGAGTTCGTACGGCACTGAGGCTGTCGCACGCGGCTTGCGGATCGCGTGTCCTCCTATGAGTCGTGCCTCCAGCCTCGACTACACGAATTCAAGGTAGTGCGAAGGACTCTCGTGTACCAGAGCAGAAGGTCCCCGATCCGGCATCGCCGGTGGCTCGCGGATCTACTCGGGATTGTCCGAGGCCGGGGTGGCGTCGATGTCGTTCCGGTCGGGTGCACCCACGGGTTGCCGGGGTATCCGCCCGGTGAAGAACAATGCTCCGACGGCGAGAAATGCGGCGAGGGAGAACGCGACTCGCAATGCGTCGAGGCGTGCGGTGGAGTTGACCTCGAGGATGTTCGCACTGGTGTCTTCGGGGACCGCGGCGCTCTCCAGTTTTGTGCGCAGTTCCGTATCGGACAGGAACGGGACGCCGGTGGCCAGTTCGGTGGTGGCCTGTTCTTTCACCGACGGTGGTACGGCGGGGTCGGCTTGGATTCCGGCGACGATCGAGGCGCTCAGGGTTGCGATGAGTACCGATCCGATCAATGCCGTCCCCAGGGAGGCGCCGAGATTGGTGGCCGTGTTCTGTAGTCCGCCGACCTCGGCGCTCTGCGAATCGGTCACGGCCGACACGGTGACGGCGCCGAGTTGTGCTGCCAGAGCGCCCAATCCGAGGCCCAGCAGCACCATGGGGACGGCGACGACGGCGGCATTGGCGCCGGGATCCATGCCCGCCACGAGGAACAGGATGCCGGCGATCATCGACATCAGGCCCAACCGGACGACGCGGCGGGGGCTCGCGTGCGGCCAGAGTTTGGGGATTCCGCCCGCGGCTACCAGCAGCGCCAAGGACAGGGGGAGAATTCGGAGCCCGGTCTGTAGCGCGTTGAGTTCGAGCACCACCGACAGGAACAGGGGGACGGCGAAGAACACTCCGGCCTGCACCGTGAATTGGGCGAAGAACATGCTGAGTCCGCCGGTGAGCTGCCGATTCCGCAGCAGCCGGGGGTCGATCAGCGGTTCGCCGCCGCGGTCGGCCAGATGGGTTTGCCACCGTAGGAAGACGTACAGCAGCACCGAGCCGCCGAGCAGCAGCCATACCACCGGGGACAGTCCGAGGATCTCCGTTCCGCCGGGCTTGGCCTGGATCCAGCCCCACTCGCTCGACCGCAGCACACCGAAGACGAGCATGCCCAGGCTCAGCACCGACAGGGCCGAGCCGGCCAGGTCGAGATGTACCTTCGCGGGTGCGACGTCCTTGATCCGGCGGAGCATCAGCAGAATGATCACCACGAGGACGACCTCGCCGAGGAAGACGTACCGCCACGAGGCGAACGTGGTCACGGCGCCGCCGATGAGCGGGCCCGCCGCGATCGCCGCCGCCCCGGCCGCGGCCACCAGACCGTAAGCGGCCGAACGTCGTTCGGGCGGGAAGTTCGCGGCGACCAGGGCGACGATCGCGGGCATGATCAACGCGGCGCCGATTCCCTCGAGCAGAGACCAGCCGATCAGCAGCACCGTCAGGTTCGGCGCCACGGTGGTGACGAACGAGCCCAGTCCGTAGATGCCGAGGCCGACTGCGAATGCCCGGCGCCGGCCCAGGATCGTCCCTATTTTGCCGCCGGTGATCATCAGGGTCGCCATCACGAGCGTGTACAAGGTGACGGCCGTCTGGATGCCGGTGATCGTGGTGCCGAGGTCCGCGGCCACGGTGGCCAGGGATACGTTCATCACGGAGGCGTCCAGTGTCATCAGGAACTGGCTGGACGCCAGCACGGTGAGCACCAGGCCGGAGCCTGTTGCCGCGGTTGGCTTTCGGTCCGTTGCCATGAGTCGACTCCTCGTATCTTGCTGCGGAAGAACCCCTTTCGCGGTCTCGTTGCTGGGGCGCCGTGGGTCAGATTCCCGTGTGCGCGGTGATGCGGTGCCGATCGATCGCCTTGGTCAGCTCCGCATGGTCGCGGTCGTTCTGTTCGGCGTAGGTTGCCGCGAATTCGGTCAGGGCGTAATCGAATTCGGTGCCGGTCCCGAGGTAGGCGGCAATCGCGATCCGGTCCCCGGACCGGGCGTGGGCGAAGGCGAGGACTCGGCCGCACAGTCGCCCGTACAACGTCATGAAGTCGGGCGCCATCGTCTCGATCACCGCCGAACCTTTGCCGTCACGGAGCTGACGTATATAGAAGTCGCGCTCCACGCCGTCGGGGCCCGGGTTGCGAGTCCAGCCCAGGAAGATGTCGCTGGCGGATTGCATCAGTTGCTGCCCGGTGACCACCCGTTCGCCTTCGGTCGTGAACGGCGGGCCTTCGACGTAATCCGCGAGGACCGACCTGCTTGCCTCTTTGACCTGGAGAAACAGTGGGTCACCGTCGTCGGCCCCGAGTAGCAGGGCGATCCATGTGCGGGTTCCGACGCTGCCGACACCGACCACTTTGCGCGCGAACTGGACCAGCCGATACTGCTCGATCAGGAGGCGCCGATCTCGTTGCAGTGTGCGGGTGTATGCGTCGAGTCGCTGGTGCAGGTCTCGATACAGCGATTCCCCATCGGTTTCGGTGTACAACTCTTCGATCGGGACTATCAGTGGCGGATCGCTGACGATACGTCTCGTACCGTCCACGACCCTGGTCAGCTTCGACAAGGCTTGGATGCTGTCGCGGCGCCGCGCCTTCTGCAATGCCGAGCGGGTCCGTTTGCGCTGTGCTGAATCGAGTTGGGTGCGAAGGGCTTCGAGTTCGGCCGCGGCGTCGATGCGGGAATACCAGACCGCCAGATTCCCCCGTTGCGCCTGCCCGGTCATGGTCTCGCGGTATTCGGCGGCGCAGGCCCGCACCACCCTGTTGCATTGTTTGCCGGTGAATCCGTTCGCGGCCGCCGCGATCGCCAGGCTCGCGGCCAGTCGCTTGACATCCCATTCGAACGGTCCGGGATACGTTTCGTCGAAGTCGTCGACGTCGAATGCGAGCCTGCGTTCGGGAGTGGCGAAGAGCCCGAAGTTGCTCAGGTGGGCGTCCCCGCACAGCTGGGTGCGCAGGCCGGTGGCAGGCGTGTGGGACAGGTCGTCGGTCATGACCGCGGCCGCGCCTCGATAGAAGGAGAACGCCGAGGCCGCCATGCGGCCGTAGCGGATCGGGACGAGCTCCGCGACCCGATCGCCGGCCTGACGCTCGAGCAGGCCGACGGGATCGCGTGTCGCGGTGCTGTCGTGCTGCGCGAGCGCGGCGAGCGGAAGGTCGCGGCGCGCAGCCTTCCCGTGTCGCGCCCGTTCGCTCCTGGTCCGGTATGCGGTAACACCGTCGCCACGCGGATCCGCCGACTCCCGGCGCAGGCATTGCAACTTTTCGTGCTCGGCGTTATCGAGCAGTTCGTTTCGTGCGGCATTCATAGAATCCGCCTCAATCGGCGGCGAATATCGCCGCCACTGGATTTCATTCGCGCAGGGGTCTGATGTGGTCGACACCGCTCGGACGGCGCCGACATCGGGTGCGATGATCAGCACCGACCACCACGGGTACTACGGCAGCTACAGAATCAGCATGCGCCCCGAACGGATGATCCGATAGGGGGTACGCCAGAACGCCCGAATGAGTCCTGCGCCGCCGGTCACCGCCGGCGCGTGCAAGGCACCTTTCGCGCACTCCGGCACACTGATGATCACCTGCATGGACGCAGCGGTAGCCGGACCGTTCCGGCGTGTACGCGCCCGGTGACTGGCTCGGACCGTTCTGTGCAGGTAGTGCGTAGAACCCCGACCCATGGCGGTAGGGAACCAGTCGAACACCGGGGGCGAGGACTACGTGACGGTCGAAGAGGTGTTCTAATTCGCTGGCGGCCATGTTCGACAAGCTCGCCACCGACGGTGCACTCCAGATCGACGATCCACACCTGGCGGCAACCCAGTTCAACTGGCTGCTGATGGCCGAACCGCTCGAACGCGCCATGCTCCTCGGTATCGACGACACCCCACCCGCAGCAGAACTCGACCGCTACGCCGAGCACGCGGTGCGCACCTTCCTCGCCACACACCGAACGGCCCAGCCGGACCAGTGGCCACAGATGTGCCTTGCCCGCAGAACCGTTGCCAGTCTATTATTAGACCGTTCAACGGTTTATTAATTGCGGAGGGAGTTGGAGTGGCCCGAACGGTGGATCCGGCGGCCTACGCAGTGCGGCGCGGCGAGATCCTCGACGCCGCACAGCGTTTGCTCATCGCCAAGGGCTATGCCCAGATGAGCATCCAGGACGTGCTCGGCGACCTGGGTATCTCCCGGGGCGCGCTGTACCACTACTTCGGCTCGAAGCAGGCTCTGCTGGCCGGGGTCGTGGAGCGGACCGCGGAGACGATACGAGCCCAGCTCGAGCCGGAAACTCACGCGGAGGGCCGCGATCCGCTCGCCAAGCTCGGCCGAATGTTCGCGGCACTCGCGGGCTGGAAGACCGGGCATCGCACCGGGTTGGTTGCACTACTCGAGGTGTGGCAATCCGATCATAATGCTCTGTTGCGGCAGCGAACCCGTGCAATCACCACAGAGCGGTTGGCGCCGCTGTTCGGGCAGGTCATCGAACAAGGTGTCGGCGAGGGCGTGTTCACTGTGCCCGTCCCCGGCAACTTCGGCCGCGTTCTGGTGGATCTGATCCACGACCTGAACGGGCGGCTGGCCGAGCTGTTCCTCGCCTCCGAGCCGGTGAACTCCGAGTCCGCGCAGATAACCCTGGACACAATCGACCGAACCGTCACCTCGTATACCGCTGCGATCGAACGGATGCTGGGGGTTCCATCAGGGGCGATCACCTTGGTGGAGCCATCGATCCTGCACGCCTGGTTCGATCCGAATTCAGATAAGAAAGACTCGATATGAAAATCGCACTCATCGTTCTGCTGATCCTGTACTGCGTACAGTCGCTGGTGAGATTCGCCGTGCACTTCCTGCTGCCCTACGACAAGCGGATCCGGGCGATGGAGCGCAACTACAGCCAGAACCACCGGGTCATCGCCATCTACGACGACATCACCTTGCTGGTACAGGTAATCCTCGTCGTGTTGCTGTTCGCGACGGGCATGGACGCACTGAGCTTCCTCACCGGCCTGTTCGTCGGAATGAGCTTGATACAGATCTACTTCCACCGCTTCATCCACCCGCTGGCGCCCGACAAGCTCCCGGAAAGCCCATACCCGCCGGTCAAGCTGATGTCGTGGGCTATTCAGGCACGCCCGGCGTTCGCCTGGCGCGAATACCTGCTCATGGCCGCACTGTCGATCTGGGGACTGTACGCCCTGATCGACGACATCCTGGCCAACTGACAGTTCCGATTCGAACAGGAAAGGCGGCCGGTGATTTTGACACCGCCCCCGCCAGCGGCGGGTTCGATTCAGCCAAGCTCACTTCCGACCTCGGAGCCGTGGAGTAGTCCGAACGGTGGACGGAGCGCGTGGCACGCCATCGAACACCCGTTCGTCAGAAACCGCGAAAGTCGAGGGGCGATGAGGTAGAGCAGAGTGCCGTGTTGTTGGTGGCGTTTCTTCGTCGCCCATGCGCAGTCGGGTGAAGATCTCCTCGAGGATGTCTGCTCTGGTGTTTTCCGCGACCGCGGTGCTATCCAATTTTACGCGCAGCGTCCAGTGCCATCAGGAGCTGGCTGGACGCCGACTATCGGGTCAGTGTGGTGAGAGCTGTAGCCGTCCGGCGCGTTTCAGCGTCAGTATGGTGCCCACCGTTATGTAGCCGCGCCATTCCAGTGCGGCGGCCGGAGAATAGCTGTCGAAGTCTACGGTCCAGCCACCGTCGTCCTGTTGTTGTGCGGCCAGCTCGTCCAGTTCGGCTTCGATCACGCCGGCGCGTAGCAGTGTGCTTGCCGGGCTGCCGGGGACCGAGGCGAAATTGAGGGCACGCATCGTCTCTCCCGCACGGCCGCCCTGAACAGGGACGAGTCCGTCATCGGGCACGAACCGGGCGAGCCGCGCCAGCAGGCGGGGTGCCTCCGGGTACCGCTCGTACGCGGCGTCCAGAAAGCGGACCGCGAACGAGAGCGCGATCGCGTGTGGTGCCGAGTCCAATGCGCTGATCGCGTCGAGGCAGTACTTGCCGGCGCGCGCCGGCCAGGGGTGCGCCGCGACGGCTGGGTCGTGCGCGGCGACCCGCAGGGCGGCGCCCGCGGCGAAGGCGGTGCTCTGCAATGTCGAGACAGTGGGCTCGGCGTTGGCCCAGAAGGGCGCGCAGGCGCTGGCGTCGGCCATCGGCAGCGCGAACGGCAGGCCGCCGTCGGGGAGCGTCACCGAGTTCAGCCAGTCGCACAATTCGACCGCGCGTACCGTGGTGGCCGGCGCGATGTCTTCGAAAACCTCGAAGGCGTGCAGCGCGCCACCGGGCTGACTTTCCGGCGCGCGCAGGTCGGGCTCCAATCCCCAGCCGTAACCGCCGTCGTCATTGCGGTAGCCGTCCAGTGCGGCGAGTACGGCGTCCGGTCCCGCCTTCCCCACAGCCAACTCGAATCGGCGCCGGTCGAGCTGCCGGCCGTGGCCGGCGAGAAACGATGCGGCACGCGCCAGATCGACATCCATGGGTGCAACGATCGCACGGCCGGCGGAGCGGGTCTTGAACAAATCGGACACCGTGTCACCAGGTCCGATGGCCACATCGCGCGGTGGGCAACGCGAGCCTCGGCACGGGCAGGCCGACCTCACTCTTTCGGTAACGCCGCCAGCACCGCCCGGGAGAACACGGTGGCCTTCTCCGTCGCCCGCCGATACTTCCCCGGCCACGACCCCTCCCACCGCAGCAGTCCCATCCGATCCAGGATGTCGGTCACCGGGCGAACTGCGTCGTGGACCGCCGGATCCATTCTGCCGCCGTCGATCTGCCACCCGATCGCCGGCATGACCTCGCCGACGAATTGGGTGATGTCGTCTGTTTCGCCGGCGGCGAGGGCGATGAGGTAGAGCAGGGTGCCGTGTTGTTGGTGGTGTTTCTTCAGCGTGGCCGGGAATCGTTCGGTGATGTGGTGCCACAGGGCGAGTGGATCGCCTTGCAACGCACGGGCTTTGGCGGTGGTCCGGAGGCGGCCCTGGTATTTGCGCAGCAGGCCCAGGGTGACTGCCGATGTTCGCAGGTCGTGGACGGGTGGGGTGAGGTCCTCACGGTTGCCCTTGCCGATCCATTCGTCGCCCATGTGCAGCCGGGTGAAGATCTCCTCGACGATGGCCGGTGGTAGGAAGCCGGCCTTCGTGAGTTTGACGCCGTCGCCGATGATTTCGAGCAGATGGGAGTATGGGCTCACCATGGCGGCGGCTGTTTTCGTGTCGATCGGCACCGGAGTGTCGAGGCGGGCTCGATCGATCAGCACCAGCAGGTGGCGCCGGAGCATGCCGTGGGCTGTGCGGAGGAGGTCCGCGAGGGCGGGCGGTAGTTTCTCCGCGACCTGGTCTGTGGTTTCCCGCCGCACGAATGAGGCGAGAGCCTGGTTGATGTCGTCCGGGTCGAATGGCGTGAGCAGGTCTCGCGGTGGCTCGGCTCCGTATATTTCGATGAACTCGAGTCGAGCGGCGTCGTGGTCACGGTGCTCGGGATCGGTTGCGGCGGCGAGTAGTTCGTATCCCGGAACGCCTCCGCAATCCTCGGGCGGCCCTGGAAGCCGGCCCTTGATGCACACAGCGGCCGGCGCACCGGGCCGGTCGGGTAGCACCTCCTCGAGGGTGATCGCGTGCAGCCAGTCGTCGCCGAAGTCGTAGCAATAGAACAGCGTGTCGCTCTTGTTCCGTAGCACCTCGTCCAGCCGGACCTGCTGCTCGGGGATGCCTGGCCGGTCGCCCTCCTCGGCCATATAGGGGCACAGGTAGTACTCGGTCATGAGGTCGTAATACCTTGGCCCGCTGCCGAACTGGTGCAGATGGCTGTCGGTCCAGCCGAATGCGATCTGGAGGATCTCGTGCAGTTCGTCGAGGAACAGGTCCGACGAGATCTCCAGGCGTCGCCACAGCGGAGGCTTGGTGTCGGTGAGGTCGACGCGCACGCGGTAGGTGACCGTCTCACTTCGCCGAGGCGTGCGCCGGGACGGGACGGGAAACTCCTCGGCCTCCTCGCGCCCGACGGCGAAGATGTGTCCGAGCAGCGCCCTCAGTTCTTCCGGGCTCTTGCCGGGCAGGGCTGCGGCGAATTCGCCGAGCTGGTCATCGTTCATCGCCCGAGAGGCTACCGCGTGGTGGGATAGTGCTGACCCCAGCGGTGCGGGCTCTTCTGAGGGGGCGGTGCAGGCAGCGGTGAGTCCACGACGATCCCTGAAGCTCATTGCCGGCTTCACGAGAATGTCAAGCCGGTTGCAGCTCCACGATCGGGATCGTGCGCTGTGTCTTTTTCTGGTAGCCGGTGTACCGGCCTCGGTTCGCGGCGTCGAGGAGCGACCAGCGGCGGGCGAAATCCGGGTCGGAAGGCAGGGTGACGCGGGCGTGGACCCGCTTCTTGCGGGTGCCGATCCGAATTTCGCAGTCGGGCTCGGCTTTGAGGTTGGCGAGCCAGTCGGGGGGTGTGGGCGATCCGCCGGCGGAGGCGACTACCAGATATGCCCGGTCGTCCCGGGCGTAGATCAGGGCGGCGGTTCGGGGGCGGCCCGACTTGCGACCGATGGTGTGCAACAACAGAGTTGGGGTGCCGAGTAGCAGGCGGTGCCCCAGCAGTCCGCTCGTTCGCTCATAGATCCATTGGTGGGTGTTCAACACGCGATGGTAGAGGTCGGTCATGACTGTCCTCGCTATTTCCGGCGCGGATGGGCATGTCCAATGTAGGCATTGTCCACAAAGTGGTCAATGTCAACATCGATGCTAGGCTGATAACCGCTATGTGTGCCGATCGTCCCTACCATCACGGTGATCTGCGGGAGCAACTGCTCGGCCGTGCGGAGCAGGCATTGCGTGCGGACGGCGTGGAGCGGCTCTCGCTGCGCCGTCTCGCGCGCGAGGTGGGCGTTACCCACAATGCGCCCAGCCGTCATTTCCCGGACAAGCAGGCATTGCTGGATGCGTTGGCCCTCGTGGGATTTCAACGACTCGGCAACGCCTTCGGTGCGGCCGCCGTCGAGGCCGAGGGGCGTCCGTTCGAGGAGCGGTTCCGGGTGCTGGCGCGCGCCTATCTGGATTTCGCCCTCGACAATTCGGCACTGCTGACCTTGATGTTCGCCCGCAAACACAGCCCGGCCACGGGCGCGGACATGGCCGCGGCCGTGGCGGGCGCGTTCGCGGTTCCGGTGCGGCTGACCGCCGAGGGGCAGGCTCGCGGCGAGGTCGTCGAGGGCGATCCCATGCGCCTCGGGCGGACGATCGCCGTTGCGCTGCAAGGCCTGGTCGGCTTCGTGACATCCGGGATGGTCGGTCCTGACGATATCGACGATCTGCTGAACGATACCGTGACCCGTCTGACCCTTGGTCTGCTGCCGCGGACCACCGTCGAGTGACGCACCGTCGATTGCCGTCCGAGGAGCCCAGGTGACCGCTACTGTTTCTCACCCGTTCGATCAGGCCGTCCATCTCACCCCCGAACCCGACGGGACATTCGGTGGGCAGACGAGCCAGGATTACGCGAACATGGTCGGTCCGTTCGGCGGCGTCACCGCGGCGACGCTGCTGCGGGCGGTCTCCCGGCATCCGCAGCGGCTCGGAGAGCCGTTGTCCCTCACCGTCAACTACGCGTCGCCGATCGGCGACGGGCCGTTCGTCATCACGGCCGATCCGGCGCAGACCAATCGCTCCACCCAGCATTGGATCGTGACGATGACGCAGGACGGAGTGGTGAAGACAACCGCCACAGCGGTTTTCGGCACCCGCCGCGACACCTTCGCCGCCACCGAGATCGCGCCGCCGCGGGCTCCGGAGGCTCGGACGATCGCGCCGCAGGAAACCCCCGAGTTCATCCCGTGGATGCGCAACTACGAGATGCGTTTCACCGCCGGAAGTTTCGATGTCGCACCGAGCGGACCGGCGAACGACTCGACGACCACGCTCTGGGTGCGTGACGCCCCGCCGCGCTCGCTGGATCACTTCTCGCTCACGGCGATCAGCGACGTCTTCGTTCCCCGGATCATGCTCCGGCTCGGCCGTGTGGTCCCCGCGGGAACCGTCTCGCTGAGCATCTACTTCCATGCCGACGCCGCCACCGTCGTCGAGCAAGGTGACGAGCCCGTGCTGGCCACCGCGCGCTCCCAGCATTTCGGCGCGGGCTTCGCCGACCAGGCGGCCCAGCTGTGGACCGGTGCGGGAACTCTGCTCGCGACCAGTCATCAGCTCGTCTATTTCAAGGCATAGCGCACGGATTTCCTCGCGCGTACGCGCGCGTGACGGCGCTGCCTCCCGGTAGGCTGCGCTCAGCGATGGGGAGGTGCCGCCGTGACGAGTGCAGGGGTTATGCGAATTCCGCCGCGCAACAGCAATCATGTCGATCGGGAGCAGGTGCTGCGGGCCGTGCGTGGGCTGGCCGCGTCGAGCACCGGGAACGTGACGGTCGTGTTCAAGGGGTTACCGAAGGTCGGGAAGACGGCGACCGCAACGGAATTGATGCATCTGCTGGGTGCGAGCTATCCCGACGGGCAGTTGTTCTATCGGCTGTCCGACACGCTGGACGACGCCGTCTCCGAGTCGGACAAGCTCCTGGAGGGTCTGCTGGCGCTCGGTGATCGGCGGGAGGAGATTCCCGACCGTGCCGACGCGCGGTGGAACCGGTATCTGGCTCGCACGGCCGGACTGCGGCTGCTCGTCGTCATCGACGGTGCCACGACCGAGCGCCAGGTGCGGGTACTGCGGCCGGCCGACGGGGAATCGCTGGTGCTGGTGACCGAGCGTTCTCCCGCAACGGATCTCAGCGGAGGGGGAGTGGAGGTGTTCGAGCTGGAGCGACTCGACGCCGCGGCGGCGCGCGAGTTGCTGGTCGGCATCGTCGGCGCGGATCGGGCCGATGCGGAACCGGAAGCGGTCGATCGCCTGGTCTCCTTGTGCGACAACCTCCCCGGTGCGCTGTGCATCGTCGGTGGCATGCTGCGGCAGCAGCGCGGCCGGTCTATCGGTGGCTTGGCGGACCGGCTCGGGGACGAGCGGTGGCGGTCGCGTCAGGTGCTGTCGAAGGTGTTCGATACCGCGTACCGGTCGCTGGACGAGCTGCCCGCGCGGTGTTATCGGGCGTTCGGTCTGCGCGCGCACGGCGGTCATGTCCATCCGGCCGCATTCTCCCGGGCCCTGCGCGTTCCGGAGGCCGAAATAACATGGGCCCTGCAGGAACTCGCCGATCTGCACCTGGTCTCGGAGTGGGACGGCGGCTACCACGTGGCGGAGCTGGTGCGCGTGCACGCCCGGTCGGTCGAGCAAGACCCCGATGACGTGCGTGCCGAGGCCGAAACCGGTCTGCTCCGCTATTACGACGAGAGCATCGGCGCCGCCGATGTACTCCTGGCGCCGGCCCGGCCCTGGCGAGCGCTGGTGCTGCGGGCGTCCTTCCCCACCACGGGCACAGCGGAATTCCGCGACGCCGACGAGGCCCGCCGCTGGCTGCGCAGTCACATGGCGAACATCGCGGCGGCGGCCGACTACGCGTACGCGAGCGGGCGAGACGACACGGTTGCCCGCTGGTGCGTGTTGCTGTGGTCGTTCCACGAGAAGGACAAGAATCTGGATGCCATGCAGGTGATCCACGAACACGGAGTGGCCTCGGCACGGCGGTCCGGTAATCGTGCGGTGGAGAGCCTGCTACAGATGCAACTGGGTTTCCGGCACTACTGGCTACGTGAACTCGATGCTGCGGCAGCGGCTTTCGGTGAGGCCATGCGGCTGGCCCGGGAACTGCCGAGATCGGCCGCGTCCGTGCAGTTGGAGGCGTCGAGCTTGGAAGGTCTCGGACTCGCCTACATCACGGCCGGGCAGACCGATGCGGCGCGAGATGCCCTGCGGAGCAACCACCGGATAGCCACCGATATCGGTGACGCGCGCCGAATCGCCTTGGCGGCACTGCATCTGGCGAAGGCCGAGGAACCCGATCGGGCGCTGACGCTGCTGGGCGAGGCCGAGGAGATCTTCGATTCGCTGGTGTCGGATGAGACCGAGAACCGTGCGAAGGTGTGGATGTGGCGCGGGCGCAAGCTTGTCGATGCGGGCAGGCCGCACGAAGCGCGGCAGCCGCTGCTCGATGCGCTGGCGGTGATGCGAGGTCGTCGCAGGCGGTTCGACGAAGCGGAAATACTTGTGGCCCTGGGTGATTGTGCCCGGGCCGCTGGTGAGTCCGAGCCCGAGCGGTACGGCGCCGCTCTCGCAATCTATCGGGATCTGTGTTTCCCCGACGCTGTCGCGGAGGTCGAGTCACGGCTTGCCGGCGGATGAGCGGGTCGCCTTCCGCTCTGTCGTCTCGATCGCCGTGACGGACAGGGCTTCTCCGCCGCAGTGCATCGTCCAGCGGCCGGCCAGGTCCGGCACCGTTCCGCCGCGGGCGACGAGATGGTAAGCGAGTGAGGCGAACAACCGGCAGGCATGGTCGGATCCGTCGACTCGCAGCAGGTGCTCGCCGTCGCCGAGCAGCCAGCGTCCGGGTGATTCCGGAGCGGTCGCCCAGGCGCATCCCGGCATCCGCGTGAGTGTGTCGGTGATCCACCGTTCGGTGTCGTTTCCCGCACCGCCGATGACGAGGTCGGCGAGTTGCAGCCATCGCACGCGCGGCTCGCGGACACCGGCGGCCAGATGTGTTCCGGGGCGGGGCGAGGTGCCGGCGCGCAAGGACTCCGCCGGGTAGCGCGTGATCGTGGCGGTGCGGTCCGAACCGGTAACCACCTGCACGACATGGGAATCCGGACCGGTGATGGGCCGGCGCGGCAGTGGCAGTGCATCGAGTTCGGCCGGTTCGGTGGGTTCGGCGAGGTCGAGTAGCTCGTACAGGGCCGTGCGGAGCACGGCCGCGCCGCATCCGGGTTCGGAGGTGGTCAGTGTGGTGATCTCGGCGTATCGGTCCGCGACATGATCGGCGATCGTGCTCCGAATCTGGTGCGTGGGATCGGCGGATTCGTCGAATCGTGGTGCCGCCGTGAGGAGTTGCGCGATCGGGGAGCCGGGGTCGACGGTGTGGGTGGGTGCGGTGGCCAGCAGGAGCGGAAGGCCGAGTGCCGCGCCGTAGAACGAGACGGACCCGTGGTCTCCCACGACGAGATCGGCGGCGACGAGGGCGGTGCGCCAGTCGTCGACCGTGTCCGGGATGTGCACCCCTGCGCGAGCCGCGCCGGACAGGTACTCCGACAGCTGCCAGCGCGAATGGTGCGCCGGGACGTTCGGATGCACTGCCAGGGTTACCCGATAGTCGTCGGCCGGGAGTGCGGCGGCCAGGGTTCGCGGTAGTTCGGGGTGCACGGCGAGTAGTGAGTCACGGCCCCAAGTGGAGGATATGACAATCAGTTTCTGCTGTGGCCGCACATCGAATGCGCGTCGGTAGGTGGCGCGCAGGGGAGTGCTCGCATGCAGGCGGTCGAAGCAGATGTCGCCTGCGACCAGCGCTTTCGGGTCCGCCTCCGGGCATGAGCGCAGTAGGCGGTCGCGCTGTTCGGAATGCGAGAGAACGATGAGCGACGGTACGACCCGGCCGTCGTACATCAACCACTCTTCGGACAACCCGAAAACGGGACTTTCAACGTGATTTGCGATTTGCGATTTGCGATTTGCGGCGAGGAATTTATTATATCCCATTCCGTGCGGAACCACGGCCAAAGGTGCTTGGATACGGTGTAATTCGCCGCCGTAGCTGGCGGCGACGGCCAGGTCGAAGGATTGGGTCAGCGCGGTCCGCCAGGGTGTTTCGCGTGCTCCCCGAGCCTCCAGGAAGCCGCTGGTGTCGGCGTCGAAGGCGGAGGATCCGGTGCGGGAGAACTCGATTCGGATTCGTGGATCGCTCGCGAGGACTCCGAGAACATCGAACAATCTCGTTGCCGCGGTGATGTTGTGTACCACCGCCAGTACGGTGCGTGAGTTCGGATAGGTCGACCAGCGGGCATCGCGTTCGTCCTGCTGCTGTTCGACCGGTGACACGGATTCCGATAGTAACGGTACGGACGAGCAGGTCGTGCGGATGTGCCGCGCGAATCACTTCTCGCAGGCAACCCCGTCATTGTCACCGTCGAGACCTGCCCGGTAGCCCGGGTCGCCCTTGCGCAACGGTGCCGCGCCTGCGGCTTTGGCGTCTTTGCAGGACTTGTAATAGACCTTCGATGCCGAGGTCGGGGCCGGCTTGGTGTGCGCGGGCGGCGTTGTCGCAGAGGGCGGCGGGGCGGCCGTCGGCGGCTCGGCCGGTGCAGGGGACTCGGCCGGCGGTGGGGGCTCTGCCGGTGGCGGCGGTCCGGCTGCGGCGGCGTTGGTGTCCACCGGGGCATCGAGCGTGGGAGGCGGGGCCGTGGGTTCCGGTGTCGATGCGGATTCGGGAACGATCGAACCGGTCGGGTCCGCAGGGAGGGCCCGGGGAGCGACGGTGTTGCTGCAAGCGGTGAGGAGGCCGACCCCGACGGTGGCTACAGCGAGGATAGTGCGGATGGGGGACAACGAGTTTCCTGTCGGGGTTGTTTCGAGTTCGAGCGGCGCCGCCGGTTGAGTCAGGATCACCTCGGGCGCATCCGGATGTTGTTACCTTGCCGTCGACAGGTGCGCAACCTCTAGCGCGGTCGTGGCAGGTCGACCCGTTTTCGGACTCGCTCAGTCGGTCTCTCGGATCGGTTCGTGCACAGCGGTTCGCGGTGCCGTCCCGTAGAGCTGTTCGATCTCCTCGGCGTATTTATCGGCGATGACTCTCCGCTTCAACTTCATCGTCACTGTGATCTCGTCGCCGCCGGGCTCCCAGAAGACGGGCAGTATCCGGAACCGTTTGACCTGTTCCACACGGGCCAATTTCGCATTACCCGAGCCGATCCCGGCTGCGATCTGCTCGATGACTGATCCATCGGCGGCGAGCGCGGCGGCCGATTCGGGCAACTGGTGTTGGGCCGCATAGGCTTTGGCGGTCTCCGTATCGAGCACCACGAGCGCCGTGTTGTACGGTCGCCCGTCGCCGATGACCGAGAGGGCGCCGATGAGTGCGCATTCGGTCTCCAGCGTGTTCTCGATGTGCGACGGCGACATGTTCTTGCCCGACGCGTTGATGAGGAGTTCCTTCTTGCGGTCGACGACGGTGAAGTAGCCGTCCTCGTCGCGGGTGACCACGTCGCCGGTGCGCAGCCAGCCGTCGGTGTCGACGGCCTCGGCGGTCTTCTCCGGCTCGCCGCGGTAACCCTTCATGACCAGCGGGCCGCGGACGAGTAGTTCACCGTCCTCGGCGAACCGCGCGGACATCCCCGGGAGCAACATTCCCGTGGTGCCCAGCCTGGCCTGTGCCGGGTGGCTGACGGTGCAGAGGCAGGTGAGCTCGGACATGCCCCAGATTTCGGTGATGGGGATGCCGAGGCCGGCGAAGAAGGCCAGGGTGTCGCGGGGGATCGGGGCGGCGCCGGACAGGGCCCAGCGGACTCGGTCCAGGCCCAGCTCGGCGCGCAGGCCGGACAACACCAGTTCGTCGGCACGAGACCACTCGGCTTGCAGGTCATCGGGAATCGCCTGTCCCGAGAGCTGGTAGTCGGCACGGCGGGTGGCCACGCCGAGCGCCCATTCGATGCCGTTGCGAGCCTCCTCGGGTTCGGCCGCGACGGCGGCACCGATAGCCGTGCGGAGCTTCTCCCAGACCCGCGGGACCGCACCCCAGATCGTCGGATGCAGATCGGCCAGGGCGGGGCCGATACGGCTCGGGTCGTCGACGCAGGTCACCTGAGTTCCGAAGGCCAGCTGGAAGTACAGCGCCGTCAAGCGGTCGGCGATATGAGCGGAGGGCATGTAGGAGGTGATGGTGTCGCCGAAGCGGATCCCCAGCACCTCTTCGACGGCATAGCACTCGAAAAGCAGGTTGGCGTGGGTGGTTTCGACACCCTTCGGTGCGCCGGTGGTGCCGGACGTGTAGATCAAGGTCGCCACGTCGTCGGGGCCGACCGCACGCCATACGGCCTCGAAGTCGAAACCGGCTGTACCGGAAGCGATCAGCTCCGCGACCGAGAGGGTGCCGGACGGTGCCTCGTCCACGCAGACGATGTGATCCGGCTCGACCCCGGCGGCACGCAGCCGATCGACGTACTGCGGCTCGCAGATCACGACGCGCGCACCGGAATTGGTGAGTACGTGTGCGATCTGCTCCGCGGGCAACGTGTTGTAGATCGAGAACGAGGTGGCCCCGAGGTGCATGGCCCCGACCTCCAGCGGATAGAACTCGATGCGGTTGGACATCATCAATGCCACGGTGTCGCCGCTCCGCACACCGAGCGCCGCCAGGCCGTTGGCGACATCGCGCACCTGCCGGGCGTACTCGCGCCAGGTGAGCGTGGCGGCGTCGCCGGGCGTGCGCAGGGCGACCGAATCCGGCTGCTGGGAGGCATTGTGTTGAAAAGCCGCACAGAGTGTTTCGAACCGAGTGGTGGTCATGATCCTCACCCCCGCACCCGCTGTTCGACCTTCCGCACCAGCTCGTGCACCCGCGGATCCCGGGCCAGCCGGTTGTCCAGAACGACGTTGACGGCCCCGCGTAGCAGTGCGTATGCCTCCCAGCCGCTGGGGGCGACGGTGCGGGCGGCCCTGCGTTCGATGCCGTCGGCGATCACCTCGGCCGCCTGGTTCGCGGTGATGCGGACGTTGAGCGGCCACGGCAGCATGTCGCCGAGCGCCCGGCCGAGGATGTCACGGTCGAGGGTGTCACGGGTCATATCGGTGTCGACCACGCCGAAGTAGGCGATGCCGGCGGTGGCGCCGACGGCGGCGAGTTCGACGCGCAAGGCTCGGCCGAGCTGTTCGACGGCGGCCTTGCTGATCATGTACGGCGATCCGGTCATGCCGGGCGCGAATGCGGCGCAGGACGATACGACCACGACGTGGCCCTCCGCGGCGATCACGTGGTCCAGCGCCGGGTGCACGGTATTGAAGACGCCGGTGAGGTTGATGTCGAGAACCCGGTCGAAGTCGCTGGGGTTCATCGTCCGCAGGGTCGCCGGCGGAGGCACTACGCCCGCATTCGCCACGACCACATCCAGGCGGCCGAAATCGTTGGCGATGAGGCCGATGATGTTCCGCATCGCGTCCCGGTCGGAAACGTCGGCGGCGAACGCGGCGGCGCGCACGCCGAGCCGGTCGGCGAGGGCGGCCGCGTTGTCCTTGTCGATGTCGATGAGCGCGACCGACGCACCACGGCGATACAGCATGACGGCGAGCTCACGGCCGATGCCCTGGCCCGCGCCGGTCACGGCGACGACCTTGCCCTCCACGGGACAGCGTGGTTCCGCAGGCGCCCCGAGAGCCCGCGCGAGGCCCGTCAGCGCGGCGAGCGGGTTGAGTGCCGAGTGACTGTTCATCGCACCACCTCGTATGATCTCGTATCGAACCGACTTGTGCGACGGCGGTATTCGAAGCTCCAATTCGGATACAGCCCGGCGTTGAGGCCGTCGGGCGTGGTGTAGTAGCTCCGGCAGCCGCCGGTGAGCCAGACGCTGGTCGAGCTGCGCCGGGCCATCTCGTCGAGGAATTCCTCCTGCACCTGCGGCCGCACCTCGACGCGGCGAGCGCCGTTGCGGCGCACCATCTTCAGGGCGTCGACGATATAGTTGATCTGCGACTCGATCATGTAGATCGCCGATTGATTTCCAGCCGCGCCGAACGGTCCCAGCGTCATGAAGTAGTTGGGGAAGCCCGATACCGCGACGCCCAGATAGCTTTGTGGCCGTTTGTCGTACAGCTCGGCAACCGACAGTCCATCGCTGCCGATGTAGCGCTCGTAGGCCGTGGGGATGGGAGTGAATCCGGTGCCGTGGATGATCGTGTCCACCGGATGCTCCGTGCCGTCGCGCAAGACGATCGACCGCGGTCGCACCTCGGCGATCCCCTGGGTGACGACCTCGACATTGGGCCGGTCGAGCGACGGCAGGTAGGCATCGGAGAAGATGGCCCGCTTGCAGCCGATCACATAGTCCGGTGTGAGTGTCTTGCGGAGCGCCGAGTCGCGCACCTGGCGCAGCAGCTGCATCTTGCCCAGCGCCTCGTAGGGATGCCGGAAACGCTTATCCACCAGGGAAATCAGGCCGAACGCCTCGATCGCCGCATACCATCCGCCGCGAACGGCGCGCTGGGCCAGCGGGATACGCTTCAACACGGAGCGCTCGAACGGCAGCGTCGGGCGATCCATTCGCGGCACGATCCACGGCGCCGAGCGCTGAAACAGCAGCAGCTTGCCGACCTTCGGCTGGATCTCGGGCACGAACTGCACCGCGGAGGCGCCGGTTCCGATCACCGCCACTCGCTCCCCGGTGAGATCGTGGTCGTGATCCCAGTGCAGCGAGTGGAAAGCCTTGCCCTCGAACGACTCCAGGCCGGGCAGATCCGGATACTTGGCCTCGGCGAAGATTCCCGCCGCCGAGATCAGGAAGTCGGCGGTGAGCGACCCGGCGGCGGTCTCGAGGCGCCACACGGAATCGTCCTCGTCCCACCGGGCATCGAGCAGTTCGGCCCCGAAACGGATGTGCCGCACGACATCGTGTTCGGTCGCCACCGAACGGAGGTATTCGAGAATCTCCTCCTGCTTGCCGTAGGTGCGCGACCAGTTCGGATTGGGCGCGAAGGAGTAGCTGTACAGCTGGGACGGTACGTCACACGCGCAGCCGGGATACGTGTTCGCGAGCCAGGTCCCGCCCAGATCGTCGGCACGCTCGAGAATCACGAAGTCCTCGAACCCGGCCCCGCGGAGCTCGGCCCCCAGCCCGATGCCCCCGAATCCGGCCCCGACCACGGCGATGTGCGTGTGTTCGGTGGTCATCGGTGAGACCTTCCGTGCAGGAGTCCCACCAGCACATCGACGACGGCATCGATACGGTCGGTGCGGCGGAAGGTGGTCAGTGGTAGAGGCGAGGGAAAGCGCTGGCGGGTAGTGGCTTTGGCGTAGGCGAACTCTCGCAGTCCATCAGGCCCGTGCACTCGCCCGAAGCCGGAACCGCCCACCCCACCGAGCGGAAGTGTCGGGACGGTCGCGTGCGCGACGAAGGAGTTGATCGACGTGCCGCCGGCTCGGATCCGCGCGGCGATCCGCTCGCCGTCGCGCCGGGAGAACACCGTACTGCCGAGCCCGTACGTGCCGGCGTTCACCAGCTCGACCGCCTCGTCCATATCCCGCACCTTGGTGACCGTCAGGGTGGGTCCGAAGGTCTCCTCGGTCACGGCCGCGGCCTCTTCGGGAACATCGGCGAGGATGGTCGGTTGCACGAATTGCCCGCGGATGCTGTCGATTCCGCCCAACAGAACCTGCGCACCGCGAGCGACCGCGTCCTCGATGTGCCGGCGGATGACGGCCACCTGCTGGGGCATGGTGATCGGGCCGATCTTCGCATCGGGTCCGCCGGCATCGATTCCGCGGGCCAGCGCGACCAGCTTCCCGGCGAATCTGTCGTACACGGCGGCATGCACGTAGATGCGTTCCACCGCAAGACATGTCTGCCCGGCATTGGACAGCCCACCCCAGACGGCGGCGTCGGCGGCCGCATCCAGGTCCGCGTCGGCGTCGACGATCAGCGCGTCCTTGCCGCCGCATTCCATCAGCAGCGGAGTCAGGTTCTCGGCGCACGCGGCCATCACGAGCTTGCCCGTGGCCGTCGAACCGGTGAACCCGATCTTGCCGACGCCGCTGCGGCACAGTGCGTTTCCGGTGTCCCCGAGCCCCGTGACGACCTGGAACACGGGCTGTTCCGGCGTCACCCGGGCGAAGGCATCGGCCAGCCACACGCCCACACCGGGCGTGTATTCGCTCGGCTTGAACACCACCGCATTCCCCGCGGCGAGCGCGAACGACACCGAACCCAGCGGGGTGAATATCGGATAGTTCCACGGCCCGACCACGCCCACGACCCCGTACGGCAGATACTCCACGGTGGCGGCGTGGTCGGCGGTCAGCAGACTCGGCCGCACCGATCGCCGCCCGAGCACCTTGGCGGCATTGCGGGCCGCCCACCGCACATGCTCCAGGGCCATGGCGATTTCGAGCTTCGCGTCGGAGACCGGCTTACCCATCTCTCGGTGGATCAGCTCGGCGAGTTCGTTCCGCCCCCGCGCGATCTCACCGCGCCAGGCATCCAGTCGCCGCGCGCGCTCGGCGAACCCGAGTGCCGCCCACCACTTCCCGGCCGCGTGCGCGGAGGAGACTGCGGCGTCGACGTCGTCGCGCGTATAGACGGGATAAATTCCCACCAGGTCGCCACTGGCGGGGTTGCGCACCTCGAACGGTGTCGCGTTGCCGTGGATCGTCGTCGGCGCCGTCATCGGCCTCCCTTCCGCATGGTGGTGGTATGGGTGTGATCGCGGCTTCACAGGTCGACCACCAGCTCGTCGTCGGCCGCGCGGGAAACGCACACGAGCATCCGATCGCGCCGGTCCCGGTCGGTGAGGGTGTGGTCGCGGTGGTCGACGTTCCCGCCGAGCACCCGGACCTGGCAGGTCCCGCAATAGCCCTGCCGGCAGGAGTATCCGACATCGGGCAGCTCCCGGCGGATCGCGGTGAGCGCGGTCTCGTCGGCGCCGACGCGGATCGTCCTCCCGGTGCGGGCCAGCGTGAGCGTGAACTCCCGTCCGTCGACAACCGGTGCCGCGGAGAACCGCTCGGTGTGCAGCGAGCCGGTCGGATCGAGTTCGAACATGCAGCGCTGGGCGGCGGCCAGCATCGGTGGCGGACCGCAGACATACACGGCCGCACCGGGTTCCGCACCGGAGATCAGTTCCGCCACGTCGGGCGCACCGAACTCGTCGTCGGGCCGGACATCCGCGCCGGGCAACTCGTCGAGAAACGGCATCGAGTCGCGTGAGCGCCCGGTGTACACCAGGCGTCCGCGGGCTCCCGCCGCCTTGACCATCGGGAGGATGGGCGTGATACCGATACCGCCCGCGAGAAACAAGTAGGACGGCGCGTCCACGAGGGCGAACGCGTTGCGCGGCCCGCGAATTCGCAACCGGTCACCGACCCGGACCTCCCGGTGGATCTCCCCGGACCCCTCACCACCGGGTATCAGCCGCACCGCGATCCGGTACCGGAACCGGTCCGCCGGATCACCACAGAGCGAGTACTGCCGCTGCCGCCCGGAGGGCAGGAAGACATCCAGATGCGCACCGGGCCGCCAGGTCGGCAAGGCCGCACCGCCGGGCGCGCGCAACACCAGACTCACCACATCGGCGGCCCGCCGCTCGGTGGCATCGACGACGAGGTCGAGATCGAAACCGCTACGCCGCAGCGGATTCGGGCGCGAGAGCAGCGGCGCGGTGAGCCCGCTGACGAACACCCACTTGTACAGGTCCACCACACCGCCGAGTACCCGCAGGCCCGGCGAGGCGACGGTCTCGGCGCTCATCAGTGCCCCGCGGCCCGCGCGGCCGGCGAATGCGCCAGATACCGCAGCGCCTTGTCCATCGAACCCAGCTGGGACGGATGGAATCCCGGCCGCAGATACCGCGGCAGCTCGGTGAAGAACACCGTCCAGCTGGGGATCACGCCGCGGTGGGTGGCGTTGAGGAACTGCATCCCCCAGTTGCGGCCCTTGTCCGGCGACGGGTCTTTTCGATACAGATAGCCCGCCGACAGGATGAACAGCGGAAGCAGCGTGGCACCGGCCACGATCGCCGTGCGCGCCTTGCGGGCATAGCTGCCGTCGACGTGCATGAAGGCGTCGTAGACGACGCTGCGATGCTCCACTTCCTCGGCGCCGTGCCAGCGGACCAGATCCAGCATCGCCGGATGCATGCCCTTGGCCTCGAGGACGTCGGCGTTCAGCAGCCATTCGCCCAGCACCGCGGTGTAATGCTCCATGCCGGCGAACAGGCCCAGCCGCTCCTTCAGCCACTCCTGCTCGGCGTGGCCGCCCCAGCCGTGATCGCCTAGCACCCGGTCCACCAGCCACGCGATCTTGTCGACGTAGGAGTCGACGTCGAGCCCGATCTCCCGCAGATGCCGCCGCGCGGCCTCGTGGCTGCTCGCGTGCATGGTTTCCTGGCCGACGAAGCCGCGTACCGCCTCCCGCAGGCGCTCGTCCTCGATCTGCGGCAGGGCCTCGGACAGCGCCTGCGCCATCGCCCGCTCGCCCTCCGGCAGCACCAGATGCATCACGTTGACGATGTGGGTGGCCAGCACCTCACCCGGAATGTAGTGCAACGGAACCGAATCGAAGTCGAAATGCACATCCCGCGCGTTGATCGCGTGCGCTTCGTCGCGGTAGGGGTGCCGCGCCGCACCAACCTCTGGAGCCATGCCCCGAACGTACACAGCAACAAATCGTATTGCAATGTTGCGGCCACAAACAGACTTCATTTGTTGCAGAGCGCCGGGTGGCTGCTACGGTGGAGATCGTGGCAGCCGCATCGAAAACCTCGCTGAGCCGCGTCGATGCGACCGATGACATCGAAACGCGGATCCTCGACGGGGCATTGATCCGGTTCCAGAAGGTTGGTGTCAAGAAGACGACGGTCGAGGACATCGCCCGGGAAGCGGGCGTCGACCGGGTGACCGTCTACCGCCGCATGGGCTCGCGCGACGATCTGGTGCAGGCGGTCGTGAACCGGGAAGTCGGCGCGGTGCTGGAGGAGATCTCGGCGATTCCGGAGCGGCACGACGCCCTCGCGGATCTCGTCGCCGACATGTTCGTCACCGTCATCACCCGGTGGCGGACCAATCCGCTGGTGGAGCGGATGTTGAGCGTCGAGCCCGAGCGAGTGGTCATGAAGCTGACCGCCGACGGCGGTACCACCTTCGCCATGTCGGTCACCGCGACGGCGGCGGCGCTCGACCGTGCCGTGGCGCGGGGGCTGCTGGAGCCCGCCCCGGACATGCTGACCCGCGCCGAAATCGTCTGTCGCGTCGTGCATTCCATGGTGCTCGCGCCGGAGGGCGCGGTTCGGCTGCACACCGAGGCGGAGCTGTCGGACTTCGCGCGGACCTACCTGACGCCGATCGTCGCCGGTTGAGCCGGCCCGCTGCCGGCGACTATTCGCAGGCGACCCCGTCGCTGTCGCGGTCGAGTCCCGCCCGGTACCCCGGCTCGCCCGGATGCAGCGGGGCCGCTCCCGCCGCCCTGGCCTCGGTGCAGTTCTTGTAATAGACGCTCGGCGATTCCGGTGCGGGTGCCCGGACCGCGGGTGCGGGCGGCGGCGCCACGGCCGGTGCGGGCGGCCGCACCGCGGCGACGGTGGTCGTCGGCAGTACGGGCGGCGCGGCGACGGTCGTCGGTGGGATCGAGGCAGTCGGGGCGATCGAGGTAGTCACCGGTGCGGCCGTCGTGGTCGGGACGACGGTGGGAACGACGACGGTGAGAGCGGAGCGTGCGCTCGTCGTCGGGGTGGTCGTGGTGTGCTGGGCGTCGGTGCATGCGGTGAGCAGCCCGACCCCTACGGCGGCGACGAGCAGGACGCTGCGATAGGTCGACACGAATTCTCCTGTTGTGAGTGTCGTTATCAGGCTTCATCACCTGGCATCTCGCAGATCGACGACGGTGCGGCGGTCGTTAGCTCGGCGATGGCCGGATTCGCGAAGTGGTGACCTCGGCAGGCAACTCGGGTGTCGGGACGTCCTGGGAGTCGGGGACTTCGTGCTCTGGTGTCGCGGCGCGAGCAGCGGTTCAGCCGCCTATCGCGTTGTCGCCCGGTGCGGACTCGGCGGCGGGGGAGTCGGCCGGTTCCGAGCAGCCGTAGCAGTAGCTGTGGCTGATCTGCTCGACCTCACGCCAGGCGGTCGGTTCGAACATCCGGATTCCGTCGCGGTGCACCGAAACCTTGGTCACGCCACCGCATTCGTGCAACAGGACCAGCTCCACGGTGTGCTGGTACTCGGCCTCCACCAGCACCCGCCGCAGGTCGACGAACAGCGCATCCTTTTTCGACTTGTAGAACTTGCGTTCGCAATGGCTCGCGAGCGGAAACGAGGAGGTGGTTCCGTCGAGCAGGGCGCCGAAGTGGAGATCGGTGTGCTTGGTGGTGAACCACTGCGGTAAAGCCAGGTAGATGTCCTCGGAGACGACGACCGTGCGAAATCCCATGGGAGAACAATAATTCGGTTTGCCTATGAACGGGAGAGGTTTGTTCAGTTCCGGCCGGGTTCGGGAAACCCATTGCTGTACAACGCATTTACCTGGTGTAGACCGGTCGGACCTGTACTGTCACCGGTCCGGCAGGCGCCATCGGCCCGTGGCCGCGCAAGGTGGTCCGCTGGCTCGGCGGTCGGGGGGTGGCATCCGGTTCCGGACTTCGGCCGGCCCGATGCGTCGGCGGGTCGAATCGCCCGCCGCCCGCGTCGAGCGGAGTCGAGATCGAAGGTGCCGACCGGAGCCGAGGTCGAAGCACCCAGCCACACTCGGCCGCGCCCGGAGCACGGTTTCGGCGGCTGCGGCGGTCTCCTGCGCGGCGAGCCGGCCGCACCGGACGATTACTCGCTGTTCGACGCCGTCGAAATGCCACGGCTGCCATACGCCTGTACGCCGTTGTCCGGAGCGGCCGGTTGTGGCCGGCGCATGACGAGCCTGTGGCGCGATCGCGCCGCTTGCCTGCTCGACGTGTGAAACGGCCGCCGAATGCCCGTTCGTCCCGGCGCGGTGAGAGCGTGGTTCGCCCCGCCGGGGGCGTGCGGGATGCCGGCAGGCCGCGAACCGGTGCGGCGTGGCCCGAGATGAGAAACCCCGGCCCGGAGCGACCATGCGCCGGGACCGGGGGAGCAGGCGGCCGGAAACAACCGGAGTGACGGAACCCGGTGGCGCTGACGCCCGTTCCGGGTACCGAGTGCGTGCGAGTCGCGCCGCCGGTCGATCAGTGGCTGAGCGGGTGGATCCGCGCGAGGGCCTCGCGGACCTTCATCAGCCGCTGCGGATCGGAGACGCGAAACTCGAAGTGCACAGTGTCTTTGGGTGCGCCGATCAGGGCCACGGAATCACGGTCCGAGGCATGAGGGGCGCGGGGTAAAGCAGTCATACGACAAGTGTGCACCTGCGGCTATTTCCTGGCAATGTGTTCTGCGGCGCTATTTCGCTGTGAGATCGTTTCGAAATACTCGGAGGGGCAGTCTCTTACGCCGGTACGACGGCTCTCCGCGGCTACGGGGCGGCGCGATCAGCTAACTCGAGCGTGTAATTCACCCCGGATCCGGCCGCCCGGAAATGCGCCCCGGAGCAGGAAAAACGGCTCTCGACCGGCGGAAATTCCACGGGGACGGTGGAACTGGGCGAGGGCCCGGCGAACGCCCCGGGCGGTGCGGGGAACCGAGAGCGGAGGCGGTGTGTCCGGTTGTGCACACCCCTATACCTCGCGGGGGGACGGGCTCACCCGTTGGCCCCCACCAACTCCCGCTTGCGCGCCTCCCGCGCCAGGGCCCGGTCGCGCTGCTCCTCGAAACGTGCGCAGTCCCGGCGCAGCTTCTCCAGGAACTCCCCGAGCTCGTTGCGCACCTGCTCGCCCCGGGCGGTGAAGTCGTTGCGTTCGAACACATTCCACTTGCGCAACACCGGCATCACCACGTCCTCCAGATGCTGGCGCAGATCGTAGATCCCGTGCTTGGCCATCAGCACCCCGTTGCGCCGCCAGTCGGGCATGCCGGCGCCGGGCATCTGGAAGTACCGCACGATGTCGCTGATCGCCTCGAGGGCCTGATCCGGCACCAGATCCAGGGCCGCGCCGCACAGGTTGCGGTAGAAGATCATGTGCAGGTTCTCGTCCAGGGCGATGCGCTGCAGCATGCGGTCGGCCACGGGATCGTCGCAGACCCGCCCGGTGTTGCGGTGCGAGACCCGGGTGGCCAGCTCCTGGAAGGTCACATACGCCACCGAGTGCAGGAATCCGGTGTCGGCCAGGATTTCGGCGCTCGCCTGGGTGCCCTCCTGGACCAGTTTCATCGCGTTGTAGCCGTGCGTCATGTGCACCATCCGCGCCTGCTCCAGCGCCACCGGGTCCACGCTGCGGGTCACCACCAGGTAGTCGCGCATGACGATGCCGTGCCGGTTCTCCTCGGCGGTCCAGCGGCCGACCCAGGTGCCCCAGGCCCCGTCCCGCGAGAAGTTCTCGGAGATCTCGCGGTGGTAGGAGGGGAGGTTGTCCTCGGTCAGCAGGTTGGTGATCATCGCCGCCCGCGCGACCTCGCTCAGCCGGGACTGCCCCTGCTCCCAATCGTGTCCGCCCAGGGCGGCGAAATTGCGTCCCTCGTCCCACGGGACGTAGTCGTGCGGATGCCAGCTCTTGGCCATCGACAGATGCCGGTGCACGTTCTGCTCGGCGACCGGCTCGAGCTCGAGCAGCAGTTCGAGCTGTGTCAGGTTCCTGGCCACGATGATGCCCTTCCTCATACGGAGATGGATCGGCCGGTGCGACGTTGCGGAAAGAAACCGGTACAGTGCATTAACGACCGGATTGCTACCTGCCCCACTGAGTTTTCCGGTCGGGTTCGCCTCGATAATCTAGACCCGCCCTCGCCGGGTGCTCGAGGCAGGAGGGTGCGCCGCATTAAAGAGGAGCGATCTCCTGTTGAACGGGTGCGCGGAGGTCGGGTCGGCGGTGCGGAACCGGTTGATTCGTAGATCGTTCGGTGTCGCCCTGCTGCTCTGCTTGTTGTCGCCACAGTGTTGCCCACGTTCCGTGTTGCCAGCGAAAGTGAGACACGAATGACGAGTTCCAGCCTCCGGTATCCCGACGTCGTCGTCACCAGTCTGGCGGCCACCACCTCCATCGCCGGCGACGTCGACTCGACCTGGAAGGGACTCCTGCACGGCGAGAGCGGTATCGACGTCCTCGAGGACGAGTTCATCGAGCAGTTCGAGCTTCCCGTGCGCATCGGCGGACATCTGAAGGTCGCGCCGGGCGAGTCGCTGACCCGCGAGGAGACCCGCCGGCTGTCCTACGTCGAGCAGATGGCGCTGGTGCTGGCGCGCGAGGCGTGGCGCAACGCCGGCAGTCCGGAGGTGGACACCGAGCGGCTCGGGGTGGCGATCGGCACCGGTCTGGGCGGCGCGGAGATGCTCATCGACGTCAACAAGAAGCTGCGCAACGCCGGATACCGGCGGGTCACGCCGATGGCGATCCAGATGATCATGCCGAACGGCGCCGCCGCGGTGGTCGGGGTCGAGCTGGGGGCGAAAGCGGGTATCACGACACCCGTTTCGGCGTGTTCGTCCGGATCCGAGGCGATCGCGAACGCCTGGAAGATGATCGTGATGGGCGATGCCGACATGGTCGTCACCGGGGGCGTGGAAGGTTCCATCCAGGCGGTGCCGATCGCGGCGTTCACCATGATGCGGGCCATGAGCACGCGCAACGACGATCCGAAGCGCGCGTCCCGGCCGTTCGACGTCGACCGCGACGGATTCGTCTTCGGCGAGGCCGGCGCGATGATGGTCATCGAGACCGAGGAACATGCCCGGGCGCGGGGTGCCACCATTCACGCGCGGCTGATGGGCGCCGGTATCACCTCCGACGCCTACCACCTGGTGGCGCCGGATCTGGAGGGCAAGGGCGCCGCGCGCGCCATCACGCGCGCCCTGGAGACCGCCGGGCTGTCGAAAACCGATGTCGGACATGTCAACGCGCATGCCACCGCCACGCCGATCGGCGATACGGCCGAGGCGCTGGCGATCGCCGCCTCCATCGGCAATCACGCCTCGGTCTACGCCCCCAAATCCGCGCTGGGCCATTCGATCGGGGCGGTCGGCGCGCTGGAGGCGGTGCTGACGGTGCTGTCGATCCGCGACGGCGTGGTGCCGCCGACGCTCAACCTGGACAAGCTCGACCCGGGGATCGACCTCGACGTGGTGGCCGGGCAGGCTCGGTCGGGCCGGATCGACTACGCGGTGAAGAATTCGTTCGGGTTCGGCGGGCACAATGTGTCGCTGGCCTTCGGCCGATACTGAGCATGAACGTGGCCAGGGCTCCTGCTACTCTTCGTGCTCCGGTGTCGATCTGTGTGTTCGGTGTCATCGCGCGGCGTCGTCCGTGCGTGAAAAGGGATAGGGAATGATCGGCGAGACCTTCGATGACTATCTGGACGAGCAAGGCAACATCAAGATCCTGGGCGATGCGACCCTGATCGACTTCGTCGACAAGCACAGCGCGGCGAACGGGGACGATCTCGCCTACCGCTACATCGACTACTCGCGCGAGCGCGACGGTGAGTATCACGAACTCACCTGGCGCCAGTTCGGGGTTCGGTTGCGGGCGGTGGCGGCGCGGCTGCAGCAGGTGACGAAGCCGCGTGACCGGGTGGCGATTCTGGCGCCGCAGGGTCTGGACTACGTGGTCGGGATGTTCGCCGCCGTCTACGCGGGCAATATCGCTGTGCCGCTGTTCGATCCGGACGAGCCGGGCCATACCGACCGGCTGCACGCCGTGCTCGGCGATTGCGAGCCGACGGCCATCCTCACGGCCAGTTCGGCGGCCGCGGGCGTGCGGGAGTTCTTCCGCGCGCTGCCGGCGGCGCAGCGGCCGCGCGTCATCGCCGTCGACGCGATCCCCGACAGCGTCGGCTCGAGCTGGACCGAGCCCGAGATCAATATCGACAGCGTGGCCTACCTGCAATACACCTCGGGTTCCACCCGGACCCCGGCCGGCGTCGAGATCACCCACCGCGCGGTGGGCACGAATCTGCTCCAGATGATCGACGCGCTGGGTATCGAGGAGGACACCCGCGGCGTCACGTGGCTGCCGCTGTTCCACGACATGGGCCTGCTGTGCGTGATCCTGCCCGCGATCGGCGGCAAGTTCATCACCATCATGTCGCCGAGTGCGTTCGTGCGGCGTCCGTATCGGTGGATCAAGGAGCTGGCCGCGCACTCCGACGGTGCCGGGACCTATGCCGCCGCACCGAATTTCGCGTTCGAGCATGCGGCGGTGCGCGGCCTGCCGAAGGCGGGGGAGAGCCTGGATCTGTCCAATGTGATCGGCCTGATCAACGGCAGCGAGCCCGTCTCGGTGTCGTCGATGCGGAAGTTCAACGATGCGTTCGCGCCGTACGGGCTGCCGAAGACGACGATCAAACCGTGCTACGGGATGGCGGAGGCGACGCTGTTCGTCTCGGCCACCAAGCGCGAGGACGAGGCGAAGGTGGTGTACGTCGACCGCGGCGAGCTGAACGCCGGTCGCATGGTCGAGGTGGACGAGGACGCCGAAGACGCGGTGGCGCAGGTGTCGTGCGGGCATGTGGCGCGCTCGCAGTGGGCGGTGATCGTGGACCCGGAGACGGGTGCCGAGCGACCCGACGGCGAGGTCGGCGAGATCTGGCTGCACGGCGAGAACATGGGCATCGGCTACTGGGGCCGGGACGACGAGACGGAGGCGACCTTCCGCAACCGGCTCAGCGCCCGGCAGCCGGGCAGCCATGCCGAGGGCACCGCTGCCGACGCGACGTGGATGCGCACCGGGGATTTCGGCGTCTACCACGCCGGCGAGCTGTACATCACCGGGCGGGTCAAGGATCTGGTGATCGTCGACGGCCGCAATCACTATCCGCAGGATCTGGAGATGTCGGCGCAGGAGTCGTCGAACGCGCTGCGGCCCGGGTTCGTGGCCGCGTTCTCCGTCGGCGGCAACGAACTGCCCGCCTCCGAGAGATCCTCCGGCTCCGAGCATTTGGTGATCGTGGCCGAAAGGGGCAGTGGGGCAGCGAAACTCGACCCCGAGCCGATTGCCGAGACCGTGCGGACGGCGATCGCCAAGCGGCACGGCGTGACGGTGCGCGATCTGCTGCTGGTGCCCGCGGGTTCGATTCCCCGCACCTCCAGCGGCAAGATCGCCCGGCGGGCCTGTAAGACGGCGTACCTGGAGGGAACCCTGCGCGGCGGCTACCGGCAGCAGGCGTTCCCCGACGCGCCGGGGGAGTAGGGGCGTTTTCGCACGCCGCCGGCGGCGAGGGGCTTCCGTCGTACCGGTGCGCGCGGGTTCGGTCGTCCCGGTGTGCCGTCGTTTCGGTGCGTACCGGGTTCGTCATCCCGGCGTGTGGGTGTTTCGTCCTCCCGGCGCGCTTTTGGCCGGGATCCACCGATGGATTCCGGCCAAAAGCATGCCGGAGTGACGGGCGAAGCATGCTGGAGTGACGGGGCGAAGTGCGCGGGACGACGGAGAGGTGCTTCGAACAGGTGGCCGGAGACTGCGGTGGTCGGGGGTCGGGTAGCGTGACTCTGCGTGACCTCGGGGACAAGCCGGTTTCTGGACGCGCTGGCGGAGTTCGAGCGGACGGTGCGGGACGACGATATCGCCGCCACCCGGACCGCCCACGAAACGCTGTCCAGGACATCCGGTTTCGCGAGCCCGAGTGAGCTTGCGCAGGCCGGTCCGAGGCTGGCGGCGATTCTCGACGATGTCCCGCTGGGCGGCCAGGCGAATATCGCGGTCCTGATCGGCCGGTGTGCCGAGAACGGCGCCGATGCTACCGAGTGCTGCGTGCCGGTGCTCACGAAACTGATCGTGAACCTGGGCTACGCACAGGGTTTCGCGCACGCGTGGATCGAGAAGCTGGGCCGCCCGCTACCGGACGCCGACGGCGAGCTGTCGGACGAGATCCTGGCGCTGGGCCCGCCGGACGTCGTGCTGGCGTGGTGGACGCTGGACGGCTGGATCCGGGCCGCCCTGACCTTCCTGCGGCGCCCGGAGATCCGCCTCGACCAGGAAACCCGCGACCACCTGATCACGCTGCACACCGAGCTGGTCGAGACCACCGGCCGGTGGTACCAGGAACTCGCCGACGTCCTGGCGGCGCCGTCGCGGGAAACGGACGTCGGCTAGCCGCCGGGGCACCCGAAACGGCCGGCCCGAGTCCGGCATCGTCCCTGAGTCCCGGCATGCGGCCGCGGCGGCCATCGGTTCGGTCGAGATCGTCGGTCAGGGTGGCGAGGACGCGGGCGGCGCGGACTGCCGGGCCGATACGACCGGCACCGACTTCACTTCTGGGTGCCGTTCGCGTCGGCGGAGTCAGCCGTCCCCAGCCGAATCGCTCATCTGTCGAGGCTCACGTAGGGCCAAATTTCATCGCCGACCGGTCCCTATCGGAATTCGTTTCCGGTTGGCCACCGAACGGTAGATTCCGAATGGGACCCGGGGAGCGGATGTCCTTCCCCTTCGACTTCGACCGACAGGGTGCAGTTTCATGACGATCACTCTCGAGCATTTCTCATGCCTCGTCGTCGGTATCTATGGCGCCGTGTCCGACCCTTCTCGGTGGGATAGCGTGATAGGCGACATCACAGCGGCGTTCGGCGCCGAGGGCGGTCACATTGTCATCCCGGAGCCCAGCACCGGCCGATTCGTGGTCCGGTCTTCCGGTATCGATAGTCTTGTCACAGAACTCCTCGGACCCATTGCTCATGCCGCCGAGCGAGTGCGGCAACTGCCTGCCGGCACCGTCATGACCTATGACGAGGTAATTTCGGCACCCGAACGGTGGCGTGGTGTGCACAGGACGGATCGGGCGGTTTCGGACTGCTTCGTTACGCGCCTCACGGAAGGGGTTCCGGCATCATGGATCTGCCTCGCCGGGCCGGAACGTCTCAAAGAATCCGGCAATACAGAGGGGCTGAAATTGATGCGCGCACTTGTGCCGCATCTCGGGGAAGCTGTGCGAACACAATCGGATCTGGCAAAACTGACTCACGAACGCAACTTTGCGCACCGCGCACTGGACGCGGTCCGGTACGGGGTCATGATCGTATCCGCCGATGCCGAGCCGCTGTTCGCCAATTCGGTCGCCGAAAGTATCACCCGCCACGACGAGGGATTGACCGTGGACGCGTGCGGACGGCTGTGCGCCACAACAAGTTCGCAGAGCGCCGCACTCCGGCATGTGATTCGCCGAGTCGCCGAGTCCGGGTCTTCGGCAGACTCCCTGGCTCTCACGCGGCCGTCGGGACCCCGTCCCCTCGTGGTGCACGTCGCGCCCCTCGACGGTGATCTGCTGTCGAACCGCGTCGCTCTGGTGCTCGTCGTCGACCCAGATGGTGACACGCACCCCGAACCGGCTGTTCTACAACAGTTGTACGGTTTGACCGAAGCCGAGGCAACGGTCGCGACGGCAGTGCTGGGCGGCGGTGGGGTGCAAGCGGTCGCCACAAAACTGTCCCTCTCGCCGTCCACGGTTCGTACCCACCTCAGACACATCTTCACCAAGACGAGCACCCATCGTCAGGCGGAACTCATCCGTCTGCTTCTGACAGTTACCACCGCGACAAGTTAGACCGGGCATGAATCCAGGGTGGTCGTTATCGGTCCGGATTGCCTCGCTCGAGAACGTCAGCATGCCCACCACGACCACCGAGAAACTTTCATCTGTTCGGATGAGGATTTCTTTCGTCAACAGTGGTGTCCTGGTGATCGAGAAGCCCCGGAAGGCGGCTGCTCTCGAGGAATTCAGGTTTGCCGAGAGGACGGGAAAGCGACAGCAATGGGATCCGATAAAGCTCGTTCGCATCGCACAGCAGGCAAGCCCCGGGCACGTGGTGTGCTCGGCTGGAGAGCCGTTCCCGGCAGGCTGACCACCGCGGCTCTTGCCGCGGGACTGGTAATCCTGTCTGCCGGCGGGGCGCACGCCGAATCTCGAGCGACGTTGGGTGGCGGCTCGGGCATCGTCGTAGACGGCGACTCCCTGTGCTCGCTCACCACGATCGGGTGGGATGCCCGTGACCGATTGGTGGGGTTCACCGCAGCGCACTGTGGCAGAGCGGGCTCGCGAGTCGCCGGCGAAGCGCATCGCGATGCGGGAGTTGTGGGTACCTTCTCGCACGTTGATGAGTTGCTCGACTATGCCGTGATCGAATTCGATCCGAACTCGGTCGTACCGGTGAACAACGTTGCGGAAACAACGATCTCCGGCATCGGCGGTCCAGCGCGGTTTCCCGCGGTCGGCTGCAAGCAGGGCCGCACCACGGGACGGACGTGCGGACTGGTCTACGGAGACGTATCCGGGACGCAGACGTGGACGGCCACCCAGATCTGCGTGGTCAGCGGCGACTCCGGCGGACCGATAGCCGTCGGGACCACACTGGTCGGCATGGTCAACGCGTACATCCAAATCCCGTGCCTGGGACCCCAAATCGGCGTCAACTTCACCACGATCCTCGCGGCCATCGATGGTCGCGGTGGTGTCGGATCAGGCTTTCATCCCGTATGAGCAAGACGATTCACCACCGCTGCGGCGGCCGCGGTCAGGGGAGCATCATATCGTGCCCCGCCGAAACCGCGACCGCTGCATCGATCGAACGGCTACTGCCGACTCACGCCACGCACGCCGCTCCGAGGGCCCCGCTGAAGGGCCAAGGGAGTGGGCTCAAGAAAGCCCAGCAGGGGAGCCAGCCCAGCGGTCCGGCGAGGCTCAACACCACGGGTTGGGCTTCGACCGGCGAGGACGATGTAGCGGGAGCAGGTGTGGCTTCGGCGGCGGCGACGCCGGATCCGAGTGCGATCATCGACGCACCCGCCACCGCTGCGATTACGCCGCGGATCTTGTTCTTGGTCATAACTTTCCACCTTCTCTGTGAGCCACGAATCTTCTTCCGCGAACCAGAATTTCGGCGGCGAGCCTGCGATCCGAGGTTCGCATTCACCAGGACACCACCATCGGCGAAGAAAGTCCTCATCCGAACAGATGAAGTCTGCGAAGTCGGAGAACAAACCGTTGGGCGTGAAACATGCTGGGGTGCAACGTCAGTGCGGTTCGACGACGCGGCGAGGCGGAACTCGTCGGTCGTGCGGGCGGAAACCCTACCGGGCCATCGCTACCCGGCACGTTCCCGATGCGCATGAGATGAGGCGTCACCGCCACGGCGACATCCGGTCCGAGAGCGCCGGGACCGAGGCGTGGAGTCGGTTCAGAGGCGCTCGATGACGGTGGCGTTGGCCAGGCCGCCGGCCTCGCACATCGTCATCAGGCCGTAGCGGCCATCCGTTTGGTCGAGGTGGTTGAGCAGGGTGGCGAGGATGCGGACGCCGGAGGCGCCGAGGGGGTGGCCGAGGGCGATGGCGCCGCCGCGGGGGTTCAGTTTGGCCGGGTCGGCGGACAATTCGTGGGCCCAGACCAGCGGGACCGGGGCGAAGGCCTCGTTCACCTCGTAGGCGTCGATGTCGTCGATCGACAATCCGGCGCGCGCCAACACCTTTCGGGTTGCCGGGACGACCGCGGTGAGCATCAGCAGGGGGTCGTCACCGGTCACCGCGAACGAGTGGAACCGGGCTCGCGGGCGCAGGCCGAGTTGGTTCGCCTTCTCCTCGCTCATGATCAGTGCCGCCGAGGCGCCGTCGGTCAGGGGAGAGGAGTTGCCCGGGGTGATCGACCATTCGATCTCGGGGAAGCGGGATTTCAGGGCGTCGTCGGCGAAGGCCGGTTTCAGGCCGGCCAGCTTCTCGACCGTGGTCGCCGCGCGGATGGTCTCGTCGGCGGTCAGCTCGCCCGCCGCGACGAGTTCGCCCGCGAAGCCGCCCGCGGCCGCGGTCTCGGCGGCCAGGCGGTGCGAGCGGGCGGCGAACTCGTCCAACGTGTTCCGGTCCAGCTTCCAGCGGGCCGCGATGATCTCCGCCGAGATGCCCTGCTGCACAAGGCCGTCCGGATACCGGTGGGCGATTGGCCCCCGATTGGCGTCCGCACCTTGGCCGTTGGAGAACATCGGAGCCCGGCTCATCGACTCCACGCCGCAGGCGATGGCGACGTCGTAGGCGCCGGCGATGACGCCCTGAGCGGCGAAATGCGCTGCCTGCTGGCTGGATCCGCACTGCCGGTCCACCGTGGTGGCCGGTACCGCCTCCGGGAATCCGGCGGCCAGCACCGCGGTGCGGCCGATATTGAACGCCTGCTCGCCGCTCTGCGTGACGCAGCCGGTGACCACGTCGTCGATCACCGCCGGATCCAGCTCGTTGCGCGACACCAGATCGCTCAGCACCCCGGCGAGCAGCGTCGCCGGATGCACCTGCGACAGGCCGCCGCCGGCCTTGCCCTTGCCGGACGGGGTCCGGACCACGTCGACGATCACAGCCGAGGTCATAGCCACTCCGATCATTCACCGAATACCCCATTAAGTTAACACGGGTTCTCTTTCGGGTGTAGGGGGTGGTCCATGGGGTGCAGGAAGAACAGGCGCGAAAGTAACTGGGCTGCTGCCGTGGAAACCGGCGTCGCTCGCACTCCGGGGGTGGCATGGCAGGGGGTGGGTCGACGGGCTCGGCGCCGGTGGTGGACGACCGTGGTGAAACCGGATCGAGTTCGTCCGGTGTACGTCGAATCGGCGGTGCTGCCGCCGCAATCGTTCCGGCCCGGCTCTGTGAGAATTGCGACCGGCCGGTCTTGTATGTGTCTATGCCTCATGTGCGCCACCCCCGGACCGGGCTGTCTCGGATCATCGTCTCCGTCCACGGATTCCGGAACCCCGACCGGTCGGTCGCTAACCATTTGTCGACCTCGGCCGGGGTGATGTCCGCCCCCTGTCCGCACCATCCGGCCGCCGGTCGGCGGGGATATGTGGCACACTCTCCACGGCAGATGCGGCCGATCGACGACCGTGTGTGGAAGGTGATGCGGGAGTTGAGAATGCGATGGAGTTGAGCGCCATCGAGCTGCAGGTGTCCGAGGACAGAAGGACTGCCGCCGCCGAACGAACGTCCGAGGCCGACCTCCGGCTCGCCACGTCGCTGTGTGAACTGGCCAAGGCGTTCCTGGCCACCAAGGAGCAGGGGCGCGACCGCACGGCGGCGGCGCTGGAGCCTGCCCAGGAGGCCGTGCTGATCCGGCTGCGCTGGCTCACCGAGGGGCACGTGACCGCGCAGTTCGCCGGGCAGGTGCAGGAGGCGCTGCGGCTGTTCGAGCAGGCCGCGCGCACCATCGGGCACCGGGAACTGGCGACCTCGACCATACGCCAGGCGTGCGAGGCGTACCGCCTGGTGGCGCAGCGTTATCCGACGGCCGCCGGGGTCTGCGCCGACGGGCTGTCCAAGTGCGGCGTGTGGCTGTGCCGGCTGGACCCCGACTCGGCCGTGGCCGCCAGCTCGGAGGCGGTGCACATCCGCGCCGGGCTGTTCGCGACCGACCCGGAGCAGGCGGGCCGCTACCTGGTCAGCCTGAACATGTTGCTGCGCACGCTGATGATCGGCCGCCCGCGCAAGCAGGCGCTGGCGATGTACCGCGAGCGGTACTCGTCCTGGACCAGCACGGCGATGGCGAGCCGGCTGCGCGATATCCGCATCGAGGACGTCGACTTCACCAGCAAGACCCGCGCCGCGCTGGTCAAGCTGGAATGCCCGACGCTGGAGCGGGCGGGCTATCTGACCCAGCAGCAGATCCTGTACCAAACCTCCGGCGACCTGAGCACGATCGAGGAGATCAACTGGAAGCTGGGCCTGGTCGGGCTCAAGCCGCTCGCCCCGGGCGCGCTGGCCGACCCGCCGTCCAGGCCGGTGGAGATCGGCACCTCGTTCGGCGCGCTGAGCGTGCGCTGCGCCAGCCCCGACGCGATCGCGCAGGTGCGCTCCGCGGTGATCGCGGCCTACGAGGCCGACGGCGCCCGGCTCACCGACAGCACCGTATTCCATGGCGTGCACGAAACTCATTGGCACATCCCCGATCCCGAACTCAACCTGGATCCCCGGCTGGGCGACGACGTGGTGCTGATCGAACGGTGCGGCGGCAGCTGGATCGCGGTGATGAGCCTGCACTGGGAGCTCACGCCGGTCGGCGGACATCCACTGGCACTGCACCTTTCGCAGCGCTGGCCGGTGCTCGCGGTCAACACCACCGAGGACGTGTCCTACGAATTGTGCTGGTACCTCGACGGCGCCGCCACCCAGTACGCCGCCCTCGGCCGCCCCGCCGGTCAGCCGCCGATCGCGGCTCCGCTGTCCCCGCTGAACTTCGCCGCCCTCGCCGACTACGGCGCCGACTACGCCTCGGAGACGCAGGTGCGCTCGGCCTTCGGCAACACGCCGATGTTCACCAAGCTGACCCACCTGCCCGCCAGCGGAATTCGGCAGGCCGGGCAGGCCCGGCCGCTGGTCGACTACGGCGATCACGTCCTGTTCTTCCAGCGGGAGCGGAGCTGACTCGCCGGCCGGGTGCGCCCATCGCCCGGCCGGGCCGGCGCGCGGGCGGGACCTCCTGCGGCGTCGGCAGAGGCCACGACAGATGTGCCGGCGCGGGTTTCGTCCGGGACCGGACGTGCGACGGCCCGCCGCGGCGACGGGTGGCCGGGCGGTAGCGACTAACGTCGACGGGTATGCGGCTTCACGTGGGGTGTGCGCAGTGGACGCACTCGGCCTGGGCGGATCGGCAGCCGAATCCGCGGGAACGGCTGCGGTCGTATGCCCAGTGGTGTAATGCGGTGGAGGGCAACACCACTTTCTACGCGACGCCCAAGCCGGAGACGGTCCGGTCGTGGGCCGCGCAGACCGCACCCGAGTTCCGGTTCGTGGTGAAGCTGCCGAAAACCGTTACCCACGAACGCCGGACGTCCGGCGCCGAGCAGCCGCTGCGCGAATTCCTTTCCGCCGTGGAGCCGCTCGGGCCGCGCATCCACGCGCTGTGGGTGCAGCTGCCGGCGTCGTTCGGGCCCACCGATCTCGGTGCCCTGGCCGAGCTGCTGCGGCAGCTGCCCGAGCACCATCGGTGCGCCGTCGAGGTGCGCCACCCCGCCTTCTTCGACGACGAGCGGACGGCGGCGCGGTTGGAGTACGTGCTGGGGCGGGTGGGCGCCGAGTGGCTGCCGTTCGACACCACCACCCTGTTCGCGAGCCGGCCGACCAGTCCGGGGGAGCGCGAGGCGTGGGCCAAGAAGCCGCGCGTGCCGCGCCGCGTCCGCGCCCTGACCGAATTCCCGATCCTGCGCTACCACGGCCGCGACGACAACGAGGCCACGGTGGCGGGCTGGCGGCCCTGGCTGGACGTCGTGGCCGGATGGCTGCGTGAGGGCCGGTCGCCGACCGTTTTCATCCATACGCCCGACAACTCCGAATCACTACTATTGGCGCGTCGCTTCCATACGGAGGTCCGCGCGCGGATACCCGAGCTCGAACCGCTGCCGGAACCCGCGCCAACAGGGCCGATGACGTTGTTCTGAGGCCGGGTACGGGCGCGCCGAGGCCTTGCGGCGCGCGAAGGAGCCATCTGTATAGTTGGCTCGGGCAACTAGTTAAGTGTGCTAAACACGTCTGCTGGTGTGGGAGAAGGGGATCCCGAGACGCCGTGCGCCGGATCCCGCGCCGGAGGACGACTCACTCTGCTCCACCGGCTCGACTGCAGTATCGAAAAAGTCATCTATTCACGATCGGCCGAACCGAATCAGGGCTTGAACATGACCACTTCGACCACCCGGGAACCGGCCGGGCGGCCGGACACCGAAGCGGACGCTGCGGGCGCGTCACTGTCGCACCGGCAGATCCTCACCATCATGTCCGGCCTGCTGCTGGGCCTGTTCCTGGCCGCGCTGGACCAGAACATCGTGACCGTGGCGATCGTGCGGATCGCCAACAGCCTGCACGGGTTCGACCAACAGGCATGGGCGACAACGGCGTACCTGATCACCGCCACGATCAGCACCCCGCTCTACGGCAAGCTGGCCGACATCTACGGCCGCAAGCCGTTCTACCTGATCGCGATCGGCCTGTTCGTGATCGGCTCGGCGGCTTGCACCTTCGCCCAGTCGATGCCGCAGCTGGCGGCCTTCCGCGCATTCCAGGGGCTCGGCGCCGGCGGCCTGATGTCGCTGGCGATGACCATCATCGGCGATATCGTGCCGCCGCGGCAGCAGGTGCGCTACCAGGGCTATTTCATGATGGTGTTCGGCATCTCGACGGTGCTGGGCCCGGTGCTGGGCGGCTTCTTTTCCGATTACGACCAGCTGTGGGCGCTGGAGGGCTGGCGCTGGGTGTTCCTGGTGAACGTGCCGATCGGGGTGCTCGCCCTGCTGGTGGTCGCGAAGGTGCTGAACGTTCCGCACCAACGGCAGCGATATCGGGTCGACTGGTTCGGCGCGATCATGCTGGCGGTCTGTGTGGTGCCGGTGCTGCTGGTGGCCGAACAGGGGCGCGTGTGGGGCTGGCAGTCGGATCGGGCGCTGCTGTGCTACGGCGTCGGCGTGCTCGGGCTGTTGCTGTTCCTCGCCGTCGAGTTCCTGATGAAGGACGCGGCGCTGATTCCGTTGCGGCTGTTCCGGAGTTCGACGTTCTCCCTCACGATCATCGGCGGGTTCATCGTCGGCATCGCGATGTTCGGGGCGATCTCGATGGTGCCGCTGTATTTGCAGGTGGTGCGCGAGTATTCGCCGACCGAGTCCGGACTGATGATGCTGCCCTTGGTGATCGGCATCATGGTCGGCTCCTGGATCGCCGGGGCGATCACGAAGGCCACGGGGCGCTACAAGATCCTGCCGGTGGTGGGCACATTCGTCATCGCCGTCGGGGCCGCGCTGTTCGCGCAGGTGCAGTTCGACAGCCCACTGTGGCAGCCGATGGTCTACAGCGGGGTGATCGGGGTCGGGCTCGGCGGATGCATGCAGACGCTCATCATCGCGGCGCAGGCCGCGTGCCCGCGCTCGGATATGGGCGTGTCCACGGCCGCCGCGACGTTCTTCCGGCAGATGGGCGGCACGCTCGGCGTCACGGTGTTCCTGACCATCCTGTTCAACCTGCTGCCGCATCGCATCGTCGATGCGTTCGGCGGGCAGCTGCCGCCCGGCTTCGACACCGGCGCGATGACCGAGTTGCAAAGCAACACGAGCGGTATCGCCGCCCTGCCGGCCGAGGTGAAGGAGCCGATCCTGACCGGCTTCACCGACTCGCTGAGCGGCGTGTTCTATGTCGGCGCGGGCATCTCGCTGCTGGCCTGCCTGGTGCTGATGTTCGTGAAAGAGATTCCGCTGCAGGATCCTTCGGATAGGGCGGCCGAGCCGAGCGCGACCGACCCGTGGGACGAGATGGCGGCATGGGAGTCCGCGCCGGCACTCGCCGAGCCGGAACCGGTGCTGGTCGGTGCGGGCGGCCCGGCGACGACGGAGCGGCGCTCCGGTGCCTTGGTCGAAACCGCCGGCGGCGCATCCGCGTCGGCGACGGCGGTGCTGCTGTCGGCCGAATCCGGTGCGAGCGCGGCACATTCGCTCGACGGCCGCATCCATCGCGAGGACGGCCATCCCGTCGGCGATGCCGCGCTGACGCTGATCGATCAACGCGGACACCAGGTTTCGCGGGCCACCGGCGGAGGCGACGGGAGCTACCGCATCGACGCACCGAGTCCGGGTGGCTACGTGCTCATCGTCGCGGCGAACGGATACCAGCCGTCCGCCGTGAACGTCATCGTCGGGGAATGGCCGCAGGCGCTGGACATCACGCTGCTGGGCACCGGTGAGGTGGTGGGCGTGGTGCGCACGGGGCACGGCGACCCGCTACCCGGGGTGACCGTGACACTGACCGATTCGCAGGGTGAGGTGGTCGGATCGGCGGTGACCGACACCCAGGGCCGCTACGTCTGTCACGGGGTGGTGCCGGGCGGCTACACGCTGGTCGCCGTCACCGACCACATGCGGCCCGCCGCAACGACATTGACCGTGCCCGACAGCGGCCGGCTGCGCCACGACATCGAACTCGGATCCACGGGCGTGGTGGCCGGGCTGGCCTGGGCCGACGGGCATGCGGTCCCGGACGCGCAGGTCCTGGTGCTCGACGCACACGGCGACCCGGTCGCCTCCACCCGCACCGACGCCAACGGCCAGTACGTGGTCAGCGACCTCCCGCAGGGCGAGTACACGGTGGTGGCGCGCGGCTACCCGCCGTCGACCAGCCGGGTGGTCGTGGACCGCGGTGAACTCACCCACGACGTGCGCCTGGGATACGAGGAGTCGCAGGATCTGGCTTGAGCCGGATCGCCGGCCTGCGGTGTACGGCCGACCGGCGGTCCTGTGCTCATTCGGCCTCCGGCCATCCACCGTCGTTGAGGTCGATCCGACCTCCGGGGCCCGCCGTCATTCCGGCGTGCTTTGTCCGGAATCCAACCGGGCTCATTGGGCACTGTGGATCCCGGCCAAGAGCGTGCCGGGATGGCGGGTTGCCGGGTTGCCGGGTTGTCGGGGTGCCGGGTTGTCGGGGTGCCGGGATGGCGGGTTGTCGGGGTGCTGGGTTGCCGGGATGCCGGGGTGCCGGGGTGCTGGGACGGCGGGGTGCCGGGGTGCGGTTGCCGGGATGTCGGGATGGCGGAGTGCGGGGTTGGCGAGTTGACGGGCGCCGGGGCCGGGGCGGCGGTTCGCTAGGTTGCTTCGAAGGTGGTAGCTACCACCTGGCGGACATGATCCATTGTCGCGGAACCGGTTTCGCGGCCGACCGAGGTCATGTCGACCTCGGGGAGGCCGCAGGCCACGGCCCACCGCCAGGGCTCGAGATCGCCGTCGACGTTCAGGGCGAAGCCGTGGCTGGTGATGCCGCGGCTCTGGCGCATGCCGATGGAGACGATCTTGCGGCCGGTCGCGGCGGTCCACACGCCGGTGAGAAGTTCGGAGCCGGGCGGTGTGTCGCGGCGCTCGGCGGCGACGCCCAGCGTGCCGAGCGCGTCGATCAGGCGGTACTCGACTTCGCGGATGTAGTCGACCACGCCCTCGCCCGGCTGTAACCGGACGATCAGGTAGCCGACGAGCTGACCGGGGCCGTGGTAGGTGAGCTGGCCGCCGCGGGTGGTCTCGACGACCGGGATGTGGTGGGCCGGATCGGGCAGATGCTCGCGCGGGGTGCGCCGGCCGATCGTGTAGACCTGGGGATGGCTGAGCAGCCACAGCGAGTCCGGGCGTTCGCCGCGGTGGCGCTGGTCCACCATGTCGGCCATGCGCTCCATCGCCTTGTCGTAGTCGACGAGCTCGTCCTGGATCAACGTCAGCGGCCTGGACCTCATGCTCCGACGATACCGCCGCTCGGAGCCGGGAAACGCCTCCCTGTCGGAGCCTCGGAGTACGGTCGGACTCGACGGTCCCAGGGGAAATGAGCCGGCTTCGCCAGGAAGGAGGGGAGAGGTGGCGACAAGCGCCGATGTGCTGGTCGACGCATACGAACGGATCCGGGAGGTGGTGCACGAGGCGGCCGACGGCCTGGACGAGCAGGCGCTGACCTACCGCATTGATCCGGGGGCGAACTCGATTGCGTGGCTGATCTGGCATCTGACCCGGGTGCAGGACGATCACGTCGCGGATGTGGCGGGCACCGAACAGGTGTGGACCGCGCAGGGCTGGTATGACCGTTTCGCGCTACCGATCGGCAAGGACGCCACGGGCTACGGCGACGGTCCCGCCGACGTCGCGCGCATTCAGGCCCCGGCCGACCTGCTGACCGGCTACTACGACGCGGTGCACGAGCAGACGCTGCACTACCTCCGCGGCCTCACCGACGCGGATCTGGATCGCGTCGTCGACACCTTCTGGACGCCGCCGGTGACGCTCGGCGTCCGGCTCGTCAGCGTGATCGGTGACGATCTACAGCATGCCGGTCAGGCCGCGTACCTGCGCGGCGTCATCCAGCGGACGAGGTAGCGGCCGTCAGGTCGTGCTCCTGTGACGCGTCGTCGCGGCTTCGATGGCGCCGGTTGTGCACGATGCTGCTGATGAACGCCGCCCCGATGATCGTGACGCCGAGCAGGCCGGTGACGATCTCGTTGAGGTGGTGGCCGGTGGAGTAGAGCAGGACGGCGGCCAGGGCGCCGATGGCCCAGTGCGCGCCGTGCTCGAGGTAGACGTACTCCGACAGGGTGCCGTGCCGGACCAGGAACACGGTGATCGAGCGGACGAACATCGACCCGATCAGGCCGAGCCCGAGGGCGATGATGATCGGGTCGGCGGTGATCGCGAACGCTCCGATGACACCGTCGAAGGAGAACGACGCGTCCAATACCTCGAGGTAGAGGAAGCCGAAGAATCCGGCCTTTCCGGTCGCGACGACCAGCGGGCCCGGTCCGCTGCGTTCCGCCTCGTGTTCGCCGTCCAGCGCCTCGCTCAGTCCGTTGACCAGGATGTAGGTGACGATGCCCAGCACACCGGCGACCATCACCACGTCGGCCTTGTTGTCGGCGGTGATGAAGCCCGCGGCCACCACGAGCGCCAGCAGCGACACGACGGTGGGGAACATCGGGAACCGGCCCAGCCGCGCCAGCGGCCGCTCCAGCCAGGTCAGCCAGGTGAATTCGCGGCTGTTGCAGACGAAGTCGAGGAACAGCATCAGCAGGAACATCCCGCCGAATGCCGCGATCTTCGGATTGGCCTCGTTCAGCAGCGTCTCGTAGCTCGGTCGTCCGTCGGCGAAGTAGGCCGCGCCGTCGGGCGGGGGATTCAGGGCCAGCTCGAAGGCGTTCAGCGGATCGAGGTGGGCGGTGATCGCGACGATGACCAGCGGGAACACCAGCCGCATGCCGAACACCGCGATGATCACGCCGATGGTGAGGAACATCCGTTGCCAGAACACGCTCATGCGCTGCAACACGCTGGCGTTGACCACCGCGTTGTCGAACGACAGCGACACCTCGAGGATGCCGAGGATTACCGCGAGGAGCAGGGCTTCCGGGCCGCCGTAGATCAGTGCGGCAACCAGGGAGAGCGCGGTAACTATGAATGACAGGGCGAACACACGCACGAACATGCCGATGCCTTTCGCAGTAGACCGAACCCGCGGGGGTCTTGTGGATCTCCACGGGCAGCGGCAGCCAGAGTGCCCGCAACCCTCACTCGATTGTTGCAGCCAAATGGAAGAAACGACAATCGGTACAGATTGTGAGATCGGGTGAGCCTATCCGGAACCCCATACATTCCTTCGTACCAGCCGTGGGTCTCAGTACCAGCCGTGGGCTTGCCAGAACGCCCACGCACCGTCCGGCCCGCCATAGCGTTTGTTCATGTAGTCGTAGGTCCAGCGGATCTGGGTCACCGGATTACAGCACCAGTCCGGACCGGCGGTGCTCATCTTGTGTGCCGGAAGTGCCTGGCCCAGCCCGTAGGCGCCCGACGTCGGGTTCACGGCGAAGACGTTCCAGCTGCTCTCCCGGGTGATGACGTTGTCGAAGGACGAGAACTGGTGCGGTGGAACGATGAAGCGGGCCATGGTCTGCGGGGCGAGCCGGAAGGCCGGCAGCACCACGCCCAGACCGATGCCGACCAGGTCGGGAACCAGCGCCGAGCCCGCCTGCGTGCGTCCGAGGCAGGTATCCGCGTCCCGGGCCCGGGCGGCCTGCGCCTTCACTCGGTCGGCGGCCTCGTCCGAGTCGAGGGCGTGGTCGCCGAGGGGCTGGTCGCTGAGGGGCTGGTCGCCGAGGGAATGGGCCCAGCCGTCCGGACCGGCCGGTGCCGCGGCGGGCTCGGCGGCCGCGGCATCGTTCTCGGCCGGGCCGGGGACCGCATCGTCCGGACCGGCCGGAGCGGTGTCGGCCAGAGCCGTGCCGGCGGTGCGGGTCGGTGCCGTGCAGGCGGCGGCTCTGGAGACCGGGTCGTCGTAGGCCGCCGCATCCTCCGCGGCGGCGACGGCGGCGCAAACCGTCAGGGCGCCCGTTGCCAGAACCACGACAATGGCCGTACGGGCCAAGCGCATAGTGCGCGATCTCGGCTGCGGCATCGCGAGCACGCTCCTTCCGCGTCGGCATGCGAATCCCGAAAGGCCGATGGTGCGAATAAGAGCAAACCATTAGTTATCGATAGGGGCGGAGAGGTTCCCCGGCGTGTCTGTGGTTCAGGTCACATGTCCATGCCGAGTAGTGTCCGCAGGTGCCGCGGCGAGGGTGATCCGTGGGCCAGCATGGCATCGTGCCACCCGCGCAGCGATACGGCGGCAGGGCGGGCATCGGCGATCGCCGACATCTCCGTGTAGCCCACGAAATAGGTGGACAGCTGGGTCGAGCTCAGCTGCGCACGCCGCCACTTGCCGGCCGCCTCGCCCTCCTCCTGGAAGCCGCGGTGCAGCATCAGATCCATCGCCTCGGACTCGCTCAGCCCGTCGCAGTGCACGCCCTGATCCAGAATCGCGTTGATGGTCGTGCGCAGCAGCGACTTCAGCCGCTGCAGGCGCACCGGCACGCCACCGAAACCGTGGTCGGCCATCAGCCGTTCCGCGTAGCAGGCCCAGCCCTCGATGAAGGTGCCGCTGGCGCACAGCCCGCGCGCCGCCGTCGAACCGCGGAACCGCCGCGCGTGCGCCAGTTGCAGGAAGTGCCCCGGCATCGCCTCGTGCACGGCGAGATTGCACAGCATGTGATTGTTGTATTCGCGATAGAATGACGCCACCCGCTCGGTCGGCCAGTCCGCCGGTGCCGGGGAAATGGCGTAAAGGGTTGGCAGATCACTGGTTTCGAGCGGTCCCACGGAATCGCAGTAGGCGACGGCGACACCCCGCGCGAATTCCGGCATTTCCAGCACGACCAGGGCATCGTCGACGGGCGTGACCAGATCGTGTGCGCGGGTGAAGGATTCGGCATCGGCCAGCGCCGTCTCGGCGACCGAGACGACGGTGTCGTCGTCGGGGCGGTCGGCCGACAACTTGGCCAGTGCGGTGCGGACGGTGTCGTCGTCCGGGTCGGCCACGCCGAGTAGTTCGCCTGCGGCCGAGCGTATTTCGTCGGATACCAGGTCCAGGTGACGGTGCGCGCGGTCGAGCAGGTCGGCGGCGCTCAGCTCGGTGTCGAGGGTGTGCCACAGCTTGGCCTCCCACAGCCGCCGGCCCAGCCGCGGGTCCCGGGCGGAGTGCTCGAGGCGATGGGTGAGCCAGCCGGTGAATTCGCTCAGCGCCGCCGAGGCGGCCGCGGCGGCCGGGCCGATATCGGCGCCCGGCACCTGCTCGGCCAGCCTCGGGACCTGGTCGCGGATCAGCCCGGCGACGCCGCCGAACTGCCCGATCGCGGTCTCGACGTGGATGCGCGGGCACTCCCGCAGGACCGTGCGCGCGGTGGCCAGCGCGTCGGGCAGGGCCTCGAGCCGGGCGGCGAGCAGTTCCAGTCGCCGGTCGGGCGGCGCGAACGGCCGCTCGAGCAGGTTGTAGAGCAGCGGTCCGGGATTGTGCAGCAACGGATTCCATTCGTGTTCGCGCAGCTCGGTGAGCGCGAACAGCTCCGCGTCGGCCGCCTGTTGCAGCAGCGCGTGGTCGATGCGATCCTCCGGCGGCAGCTCCAGCTCGTCCACCTCGGCCAGCGTGTGCGACGCCTCCCGCAGCATCGCCGTCTGCGCCCGCACCGCGTCCTCGGACCAGTCCGGCAGGCGATCGTCGGCGCGGTGATCGCCGACCGCCGCCGCGACGGCCGGGTCCGCCCGCAGGACGGCGTCGACGATCCGTTCCGCTCGGTGCACGAAGGTCTCCGACATGCGCGCCACGGTACCCGGCGTGGCATGATCGTCTTCGGTCCGGCAGGATTCGATCGAGCACTTGCCCTCCGAAATATCCGGTACCGATACGAAATCCGCGCGAATGCGAGAAACTCGGTGTCGGAAACGACCCGGACGATGTCAGGGAGTAACGATGGCCCAGCCTTCTGCCGCTTATCCGAGCGTGGCGCCGGTCGGGGTGGACACCACCCGCGCCAGCATCGCCCGCGTCTACGACGCGGCCCTCAACGGCAAGGACAATTTCGAGGTCGACCGCACGGTTCTCGAACAGGTGCGCGCCGTGGCCCCGCAGGTGAACGACCTGGCCTGGGCCAACCGGGATTTCCTCATCCGGATCTGCCGCTTCCTGGCCGGCCAGGCGGGTATCGATCAGTACCTGGACCTGGGCTCGGGCCTGCCGACGGCGGAGAACACCCACCAGGTGGTGCAGCGCGTCCGGCCTGCGGCGCGGGTGGTCTATGTCGACAACGACCCGATGGTGCTGGCGCATGCGCGGGCGCTGCTGGAGGAGAATCCGGATACCAGCATCGTCACCGGCGACATCTTCCGGCCACTGGACGTGCTCGCGAATCCGGTGGTGCGCAGCGAGCTGGATTTCGGCCGGCCGCTGGCGATTTTCCATATCGGCACGATGCACCACTATCTGGGCGACGACGGTGCGGCGCTGCTGCAGACCTATATCGATGCGATGCCGTCGGGGTCCTATCTCGCCATTGCTCATTTCTGCGATCCGGAGACGCCCGAGTCCAGCGAGCTGGCCCGGCAGATGGAGGAGAAGTTCGTACACAGCCCGATGGGCAGCGGGCGGTTCCGCACACACGCGGAGATCCGGGCGATGTTCGGCACCCTCGAGCTGGTCGAGCCGGGCCTGGTGCTGTGCGACGACTGGTGGCCGGACGGGCCGCGGCTGGCGCCGCTGTCCCCGGTGCGTCACTGCATCGTGGGCGGCGTCGGCCGTAAGCCGTAGATTCCGGTTCCGTTCCGCCGCAGCGGTTTCGGTAGCTGCTACAGGAGCCGGACGTTATGCTTCGCGGTCTCCAGGACCTCGTCGAAGTGGCCGCTGAGGGTCTGCTTGGCGAGGCTGAGCGTGAAGCCGGCGGCGGTTTCGGCGGGGACGTGGCCCGGAATCGCCAGCGCGTACTTGTCGACCAGCACGTCCAGCACGAACGGGCCGTCCCGGTGATTCAGCGCGGCGCGCAGGGCGGCCCGGATCTCGTTGGGCTGTTCGACCCGAATCCCGGTGGCGCCCAGGGCTTCCGCGACCCGGGCGAAGTTCGGGTTCCGGAAGCCGGTGCCGTAGGGGATGAGGCCGGCCTCCTGCTGTTCGATATTGACGAAGTCGAGCATGCTGTTGTTCAGCACGATGTGCACGACCGGCGTCCTGCGCTCCACCTCGGTGAGCAGGTCCCCGAGGCCGAGCATGGTGAAACCGCCGTCGCCGCACAGCGCGATGGTCTGGCGGTCGGGGAAGGCCAGTTGCGCGCCGAAGGCGTTGGGCGAGGCGTTCGCCATCGACGCCCACGAGAACGACCCGAACATGCGCCGGTTCGGCCCGTAGGTGATGTAGCGCGAGGCCCAGATCACCGCGGTGCCGGTGTCGACGAAGAACAGGGCGTCGTCGTCGGCCTCCTCGTCCAGGATGGTGGCCAGGTACTCCGGCCGGATCGGCGTCATATCCGGGCCCTTGGTGACGTAATGCTGCATCTGCCTGCGGAAGCGGTCGGTGTGTTCGACGCACTTGTGCAGGAAATGGTCGTCGCTCTTCGGTTCCACCAGCGGCAGCAGCGCGTCGACGGTGGCGCCGACATCACCCACGAGGCCGAGCTCGAGCGGGACCCGGCGGCCCAGATGTCGTGCCGTGCGGTCGATCTGGACCACCTTGACCTTCGACTGCGGCAGGAAGTTGGCGAACGGGAAGTCGGTGCCCAGCATGAGCAGCACGTCGCACTTGTTCACCGCCTCCCAGCAGCCGCCGTAGCCGACCAAGCCGGTCATCCCGACCGCGTTCGGGTTCTCGTACTCCAGCCACTGCTTGCCCTTCATCGAATAGCCCACGGGGGCTTGCAGTTTCGCGGCGAGCGCGCGAACCTGCGGTCCCGCGTCCGCGCATCCGTCGCCGCCGAAGATCGCGATATTTCCCGCGGCGTTGATCAGGTCGGCCGTGGCGGCGACCTCGGCGGGCGCGGCCGGACCGATCTTGGTGCATGGAATCGGAACGCGCAGAGCGATATTCGGTGCGTCCTGTGCGGCCACATCGCCGGGGAGCGAGATGACGGTCGGGCCGTGTTCGGCGAGCGCGACCGTGATCGCGCTGCCGACGACGTGGTGCAGCTGCGCCGGATTGCCGATCCGGCCGATGTAGTGCGCCGCGGTGTCGAAGAACTTGTAGGGGTTCAGCTCCTCGACCGTATCGCTGTCCAGCACAACGGTTTCGCTGTCCCCGGCGATCGCGATCACCGGGGCGCCCTCCTTGCGGGCGTCGAGCAGGCCGTTGATCAGGTGCGCCACGCCGGGGCCGGCGGTGCCGCACACCGCGACCGGCCGCCCGGTCAGGCATGCCTCGGCGACGGCGGCGAACACCCCGAACTCCTCGTGTCGCACGTGGACGAAGTCGATGGAGCCGTTGCGACGCATCGCATCGATCACCGGGTTCAGCGCGTCGCCGACGATGCCGTAGCAGCGCCGCACCCCGGCCGAAGCGAGCATTTCCCACAAACCGTCCGCGACGTTCTTCGCCATTGCCGCTCTCCCTCGTGAGTGCTTGCGGTGTGGATCACGCGGTGGTGCAGAGGCAGTCGATACAGACCGATTGGTCGGGATGCTACCGGTTGGGCGGGCCGGCGGCGGCGACTGTTATCGGAATGCGAGCTACGCGGACACAGAACTGCCCCCGCCGCATCGGGTGCGGCGGGGGCAGAACTCGCGGAAGCGGCGGCTAACCGGTCGTCGTCGGGTCCGGCTTCTTACCGTCCTCGGGCACCTTCACCTCGTCGGAGTCCTCGGCGTCGGGGTCCTTGGTATCGGAGTCCTTGTCGCCCTCCGATACCTCCTCCGTCTCGACCGGCTCGGTGACCAGGCCGAACTCGCTGTCGTGCTGTTCGGTACCGGCCAGCACGGCATTCTCGATCAGCAGCGCGCCGTGTTTCTCGCGCAGGATGATCGGGTCCTGGGACACGTCCTTGTACAGCGCCACACACATCAGGCCCATCACGATGGCGAACGGTAGTGATACCACTGTCGTGAGGGCCTGGAGACCGTTCAAGGCCCCGTCGAGTTCGTTCGCGTCGGCGATGACCAGCATGATGGCGGCGACCGCGCCGGTGGCGGCGCCCCAGAAGGTCACCGTCACCTTGGACGGTTCCAGGCTGCCCTTCTCCGACAGCGTGCCCATCACGATGGAGGCGGCGTCGGCGCCGGAGACGAAGAAGATCGCGACCAGCACCATCACCAGCGCGGCGGTGATCGAAGGGATCGGATATTCATCGAGCAGATGGAACAGCGCGAAGTTGGAATCGACGGATCCGCCCGGTTCGGTCAGATCGTGGCTCTCGCGCTGCTGGAAGATGGCCGCGCCACCGAAGATCACGAACCACACCAGGCTCACCAGGCTGGGCACCAGCAGCACGCCGGTGACGAACTGGCGGATGGTGCGCCCGCGGCTGATCCGCGCGATGAACATGCCGACGAACGGGGTCCACGAGATCCACCACGCCCAGTAGAAGATCGTCCACTGCGACAGCCAGCTCTTCTCGGCGTCGCCGCCGATCGCCGCGGTGCGCGAGGCCATCGCGGGCAGCTTGTCGATGTAGTCGCCGAACGTGGTCGGCAGCAGGTTGAGCATGAACAGCGTCGGGCCCAGCACGAAGACGAAGATCGCGATGATCAGGGCCAGCACCATGTTGATGTTCGACAGCCACTGGATACCGCGGTCGATGCCCGAGATCGCGGAGAAGATGAACGCGATGGTCAGCGCCGTGATGATCGAGACCAAGCCGACCTTGCCGATCGAATCGACCCAGCCGTTGAACTCCATGCCCGCGCCGATCTGCAGCGCACCCAGGCCCAGCGAGGCGGCCGAGCCGAACAGGGTCGCCCAGATCGCCATCATGTCGATCGCGCGGCCGGCCAGCCCCTCGGACCGTCGGCCCATGATCGGGCGGAACACCGACGAGATCAGCTGTGAGCGGCCCTTGCGGAAGGTGCCGTAGGCGATGGCCAGGCCGGCCACGGCGTAGATGGCCCACGGGTGCAGCGTCCAGTGGAACAGCGTCTGCGCCATCGCCGCCTCGATCGCCTGGTCGGTCTCCGGGTCGGCGGTGCCCGGCGGCGGCTTCACGAAGTACGTCAGCGGTTCGGCGACGCCCCAGAACATCAGGCCGATGCCCATGCCGGCGCTGAACATCATCGCGATCCAGGACACGGTTTTGAACTCGGGTCCCTCGTCGTCGTCGCCGAGCGGGATCTTGCCGTACCGGCTGGCCGCCAGCCAGATGACATAGACGACAAAAGCAGACGCGATCAGGACGAATAGCCAACCGGTATTGGTAATGACCCAGGATTGCGCATTCGACGACGCGGACCCGAGGCCCGCCTGATCGAAGATGCCCCAGGCGACAAAAGCCAACGAGCCGATCGCGGTGACGCCGAATACCAGCCGATCCAAGCCGCGATTGCGATGCGACTCTGCGGTCGGATTCTCGACGCTGTCATCTGATCCGTCGGATATGCGGTCGGTGTCTATCGACATCAGATCCGAGTTCCTTTCAGAGTATGGGCGCAGGCTGCTTGAAGCCCCCATTACTAGTTTGAGCAACCGTACAGCGTCCCATGCGGTGGCGCAGCGGGTACCGCCTACTCGGCCGGGTACCCGGAGGGGCTACGCTGGTTCGATCGCGCCGTGGCTAACTCTGGTCGCGGTGCGTCCGATCTCGCCGAATGCGCGGTCTACCAGTGGTGACCGTGATATGCGCAATCGTTTCCAGCTGGATGGTTATCCCGTGGACAACTCGCGATTCGGGCCGGGAAAATTTGTCCCGCCGTGTTGTCGTGCCGGGGGTTTCGCGCACTCGGATTCTGGGTAAGGCGCGTGAAATTCGGCATATTACCCGGCCGTAGGAACCGGGCCGAAAGCATGCCGGGGGAGCGGAACAAGCATGTCAAGCCGGTGAAACCAGTGGGGCGCCCAGAGGCGGAATGCGGACGGCCTCTCATACGGCATCGGTTTCGACGAGTCGCGGCGCCGGCGGAGCGGATTCGCCGATGCCGCGCCGGGTGCGCCGCCAGACGTAGGCCAGGAAGATCACCAGGCCGAGCAGCGGGACAGTGCTTATCGCCCAGCTGATTCCGAGTGGCGGGCCGGGTTGCTGGAGCACGGCGAGGTTGCGCAGTTCACCGGTGCCGTGTCCCTGGGGGCCGTCGATTTCGAACCGGAAGGTCCAATTCCCCTCTTTTTCCAGGGAGGTGACGTCCAGGCCCCAGACGTCGCGCTTGCGGGGATGCCGGGACAGCGGTGTGGGACGGTAGGCGCGGCCGTCCGGTTCGATCGGGGTCAGCGTGCCGGACCTGCCCTCGATACCGCCGTCGGGAATGAAGGTGAAGTCCAGCGACTGCATGGCCCGCAGCGGCCAGGTGCTGAATCCGACGGTGATCGCGTACGGCCCCGCCTGGACGCGCTCGGTGTGCACGATGTTCACCGGTTCGTAGGCGGCGGCGGTGCCGGCCGGGATCATGGTCAGGCCGAACGCGACGAGCAGCGCGGTGGCCGCCGACAACAGTCTGGTGATCATGCGCGATCCTCCGCCGCCAGGCGCAGCACGGCGCCGAACCGCCGGCCGAGAAAGCCGCCGAGACAACCGAGTACGCCACCGGCGACGGCGGTGGCGACGATCACCGCGACGCCCGGCAGCAGCGAGTCGTAGACCATCACCCGCTGCCAGGGCGCGCAGACGGCGATGATCAGCCCGCCGAGACCGCCGGCCAGGGTGGGCACCAGCCATCCGGTGCGTTGCGCCCGCAGCAGGACGAGATCGGCGATCACCGCGACGGGGACCAGGCACAGCGGAATCAGGGTCGGCGTGACCGGGATGAACTGCTCGTTCTCGCGCATCGGCAGTCCCACCGCATCGGCGTAGGCGTGGGCCGCCCACGGGGCGAACCACCAGAACACCGCCTGGAGTACGGCCGCCGAGACGGCCACGATCGTCGCTCCCCAGCGCAGGAATCCGGCGCCGGCGAGGATCAGGAGCACCACGATGAATGCGGTGACCGCCGTGGTCCACCGGACGGTGCCGGCGGACAGCTGCTGCACGGCCAGCGCGGTGATCACGCTCGACACCACCAGGTGCCCGAGGCTCGCCAGCGTGCCGAGCCGGCCCCACAGCCGGTGGCGGGCGGCGGCGAACACGATCACGGTGCCCACCGAGGTGACCGTGCTGGACAGGAACAGCCCGATGTGCGGTGGCGAGTCGATGACCGCGTCGAAGCCGTAGAGGCTGTGCCACCACAGATCCCACAGGCCGTAGAGCAGGAATGATGCCGCGCCGAGGCAGGTGATCAGATAACCGAGCGGGGCGGTGAAGGTCCGGCCGAAGACGCCGATGCCCGGTCCGCCGAGTTCGGGGTCGGCCGGGCGGCCGCCGCACCCGGCCGCTGTGGTGGCGAGAACCACTGCGAGACCGGTGATTCCGGCGATGGCGGCGCTGGCGTAGATGAACAGGTGCGGCACCGTGAAGAAGGTGTCCGGGCCGACGTCGGCGTGCCATTGGATATCCCAAGTGGAGCCGACCGCCCAGATGATGGTGGCGGCGAACAGGATCGAGGCGGGCAGCCAGGGCCGGATGCCGGTGGCGCGGGCGGCCGGCGGGGCGGCGGTGCCCGGTAGGGAGGCGGTCAGATCCATGGTGGCTGCTCCTGGTTCCTCATCGAGGTGCTTCGTGTTCCGGCGTGCTTCGTGTTCCGGCGTGCTTCGTGGTCAGGCGGCCCGGACGGAGAAGGTGGCGGTGCCGTCGCCGGACGGGCCGGACAACCGCACGGTGATCTCCCACTGCCCGGACATCGGCAGATCCAGCGCGGCGCGATAGCGGCCCGGCCCGATCGCCTCGGCCGTGGCGGGCGGTACGGCATGACCCATCTGCGGCATCGCGGGCTCCACCAGCACCCGGGTCGGCGACGCGGGCGCGGCCTGCCGGTCGGTGATGTCGAATTCGACGGTATCGGCGCCGGAGCGCACCGAGCCGTCCAGCCGAACCAGATAGGGCCCCGCGGGAATTCGCTGCACCTCGCCGTCACCGCCGGGCCACCAGAACCACGTTGCCGATCCGGCGACCACCACCGCGACCGCCGCGGCACCGAGCGCGGCCCGCCGGTTCACCGCGGCACCGCCGCACGAGAAGTGACGTCCGATCATTGCGGCGCACCTGCTTTCACGTCCAGAATCGCCGGCACCGTGCGGATCGAGTAGTCGCGTTCGGCCTGGGCCCAGACCAGGTAGCGGCCGGGGAGCGGGAAGGTGTAGGTGAACGAGACGTCCGGGCCGTAGGCGGCGACGGTTTCGTCGGGCGGCTGGGTGCCCGGGGCCGGCATCGGTGCCATGGCGTGGGCGTGTGCCCAGACGGGAGCGGCGGTGGCGGCGGTTCCCGCCGGCGCCGATTCGGGGAGCGGGCCGACGGCGATGAGGTGGCCGAGCATGCCCAGCCAGAGTTGCAGATCGGCGGGGCCGCCGAAGCGGACGGTGAGGGTGCTGGGGCTGCCCGCGATCGGATCGGTTGTCCTCAGCGAGAGTTCGCTCGACGGCGGTGTCGTACCGGGGTGCTCCGATACGGACGATGTGGGCGGCGTGGTGGGAATCGGTGCGCGGGGCGGAGGCTCGGCCGGACCTCCCGGGACATGCAGCGCCGACCGCAGCAGTTGCAGCCCGCCGCCGCGGCGCGAGACCTCCGCGGCGACGGCGTAATCGCCGGGTTCGGGGAGCGCGAGCCGAACCTGGAACGCGCCGGGAGCCGTCCGGATCGGATGGACATGCCAGAACTGCCCGGACGGTCCGACGATCATGAGGTGCATCAGCGCGTCGTCGGTGATCAGCAGGTCGTCGACAGGGCGGCCGGTGGCGCTGTCGGTCAGCGTCAGGTTCAGTTCGGCGGGGCCGCCGGGCCGGGCGCCGCCCGGGGTCCGCAGGGTCAGATTGGCCGGTGGCCGCGAGTAATTCGTGATGGCCGGAAGGTCGCGTTCCGGATAGGGATCGCCGGCCGTGGCGGAGGTGGGGTCTAGCAGGCTGCCCGCCGGCCGCGGCGGCGGCGCGCTCGACGACAGCGTGGCACCGGTGATGCCGACCGCCAGCGCCGCCACCATCGCGCCCGCCGGCAGCAGCGTGACCCAGCCGCGCCGGGAGATCAGCGCCGTGCCGACCGAGATCAGCAACAGCGCACCCGCGGCGAAGAAACCGCCGTACGCGGCGCGTTCCCACGGCGTGACGACCTGCGCCGCCACCAGGAACGGGATCCGCGCCGTGCGCTCGCCGTCGGCGACGGTCAATTCCCAGGGGCCCGCGTGGTCCACCCGCAAGGTTGCCGGATGGGGCCCGGCGCGATCACCGAGATCGACGGTGGTGGACGAGCCGGCGCCCGCGCGGTCGGCCGGTGTCGCGCCGAGAGTCAGTGTGCCCGGCGCGGATCCGGCATGGGTGACGATGTCGACCCGCAACGGACCGGGCACCGGCTGTGCCCGGCGCACGATCACGGTCAGCTCCCGATCGCCGAGCGACTGCGCCACCGAGATATCACCGCCGGACGCCGCGCCGTCGGCCATCGCCGCAGGACCCCCGGCCAGCGCCGCGAGCACGCACACGACAACCACGACCGCCGCCCGGCGCAGCCCCCACATATCAGCGACGTCTCGAAGTCGTTGCCCGCGTACACCGCTGCACACACGAAACCCGAAGGTCAAGAGCGGAACAAGATCTCGGCGGCCGGTGCACCACATCGATTATGCCGTGCCGCGCACGGCGTTTCACCGGCCCTGCCGACAGGACAGCCACCGGTCAACCGGACTCCGACGACAAGGAACAGTCCCGCAGTGCAGTTCAATGCTGTCGCGATGGCGGTGGTCCCCCGTTACTGGCACGATCGTGATCGAAACCGGGAGGACCGATGGAACACCGGAACGCGTACACCTCGACCGTGCTGTCGGTCGGATTGCACCCCAGCGCCGTGGACTACAGCCGGTACCCGCAGTTGGATGAGGCGACACTCACCGCGCGTATCGAAGCGGGCGAAGCCGCACTGCGCGACGCCGGATTCGACATCGTTACCTGCCGGCTTCCGGCCGATCCCGAGGCCGCCGAGACGAAGGTGCGCGAATGCGTCACGGGCCGGACTTTCCGAGTCGCCATGATCGGCGCAGGCGTTCGCATGGCTCCCGAACACACTCTCCTGTTCGAGTGCCTGGTCAACACACTCACCGACCTTGCTCCGGGAATCCGCTTCTGCTTCAACACCGCACCTGAAAACACCATCGACGCCTTACGCCGGTGGGTGGAACCCACCGAGCGCTGAGGTTCGAAGGGGTGCGCCGGGTCGACGCGGGCGGCGGTGTTGTGGGGACTGTCCGCGCGCCCGGCGCAGTCTGTGGGGGCTACTACTGCGTCAGGCGGCGGCGCAGCAGGTCCTTGCCCTGCTGGGCGCCCTTGCGGCTCTCGCCCTGCGCGCGACGGAAGAATTCGGCCAGTTCGGTGTCTCCCGCGCGGTCGGCGTCGGCCGCGTAGGTCTGCATCTTCAGCGCGTTGTTCAGGCACGCCTCGGTGAACCGGATCAGGTTGTAATCCTTGTCCATGGTGCCGGTGATCTCGCCCGTTTCGGTGGCCTGGGTGTCGGTGGCCTGGGTGTCGGTGGCCTGGGTCATCGCCCTGCTCCCTCCTGTCGTGAGCCAACGGTCGTATCCCCGCGCTACCCGCACCGCGTAGGTCGAAACACCGGCCGGGCCGACACGGGTTCATGATCGCCGGGAACCCCGGCCGGGTGCGATCCGTTCTAGTCGTGGCTCTCGGCCACATATCGAACCGCCTTCGGCCACAAACGAACTTTCGAGTCACGAAAGGGGACCGGCAGCCAATGTCTGTCGCACATCACGATCGGTTGCTGTCCATCGTGCGTGCCGTCGCCAACAACCGCGGATACGCCTGCCATCTGACCGATCGCGACGTGGTAACCCTGTCCGGAGCAACGACTTTCACCGTCCCGCTCGGGGTCGTGCGGCAGCAGGCGGCGGATCGACCCGAACATCAGTGGCCCGCGCTGGTCGCCGCCCATATCGACCATCGCGCGGTCGCGGGCGCGCGCGAGCGGGAAACCCCGCGCGGCCGCATCGATTTCGCCACCGTGCGGGGGTTGCTGCGGACCAGGCTGTACTCCACCGAATCCGCGGGCGTGGATGTGGTGCGGCGGATCGTCGCGCCGGGGATCATCCAGCGGATCCTGATCGACCGGGGGGATACCGTCGCCCCCGTCACCTACGATCTGCTGCGGCAGTGGCGGATCGGCGAATTCGAGCTGTTCGCCCTCGCCGAGCACAATGTCCGCGCCGCGGCCGGGGTGACCGTGCACCGCGACGAGTCCGGCGAGCCCGTGGCCGAGGATCTGCCGCCGATGTCGATGCTGACCGGTCCGGACTACCTGACCGCGCACGTCCGCTGGCTCGGCGAGTACGCGGTCGTCGGTCCCGGCGGTGCGGTGCTGACCATGCCGTCGCAACAGTCCGTTTACGCCTACCCGGTGGCCGGCGCAGAGGTCGTCTCGGCCGTGACGGCGCTCGCGCAGGTGGCCGTCACGGCGTACGCCGAGGAGCCCGGGCCGATCAATCCGTGGGTGTACTGGTGGCGTGACGGCCAGCTCGATCTGGCCGCCACCACCAGCGGCGACGACGATCACGTGTCGATCTACCCCACCGGACGGTTCCGGCGGTTCGTCGAGAGCATGGGCGGCGAGCTGTTGGCAGTGGACGAGTAAGCCGGGCAGGAATGCCGCTGCGGCACTGTGCCTTACGGGCTGCCGTCGCGCGGCGTGCGGGCCGACATCGTCGGACGTGCCGTGGGGCCGCTGCGGTATCCCGGGCGGGCGCTACGGTTCGCGGCCGGTGCCAGGGCTCGTGGGCTGGTGTTAGGGCTCGTGGGCCGGTGCTAAGGCTTGCGGGCGACGGCGCCGTAGGCGTCGAGGAGGTCGGTCGTGCCGATCCGGTGTTTCAGCGGGCGCCAGTCGGTGATCGGGACCAGCCCGGGCTCCACCATCTCCAGACCGTCGAACCACGCGCCCAGCTGCTGCGGGCTGCGCAGCACGTACGGCACGCCGCCCGATTCGATCAGCTTCTCGCCGCCGGCCACCACCGCGTCGCCCGTGTTCGTGCCGTCCCACAGCACCAGGTAGCTGCCCGGGGCCAACGGGCGCAGCATGCGCGCGACGATATCGGAGACGACCTCGGCATCCGGCTCGTAGCCGAGCACGCCCATGAACAGCACCGCTATCGGACGGTCGAAATCCAGGATCTTCGCGGCCTCGTCGAGGATGCGGTCGGGATCGTGGTAGTCGGCGTGCACGTAGGTCGTCATGCCCTCCGGGCTCGTGTTGGTCAGCAACGCGCGCGCGTGCGCCAGGACCAGCGGGTCGTTGTCGACGTAGACGATGCGGGACTCGGGCGCGATCTGCTGGGCCACCTCGTGGGTGTTCTGCATCGTGGGCAAGCCGGTGCCCACGTCGACGAACTGCCGGACTCCGGCCGCACCGGCCAGATGGCCGACCACCTGGACCAGGAACTCCCGCGACAGCTTGGCCATCCGCACGATATCGGGATAGACCTCGGCCACCGCATCGCCGGCCGCGCGGTCCGACGGGTAGTTGTCGCTACCGCCCATCCAGTAGTTCCAGATGCGGGCGGCCTGGGGCGTCTCGATATCGATGCCCTCGGCAGCCGCGCCCTCGACAGCCGCGCGATCGTCGGTCATCGGCTCATGCTACCTGCGGGACTCGCCTCCCGCGCAAGGAATTACGCCGTGTCCGGATAGGCCGCGCCGAGGCGGGAGAGTTCCTGTTCGATCGCCAGCGCGGCGTGGTGCTGCCCGGCCGCCCGCAGCTGCGCGATCCGCTCGTAGACGGCGTTGATGCCGTATTCCCTTGTGACGTCGAGTATTCCGATGCGGCTCGCATACGAGGGCGCGGGTGTCGCGACGGCATGCATGTCCGCGGCGGTGTCCATGGTGATCTTCATGGCATCGGTCACGGGTGTCCCCCTGACGAGACGTGGTCCGATGGTGTGCCCGTCGAGTCTACCGTCCGAATGCACGTGCAGCAGCACGTGCACAATCGGCGGCGGCGCGGGCACGGACATCGGAGGTGCCGCCGAAAATGTTGTGGCACACTCGATGACGCGTGACCACAGCCTCTGACGGGAGGGACCCGTGATCGAGAGCACTGCCGGCCGTGCGGATGCGGCGGACGGAGACGGTCCGGACGCCGATCCCGCACTGCTGCGCATGGTGCTGGGCGCGCGGCTGCGAAAATTGCGCGAGGCCGCGGGGATCAGCGGGCAGGAGGCCGGCCGGGCGATCCGTGCCTCCCATTCGAAGATCAGCCGCCTCGAGGCCGGCCGGGTCGGGTTCCGGGCGATCGATATCGACGATCTGCTGAGCCTCTACGGCGTCGAGGACGAGGATGTCCGGTCCGGATTCCTGCTCCTGGCCGAACGCGCCAATGCCAGCGTGCGCTGGCAGGTCGACGACGATTTCGCCGCGCAGCGGATGGACACCTACCTGGCGCTGGAGGATGCGGCCTCGGCGGTCCGTTCGTATGCGCCGGGCGTGATTCCCGAACTGTTGCAGACCGCGGCGTACGCGCACGCGGTGTCCACGATCACCAGGCCGGGTCCGACCGGTGACGTGCAGCGCCGGGTCGAACTGCTGATGCGGCGGCAGCGGCTGCTGCGCCGCCCGGACGGGCCGAAGGTGTGGCTGGCGATCGAGGAGGCGGTGCTGCGCCGCCCGTTCGGCGGGCTCGAGGTCTGGCGCGACCAGCTCGACCACGTCGCCGAGGTCGCCGAGCGGACCGGCGCCACCGTGCAGATCGTGCCCGACCACATCGGCGGGCCCGCCATCTGCGCGGTCCCGTTCACCCTGCTCCGATTCGACGCACCGGACCTGAGCGACATCGTGCACCTGCACCACGCCACCGGCGCCCAATTTCTGGACCGGCGCGGCGAATTGGACGCCTACCATGGCATCTGGGACAGGCTGTGCGTGCACGCCGCCCCGCCCGGCCGGACCCGCGACCTGATCTCCGCGGCCATCGTTGCCGGACCGACCATTCCGACCACTGGATAGGCTGATGATCGACGACCAGGATTCCGGCGCACCGGAGATCGAGATCGACACCTCGATCGCCCACGAGGCGCGCGTCTACGACTACTGGCTCGGCGGTAAGGACAACTATCCCGCCGACCGCGCGCTCGGCGATGCCGTCGCCGCCCACGTCCCGACGATCAAGACGATGGCCCGCGCCAACCGGGACTTCCTCGCCCGCTCGGTCCGCTACCTGGTGTCCGATGCCGGGATCACCCAGTTCCTCGACATCGGGACGGGCATCCCGACCGCCGGCAACACCCACGAGGTCGCCCAGCGCCTGGATCCGGGTGCGCGCGTGGTCTACGTCGACAAGGATCCGATCGTGCTCGCGCACGCCCGCGCGCTGATGACCGGGACGCCCACCGGCAGCACCCGCTTCATCCCCGCCGATCTGCACGATCCGCGCGGCATTCTCGACCATCCCGCGCTCGTCGAGACGCTCGACCTGAACCGGCCCGTCGGCATCATGCTCGTCGCGATCATGATGTATTTCCGCGACGCCGATCGTCCGGGCGATGTCGTCGCCACCCTGCTGGACGCCGTGCCGTCCGGCAGTTATCTCGTCCTCACCCATCCCACGGCCGATTTCGATCCGGAGGCCATGGCCGCCGCCGCGGCGGCCGCCGAGGCCTCCGGTATCGCGTTCGTACCCCGCAGCCACGCCGAGATCGGCACCCTGTTCGGCGGCACCGAACTGATCGAGCCGGGCATCGTGCCCGTCGCCAGCTGGCGTCCCGACCTCGCCGACGGCCCCACCGCCGTCGGCGATCCGCACAGTGCCTGGTACTGGGCGGGTATCGGCCGGAAGCCCTGAACCGGCCGCCCCTGCGGCGGCCGGCCGGGATGTGACCTAGGAGGCGGCCAGCCGGGACTCGATCGCCTCGATGATGCGCGGGCGCATCTCGGCCGCGCCGATGACGGCGTCGACGGAGCCGACCTCGACGGCGCGCCGAATGCTGTGCACGCCATCGAATTCGGTGGCCATCTCGCCGAGCTTCTCCGCGCGCACCGACGCGCGCAGCTCGTCGAGTTCCGCGGTCAGCGCGGCGCGTTCGGCGCCGGTGCCGGCGGCCGCGCGAGCCTCCAGCTCCTGTACCCGCGGATCGGCCGCGGTGCGGGCGTCGACCTCACCGGAGAACACGACCGCGGCGGCCGGGGCGCCGCCGAGCACGGAGGCGAACGAGCCCTCCAGCGCGAGCACGGTCATGTTCGGGTTCAGCGCCTTGGAGAACACGACGAACGCGCCGCCGTGGTACCGCGAGATCACGCAGAACACGATCGGCCCCTGGAAGTTCACGATCGCGCGGCCGATCTCGGCGCCGTACTCCAGTTGCAGCTTGCGCATCGACTCCGGCGAGCCGTCGAAGCCCGACAGGTTCGCCAGCACCACCAGCGGCCGGTTGCCGCTGGCCGCGTTGATCGCCCGCGCCGTCTTCTTCGACGACCGCGGGAACAGGGTGCCCGCGGTGTAGGTGTCGGGGCCGTCGGTGGGAGGGAAGCCGCGGCGCGGCACGCCCCGCGACTCCATGCCGAGCAGGCATACCGGGATACCGCCCAGATGCGCGTCCTGGACCACCGAGGTCTCGGCGTCGGCCATGCCGGCCCAGCGTTCCAGCACCGGGTGGTCCTGGTCGGCCACCGCCCGCATCACCGTGCGAATGTCGAAGGGCTTCTTGCGATCCGGGTTGGCCGTGGCCGAGAAGATCTCGCCGACGGTGGTGAAGTCGCTGCCCGCCAGGTTGTGCGGGAAGCCGGTGATGTCGCGGTCGGCCGGGTCGGTCGTCGGCGTGCGCCGCGGCATCCGCTCGCCCGGTGCGACGTAGGTGTGGTCGTAGTGCGACATCAGCACGTCGCGGGCCGACGCGAGGTCCGGCGCCCAGTACTGCGCCTGGCCGTTCGGGCCCATCACGCGGTCGTAGCCGCCGATGCCGAAGTTGTCCTCGGCCGAGACGCCGCCGGAGAAGTCCAGCGCCTGCTTACCGGTGAGCACCATCGCCGAGTCGGGGGTCATCACCAGGATGCCCTTGGTGTGCATGAGCATCGTCGCCTCGGCGTTCCAGTACGGCTGCGCGCCGACGTTGATGCCGGTGACCACGATGTTGATCTCGCCGCCGTCCTGGGTGAACTCGACGATCCGCTTGAGCGCGGCGGCCACCCAGTCCATGTTCTCGGTACCCGACTTCATCGAGATCTTGGCGCCGGACGAGAGCGTGTACCACTCCAGCGGCACCTGCATCCGCTCGGCCAGATCCAGTGCGCCGATCACCCGGCGGCACTCCGGTTCCGCCAGCGCGCCCAGCGATTTCGTGGGATCGCCGAGCAGCACCACCCGCGTGACGCCCTGCGGGTACCGGTCGGTCGGGGTGGTGACCACGCCGGCGACGATCCCGGCCGTGTTGTGCCCCTTCGGCCGGTCGACCGGGACCAGCGCCTCGCCCTCCAGGTCGTACTCGGCGAAATCGCCGAGCTGGCCGGTCAGTTCGTACGGGTAGACGGTGTTGCGGCTGCGTGCGCGCAGCACCTTCTGCCGGTACCCGTCCAGCGGCTCGACCGGCGCGTCCGACGGCTCGCCGACGGTCAGCTCGGTGCCGCCGGCGGCGTCGAACGCCAGCCGCACCGCGATCTTGGTCAGCTCGCCGGTCTCCTGGTCGCGCTGGCGCGCGATGAACAGGATCTCCTCCAGCCCGGCGCCCGCGGCGGTCGGTACCACGCGCTCGGCGATCATCTCCAGTTCGGCGCGGGTCATATCGCTCGGCGGCCAGATGTAGACCACGATCCGGTTGGTGCCCAGGCGCTTTGCCGACGGGCGCCGGGACTGTTCGCGGCGGATCGAGTCGAGGCAGGTGGCGAGCGTGTCCTCGGCGGTCGGCAGCGCGACCAGGCGGCCGTCGTGGTCGCGCAGCTCGGTCAGGTCGCGGACCTGGGCGAAGGCGACCAGGCGGTCGTCCGACGGGTTCTCCCGCGCCACGCACCGGAACAGGTACACCTCCTCGTCCGAGGAGGGCAGCCGGGTGAGGTCGAACTTGCTCAGCCGCTCGATCTGCATCCGCTGCGCGATGTACGGGTGCAGCCCGCGGATCAGCCGCTCCTCGGCCATGCCGGTGGCCGACGGCCGGAAGGTGAAGTGGTGGTGCATGACCGCGCCGCGGCTGCCGGCGACGGCCACGGTGAGCCGGCGGACCTGGTCGGGCAGCCGGTGCGCGCCGACGGCCTCGTGCAGCGCGGTCGCGATCGCGTCGGGGTTCTCCGGCTGCGGCTCCCAGGCCAGGTAGATGTCGGCGTCGATGGCGTGCGCGCCGCTCGCCAGTTCGGCGAGACCGCGCAGCGTGCTGCCCAGCGCATCGAAGCTCACCGCGGCCGAGACGATATGGGAGCTCTCGCGCTCGGCGACCACGAACGTGCATCCGGCGGCCTCGTGGGTGCGCACGCCGGTGAGGCCCTTGTTGCCGTAATACCGGCGGGTCAGCACCTCCAGCATGATCGCGTTGTCGGCGTTGTTCCGGTTGGTGCGGACCAGCCGCTGCCCCAGCAGCCGGACCAGCGGCTCGGTGCTGCGCACCATCTCGCCGATCCGCTCGGCGCGGTCCGGGGAGTCGGGGTGGGCGTCCAGGTGGCGCAGGTGCTTGCGGACGCCGGCGTAGACCCGGGCGCGGTTGCGCCGCAGCAGCGGCTGGCCGAACCAGGCGAACACCACGCCGCGGGCCAGGTCGGCGATCACCGGGAAGCGGACCTGCGTCGCGGCCACCAGCCGTTCCAGCACCAGTCCGGCGGGCTCGCGCAGGATCTCGTCGGGCTGCGGCTCCTGCAGCCACTCCCGCAGCAGCGTCGTGACCACCCCGGCGGTGGCCGCCGGGCGCTGCTGGGCCAGGAAGATCCGGAACACCGCGGCCTCGAGCTCCGGGGAGCGCTCCAGGTCGGTGACGCCGTAGTGGCCCAGCGCCTTGGCGAGCTTCGCCTCGAACGCCGAGGAGAGCCCGGCCCGTTCGACGTCGAGGCTCTGCAGGTAGGTGTGGAAATATTCGCGGGCGCTGTGCACGTGGTCGGCGCCGCCGTCCTCGCCCGCCGGCCGGTTGTGGCTCAGCTCGGCGAGATCGGCGAAGACGTCGACCAGTTCGATCTCGATGGCGAGCGTGCGGTGGCCGTCCTGATCGGCCGCGCGCCGGGCGGCGAGGTAGTCGTCGAGGGTGCGGCGCTCGTCGTGCGGGTCGACGTCGAAGCCGAGCAGCAGGCTGCGCAGGTTCTCGTGGCCGTGCACGGCGCGCTGGCGGCCCGGGATGAGGGCGGGCTCGGGCTCGGCCGGCAGGTCCAGGTCGACGGGTTCGGTGGCCGAAACATCCTCGGCGGCCTCGTCTTCGGTGGCCATCGGCTCCAGCCGCACCAGCGGCGCGCCCGTCTCCACCTGGGTGCCGACGGAGACCAGGCACTCCTTCAGCCGGGCCTTGAACGGTGCGCGCAGCACCGTCTCCATCTTCATGCTCTCCAGCACGAGGACGGGTGCGCCCGCCTCGACCTCGGCGCCGACCTCCAGCGGTGTGGCCACGACCAGCGCGGGCGCGGGCGAACGAACGACGCCGCCCTCGTCGCGGGTCACCCGGTGTGCCACGCCGTCCACCTCGACCAGGTGCACCGGACCGTGCGTGCCGGTGACCACGCGATAGCGGGCGCCGTTGACGACCATCCGGCCGGTGTGCCGGTCGAAGCGGTCGAGTTCGACGTCGGCGGTGTGGATCTCCTCGCCCGACTCGACGCCGACGCGGAACCGGTGCGCCCCGACGCGGGCGACACGCACGCGGTAGGTGGCGCCGCGCAGTTGCAGGTCCAGCGGCTGGCCGCTCTTGTGCTGCACCTGCGGGCGGCCGCCGAACGCGGTCGACAGCAGCCGCTGCTGCTCGACCCGCTCGCCCTCCTCGTAGGCATCGATGGCGGCCGCGGCCAGCGCGACGGCCGAATGCCGGTGCGAGACGAGCCGGCCCTCCGCGCGGACGCGGTCGATCCAGCCGGTGTCGGCGGTGCCGTCGATCACCTCGGGCTGGTCGAGCAGGTCCAGCACGAAGCTCTTGTTCGTCGCGCCGCCCTCGATGATCACCGTGGTCTCCGCCATCGCGCGGCGCAGCCGGCCCAGCGCGTCGTGGCGGTCGCGGCCGTAGACGATGATCTTCGCGATCATCGAGTCGAAGTCGGCGGGGATGGTGTCGCCCGCGCTCACGCCGGTGTCGACCCGGATGCCCGGACCGGACGGCAGGTCGAGCCGGGCGATGCGGCCGGGGGCGGGCGCGAAATCGCGGTCCGGATCCTCGGCGTTGAGCCGGGCCTCGATGGCGTGCCCGCGCTCCACCGGCGGCTCGCCCTCCAGGCGGCCGCCCGACGCCACGTGCAGCTGGGCCTCCACCAGATCGAATCCGGTGGTGTATTCGGTGATCGGATGTTCCACCTGCAGGCGGGTATTCACCTCGAGGAAGGCGAACAGCTTCTCGCCGGGGTGGTAGAGGAACTCGACGGTGGCCGCGCCGCGGTAACCGACCGCGTTGGCCAGCCGCTCGGCCGACGCCTTCAGCTCGGCCGACTGGTCCGGCGCGAGCATCGGCGAGGACGACTCCTCGATGATCTTCTGGTTGCGCCGCTGCACCGAGCAGTCGCGGACGCCGAGTGCCCACGCGGTGCCCTGGCCGTCGGCGATCACCTGGACCTCGACGTGCCGGGCGCCCGTCACCAGGCGTTCCAGGAACACCACGCCGCTGCCGAACGCGCGCGCCGCCTCCTGGCTGGTGCGCTCGTAGGCGTCGGCGAGTTCCTCGTCGCTGCGGACCACGCGGATGCCGCGCCCGCCGCCACCCGCGGTGGCCTTCAGCATCAGGGGATAGCCGATCTCCGCGGCGGCGGCCACGGCGGCGTCGAGGGTCTCGACCGCGCCGCGGCTCCACGGCGCCACCGGCACGCCGACCTCCTCGGCGAGCATCTTCGCGCCGATCTTGTCGCCGAGCTTGCGCATCGCCTCGGCGCTCGGCCCGACGAAGGTGACTCCGATCTCCGCGCACAGCTCCGCGAACGCCGGATCCTCCGCGACGAAGCCCCAGCCGACCCAGGCGGCGTCGGCGCCGGTCGCCACCAGCGCGCGCTCCAGCACCTTCAGGTCGAGATAGGGGCGCGCGGACGCGGGCCCGAGGTCGTAGGCGATGTCTGCCTCGCGCACGAAGGTGGCGGTGCGGTCGACATCGGTGTACAGCGCGACGGTTTCGATCGGCGTCGCGGTCCGGGCGGACAGATCCCGGACGGCATGGATCAGCCGCATCGCGGCCTCTCCGCGGTTGACGATTGCGATACGGCTGAACAACTCCGCAGCCCTTCCTCTCCACAGCTCCGGCCGGCCGACCGGCTCCCTTCGAATCTCTCAGATTCTGCTGCCGCGCAGCCACATCCGCTTGTCGATATGTATCCAAATTGGCTACGAAAGTGTTGCGGGCAGCGGTACGCGGCCGCATTCGGATCGGCCTCGCACCGCGATGCAGCACGTTATCGAATCAGCTCCCCGGTGTCCGGGCGACGTGCATGTTTCCCGACGACACACAGGTCGGGGCCCGGCACGGTGTGGCTCGACACGGCTTACACCATATTTATGTCCTACCGGATTATCGGCGTTTACAGGTCGGCCGTCAGGCCCAACTCGGCGGTAACTTCGCGGGGGCGGTCATCGGCGTTATCCGACCCCGCAGGGCGCCGACCCCCTACGGCCACTCCGGCCCGTTTTTCCGTACTGGACGGGCGGATCGGCGGCGTAGTAAGGGCGGCCGGTCGGGGAAGGACATGAAGGTCTCCAGTCCGCTGTCGTCGGTCCATACCGAGAGCGATCCGATCTGGCGGCCGCGGGCGGGGCGGATGTACGTCATGACGCCGACCGCTTCGTCGATGCCCACGAGCTGGTCGGCCAAACTCGTTGCGGCGAGCCAGATCGCGGGTATGCCGGTGGTCTTGTTCGGGGTGAACCGGGTGAAGCTGAACAGGTGCGGCCCTGTGCCCCAGCAACTGCGGCAGGTGGCGGAGACCGGTCCAGGGAATCTGTCGTACGGCCATGTCCGAGCGTTCCTTTCCGGCGGCCCCGGTGATGCTGAGCCGTGCCTCTCGGCGGCCGGCACCCGGAATCCGCCACTCCCTGCGGCTGTCGGCCCGCTCGGTTGTGCGGCGGGGCTCAGCGGGTGCGGGGGATGTCGAGGCGGGTCAGGAGGTCGGTGACGCGGCGGGCGATATCGTCGCGGATCGGCCGGACCTCGGCGACGGACAGGCCGGCCGGGTCGTCGACGTTCCATTCCTCGTACCGGATGCCGGGGAGCTCCGGGCACATGTCACCGCAGCCCATGGTGACGATGATGTCGGCGGCCTGGATGATCTCGTCGGTCCAGCTCTTGGGGAACTCGTGGGAGATGTCGATGCCCACCTCGGCCATGGCCGCGACCGCGGCGGAGTTCAGCGCGCCGCTCGGCTCCGCCCCGCCGGACCAGGCCAGCGTCCGGCCCTGCGCGTAGTGCTCGCAGAAGCCCAGCGCCATCTGCGAACGCCCGGCGTTGAACGTGCACAGGAACAGCACGACCGGAATCGTGTGCTCGATGCGGCCCTCCACCTTGGCCCGCGCGTGCAGCTGCTGCCGGGCGAAACGCTCGGCCAGCAGCGGCAGGTACAGCTTCACCGGTGCCCGGGCCCCGATCTCGGTATAGGACTCGTGCAGGCAACGGTGGATCGTGTTGGCGTCGAACAAGATCGTGAACTCGCGGTGCAGCCGGCGTTCGGCGCGGGCGAGCGCCGTGGCGTGAACGATGTCGAGGAGTCGGTAGGCCGGGGTGATCTCGGCGTACCCTCGTTTCGTCCGCTCTGGCGTGGACACGTTAGTCAGGGTGACACCGGTATCCCTCCGCGGCAACCAAACTGGGGATGAACCTGATCGAAAGCGCAGGTCACAACGTGGCGTACCGCGGGCGTGGCAGCGTATGAGACAGTACCGAAATACTTGGCGCAGAGCGTTTTTCGGATCGGATCGACTCGGAGGACCACGGTCCGGCCGGCGGTCGCCGCGACGGTTTCCGGACGGCAGACATGCCCCGGCGATGTAAGAACGACCTGGGCCTGAAATAAGCTGTCCATCGGCCGAGCCGATGCTGCCGAGCCGATGCTGTCGAGGGGTGAACGGGTGGGTGTCAAGACGGCCTTGCTGGCCTACACGGACGGTCGGCCGGGGCGAGTGCTGCAACGGGCGCCGGTCTCCGACCGTGCCGCGGCCCGGGAGCTGTTGCGGCGTATGTTCCCGTATCGCGTCATCGAGGACATCGAGGACGAGGCGCTCTGGTCGGCCAGGTATCCGGTGGACGAGGACGTGGTCTACGCCGGGGTGTTTCCCGGACTGACCGTTGTCGGGTCTCTGCTGCTCGCGCTGGACCATCCCTCGGCGCTGCCGAGTCATATCCTCGGCGCTGCCGATGGGCGTGATATCCACCTGCACTCGTGCCACAGCGTCACCGATCGGCTCAGCTTCGCCGTGTGGCGTGGCGGGGCCCTGGTGCGGTCCTTCTCGACCTACGACGGTCGTACGCTCGAGGACCTCGGTGACCGTCTGACATTCGAATCGCCCTGTCGGGCAGGAGATCTACCGGACGACATCGGCGATCCCCTTGCCGCAGACCTCGGCGACGATGCGCTGGGGGAGCTGTTCGGCTTTCACGGGGAAGGCGGCACGCTTCTCGAACCGGATCCGGTCGACCAGGATGCCGTGGTGCTCAACGGTTTCCGTCTCGGCGACATCGGCAGCGCCGATGCGCGGGAAGTGAAATACCTGGCGCACACCGAGAACGGCAGCGTCCGGCCCGATCCCACGCCGGCCCAACTCCGGCAGCTCGTCGCCGGCCTGAGTCCGGGCAACAACTACCTGATCTACGAACTGCGCGATGCGGTCGCCCGCGCCGAGACGGCGCACTACATCCAGACCTACCGCCACGTCGACGAGGGCTACTTCGACGTCGAATACCGCGAGGGCACGGCCGAGCGGCATTACGCGACCAGCATGGCGTCGGCGGCGGAGGTCGTCGCCGCGCTGTCGGGCTGGGCCGGTCGCGACGGGGACTGGACCCGCTCGTACACGTGGTCCACGCCGTTCGGTTGATCGTGGTCCGCCCGCGGAACACCCTCTCGACGAACACGATCGAGCCGTCGGCGGCGACCCGCGTGACCTGTCGGCGATCCGCGCGGGGCGGACGGTGTCGTCGGCCGCCGGTGTGAGGTGACGGCGGGGAGGCCACCGGTGCTACCGGGTGTGGTCGCCGGAGCGGGTGACGGGCTCGGTGTCGCGAGACAGGTTGGCTTCCAAGAGGTTTGCGCCGGTGAGATCGGTGTCGTCCAGGCGGGTGTCCGACAGGTTCGCCCGTTCGAGGGTCGCGCCGGTCAGGTTCGCGTGGCTGAGATCGGCGCCGGTGAGGTTCGTCCCGGACAGGTCGACTCCGCGCAGGTCGGCTCCCCGCAGGCGGGCGCCGAACAGGCAGGTGTCGCTGAGGTCGATATCGGTGCCGGGCGCGTCGCGGGTGACGTCGCGCCGTCCGATCACCGTGATCGCGGTCTGCACATCGAACTCCAGCCGGCCGCGGTCGCCGGGTCTCCCCACGAGCCGGCAGTGCCACACCGGTGACTGGGTGTGCACGAACGACGCGAGGATCGAGTAGATCGTCGGGTGGTCGACGGGTGAATCCTTGGCCAGCCGTTCCAGTAGGTAGAGGGCGGACAGCCGGGCCTCGAGCTTGTCGACGGTCAGGTGCTCTACGGCCTTGTGGAAACGATCGGTGACCACGGTCTGTTGCGACAGCGCGTATTGGTTCTTCGTGGCGCGCAGCGACTCACTGGTGAACCACAGGGCGGCGATCGTGGCCACCGTGGTCATCATCGCGACCAGGTTCGCCCAGCCCTTCCAGACGAGCGCGTGATGTAGCGCCCGTGTCGACCGGCGCCGCCGATCGGGTTCGGGGCGTCGTAGTGATCGACCCGTTCCGGTGACCCGCCTCTGCCGCGGTGGTGACGATCTTCCCCGCATAGCTCGCCCTGCCTGCTCGGAAACCGGTGTATGGGTCTCGACGCGCACTGCTCGTCCATCATGACAGCGAAACGGCTAGTTCGGAGGCGTATTCCGGGTGCAGCGTCGCGGCTGTCACCGGTCCAGGCTGCCGAGTAGTCGGCCGGGGCCGATCGTGGTGGCGCCGAGGGCCTCGACTCGGTCGCGCAGGGCGCGGTCCGCGGTGACGACGGTGATCGGGCGGGGGCCGGCAGTTGCGACGACATCGACGATCGTATCGTCTCCCGAGCCCGGCGCGAGGACCACCGTGAGGTTGCCGAATTCCGGATTCGCTTCGTCGACAGCGGATTTCGCCGCACCCTCCAGGACCACGAGCACTTCGGTCGGGTGGTCCCGGGTCTCGTTCGACCTGGACAATTTTGCCAGCAGTCGTCTGGCGGCGCCCGCGCGGTCCCGCCACCAGCCGTCGGGTCTGGAGCCGACGACGTTCGCGGCGTCCACCACGAGCAGCTGGGACAGGGGAGTCATGCACTCAGTCTTTCGCATATCGCGTGACTCGAGTTGTGCGGGGCGGCTGCCCGGCCACGCCTTGTGCAGTTCCCAGGCGACTCCCGCCGGGCCGCTCACATCGAGCTTGCCCTGGATCAGGATGCCGGGTATCCCGTGCAGCGCGGGCATTCCGTCGCGCAGCGCGGAGGGCGGCAGGAACGCGGCATGCTTCCAGTAGTGCGTCACCAGCGTGGCGAAGCCGACGATCAGATAGTTCTCGGGATCGAATCGGCGGCGGTAGCCCGGCGACAAACCGCCACCCGGTCCGCCGTGTAAGTACAAGGCGGGCTTGCCTTCCGGGTTCCCGGACGCCTCCCAATAGACCTCGTGGCCGTCACCGACCGCAAGCATTCCGGCGGTGTACGGGTCCGACGGCGGGAACACCCAGGGCGCGTACATGATTCGAGCCTATCGCTCCGGTCGGCGACCATCGTATGCCGTTGTTCGATCGGAGGGCCCGGGCTGTCAGGGCTCATGTTGGGGGCCGAGCTGATCCCTACCCCGGCGATCCGTCGTCCCTGCGGTGAGTGGGCGAATCAAGGTGCGGCGCAACCAGTTCAGGATGCGGTGCGGGTTCGCAGAATGACGACCGGGATCTCCCGCTCGGTCCACGACTGATAGGTGTCGAAATCGGCGTAGGCGTCGACGAGCAACGGCCACAGGCGGGCGCGCTGTTGCTCGTCGGCGACGACGGCGCGCACGGCACGCCGGTCACGGCCGACCTGAATGTGGGTGTCCGGGTCGGCGCGCAGGTTGTGGTACCACTGCGGATGCTTCGGGAGCCCGCCCTGCGAGGCGACGATGACGGTATCGGCGCCGTCGGTGATGTAGAGCAGCGGCGTGGTGAAGACCGTCCCGGACTTGCGGCCGCGATGTTCGAGCAGAAGCGTCGGCACGGGCTTGCGGAACCCGGCGCCGATGCGCCATTTCCCGCCGATCCGCCCGCCGGTGCGGCGGTAGGCCCACACATGAGCCTTACCGGCGTACTTGATGATCTTCGGCACGATCGGGGCGTCGAGTTGTCCGGGGCGCGGAGGAGGGCTGGCGGGCATGTCGTCCTTTCGGGTCCCGGGCGGGTCGGGAGGTCTGCGTGTGGTTGGCGACGCGGCCGGGGGTCGGCGGCCGCAGGCCACAATGAGACCATACATCGGTACCCAGATGTATGGTCAATGGCCGGATCGTCGGCGGCCGGCGGGTGCGAGTGGGCCGCTTCGGTAACGTCGGCCGTAGCTGCGAGGGGTGGAGGGAGAACCGGTGCGAACGCATGGGTGGTCGGGTGCGGCTCCCGCCGACGACGACGAAGCCGTCGAGCGAATCCTGAGCTCCGCACGGCGAGCGATCGACCGCTCCGGCGGCGATGTCAGCATCGCGGAGGTCGCCCGCGATCTCGGTGTCACCCGGCAGACGGTCTACCGCTACTTCCGCAGCGCCGACGAGCTGCTGACCGCCACCGCCATCGCGCAGACCGGGCATTTCCTCGGCGTTCTGGCCCGGCACCTGAGTGATATCCGCGATCCCGCCGCGGCCGTGGTGGAGAGCATCGCCTACACGCTCGAACGCCTGCCGCACGAGAAGTATCTCGGTCTGCTGCTCACGCCCGGCCGTGCCGGCGCCTTCTCGGCGGGCGTAACGTCCGACACCGCACTGGCATTCGGCCGCTCGATGCTGCGACAGCTCGCCGTCGACTGGGCCGTGGCCGGCATCGATCCGGACCAGTTGGTCGAACACATGCTGCGCATCGTCCAGTCCTTCGTCATCGACCCCGGCCGGCCGCCGCGCCGCGGCCGAGAACTCCGGGACTATCTCTGGACCTGGGTGGCACCGGCGCTCGTGCGCAACGGGTTTCCCGCCGGTCCGGCGCCCGGCGTTCCCCGCGGGTGATCCGTGCCGCGGCGCCGGTGACGAATCGTCAACCGCGCGTGCGCACTTCGACGGAACCCGGTTGTCGTCGCGGTGAACTGTTGCCGAACACTGTGCGCTTCGCTGGACCGGTTGCGTGCGGAGGCCGAATATTGTGGGACTCTACGATATTCGGGGGAACGCAACCGGATGGACAACTATCTGGTCCAGATCGGACTACCGCTCGTCGCGGTCGCCGTCTCGCTGATCGCCTTCCTGTGGGAATTCGTGGTGATCCGGCGCAAACAGCTCGGATACCGCGTCCAGATGGACACCCCGGTCACCGGCGAAATCGAGTCGGCATACCCCGGAGTGCTGACCCGGATCCGGCCCGACGAGAGCGGTCCCGGCGCGGAACTCAAGGACCTGTCGGTCGTGCTGGTCCGCATCGAGAACGATGGCGTCACCGATATCGACACGGCCGACTACCTGATGCCCGACGGGCCGGTGGGCCTGCATCTGCATTTCCCCCAGCGCCGGGTCATCGGCATGGCGGTCACCGAACTGAGCGATGCGACACTGGGCGAACATCTCGAGCCCGGCCGCGGCATCGATGCCCGCGAGGATGCCGGGCACCGCGTCGGCATCATCGACCTGCCCAAGGTGCCGATGAACCGGCGCGACCACTACAAGATCTTCGCCATTCTGCAGCGCATCTCCGGCGACGACCCGGCGCCCGAACCCGTTCTGCAGGGCCGGCTCCGGAACGGCCGGGTCAACAAGACCGAGAGCCGCACCGGGCTTTCCCGAACCGTGTTGGCCTTCATGACTTTTCTCGTCGTGGTGATCGTGGTGCAGTTCACGCTCTCGCTGTTCGACGACGGTCCGCCCGCACCGGACTGTGTCTCCGGCACGCTCACCCTGGTCGGCTCCTCGGCCTTCGAACCGGTGATCCGGGAAACCGCCGCGGCCTATCGAAAGGATTGTCCGGCAGCGAATTTCGCCTTCAACTTCGAAAGCAGCGAACGCGGGCTGAAAGACGTCTACGAGAAGGGCGCCGGCAATCCCGGGCTGATCGCCATCACCGACGGGCCCGCGACCGTCGGCTATTCCGACCTGGTGTCGCGACCGCTGGCGATGTCGGTCTTCGCGGTGATCGTGCACCCGGCGCTGAATATTCACGACCTCGGCCAGGACCGGATCCGGGCGCTGTACCGGGGCGAGGTAGCCAATTGGAACCAGATCGGCGGCCCGGATCAGCCGGTGCGCGTGATCAATCGGCCGGTCGGTTCCGGCACCCGGGAGACATTTCAGCAGCGACTGCTCGACGGTAATCCGGTATCGGTGGTGCCGAAATACAGTTGCCGCACGATCCAGGTCACCGACCCGGCCGAACTCGCCGCGTGCGAGGAGCCGCTCACTCGCGACGTGCTGAAGTCGGTCGCCGACATTCCCGGCGCCATCGGTTACGTCGCCTACTCCGAGGCCGCCCATGCCGCGGGTACCGAAATCGTCACCATCGACGGGCACCGCCCGAATCGCGACGAGGCCGTGGCGGGCGACTACGCCTTCTGGGGCGTCGAATACGCGCACAGCAAGGGCGAATTGCCCTACGACTCACTGGCGGCCGCGTTCCTGCGCTACCTCACCGACCGCGCGGGTAAGGACATCGTCCGCACGCACGGCGCCATGCCGTGCAGCGAGGTCGCCCAGCCCGGCGCGTGCAGCCCGCAACGCTGATGACGAGCGCGTCCTACGGCAGCAGTCTCCGGATCACCTGCGCGTCCTCGCGAAAGACGAACCTGTCGACGCCCGGCCGATCGCCCGGGGCATCGGAGTCCGCCCGCGCGTCGACGAACGGCCCGAAGAATACGTAGAGATCCCACTGTTCGCCGGTGCCGTCCTCTTTGTGGCGGGCGCCGAATCCGACCTCGCGGACCTCGCGCCAGAAATCTCTGCCCTCCGGATCGCGGATCACATCCCCGTGGCGAACCTCCGCCACGCTCACCGTCTCGGTACTCATCGTCGAGAATTCCTCACCCGGTCATCGGCGGGTGGCTTGCTCCCCGCCGTCCGGACCGATTGTCACGCTTCGCTCGTACCCGGGGAAAGGGAACAAAGCCCCCTCGACATCCGGTAATCGGCCGACATCCGGCGATCGAGGGATCAGGGCGACCAGAGCTCGGCGTGCGGGAGATCCGCCAGCTCGTCGGTGACGGCGTCGTCGACGCGCACCTCGACGTCGTGCCTGGCGAGTTCGTCGGCGATTCGCGCGGCGGCCACCGGACTGGCCCGATAATCCAGGACGGCGCCGCCCCGGGCGAACCGCAGCTGTATGTGCACTCTTTCGGCCGTGCCGGTGACGGCCACTACCTCACCCTGTTTCATGATGCCCCGCTTTCGGCGACGATGCTGACGACATCGCATGCCCGCGGACGGCGGTGTCCGGGAATTCCAGGGGTGGACGGTCGCTACAGGTCCCCGGCACCCCTGCGGATCTCCGCCTGCGAACGCGGAAACATTACAGTTTTAACACCTTTCGGCGCAGCTGTACACGACCGGGTCGGCCGCGCGCCGACGGTGTTATGTTTCGCAAGCGCAACCTGTTTCGCGCCCGCAAACACATCGGTGAGATCTGAGCTGAGGCCCGTGTGATGGACGATGATCCCGAACTCGCTCAGGCGCGAGTTTTCCTGGCCGAGCTGGAGCACCATGCCCGGATGCTGTCCGTCAGGCGCGGATCCGCACCGCCGGAGGCGCGGCAACCGATCGACAACGAACTAGCCGACGTCCGCCGCCACATCGATCGCCTGTACGGGAGATTCGCCGACCTGCGGCCGGCGTCTCCCTGAACCGGAGCCGCCTGAATCGGAGCCGCCGCGGGTACCGGGCGTCGCAAACTGTCGCCTGACCACCGGTCTTGACTGCGTGGGGGTCTGCGGCAGACAGTGTTCTGGTGCGTCGGATGGCTGTAGAACTCGATACTCCGCCGGAGAGCGGGTTCGATTCGCTCGGTGAGATCGAGCTGAGGCTCAGCCGCATCGGTGCCGGTGACATTCACGGGTCGATCGACGAAATCGCCTGTGCCGCGGCCGATATGGGCGGCGAGTACTTCTATGTCACCGATTCGCTGGGCGCTCGGATCACCGCCGCCGTCTACCGCCGCAGCCCGCGCCCTCGTCGTCGGCGCCCTCGTTTCCCCGCGCTCCGGGGCAAGTCGCTGCCGCCCGATGCGGCGTGGAGCCGGTAGATCTCCGATACCGGGGATGAACGACCGCGGCGCCGGGCGGTCGAACTCGGGCTGTCAGCCGAGCCCGGCCGCTGCTTTCGCGTTCTCCTCGAGACGTACGACGGGCCGCGGAGAGCCCGGGCTGTGCCAGCCGCGTTCCGGACTGTCTTATCCGAGGCCCGCCGCGTTTTTCGCGGTCTCTTCCAACGTTTCCCGATACCGCCGCCACCAGTCCGGATCGTCGGTGGGCATGTTGTCGTTGTCGGCGCGCAGACCGGCGGCGCCGTCGATGAGTTCGCGGATGATATCGGCGTGCCCGGCATGCCGATTCGTCTCGGCGACCACGTGTACCAGGATCCGGTGCAGCGTGACGGTCCGGTGGTCCTCGTCCCACCACGGGACCGAGCCCTGCGCGGCGAGGTCGAGGCTCTCGATCGTGGCGTCGGCATGGGCCCGGGCCCGGTGGTAGAACGCGATGATCTCGGCTCGCGACTCTTCGGCCGTGGCCCACATGTCGGCCGTGGGATCCGCCGCGAAATCGTGGTCGGCGAGGGGTTCGTCGTACGGGCGGCCGAACGTGTCGCCGAAGTAGCCGAGTTCGACGGCGGCGAGATGTTTGACCAGGCCGAGCAGGTTGGTGCCGGTGGGGGTCATGGGTCGGCGCACGTCGTACTCGGACAGCCCGTCGAGCTTCCACAGCACGGCTTCGCGGGCGAAACGCAGATACCGATGCAGCTCTGCTTTGGGATCGTAGACAGCCATGCGGGGCACTCTGCCAGGGCTCCCACACGATTCCGACCGATTTTCGGAGCCGCCGCGGTCCGCATGGCCTCGGGTGACGGGTTCCCGCGGTGTACGAGTGCCGGGGCATCGGCTCGTCGGTGACCGCCTCGGACGGATTCAGCTTCCGTGGGCCGAGCGGAGCCGGCCCTTGAAATGTACTGCGGTGGTTATCGTTCGGGTGATGTTGGTGAGCGAGGGCAGGATCGCGGCGATGGTGAACAACGTCGCGGTGACGACCAAGAAGTAGACGAGCGAGCCGGTGCGGCCGAAGCGGGGAAGGAAGGCCATCTCCTGACCGGTGGCCGCGACGCCGTTGAGGAACGGTGCGTAGCCTTGAAGGGTATATCCGTTGGGCAGCAGGCTGATCGAGTTCTCGGCGACGTAGACCCAGAACAGCAGCACGGCGACGGCGGCCGACGGGGTCCGGATCAGCGATCCGGCCGCGATGCCGATACCGCAGGCGGCGAACGCGTAGATCGGTACGGTCCACAGGAATCGGATGCCGGCCGGGTCGGCGATGTTCACACTGCCGTAGACGTGCGGGAACAGCCGCGGCAGCAGGCTCATCACGAGGCCGAGCAGGACGAGGGTGGAGACGGCCGAGAGGATGCCGTAGTAGATCCACCGGGCCAGCGCCGCCGTCCACGTGCGCGGAAACAGGAAGGCGTTGAGATCGCCTGTCCGCCCGCCCCATTGGCCGGCGTGCGCGTAGGCGGCGGTGACCGTCATGATCGACACCGACAGAGTGATGACCCAGTAGACGGAGTTGGTGGTCGTCGATGACGTCACCTGGATCTGTCCGGGAATTGTCGCGAAACGTTCTGCGACAGCTGCGATTCCGAAGGTGACGAGGAGCGGCAGCCCGTGGGCGAGCGGCACGGCCACCGTCCACAGGAAGCTGCGCCCGGAGGTGCGGGTCCACTCGGCCGCAACGCCGCGGCGGATCTGAGTGACCGGAGTGTTCACAGCGTGCCGCCGATCGTCGATGCTGCCAGGGGACCCGCGATGCGCAGGTAGGCGTCTTCGAGGGTGGTCTCGCCGGGGCCGAGGGTCCGCATGAGTTCGGGGAGCGGCCGATCGGTGAGGACGCGACCCTCGCCGAGCATGACGACCCGGTCGGCATTGCGCTCGACCTCGTCGAGCAGATGGGTGGTGACCAGCACACAGGCCCCCTCGTCGGCGAGGCGGCGCAGCAGGTTTCGCATCCAGAGGATGCCCGCTATGTCGAGGCCGTTGAGGGGTTCGTCGAGCAGCAGGGTCCGCGGCCGGCCGAGCAGGGCGGCCGCGATGCCGACCCGTTGCAGCATGCCGAGCGAATAGTGGGCGAGCCGGCGATCGGCGACGCTGGTGAGATCGACCGTGTCCAGCACCTCGCCGACTCTGCCGACCGGCAGCCCGCGGGCGCGGGCGATCCAGCGCAGGTGCCGACGGGCGGTGTGGCGCGGATCGAAGGCCTGGAAGTTCAGATGCATTCCGAGAGTCGCCGGGGTGGTCCGGTGGGCTCGGACGGGGACACCGTCGACGCCGACGGTTCCGGTCGCGGGCGCGATGATGCCGCAGACGCAGCGCAGCAGAGTGGTCTTACCTGTGCCGTTGAGCCCGAGCAGATAGGTGAGACCGCCGTCGGGAACGGTCAGTTCGGGGACCTCGAGGACCGTCACGCCCGGGTATCGCAGTGTGAGATCACGGATTTCGATCATCGCGCCCGCCACCGATCAGAAGTTGCAGGGAATCGAGAGGCCCACGGCCTCGACGCCCTCACACAGCGAGCTGTTGGCCATCTTCCACGAGCCGTCGATGCGCTTCCAGGTGACCTGCATGACGATTCCGGGGCGCCCCGACGAATTGCTGTGCAGGACAGCGGTGTGCTCGTCGCCGCTGTGGGTTTCGGGGCCGGTCACCTCGTTCCAGCCGAGCGGCGCGCGGAACAGGCCGAGGTTGTAGACGGTGCGCGGCACGACGACCGCGTTCATGCCGCCTTCCAGGTTCGCGGCCTTGGTCTCGTCGGACGCCGGCTTCTCCACCAGGAACTCCACCTGGGCGTTGAGGTCGGCGAGGGTGGGGACGTCGCGGGTGATGAGGAAGTCGCCGGAGTCGGCGGAGGCGGCGGGCGCGGTGACCGCCTGCGTCCCCGTCATCGCCGCGCCGATCCCGGCGACGGCCAGCGCAGCGCAGGCCAAGGTCCTGAGGTTTTTCATCTTTTTACCCTTTCGATGATTTGACCGTGCACCCGCGAATGCGGGTAAAGTACCAGCTGACGCCTGCAAGTTAGCCTAACCTAATCGGCAGGGTCAAGAGTTATTTAAATAGCACGGTACTGAGAGCTGTGGCGGCGTCGGCGGACGCGCCACAGGTGACGGAAGGTGCAGCGGGAGTGGTGAACTCAGCTGACGGCGGGAGTGCTCCGCGGCGAACGGCTGGTCAGTCGCAGCGTGACGCCGCAGTCGCCGGCGGTGTCGGGGCGGACGTCGACGCCGTACTGCGACGCCAGCGCGGGCGAATGCCGTTCGAGGACGCGCTCGATGAGGCCCTGCTGGATGCCGATCACGATCTCCGGGGCATTGCGCGCGATGCGCCGCAGCGGGCAGTTGCAGACCTGGATCTCATGGGTGCCGAAGCTCGACATCGTGGACGACACCTGGAAACCCAGCCGCGTCATGGTCGTGGTGACCACGGTGACCGGATCGGGCAGCTCGGTGGAGCCGCCGCCGATACCGGCCAGCGTGTCGGCCCAGATGCGGCCCGCCGCAGCGGCTTTCGCGCGGCGCTCCTCGGGCTCGCCGCCCAACTGCGCCAGCAGCGCGTCCAGCAGTGGCGCCGTCGGATCGGCGCCGACCGCGACGTAGCCCTTGCGCGGCCGGCCCACCGTCGCCGACGGCAGCCAGGTGCCCTCGACCAGTCCCTCGTCGATCAGGGCGTTCAGATGGAATCGCGCGGTGGTGTTGTGGATGCCGAGCGATTGCGCGATCACCGGCGCGTCCAGCGGCTCCAGCGAGTCGCGCACCAGTGCCAGCACCTTGTCCCGCTGCCTGGGCGTGGCGGACATCGCGCTCCTCCTCACCCGCCGAATCGCATCGACCTCACCGCATTGTAGAACCGCCGCATTGTAGAACCGCCGCCCGCGGGCAGCCGAACGACAGGAACGTACCGATGACCAAGCCGCTACCGTACGACGAGCGCGACTCCGCGCACATGCCCGGGCACTGGCTGCTCGCGCGTCTCGGCAAACGCATCCTCAGGCCGGGCGGCAAGGAACTGACCGACCGCATGCTCGACGATGCCGAGCTGCGCGGTGCCGATGTCGTCGAACTCGCCCCGGGCCTCGGCAAGACCGCCGCGGCCATCCTGAGCCGCGCCCCGGCCAGCTATCGCGGCGTCGAATCCGATGACGCCGCAGCGGCTCTCAGTGCCGACGCCGTCGGCGCCGCGGGGGCGATCACCCGTGGTGACGCCGCCGCCACCGGCCTCGACTCCGATTCCGCCGACGCCGTGGTCGGAGAGGCGATGCTGACCATGCAGACCGACGCGCACAAGGTCGAGATCATCGCGGAGGCGTTCCGGGTGCTGCGCCCCGGCGGCCGGTACGCCATTCACGAACTTGCCCTGCAACCGGACGACCTGGACGACGACACCAAGACCACGATCCGCAAGGAATTGGCACGATCCATCAAGGTCAACGCCAGGCCGCTGACCCGGACCGAATGGACCGAACTGCTCACCTCCGCCGGATTCGAGGTCTGCGCAGTCGAATTCGCTCCCATGGCGCTGCTGCGGCCGCGCCGCATGGTTGCTGACGAAGGTCTGCTCGGCACCGCGCGAATCGTCCGCAACATCCTCCGGGACGGCGCCGCCCGGCGGCGCGTGCTGGCCATGCGCGCCACCTTCAACACCCACCGCCGCCGGCTGGCGGCCATCGAGATCGTCGCAAGGAAGCCCCAGCAGTGACCGAGACCGCCACCTCCTTCGCCACCGCCACCACCGCCTGGCATCCGCGCGACGGCGCTGCCCCCAACGCCCAGCGCCTCCTGCACGGCTCCGGCCTGACCCTGGTCCGCATCAGCTTCCGCCAAGGCCAGATCCTGGACGAACACCGCGCGCCGGGCCCCATCCTCGTCCACGGCGTCAGCGGAACCGTCGACCTCGAGGTCACGACCGATGCCGGAATCGAAACCCACCACCTCGTCCCCGGAACCGTGCTACATATTGCCGCCGGTGACCCACACCGCCTCACCGCACGAGAGGATGCGGTGGTGCACGTCGTCCTGCACCGGAACGTCGCGAGCACCGGCTGACCGCAGGCTCCGGGGGATCAGTGCGCGGTGAGCCCGCCGTCGACGACGAATTCCGCGCCGGTGACATACGCGGCCGAGCGTCTCGATCGCGCCGCATCATGTCGCCACGGCACGCGCAACCGCTGTGCGCACCCTGCATAGGGCCATCGGTATCCGGCGGAACTCGCCGCCGAGCTGCGTGTTGCGAGGTGAGGCGTGCCACCGACCGGGAGCAAGGCGTGCGGTCCGGCCGGGCGCGACCTCGACCGGCCTGCGGTTGTCTTATCGGTAGCCGCGTTTGAGAAGGTACTTGGCTCCGGCCTCGAAACCCTTGGGGCTCAGTACTTCGAAGCCGAAAGCGTCGGCGAGGTGGTTGGTGGTGTCGAAGGCGGTGCAGACTGCCAGCGCGTCCTCGATCTGTTGAGGGGAGACACCTGCCGACAGTACTTCGCGCATGTCCTCGGCGCCGACCTCTCCCTCCCGGGTCAGCTTGCCGAGCATCCGTAGCGTTGCCCGCAGGCCGACGTCTATGGGGGCCGAATCCGGATCTTCCAGTGCTGCTTGCACTTTCGTGTCGTCCCGGTATGCCTGGCCGGCGGTCGCGGAGTGTGCGCCGACGCAGAACGCGCACTCGTTCGCCTTCGAGACGAAGGCCGCCATCAGTTCCCGGTCGGCCACCGACCAGTCGGACGGTCCGCGCATCGCCTCGTGCGTGAACTCCTTCGACCGGTCGCCGTAGAAATCGGGACGGTAGAAGACCAGTTTGGCGGCGTCGGGAACCGGCTGCCCGGAGAACATCCGGATGAGTGTGAACAGCATCTTGGTCCGGCGGGGGTAGCCGTGGTTCAGGATGTCGAGTCGCACTATTCGGCCTCCGCCTCGGTCGCCTCTGCCAGGGCCGCCAGGCCGGCGCCGTACAGCCGGGCGGACCGGCCGACCGCGGCGCAGACCACCAGTTCGAAGAGTTGGTCCTCGCTGTAACCCGATGCCTTCGCCGTGGCGAAGTCCGCATCGGTGATCCGTGTGGGATTCGTGGTGACCTTGCCGATCAGCTCGACCAAGGGTGGCGGGACATCGGCGTTGCCGAAGGCGCCGGCGCGCTGCTCCGGAGATGTCCTGGCCGCTCCGTTCAGTACCCGGTCCACCAGCGCCCGATGCGCTGCGCGCTTGCTGTCCTCGTCCGGCACGGCACCCTCCGCCTTCCCACCAGCTCGAGCCGTCTACGCCCGTGCACCATACTCCGCCGTCGACGATGCCGGGAGTGGTCGGATCGGCGGCGTCGACGATGTCCGGGTGTTGTCGGGCCGGCATCGTCCGCGGTCCGCACCGGGGGTGGTAAGGGGGCTTTCCGGATCGAGACTGTGTTGACAATGTTGTGCCGTAACGGTTTTCGTCGGGCACATGATCCCGTCCCGCGGCCTCGACGGTTCGCGGGCCGGTTTGTCTTCTCGTATCGGTGACCGGCGGGCGGTAGCGTGCCCGGTATGGGTTCCGGGTCGAGTGTGCATCAAATGTGTGATCGGTTCGTCGACGACTATGCGGCCGCCGATCCGGTGCTGGCGACGATGCTCGGGATACCCGGGCACGACGACCGGCTGACCGACTTCTCGCCGGCCGGGCACGATCGGCGTGCCGAGATCGCCGGGAACGCCTTGCGCGAGGTGCGGGCCGCCGAACCCGCCGACGACGGTGAACGGGTCGCGCAAGAGGTGTTCTGCGAGCGGGTCGGGCTGGAGGCCGAGATCCACGACGCGGGGCTCACGCTCGCCTCGCTCAACGTGATCTCCAGTCCGGTGCAAAGCATCCGGATGGCGTTCGACCTGATGCGCACCGATACGGCCGCGGATTGGGCGGTCGTCGCCGAGCGGCTCGCGCGGGTGCCCGAGGCGCTCGGCGGTCTGCGCGCCTCGCTGCTGACGGCGGCCGAGCGGGGCCGGATCTCCGCGCTGCGGCAGCTCGCCAAGACGGCCGAGCAGGCCGAGACCTGGGCCGGGCTCCGCGGCCCGGACGGGTTCTTCACCAGCTTCGTCGCCGCGGCCGGTGTCGAGGGTGCGCCGCTGGAAGAACTGCGGCGTGCCGCGGGCGCCGCCGAGGAGGCGTACGGCGAGTTCGCCGGATTCCTGCGCGCCGACCTCGCGCCGCGTGCGCCGGTCGAAGACGCTGTGGGCGAACAGGTTTACCGGCTGTGGTCGCGCTACTTCACCGGCGCCACCTTCGACCTGCGGGAAGCCTATGCGTGGGGCTGGGACGAGTTCGCTCGGATCGAGGCCGAAATGCTGTCCGTGGCCGCACGTATCGCGCCGGGCGCGACGCTCGCCGAGGCCGCGGCGGCCCTCGACGAGGATCCGAGGTACCGGGTCCGGGGGCGGGCGGCCTTCGAGGCGTGGATGCAGAGGCTTTCCGACGAGGCGCTGGAGTCCTTGCGCGGCAAGCACTTCGACATCCCCGACGCGCTGATGAAACTGGAGTGCAGGATCGCGCCGCCCGGTGGCGGCATCGGCGCGTACTACACCGGGCCCAGCGCCGACTTCGCTCGTCCGGGCCGGATGTGGTGGTCGGTCCCGGAGGGCAGGGACGAGTTCATCACCTGGCGTGAGGTCAGCACCGTCTACCACGAGGGCGTGCCGGGCCATCACCTGCAGATCGCGACCGCGGTGCACGAGGCGGCCTCGCTGAACAACTACCAGCGGATGATGTCGTTCACCGACGGCCACGGCGAGGGCTGGGCCCTGTACGCCGAACGCCTCATGCAGGAACTCGGCTACCTGGACGACGACGGCAACCTACTCGGCATGCTCTCCGAACAACTCTTCCGCGCCGCCCGCGTCATCGTCGACATCGGCATGCACCTGGAGCTGGAGATCCCCAGGGGCACAGGCTTTCACGAGGGCGAGCACTGGACCCCCGACCTCGCCCTGGATTTCCTGCTGACCCGCACCATCACCGACCCGGCCCACGTCCGCGACGAAATCGACCGCTACCTCGGCTGGCCCGGCCAGGCCCCCGCCTACAAACTGGGCGAGCGCACCTGGCTGGCCGCCCGCGAGCAGGCCCGCCACCGCACCGGAGACTCCTTCGACCTGAAGACCTTCCACACCCGAGCCCTCGAGCTCGGCGGAATGGGCCTGGACACCTTCCGGTCCCAACTGACCTGACCCCCATTCGCCGGCAGTGCACTCATGCTGCCGACACGCGAAATCCCTGCACTGCTTGCACGCTCGATAGCCTCACGACGGCTCCTCCGCGCTCCGGCGCTCGGTGGTGGTGCGCAGGCGGGCCCAGTTGGGGCGGGGGAGGCGGCGGTCGGAGAAGACCAGGAGGGGCTCGATCACGCGGGCGGCGATCGGGCCGAGGACGGCCATCAGGAGGACGTAGGTGGTGGCCATGGCGGCGAATTCGTCGGGTACGGCGCCGGCGGCGACGGCCAATCCGGCGATGACGATGGAGAATTCGCCGTGGGCGACCAGGGCGGCTCCGGCGCGTGCCCGGCCGTAGCGGGATGCGCCGGCGCGGTTGGCGGCCCACCAGCCGGTCGCCATCTTCGTCACGACGGTGACCACCGCGAGGACGACCGCCCAACCCAGGACGGGGGGAATGCTTTTCGGGTCGGTACTCAGGCCGAACAGCACGAAGAACAAGGCGGCGAACAGGTCTCGCAGCGGCTCCAGGAGCTTCGTCGCGGTGTGCGCGGTGGTATCGGAGATCGCGATGCCGAGCAGGAACGCGCCCACGGCCGCCGAAACCTGCAGGGCCGAGGCCGCCCCGGCGACCAGCAATGCCGATCCGAGCAGCTTGAGCAGGAAGATCTCCCGGTCCTGGCTGTTCACGATCATCGACACGAACCGGCCGTAGCGCAGCGCGACCACGAGCACGACCGTCACCGCAGCCAGCGCGATGCCCAGCGTCTTCAGGCCCGTCATGAACCCCACACCGGCCAGCACCGCGGTGAGCACCGGCAGATACCCGGCCATCACGAGATCCTCGAAGACCAGGATCGACAGGATCGTGGGTGTCTCCCGGTTACCCACCCGGCCGAGGTCGTTGAGTACCTTCGCCACGATTCCGGACGACGAGATGTAGGTGACGCCCGCCATCGCCACCGCGCCGGTGAACCCCCACCCCAGCATCAGCGCGACCAGCACGCCCGGGGTCGCGTTCAACACCAGATCCACCACGCCGGCCAGCCAGGAGGCCCGCATCCCCGTAACCAGCTCGGCGGCACTGTATTCCAGCCCGAGCAGCAGGAGGAGCAGCACCACTCCTATCTCGGAGGCGAGATGGATGAACTGATCCACATGATGGAGTTCGACCAACCCCCCGGTGCCGAACACCAAGCCCCCGATGAGATACAGCGGGATCGGTGACATCCCGATCCGCGCCGCCAAGCGCCCCAACAGACCCAAACCGAAAAAGACCGCGCCCAGCTGCATCAGCGCCAGGGCGGTGTCCTGTTCCACCACGTATCAGCCGTCCGTCATGATTCTGGCGGCCGCCGCTAGGCCCTCCGCGGTGCCGACGACCACCAGCACATCCCCTGCGGTGAACAGGAATTCGGGTCCCGGTGACGGGACAGCGTGACCGGCTCGCACCACGGCGACGATGGAAACCTTTGTCCGCGTACGCATCTGCGTGTCGCCCAGGGCGCGATCGGCGAACGGCGACCCGGACCGGACGGCCATCTGGCGGGTGGTGACACCGTCGAGGTCGCGATGCTCCTCCTGCAACTGCGCCACCAACTGCGGTGCGCCGAGCAGATTCGCGAGGACCGAGGCCTCCTGCGCGGACAACGAGATCTGATCGGTGGCATCGGGATTGTCCGGCTTGCTCACGATCAGATCCATCGTGCCGTCCTTGTGATCGATAACCCCGACGCGACGGCGAGAGGCGGCCAACGGAAATTCTTTACGCACACCGATACCCGGCAACGGTGTTACCTCAACATTCACATATCCATGCCTACCATCCGGGTTACCGCGGTGTCGCGGGCGGATTCGGATGATCGGTGTGGAATGCCGAGCGATTGCCGGGTGCCGGGAGCGGATCGGTGCGGCCGGGACTGCCCGTCGATCAGGCGCCGAGCTCGATGGTCTCGGCCAGCGCGGGGTCGTGGATATCCTGGCCGCCCGCGATGGCCTCCTGGTATTTGACCAGGGTTGCCGAATCGTTGTCGGTGCTGGTGGATCCGAGCTTCCAGTACGCGCGGGCGAGGAGGTCGGCGCGGTCGATGCCCCAGTGGTGGACGGCGTCGGTCCGGACGCGGCGCACCTTCCCGGCCTCCGCGGCGATCCACACCTGCGCGCGGCGTCCGGCGGCGATCGGGGCCGGGGTGTGCCCGGCGGCCTCGGCGATGTCGTCGACCCGGTGCAGCGCCAGATTCGGATGTGCCGGGACGAGCGCGATATCGGCCGGATCGGGCACGGTGAGATAGGCCGTGACGGTATCGGCCGGATCGAGGCTCTCGATGATCGCGGCGATCGCGGGGAGCGCGGTGCCGTCGCCGATCAGGATATGGTCGTGCACTCCGTCGGCAACGGCCCACTCCGGGCGCATCCCGGACAGCGCCACCGTGTCGCCCGGCCGCACCGCGGCGAGCCAGTCGATGCTCACGCCCTGCTCGTGCCGCGCCACATCCAGGGTCAATTCCCTTGCCGCCGAATCGAATCGGCGGACCGTGAAGGCCCGCAGCACCGGTTGCTCGCCGCCGTTCCACTCCGGCAGGCCGGATTCGCCGCGGACCGGGCCGTCGACGGCCGCACCCGGCTTCGGCGGCAGCATGAGCTTGAAGGCATCGGCCGGCCGCGGATCGCGGTATTCGTCCAGGGCGGGCCCCGTCAGCACCACGCGGCTGAACCCCGGCGACAGCTTCTCCACCCGCGCCACCGACAGCTCCAGCGACAACAGCTGATTGCCCTGCGCCCGCTCCCGGATGCCCGCCTTGATCGATGCTCCCATCACCTCACCATAACTTAGGGCGGACTAACTTTGCTCGCCCTCGTCTCGGGGCATCACTTCGCGAGACGAGCAGGTCCCAGGGCAGGTCGTCGACATCGAACGACGCCCGGAGCCGGGCGAGGCCGGAACTCGCCCCGGACACCGTGGGCAGATCCATTACGTCCGGCTCAGCGGCATGGCGCTTCCGAGGTGGGCGAGCTTGTGCGGGTTGCGGACGGCGTAGATGCGGGTGATCTTGCCGTCCTCGACGACCAGGCTGATCGCGGAGTCGAGATCGCCGTCGATATCGATCCGCAGCGCCGGAGCGCCGTTGAGCGACAGATCCGCCAGCCGGGCGCCCGGCGCGACTACCGGAAGACGGGCGAGGACGCGGGCCACGCGGCGGGCGCCCTCGAGCGGATGCAGGAACGCCTGCACGATCCCGCCGCCGTCGGCGACCAGCACCACGTCGGGGGCGAGGACGTCGAGCAGGCCCTGCAGGTCGCCCGTGCGGATCGCCGACCGGAATCGGGCCACGACGGTCTGCTGCTCGGTGGGGCTCACCCGCACGCGGGGCCGGCGGGCCGCCACGTGGTCGCGGGCCCGGCGGGCGATCTGGCGGACCGCCGCCGGGGTCTTGTCGAGGGCCTCGGCGATCTCGTCGTACGGCGCGTCGAACACCTCGCGCAGGACGAACACCGCGCGTTCGGCCGGGGTGAGCGTCTCCAGCACCGTGAGCATCGCGATCGACACGCTCTCGGCGAGTTCGACATCCTCGGCCACGTCGGGACCGGTGAGCAGAGGTTCGGGTAGCCACTCGCCCAGGTAGTCCTCGCGTCGCCGGGTCAGGGTGCGCAGCCGGTTGAGCGCCTGCCTGGTGACGGTCCGCACCAGGTAGGCGCGCGGGTCGCGCACCTCGTCCCGGTCGACCTTCGCCCAGCGCAGCCACGTCTCCTGCACGACGTCGTCGGCGTCCGCACCGGATCCGAGCATCTCGTAGGCCACCGTGAACAGCAGGCTGCGATGAGTAACGAACGGATCGTCACTCGCCGTTCGGTCGTTCATGTCGTGCCCATCTCGTCGTGCCGGACCCGGCCGCTCATGCTGCGTCGATTTCGGTGCACGCGAGGTCCTTTCGCCGTGCCGCCGCGCTGCCGGCTCGAGGCTCGGCCGCTCATGCTCTGCCCGACTCCGCTCGTGCCGACGTCGGGCCGAGCATGAGCGGAGCCTTCCGTGACGTTTCGCTGCTGCTCGTGGGCCCGGCCGCCCATGCTGTGCTGGTGGTCGGCATGAGCGGGTCCCTGCGTGGTGATGCTTCGCTGCCGCCTCCGGGCCCGACCGCTCATGCCGGTGAGCCTACGTCGCTGCGCTGGGCGAGGGGGCGCAGCTCACAGGCGGCGGCGAAGCCCTGGGCCTCGATCCCGAGGGCGTTGTTGCCGCGGGTGGCCATGTTCGCGAACGCGATCCAGTTCGTGAGTTCGACCAGGGCGGGGGCGCCGAGTTCGGCGTGCAGCGCGGACACCATCTCGTCGGTGACGGTCGGCGGGGTCTGGCTCATCGCCTCGGCGTACTCCATCACCCGCCGCTCCAGCGGGGTGAAGACGCCGGACTCCCGCCACCGCGGCACCTCGCGGGCCTTCACCTCGTCGAGCCCGTCGTTGTGGGCGTGGAAATAGCCGAAGTCCAGGCACCAGGTGCACCCGACGAGCGAGGCAACGGCCATGTGCGCGAACGACTTCAGGCTCGCGTCCGCACGATTCCACTTGTTGACCTTGCGCCCGAACGCGCTGGAGTCCATGACCGCGGTGGGGTGATGCCACATCACCTCGAGCGGCTCGGGGACGACGCCGAACATCCTGCGCGTCACGATCTTCACGAGCCTGCCGCGGATTCCGGTGAGCTCGGCCTTCGGTATGCGGGGTGTGCCGGTCATATCTACTCCTCTGTCGATTTCCTCGACATGAAGACACCGCCCGCGACCGCCGTGTGACACCCGAATTCGCGCCGCACCGAAACTCGTGCCCGCTACGCCGATGCGAACAGCGGGCCCGCGTCCGAGGCGATCGCTGGAGCGTCGACGAGTTCGGTTGCCGCCCAGAGGGTTACCTGGGTAGCGGTGAGTACCGGGCAACCTGCGGCCCGTTCCAGCTCGGCGGTGAGCCGACTGGCGTGCAGGGCCGTCTCCGGCAGCAGCATCATCTGTGCGCCGGGATGGGCCGAGCGCCGTACGAGATCCACGATCCGGTCCGGTGGCCAGGCCGCGAGCTCCCGATCCGAGCCGGCCGAGGCGTCGACACGGTGGATCACCTCGGCACCGGTCTCTCGCACGCGGTCGACGAAATGCTCGGACAGTTCGGGGTGATACACCGAGGCGAGCGCGACCCGGCGCAGTGACAGATGGCGAATCGCCTGCTGAAAGGCCGCCGTCGTGCTGGTCGCCGGGCACCCGGTTACGCGGCGGAGGGTGCGCACCTGCTCGCCGACACCGTCCGGACCGTCCAGGAAGCTGGAACTGGTGACAGCGAAGGCCACGGCATCCATGCTCCGGCCGCCGAGTGCCGAGGGCAGCACCCGTTCCAGATGCGCCGCCGAGCCCAGCCGCCGCAAGGCATCGGTGACCTGCTCGATGGTCAGCGTGGCCAGATCGTCGATATCATCCGGCCAGGGGATGTAGACCACCTCGAGGTCGAGGGCAGGGTCGAGCCGCCCCGCGAGGTCCAGAAAATCGTCCTCACCCGAATCCGGGGTGGGATACAACAGGCCGACCCGACGCTGGCTACCCATAAGTCCGCCATGCTAGGCGATGTGCCGCCGCCCCGACCTGGAGCGCACTCGCGAGATCGCGGCCGACCACGGAGGAAGGCCCACAGGCTCCCATTCGTCCAAGTTCGCGACACTCCGGCCGGATCAGAATGCCCCCGGAAGAACGTCGGACACTCGGAGGATTAGGGATCATGCGACACGACAATGCGGTGGTGGTCGGCGGTGGGGTCAGCGGGCTGACGAGCGCGCTGTGTCTCGCCGAGGCGGGAGTGAACGTGCGCGTCTGGGCCGCCGAACCGCCCGAGCAGACCACCTCGATGGTTGCGGGAGCGCTGTGGGGACCGTCGTTCCAGGAACCGGTCGAGCGGACGCTCGCATGGACTCGCCAGTCCCTGGACGACTTTCGTGACCTCGCCGGACGGCCCGCGACCGGTGTCCGGATGGCCTCGGGCCTGACCGTCGGCCAGTTACCGCCGGCGGATCGGCTCCCGCCGCAGGCGCAGATGATCCCGGACCTGCGGGCCTGCCCGGCCGACGAGCTGCCCGGCGGATATCCCGCCGGGTTCACCGGGACGATGCCGCTCATCGATATGCCGATCTATCTGCGCTATCTCACCGATCGGCTGATCGCGGCCGGCGGCGTCCTGGAGACCCGCCGGGTGTCGTCGCTGACCGAGGCGGCCGAGGCCGCCCCGATCGTCGTCAACTGCTCGGGGCTGGGCGCTCGCGAACTGGCCGGGGATACGGCGCTGCGGCCGGTGTTCGGGCAGGTCGTCGTGCTCACCAATCCCGGTCTGCGCGAGATCTTTCTCGAACTTTCCGCGGGCCCGGAGTTCACGCACCTCGTCCCGCACGCCGACCGGGTGCTGTGCGGCGGAGTCTCGAAACCGGACGTCTGGGATCGCACGCCCGATCCGGATGTCAGCCGGAGCATCGTCGACCGCTGCCGCCGCATCGAGCCCCGGCTGCACGACGCGGAGATCGTCGACGTGGTGACCGGATTGCGGCCCGACCGGCCGGCGGTGCGCGTCGAGGCGACAACGATCGGAACCGCCCGCTGCGTCCACAACTACGGGCACAGCGGCAGCGGCGTCAGCCTGTCCTGGGGATGCGCGCGCGACACGGCGCGACTCGCGCTGGGCGGTCAGTGCTCGTCGTAGTGCCCGTCGTGGGCGGCGTGGCGGTGGCCGTCGTGGATGTAGTCGACATGGTCGCCGTGCGGGACCGAGACGTGGCCGCAGCCCTCGCCGTGGACGTGGTCGTGGCTGTCGTGGGCGGCGTGGCCGGTGGGCTCGCATTCGTCGTAGTGGTCGTCGTGGGCGCGGTGCAGGTGCCCGTCGTGGACGTAGTCGACGTGGTCGCCGTGCGGAACGGCAACGTGCCCGCAACCGGGTTGGTGGACATGTTCGTGGCTCGCGTGCGGGGTGTGAGCTGTCGTGGTCATCGGGGTGCTTCCTCTCGGATCTGTGATCCCCTCGAGATGTCCACCTGCGACGTTACTACTGGCACGGTGGTACGGGAAGGACGCGCGCGGCCCCGGCTGTCATGTCCGGCGGACAGCGCCGTCGGCCGCCGTCTCTCCTCGATTTCGGCAATCTTCCAGTATCCGATTGTGGAGAGGTTCTTTGCTCCGGGGCGGCGGTAGGGGACCATGGACGTGTGGCGCGGCGAGCGTCGCGTGTCTTCTGAATGTGTTCGGTGCTCGACATCCCTGCCCAGGCGATCTACTTCCGCTACACAGGAGGACGAGGATCCATGGTTACTGTCCGGAAAGCCCGCCGTCCCGCCCTCGTCGCGACCGTCTTCGGGGTCATGGGTGCGGCCGTCGTGTCGACCGCCGCTCCCGCCCTCGCCGACAACACGATCAACATCACCGGTGTCGGGCCGGTCAATGTGGGCGTCGACTACAACTGTGAGGCCGCGGCCGGGGTGGTCGCCGTCAAGGCCATGGTGGGCGAGCCTCAGGCGGACAGCCCGTCGGCCTCCGGCACGCAGACCGAGGTGACCTGCGATGGCGCCCAGCACAACACCGTGATCGTGCTGGCCGGCCCCAACGGGCAGGAGGCGCCCCTGTCGGCCGGGCAGCAGGTGCAGGTGCGGGTCGCGCTGGTCGACCGCGAAGACACTGTCGTCAAAGGTCAGGCGAATGTGTTCGAGCTGAGGTAGGCGAGTTCGTGTCCGGCTAACCTGCGCGTCTCGAAATATTCAGTGGTGTAGGCCGGTTCGTCAGTCGGCAGGTCCGTGGTGTTCAATCCGCTGGGTTACCGTTCGGTAGTAGGGCGACGGCGGAGGACTCCATGGTGAGCACGCGGCTTCGGACGGTTTGGCTGGCCAATGTGACGATGGGGGCCGCGGCGGTGGCGGCGGGGACGCCGATGCGGGTGCGGCCTGCTGCGCCGCGCCAGGTGAATCATCTTCGGGTGCAGGGGGATTCGATATCCGCCTCGGATCTGGAGGTGGTCACGGTCACCGATCGGTCCGTGGTGCTGACCTGGACCACGCGAATGCGTGATCGGACCGGCCGGCTGCGGCCCGTCCCGGCCGACACCGAGGTCCGGCTGGCGCCGGCGGACGGGGTGGGTCCGGCTCGGCCGTGCTACTTCGATGCCCGGCCCACCGCCTATCACTATGCCGAGATCGAGGGGCTGGAGCCGGGGCGCTCCTATCGGTTCGAGGCGTACTCCGGCGGACACCGCGCCGTGCCCGCCCGGACGCTGGTCACCAGGCGGCCCGGAACACCGGAAAGCACAGGGGTTGTCACCACCCTGGTGCCGCCGCCGGGACGGTTGCTGCGCACGATCGCACTCGCCAACGATCTGCATTACGGAGAACAGGTCAGCGGCCTGCTGGTCGGCGGTCTGCCCACCGGGCTGCGCCATATCACCGACGAGTACCCCGAGATCATGCTCGACGCCGTGCTCGGCGATCTGCGCCGGACCGACCGCGCCGCCGACCATCTCATCGTGGCAGGCGATCTCACCGATTCGGGCACGCTCGAACAATCGCGGGGAGTGCGGTCCCGCCTGGATGCCTGGGGCGAACTCGGTCGCGACTATTTCGTGTGCCGCGGCAACCACGACGCACCGCGCCCGGATGATCACTGGGGCACCGTCTTTCATCCTCGGCAGCGCGTCACCGAGCAGCGGCTGGGCGGCCTGCGGATCATCGGCCTCGACACCACCCGGCTGCGTTCGTCCGGGGGTACGCTGGTGGCCCCGCAGTTGCGCGATCTGCGTGCGCGGCTGACGGCCGAACCCGACCTGCCGACAATGGTTTTCGGCCATCACCCGGTGACATTCGCTGCGGCCGTGAGCAACCCGGCCGGCCCCGGCTTCGTGCTCGACCGATCCAGCGCCGCCGCCCTGCACGGCATCTACCGCGCCGCGCCGGGCGTATTCCTGCACCACAGCGGCCACACCCACCGCACCCGCCGCGGGCGCCCCGACAACGACATCGACGTCGAGTTCCTGGAAGTCGCCGCGGTCAAGGAATACCCGGGCGGCTACCTGCTGCTACGCCTCTACACCGGCGGCTACATGGCCAACTTCTACAAGACCCGCACCGAGCCCGCCCGCCACTGGAGCACCCGCACCCGCCGCCAGTACTTCGGCCTCCACCCCGACCACGCCCTCGGCTCCTGCACCGACCGCAACCACGTTGTGCTGCGCGACTTTTCCGGCGTGGAGCCATTCGCGCGGGGGCACCGCCGCTGACTCGCGGTGGACGGACTCGCTCGGACTCCGGCACGGGCAGGCACTTCCACCACGGCACCCTCCCTCGGCTCCCGCTGCCGGCTAACTGTCCGTCGGTTGCCGAGGCTCCTTGCGTGGCACCAGCGGCAGACTACCGTTTTTCCGGTCGATAGTGGTTGATTGCCGCTTCAATCAGTGAGCGGGCGGATTCGCTGGTGACGGCGGTGGCGAGCAGGAGGTCGAAAACCCTTTCGTAGAGGGTGATTTCGCGGGGCTGGGTGACGGTGATCTCAGCGGCGACGGTCTCAACTTGAACCGTGGTGTGGTCGAAGATAACGAAGTTGGTTGTCGGATAATGGAATTGACTGTCACGCGGGGTAATGGCCAGAGCTATGCGAGGGTTGTGATGTGCGATCACGCCAGGGTGCGGTCAAGCTGGCCACGCATGGAGCCAGCCTGCCGGAGCTGGATGCGTGCGGTGTGGAACCGACCCCGGCAGGCTGGTGTCCTGAACAGCCGGTCTCTTGGGATCGGCCTTCTGATATTCGGAACTGCGGCGCATCCGGCTTGGCCGATTGCCTACAGCTTCGTCAGCCCCCGGCTCCTCTTGACCATCTCGCCGATCTCGGTCGCCCACCGCACAGCGGCCGGGATGGTGTCGATCTTCGGCTCGAACGCATCGAGCTGGTCGACGGGCACCCAGGCGTAGTCGGAGTACTCCTCGTTCAGCTCGATGCCGCCGCCCTCGTACTCGGCGTAGAAGTGCGGCAGGATCATGCTGTTGCCGTCCTTCTTCTTGAACAGGACGTTGTACGAGAGGTCTTCGGCGATCAGGAGCGTGGCTGCTTTGCCGATTTCCTCTTCCTTCTCCCGGCGTATAGCGTCGAGAATGCTGCCGTCAGTGGTTTCCATCTCGCCGCCGATGAGGGAATAGACGCCGTCGTAGTCGGCCTCTCCCTTGCGCCGTGCCAGCAGGACGCTGTTTGTTGCCGGGTCGATCACGACCAGCTTCTGGCAATATTGGAATTGTGTTGTGTCGCTCATAGTTCTCCGTATGGTGCTAGATGCTGTAGTTTCTTGGGCTGGGCTTCGCGGCTACCGTCCACGTACACGGTCACGCCACTCATATTCGCCCTGCAACCGGCGCAATATACCGCGTGGACATCTTCGGCCGCCGAGCCGATCGGGAGGTTTATTGTCCTTGAAATGGCTTCGTCGGTGTAGCGCTGCAAAGCGGCTGCCCTATCTATATGTCCCACCGGGCCGCAATGCCGCGCTGGTCGCACGAGTGTCAGCATTGCGGGCACGCACGGCCGCCGTGACGGGAGACCGGCGCGAAGCCCACCGAATGCTCGACCGCGCCGCCACCGTACTGTCCGGGCCGGCCACCCCCGTACCATCACCGTGGGTCAGCCACTTCGACGAAGCCTCCCTGGCCAGCGACGCAGCACGGAGCCTGCGGGTCCTCGGGGACCATCGCGCCGCCGCGGAGTGGACGCAGCGGATCATCGCGTTGCGGCCGCGAGGAACCCGCTCCCGCGCGCTGGCTCAAGTCACGCTCGCAGCCACCTTGATCGACCAGGGCCATCTCGACCAGGCGTGCGCGGCCGCCGAAGACGCCATCGACGGCATCGACGAGGTGAACTCCCACCTGCTCACCCGCCAGCTGCGTGGTGTCGCCACACAGCTGCTGCCCTACCGCAGTACGGCGACAGTGAGACAATGCGCAGATCAGCTGGAGACGGTGATCTGCGAAAGGACCTCGATGCACCGATCGGCAGACACCCTATGACCGAGCCGTTGTACGTGAGCGACCCCGACGCCTATCGGCGAAAGCTCAAGGAGGGCAACGCCAAACAGGCAAAGAAGATCGTCGTCGCCGATGGGGTGTTCCGCGATTCCGACGGCCGCATTCTCCTGGTCGACCCGAACTATAAAGCGCACTGGGATCTGCCCGGCGGCATGTCGGAAAGCAACGAGGCTCCCGACGAGACGCTGCGCCGCGAACTCGCCGAAGAACTCGGACTTCACCTGCCACCGGAACCGCCGCCGCTGCTGGTCGTCGAATGGGTTCCCCGCGACGAAAATTGGGACGACAAGCTCATGTTCGTCTTCGACGGCGGCATTCTCACTGGTACTCAGATCGCGGCCCTTCGCCTGACAGACGACGAACTCGACAACTTCGGCTTCTTCACCCCGGACCGAGCCCGTGAACTCCTCCGTACCGACCTCGGCCACCGCCTCGACATCGCCCTGGAGGCCCTCGACTCTCGCCGGGTCTACTACGTCAGAGACACCACGAACTAACTACTGCTGATGCGAGGGCCGATACTGGCTGCACGCGGATATCGACAACTTTAGTCGACATCCGCCAGGTTGCTCGGCCGCCTCACCCCAGTACTACTCCTCCAGCGTGACGGGGCGCCGGATTCGAGTCCGGCCAGCGTCCGGTGCGCCAGCTCGGGAGTGATCGGGTCGAAAACCGGTGAGGGTACACACCAGGGCATCGTCCAGCTGCCGCGCCTCGGTCGTTCGGGACGGCAAGCTGGACCGAAATGTTCTGGCAACCCTGGTTATTCGTTCGCTGCGCAACTCGAGTCCCACACGGAGCGCTTCCGCCGCCGGGGCACAACCTCCCTCGACATCCCCGCTGCCGGCTAGCAGTCGGCGGACTCTTGTTTGGGGTAGTAGCGGAGCAGTGCGACGTCACCTATCTGTGTGATGTCGACCAGGTGCATACGCCGACGTGTGCCGCCGGGAAACGTTGCCGGGTTGACGAACCGGGGTGCATCGGCCTCACCGATCAGGAGGGGTGCGACGGCAACGTGAAGCTCGTCGGCGAGACCGGCAGAGAGGACCGCGGTGTGGATGCTGGTGCCGCCCTCGATCATCAGCTGCCTTACCCCACGCTCGCCGAGATCATCCAGCAGTGCGGTGAAATCCACTGCCGCACCGAGTGATACTACGATGGCAAGCTTACCGAGGCGGTCGCGCAGCTTTGCTGCGCCGGGGTCGGTGGTGTATACGATCGGCCGCTGTTCCTCCACGCCGTGGTGCCAGAACTTGGCGTCCGGGTCGAGGTCGCCGGAACCGGTGATCACGATTTTCTGGAGGTGTCCCGGCTTTCCGGCCGCAACGCGTGCCGCCCGCCGGGCCGCGCTTTTGATGATCAGCCGAGGGTTGTCGCGCCGCAGCGTCTCTGCACCGATGAGGATCGCGTCGGACTCGGTACGTACCTGGTCGACGCGGTCGAAGTCCTCCGGGTTCGACAGGTGGAGACGTTCGGGGATCGTGTCGTCGATATAGCCGTCGACACTGACGGCAACGGACAGGACTACGTACGGCCGGGGCAAGTCTGGTCCTTCCACTCCTGGTATGCGGTAATGAACTCGCTGACACCCGGTAGATTGCTCCACGCCGTGGGAACCGAACGGCCGGAAGCCGCCCCGGGCCAACGGCAGCCGAGACGGTTAGAGCGAACTGCCGAGCCAGGATGCGAAGCCGATCAGGCTGTCCGTCTGCCGTCGCTGCGCCGCCGCGATGCCGTGCAGCGTCTCCCGAACCGATGGATGCAGTCGTGTCTGCTGCGGTGCGACCACCCGGGCCTTGTTCAGCGCGGCCAGCGCCTTGTCCGGTTTGCCTGCCATCAACCACGCTCGCGCGTTGTCCTGCCAGTGGTGTCCGGCGCGCGGAGCGGCCATGTCGGCAGGCAGTCGCAGTGTCGCGCCGTAGGTGGCCGCCTTGCCGGGGTCACCTGCCTCGAGTTCGACGGCGCAAGCGTGTATTTCGACGTTTCCGGGGCCGAAATCGGTTGTGTACAGGTCACTTTCGTGGGTCATCGGTTTCGCTATCCGGCGGGCGTGTTCGATGTGCTCCTGCGCGATATCCAACCGCCGTCCGCGGGCCGCCACGATGGCCCCGCGCAAGTGTCCGTAGCCGCGGAGCGCCCGCTCACCTTCGTTTCGGCCGGGCAGCAGAGTGAGACCACGATCGACCAGCGACATGGCGACCTCGGTCGACCCGTGCGACATCAGCAGCCGGGACCGTTTCATGAGACTGCGCACCGCATACCCGGGGTCGTCGGTATGCGAGGCGGCCCAGTCCAGCCGATCGAGCACCAGTGCTGTCAACGACGAGTAGCCGAGCCGGCAACAGGCTCCCTCGGCGGCGATGTAGGCAGCGCACAGCATCTCGTACGCCCGGACCTGCTCTGCGCCGGAGTTGCCTTCCTGTACGGCGCCGTGCAGCTGTCGGATCAGTGTCGGCAGCATGGCCAGTGCGCGACGAGTCTTGTCGTTGTGGAGCGCCTTTTCGACCTCGGCGAGTTGGGTCACCAGTTGCGATTGCCCGGGTGGCTCCAGTGCCTGCACGTACGCGCCTTCGGCCAAGACCGCCCGCAGCTCTGCCAAGCCCTCCAGCGGCCCGTCCTCCTCGAGGGTTCCGACGTACGGTGTGCCGCGCAGCCGATCGGGCTCGACGCCGAGTGCCTTGGACACGGCCGCGATGAATCCTGGTGACGCGACTTCTCGCCCCTGCTCGACAGCCTTGACCAGACTCAGGCTGTACTGCGCGCGGGTGGCCAGCTGGTGCTGGCTCAGCCCCGCAATTTTTCGTTCCGAGGCAACGGCTCGTCCCACGTGCTGGCCCATATCTCGAGCGTAGACCGATATCTGCGCAGCTGTCCGCCGATGTTGCCGTCTGTCCCTCACCACCACCGGCGACGGTAGGTGGCAGGCATCCCCGCTGGAACGTATCGCGGCCGGTGTCCACGAGCCTGGCCGGGCACGTGCCGGGTTCCATCCGTTTCGTACACACGTTCACCCGTTGAGCCCAGGTCGATCAATCGCGCTGTGCGCCGTCAGGCCATACGAGTGTGACCGGTATTCCTCGGTCTCGCGCGACGGCCACCACGTCGGCGGTGCCGCCGTACCCGCGTGCCGGTTTGCCGTCCCATACGGCGAACAGTTCGTCGGCGCTGTCGAGCATCCGCTCGCTTCCGGCCTGGTGGGCCTCGGCGGTGGATTCTCGGTAGTCCAGAGTTATCACGTCGAGTGCTTGTCCGATCAGCTCGTCGTAGGCACTGTGATGTTCGGGCGGCAGATCGTCTCGGTACTGCTGGGCGGGCACTACGACGACGAGTGAGCCACCGGCGTCCACAACGGCCTGAGCGAACAAGGTGTCGGCGCCGTCCGCGAGGCAGCTGAAGCCGATCAGCTCGGCGTCGGCGCGTTCGGCCAACTCCGCGCGTATTGCCTTGTCGACCAGTTCCCTTGTCTCCGGGGGCAATCCGCGGTGACCGGTGATTGCGATGCGTGTCATCGTCCGTCCCGTCTGTACAGAGTGGCCAGGGCATCGTCCAGCTGCCGCGCCTCGGTCGTTCGGGACGGCAAGCTGGACCGAAATGTTCTGGCAACCCTGGTTATTCGTTCGCTGCGCAACTCGAGTCCCACACGGAGCGCTTCCGCTGCCAGGGCACACCCTCCCCCGATATCCCCGCTGCTGGCCAGCACATGTGCGTGCTCGACCTGTGCGAGCGCACGTGGTTTGTCGGCGCCGAGAGCTTGGCCTGCAGTCGTGAAGGCGGCCCGGGAGGCGCGGTGGTCGCCGAGGCGGCCGAGCGCACTCGCCTGGTAGCGGGCTGCTTTGGCACTGTCGAATGCGTAGACCCATGGCCACTGCGGTTCGCCACGCTGCCGATTCGCCAGATGTTCGGCATGGTTGAGTGCGGCCAGGGCTGCTTTGCGGTTGCCGGTCGATGCGTACGCGACGGCCAGCAGCGACGACAACCACGCTCCAGCGCTGTCGGGGGCGTCTTGTCCCATCTGCGCCGATGCGGTGCGCAACAGTGCGAGCCCGGCGCGGCCGTCGCCGGTTTCGACTGCGTAATGCCCAAGGCTTGCCGTCATGTAGGAAACCAACAGCGGATGGTGTGTGCGCTCGGCGTAGGAAATTGCATCGGCGTATCGCTGCCTTGCCGCCGCATCGTCGCCCCGGTCCGCAGCCAGCCACGCAGCCAGCCCGGCCACTTCGGACAGTGTTCGGTACCCGCTCGCGGTGCGTAGACGATCACGCACGACGCCGGAGACCAGGCTCAGATGGGCCTCTACCGCTGGCCAGAGTCGATCGGAGGGAACAGACGATTCCATACGACGGTAGTTCGTCGTCGGGCCTGCCATCGTGTCGAGCAAATCGGACTCGCTCGGCGCGGTATTGGTCAGCATCGCCGCGCTCGCAGCGAACGTGGTCTTCAGGAACTGCTTGCGGTTCACGTCGTCGTCATCCGTTGACTGCCGATGCTTGGTGAATCCGAGTTCGGCATCCGTCGTTACGTTCAGGACCGCTCGAAGCGCGGCCCGGTAGTGTTTTCTCGGCCACGTCGTTTCGCCTCGCTCCCACTTGCCGATGTGTCGTTCATCGACCGCACCCCGTTTATTGGTTGCCCGGAAAACGTGGTCGTTGACGGCGTCGGCCAGTTCTTGGCGCGTAATCGAGTGGCCAGGCGATCCAGCCGACTCCACCCGTAACCGAGCCTCGATAAGTAGCTCGTTCCGTTTCGTCACGGGGTGCGGCCTCCCGGCTGGACCTGCTCCCAGAATAGAGGCCCGCAGACAGCACGGTTGCGCACTTCCCACAACTTTCCCATGAGCTTCCCCCTTGCGTGCAGTCGATCACCAGCGCTGATGCAACGAGTCTAGAGCCAGGCCCCGCCGCCGGGTCGATGCAGTCTCCAAGTGCTTGGTCGACCGAATTCAACCCTGTGATGTCTCGGTCGATGGGGCGCTCCCCGGTGGTGGGTGCCGTACCAACGACGGACGGGGTGCACGATGGACGAAATCAACGGCAGGCTGCCGCAACGACTGGTGTGCGTCGGATTCGGTGGGTCGAGACCGCCAACGCTGGAATATACGGCGGCGCCGGATGTTATCGCGAGATTCCTTACGGCACTGCGGCAGTGGAACCCGGACTACACGGTGGAAGTCGAGCCGGTCGAGGATGGCGAGAGTATTCCATCGAGGCCGTTGTGGTGCTTGCGGGCGTGGGTGAGCCGATGAGTGCCACTGGTGCTTGGTCGGTACTCGTTGTGCTGCTGGTGATTTGCGGTGGTGTCGTGTACCTGCTGCTTCGTTCCGATCGAGAGTACGAGCGGGCGGATGAGGCGCCGACGCAGGTCCTGTGGACGGTCGCATGGACGCACGAGGCACCGGACTACCCGATGACGGTCGCCGTCGCGCACCGCGAGAGGCAGTGGCACCGGGCGTGTGACCGCGAGGACTGCCCCCGCAAGGCAATTGCGTGGCAGGTGCTGGTGGAAGCCGGGCACATCGAACCCGACGCCAGCCGACCCACTCGAGACTACTCAGACCGATGGAACAACACCCGATGAAAGGAAATCATCTGTGCCCGAAGACCACCCGCCCGAGTCAACTGCACGCCCGGTGCACCACGTCTACGACGGCCTCATCCTCGACAAACCCCTTGTCTTCACAGTGCCGCCGGTCGAGGCGACGCCGGATCAACCGCTGCCGGACTGCGCGCCGTTCCTCCGGGTGTGCGGGGGAGTGGAAGAACCGAGCACGGTCATGCTGCGCGGAGCCCGGGAACTGGTGGGGATTTGGCGGCACGTGTACGAGCAGCGACCGAAAGATATGGCCGAGATCAATGAACAGCTGAGTTTGTACACCTGGTTCATCGACCGTGAAGCGGGCGGACACACCAAAAATATTGTGCACCAGGAGGATGCGCCGCTGAGTCCGTCAACATACGGCCAATGGGTTGCCTGGCTCATGTGGAAGTACGTGCTGTACGCGCTCAGGCAGGACGATCCCGAACACCACGACCGCGATGCGGCCGAATTGTCCTGGTACATCGAATCGTTCGACGAGCTGGTGGCAGCGGTTCGTGCCGGGCGCTTGCGGTTGCCGGAGGAGCAGGGGGACGAGGAAGACGGTGCGGAGTTTCCGCCGAGAAGGGTGTGGCCGGAGGGGATTACCGCGCCGACGAACAGCGGGGATGGTAGCCCGTCATCGTCAAGAAGGGACTGCTGATCGGTGACATGTTGCACCAAGCGCCGGGGACCGGGTCCTGGGCACTGCAAGGTCTGGCCGAGCGTGCTGGCGTGGTTCGATGAAAGGTATGCCAACTCTGTACGTTATTGGATGCGCAGCCCCGCCGGTTCTGAACATCCAGACACTGATCACCAGGGCGATTGATCGGGGCTGGGACACCTGCCTGATCTTGACATCGACTGCGGATCGTTGGCTGGCCGACTCGAAGCGGGCACTGATCGAACTCACCGGGCATCCCGTCAGGACCGACTACAAGCTGCCTGGTCAACCAGACCTTTTGCCGCCGGCCGATGCCATGCTGGTGGCACCGACAACGTCCAACACGATCAACAAGTGGGCGGCCGGCATCAGCGATACCTTGCCGCTTGGGCTGATCACCGAGGGAATCGGCAAGGGGTTCCCGCTCGTGGCGTTACCGTTCCTGAACGAGGCTCAAGCCAAGCATCCAGCCTTTTCGCGCAGTGTTGAAACCCTGCGAGGTGCAGGCGTACAGGTACTCCTCGATGGCGAGGGGTATACCCCCCACGGTCTTGGCGGGGGCAGTGGTGCAGATTTTCCGTGGGATCTGGCGCTGGACAGGTTGGAGCCGGCGACGAAGTCCCGCTGACTCCGTTCGGGCTGCCGTCATCGTCAGGAACCGGGTGGGTGGTGACACGAGATGACCATGCGGGCGACGCCCGGCGAATTGGAGCGGCGGGATGCTACGGCTCCGCAGACGGCCCGGAAACGGCGGAGGGTTCGGGAACGCCGTGACCAGTGGACTTGCGGTGTGGGCGGGCCCGCATACCGTCGTGGTTCCGGTGCGATCGTTGACGGATCTCTCGGTAGAACTCCAGGTGTGCCAATGCTGCTCGCTCCCAACCGAATTGAATAGCCAGGGCACGGCCCAGCTCGGCCCGGGACGGGTCGGGCCGCAGTGCCTCGGCGATGTTCTCTGCTATCTCGGTAGGGTTTGCCGCATAGCGGACGGTGTCCCCGAACACTTCGCGCAGGACGGGGAGATCGCGTGCCACGACGGGGATTCCGGCGGCGAGGGCCTCCATGGCGGCGAGGCCGAATCCCTCCTTGGTGGAGACGAACGGGACCACCGCCGCCCCGGCCATCAGGGCGGGTAGTTCGGCGTGCGGGACGGTGCCCAGGACGGTGGGTTCGAGGCCGAGTTCGGCCGCTCTGGCGTCGAAGCGGGCCCGGTAGTCGCGGTAGTCGAACAGTGTTTCGCCACCGGCGAATACGAGGTGCAGGCTCGGGTGGTCGCGGGTCAGCAGCGCGAAGGATTCGAGGAGGTCGATGCTGCCCTTGCGAGGCTCGATGCCGCCGAGTGCGAGGATGTAGCGGCCGAGCCGGCCTTGCCAGGCGGTGCGGGCGGAGGTGGCGTCGGGGGAGTCGCTCGCGGCCGTGGCGAAGCGGTCGTATTCGACACCGTTGGGTATCACGGTCGGGCGCAGGCCCCATCCGGCGTGCACCTCGTTCGCGACCGCTGCCGATACGCAGATGTGGGCGCAGGGTTCGACGATCGCGCGCTCGTGGCAGCGGGCCAGTTCGGGGGTGGTGAACGTGTCGAGGTGATGAACGGTGCGGAGGCAACGGTCGACGGCGTTGGCGCCGATGCAGTCCTGGGCGTGCACGATGTCGTAGTCGTGTGGGGTGAATGCCTCTCGTAAGACTGTGATGGAGCGCAGTATTCGCGCGCCGACGCTCTCCCCGTCGATGCCCGCGAACGGGACGACCCGCACGGCCACCGCCGGGTCCACCGGGCGGAAGAATCCGGTGTCGTCGCCGCGACCCAGGGTCCAGACCGTGACGTCGATGCCGAGCCGGGCCAGGGCCTCGGCGAGGTTGAGGGTGTGCACGACTCCGCCGCGAGGCTTCGTGGAGTAGGTGAGCAGCGCGATCCGCATGTCAGTGCCCGCCCTTCATGTCACTGTCCGCCCTTCATGTCAGTGTCCGCCCTTGTCGGCCATCAGGTTGCCGTAGGTGTCGACGCGGCGTTCCTCGAGATGGCGCAGCACCCGCCGGGCGCGCGCGAGTTCGGCATCGACATCGATGTCGGCCACCGCGAGCCCGCCCTTGGACCAGGTCTTGGCGAGGATCTCGCCGCCGGGCCCGACGATCTTGGCCTGACCGAGGAAGCGCAGGTTCCCGGTGATACCGGTCTGGTTGGACGAGGCGAGAACCACCTGATTCTCGGCCGCGCGGGCCTGATCGTAGAGGTCGAACAGCCGGGCCTGGCGATCGTTGGGCATGCGCGAGGCCCGGTCGGTGACGCTGGCGGGCCAGGCCGACAGGGCGGCGATGGTACGGGCGCCGTCCAGGGCCAGGGCCCGCGCGGATTCCGGAAAGGTCTTGTCGTAGTCGATGAGCATGCCGATCCGGCCGACCGGGGTGTCGAACGCCGCGAAGCGATCCCCGGCGGCGTAGGCCAGGTATTCGCCGGCCGGTTGGTGCACCTTGCGATGGCGGCCGAGGACGCCGTCGCCGGTCAAACACACTGCGGCGTTGTAGCGGGTGGCGCCGGCGCGTTCGGCGTAGCCGATGCAGAGGGTCATGTCCCCGGCCAGGCGGCACAGCAGGCGGATCTCCGGACCGTCCGGATCGATGGCCTCCGGTCCCGCGGCCGGGTCCGGGTTGCGGAGGTCGCCGATGTAGCCGCCGAGCGTGGCATCGGGCAGGACGAGCAGATCGACGTCGTCCTGGGACAGCCGCTCGACGATGCCGGTGATCTTGTCCAGGGCGCGGCCGATACCGGGCCCGAAATGGGCTGCGACGGCGGCGATTCGGATGACAGCCATGCGAATCGGGCTCAGGCCGCCGCGGTGTCGCGGGCGGTTGCGGTGATCCGGTCGGCGAGGTGTTCGGCGTCGCGGGCGATGGCGGCGAAGCGGCCCGAGCCCCAGGTGTGCAGCCAGGGCAGTCCGAGAAAGTACAGCCCGGGAGTCGTTGTGACGCCGCGGTTGTGGCAGGGATGGCCCTCGCCGTCGAAGACGCCGACCCGGAGCCATCGGTAGTCGGTGCGGAATCCGACCGACCACACCACCGACGTGATCCCGGCCGCTGCCACGTCGAGTTCGGTGATCTCGCGCGCCGGCCGCCACACCGGCCGATAGCGCGGTTCGGTGGGTGCCGTGATGCCCTCGCGGGCGATATGGGCGTCGATCGAGTCCTTGATGCTCTCGGCCACCGCGTCGGCGGCATCCAGGCACTTCTCCAGCGATGGTTCGAAATACGCTGTACCGCCGGATACATCGACCATGCGACCGTAGAGCGCCATACCCTCGGTGGCGAACCGGCGCAGGTCGATGTCGCGGCCCCCGCCGCGGCCGGTGACGTAGTGGTTGGTGTTCTCCCGCTTGCCGAGCCCGCCGGGCTGGTCCTCGATGGGAATGTCGTAGTGGCCCATCTCCTGTAGCCAGGCGACACAGTCGCGGCCGCGGTAGAACCGCGCCACGCGCGGGGCACTCCCCACCGCCAGATGCACCCTCCGGCCTTCCAACTGCAGATCCTCGGCGATCTGCGCACCGGATTGTCCGGTGCCGACGACCAGCACCGCTCCCTCGGGAAGTTCTGCGGCGCTGCGGTATTCGGCCGAGTGCAGCTGCCCGACCGAGCCGGGCAGGCGCTCGGCGAAGCGCGGGACGGTCGGCGTGTGATAACCGCCCACCGCGACGACCACCTGACCGGAATGCAGGAAACCGGAGGTGGTCTCGATGTCGAAGCCGCCATCGGCCGCCACGGTGACCGAGGTGACCGCGACATGTTCGCGGACCGGCGGACCGAAGGTGTCGGCATAGCCGCGGACCCAGGCGTAGACCTCGTCGCGGGTCATGAAGCCGTGCGGGTCCGGACCGGAATAGGCGTAGCCGGGAAGCACGCATTGCCAGTTGGGAGTGACCAGAGTGAAGTTGTCCCAGCGGGTGTCGCGCCATTCGTGGGCGATGGTCTCGCGTTCGAGCACGACGTGCTCGACGCCGCGGGCGCACAGCAGCCGGCTCACCGACAGCCCGGCCTGTCCGCCGCCGATCACGACGACCTCGTGGTGTTCCGGAGAGCTCATCGTCGTCCTCCCGATGTGCCGGCGGGCACGGACGGCGGAGATATCGACAGCACGCGCACGGTGTCGGGAGCCGAACGGAACCGTGCCGCAGCCGATTCGATGTCTGCCAGGATCCGTGCGGCGGAGCCGCAGTAAGAGCAGCGGATGTGGTCGGTCAGCTCGGGCATGGCTGCCCCACCACGCCGTGCCGCGCCACCACGCTGTCGTAGACCTCGGGTCGTCGATCGCGCAGGTTGTACATCCCGCCGCCGCGGGCCAATTCGAGCGCGTGGCCGAGGTCGACCGTCGCGGTCGCGAGCCCGGGTTCGGTGCCGGTGGTGGCGAGGATGTCGCCGCCGGGGCCGACGATCTTGGCGCTGCAGACGAAGCGCAGCGCGCCGAACGTGCCGGCCTGATTGGACGCGACCCAGACCAGCTGGTTCTCCACGGCGCGGGCCCGGTCGAAGATGTCGAAGCGCTGGGTCCAGCGATCGTCCTCGAGCCGTTCGGCGGTGGCGGTGCGCGCGGTCGGCCATGCCGACAGCGAGGTGATGATCTCCGCGCCGTCGAGCGCCAGTGCCCGGGCGGCCTCCGGGAACGCCTTGTCGTAGCAGATCTGCATGCCCATCCGGCCGATCGGTGTGTCGAACGCCGCGTACTCCGAACCCGCTGTGTAGCAAAGATTTTCGCCGAGCGGTTGATGGACCTTGCGGTAGGAGCCGAGGATCCCGTCACCGGACAGGGTCACGGCGGCGTTGTAGCGGGCCTCGCCGTCCGCCTCGCAGAAGCCGAGCGTGACCATGAGGTCCCCGGCCATCGCCGCGATCCGGCGCAACTCGGGCCCGTCCAGCTCGAGGGCGGGCGGCAAGCTGCGCAGCCGGCGCTGTCTGGCCTCCTCGCTTTCCGCGCCGCCGCCCAGGCTGGGCAGATATCCGCCGAGGCAGGCTTCGGGCAGCACCAGCAGCCGACTGTCCCGGGCGCGGGCGCGGGCGATGAGATCGCCGATGGTGTGGTAGCACTGGTCCATGTCGCGGCCGAATTCGGCGGCGGCCACGGAGATGGTGAGTTCGGTCATGAGAGTCCCAATCCGGTGACGGTGCCGGACACCGCCGTGGTGGTTTCCCCGTCGGGCCAGCGCAGTCGCACGCCGGGAGCCGAGATGAGCGTGCCGCACACGGCCGAGGTGGCGGGTCCGGGGTCGGCGGTGGCCGCTCCGGGACTGTCCGCGGTGAGCATGGCAAACCCGGGGAAGCAGGTGATCCATTCCGCGAGTGCGGCATTCGTGGGTCGGGGGATGCGTGCGACATCGAGTTCGACACCGGCCCCGGACGCCTCGGCCATCATGCCCGCGGTCCCGGCGATACCCGCCATGCTCACATCCTTCGCCGCGGCCGGGGCGGTGTCGGCGACGAACCGGCTCAGTACCCGCAGCTCCGCGCTCGTGCGCTGAGATGACGAATCCCATTGCCGGCCTGGATATCCGGTGCGCCACCGACCGCCGAGGTCGGCGGTCAGCCGCAACTCCTGGCCGATACGCCCAGCACCGCCGGGTACCGGCCGGGTGGTGCGGCCGAGGGCGGTCACCGACAGCGCAGGCGGACCGAGCTGGGTGTGCCCGCCCAGGATCGGAACGTCCCAGATGTCACTCGCCCGGACCACGCCGCGCAGGACCCTGGTCAGCAGGGAACGAGTGGGTGCCGCGACCGCGTCCAGGAGTCCGACGGGCTCGGCGCCCATGGCGGCCAGGTCGTTGATGTTCACCAGCACCGAACACCAACCCGCCCAGTCCGGGTCGCGCTCGACCATCGAGGGAAGGATGGCGTCGCACGCGGCGATGAGCTCGCTGCCCGGCACCGGAGCGCCGTCGTCACCACGGAAACCGTTGCCGCCCAGTGTTCCCGGGTGGTCACCGAATCCCCGCAGCAGCGGGCCGAGCAGTGCCTTGGTGGACTGCGCCAGACGTTCGATGCGATCGATCGGCCACCGCATTCGGACGTGGGGTGCGTGGCCGACCCGCGTCTCGCCCACCCGGATCCAGCCCAGCTGCGTGAACATCCCGGCGTAGCGTGGTTGCACCGTGGCCTCGAAGCGGAGCGCGTTGTTGTCCTCCGCGAAGGCGCATGCGGCGCGAACCAGGGCATTGCCCACGCCGCGGGCGCGCCGCCCGCAGTCGACGACCAGACGGCTGCCCGTCCACCAGCCGAGATCCTCGGTGGTGGCCGGTGCGACCCGCACGCCACCGAGGACGGTTCCGTCCGGTGTCAGCGCCACCAGCACCGTGGTGCGTGGATCGGCGTCGATATCGTCGGCGTCGCTGCGATGGAACAGGCCCTGCTCCACCACGAAGCTCTGGCGGCGCAACGCACGGTAGGCGGCCAGATGGCGGTTCTCGGCCGGGCGGATGAGGAATCCGTCCTCCGGTTCGGCCGGATCCGAATGCCCGGACAGGACACAGTAATCCGGCGACAGGGCATCCGAGGCCGCCGGGTCGAGCCAGGAGATCGGTGCGTACCGGGTTGCGGTGCCGGTCATCTCAACCTCCCGCGGTCTGCAATGCGCTGCACGCCCCGCAAGCCGCGCAGCCGGCCTTCTGCTCCGTGCCGGACATTCCCGCGGCACGCAATTCCTGTGCGACCCTTCTGGTCACGTCCTCGAGTAGCCGGGGCGTGGGGGGCCGCGCGTTGTCGACGTCGGTGGCGAGGGTGCCGGACAACGGCCGGAACGGTACGACGAACGGGTAGACACCCATGTCGATGAGTTCCCGTGCACCGGAGACCAATTCGTCCGGATCCTCGCCGAGACCGACGAGCAGGTAGGTGGACACCCGGTTGCGCCCGAACACACGCACGGCCTCGGCCCAGGCCGCCCGGTATTCCGTCAGCGGCACGGTCGATTTACCCGGCATCCAGCGGGCGCGCACGCTGTCGTCGAGGGATTCGACATGGATGCCGATGGCGTCCGCACCGGCGGCGTGTAACTCGCCGAGGGTGGCCGGATCACCCGGCGGCTCACACTGCACCTGGACCGGCAGCTCCGGAACCGCCTGCTTCACCGCGCGTACGCAGCGAGCGAGATGCCTTGCACCACGGTCTTTTCCGGCCGAGGTTCCGGTGGTCATCACCATCTGCCGCACGCCGTCGAGCCGGACCGCGGCGGCCGCGACCTCCGCGAGCTGTTCGGGACGCTTCACCGCGACCGTCTGCCCCGCCTCGAGCGACGCCTCGATGGCGCAGAACCGGCAACGCTGGTCCTCGGCGTACCGGATACAGGTCTGCACCACGGTGGTGGCGAGCACGTCGGCGCCGTGCAGCTTGGCGATCTGCTCGTACGGCACGTCGTCGGCGGTCCGCAGGTCGTAGAAGCGTGGCCGCCGCACCGGCTCGACCGAGACGCCCAGATCGGCGCCGTTCAGCAGGAGCCGGTCACCGCGCAGCGTGTAGGGGCTGTCGGAACGGATGGGAACGGCGGCTCCGGCGCCGCCGAACAGCACATGACCGTCGTCGCTGGGCCCGGCCCCCGCATGACGCCGCACCGGCACATCGACGCGAATGCCGAGCAATGCCAGATCGACGCGCGTGGATACCTCGGTCATGACGACGGCCTAGACCTGGTAGGTGGAATTGATGATCGCGCCCTTGCGCGCATAATGGATCAACGCGTCCTGGACGTCCAGCGGATGCGCCGGGATGACGCCCTCGATGAGGTCCTCCTCGCGGGCGCCGTGCAGGGCCAGCCCGAAGCGGCAGGCGAAGACCTTGCCGCCCTCGGCGAGGAAGGTTGCCAGCGAGTCGTTGATGTTCTGCTCGCCCGGGAAACCGCTGTCGCCGGTGGTCGGAAAGCCGCGGTTGGCGATGCAGTTGATCGCGCCGGGACCGTAGAAGTAGATGGCCGATTCGAAGCCCTTGCGCAGTGCACGGGTCGCCTGCAGAACGGCCACGAAACTGACCGAGGATTCGTGCGCGATCCCGTGTACCAGGGTGAAATAGGTTTCACCGGCCTCGGCCCGGTAATCCGGGAAGATCTTGGTCGCCCCGTAGATGTTGCTGCCCTTCGGCATCGCCGGGTGCGGAATCTCCGCCAGCGACTTCGCGATGTTCTCCTCGATGGCCTTGTCGATATCTGACGTTTCGGTGGGTGCGGACATGATTCATCTCCCGTGGACGAAGGGCGGAAACAGGTGCGACGGAACCGCCTGCCGGATCGGGGAGCGGTTCGCTCGATGAATCAAGTTGACGCCCGGCGTATTTCCGATTGGTCACGTCCGGAAAAAGACGGAGTTGCCGATTGCTCGCCACCGTGACCGCGGCGGTTGTACGGAGTAATAGGTTGTGCGGCAATGGTATTGGACATATCGCGCCGCAGCGCCGGCCGCCGATGAGCGGAGCGGATTCGCCGCCGTGTAATGGCCGCCCTGGGACTTTTCGGAGACCGTTAACAATCGGCGGGGCCGACGTCCTCGAGGTGGTAATACTGCCGAAATCTCCGTCGGGTCCGGGCCGCGGTTGTGCTTGTCCGGAATCGATCGTCGATACTGGTGGTATGCGGTCGCGGAGCAAGATCCTGGACGCCACGCTCGAGCTGATCGGAAGCAACGGCTTCGAGAGCGTGACCATCGCCGCCGTCGCGCATGCCGCCGGGGTTACCCGCCAGACCGTCTACTCGATCTTCGGGACTCGCGAGGACCTCGTCTCGCAAGCGATTACGGACCTGCATCTGCGGACGTCGGAGGATCTCCGGGAACGACTCGCCACGGTCGGGAGTGCATCGGAATATATCGTCGAAATCTTCGTCGCCGGCCGGTCGCTGGTCCGCGAGAATCCGATCATGGCCCGCCTGTCGCGTCCCGAGCCGGGGAATCCGGTATTCGACGAGGGCATGGTCGAGCGCGCACGACCGGTTGCCCGGGAGTTGCTTTCGCCGTTGACGAAGTTGGATCCCGGCATCGAGCCGGAGCTGGAGGACATCGTCGAGTTTCTGATCCGTCTCGGGTTGTCGATCGTTCTCTTCGACGATCCGGGCCTCGAGACCGACGACGAACTGCGGCGCTTCGTTGCCAAGTGGGTGGTGCCGGCGCTGTCTGCCGCACGGCGCTGACCGCCACCTCTGCAACTTGTTCTTGACACTATACGCAGTATATGTCTAGTTTAAGCGTCGCCCGAAGGCATGGTTCGGGCCGGTAGTCCGCAAGTCGACCACGGACGGTTGTCGCTCACACCCGGTGCGCGTAGTGCGGGCATATCCGTCGGTGCTCTGGAGGTCAGTGATGCCCGCAATGTCCCGTCGTTCCTTTCTGGGTGCTACCGGTGCCGCGGGAGTCGCACTTGCGGCGGCGGGTACGGCGCGTGGCGACACCGGTGCCGCAAACCGGGTTCCGCTCACCCGCCAGGAGCACCGGGCGATCGTGATCGGGTCGGGCTTCGGTGGCGGTGTCGCGTCGCTGCGGCTGGCGCAGGCGGGTGTTCCGGTGTTGTTGCTGGAGCGCGGGGTTCGCTGGCCGACGGGCCCGAACGCGCGGACGTTCCCGTCGGCGACCGCACCCGACAAGCGAATTCTCTGGTACCGCTCCAACCCCCGGCTGTTCGGTACGCCGATGGTGTTCGAGCCCTACACCGGCCTGCTCGAGGCGGTCGCCGGGGAGAACATGACGGCCCTGTGCGCGGCCGGAGTGGGCGGTGGATCGCTTGTCTACCAAGGTATGTCGCTCCAGCCCGCCGAGGACGTGTTCCACACCCAGTTCCCCGAGGAGCTGGACTGGGCGACGATGAACCGGGTCCACTACCCGCGCGTGGCGCGCATGCTGCAACTCGCCGTCGCTCCCGATCCGCTGATCGACAGCCCGAATTATCAAGCCGCACGGGTCTTTGCGGAGCAGGTCCGGCGGGCCGGCCTGCCGGTGTCGAAGATCCCGATGCCGATCGACTGGAACTACGCGCTCGACGAGCTCCACGGCCGGATGACGCCCTCCTACACCGACGGCTCGGGGGCGCTGGGCGTCAACAACGGCGGCAAGCACTCCGTCGATGTCACCTACATCGCCGACGCGGAGGCGACCGGCCGGGTCGAGGTCCGCACGCTGCACCAGGTCACCGACATCGAGCGGGCCCCCGACGGGCGCTGGACGGTCCACGTCGAACGGATCGACACCACGGGCACCGTCGTCGAGAACCAGATCCTCACCACCGACGCGCTGATCATGGCCGCCGGCAGTCTCAACACCACCAAGCTGCTGGTGCGTGCCGCCGCGAAGGGGCAGATCCCGGACATGCCGGACGGGCTGGGCGGCAACTGGGGCACCAACGCCGACCGCATCTATCTCTGGACCGACCTGGAGCGGTCGCTGGGGGAGCCGCAGGGCGGGCCGGTCGTCTACGGCAGCCTGAACTGGAGCGACCCCGCCACGGCGAGCACGATCATCCAGGCGTCGATACCCCCGTTCCCGGTCGACGCGCACAGCACCATGATGGTCGGCTACGGAGTCAGCGACGCGCGGGGACGGTTCGACTATTCCGCGGCCACCGACGAGGCGGTGCTGCGCTGGCCGAAGGAGGGCGACGCGGTCATCCAGAACGGGCGCATCGGGCCGCTGGCACACCAGATCGCCGGTCCGGCAAGCATTCTCACCGATACCAACCTCGCCTTCCCGTCCACCTGGCATCCCCTCGGCGGGGCGAGCATGGGCCCGGTGTGCGACCTCGACGGCCGGGTGCACGGACAGCGCGGCCTGTATGTGCTCGACGGCGCGCTCATCCCGGGCAACTGCGCGGCCTGCAACCCCTCGATGACCATCGCGGCCGTCGCCGAACGCGCGCTGGACAACCTGGTCGCGCAGGATGTCGGCACCGTCATCTGATCTCCGCCCTCGGCCCGGTCGACCGCCCTGCCACGTCCGGCGATGCGTTCAGCACCCCTCGGACCGGGCGACGGCCTCGGCATCGAGTATTGAACGTGGCCACCGCCCGGTCGGCGATCTGCTGGTACCGCAATGACGTGACCAACCCCGTGCGCTCGCGCACCAGCGCCCGCAGGCACCTCCGTCGTTCCGGCGTGCCTGTGCCGGAATCCACAAGTGCCGGTGATGGATTCGAGCCGGAAGCTCGCCGGAACGACGGGATCCGCAATGACGAGGATCGGTGACGCAGCGCTAGGGGTTCATCTCGTAGCTCCCCGCGAGCGCGAGCACCTCGTCGTACACGCGCGCCGACCGGGCCTCGTCGATTGCCGGTTTCCGGAGGACGTCCAACGCCCATTCCTGTTGGGCCGCAGTGGATGATGCCTTCGAGTGCATGTCCAGGGCGTAGCGGGAGAAGTCGCGGACGAACAGTTCGAAGAGGGTGTCGACGAGATCGTCGGTGACGCCCGCGATGGTCGCCTGCTCCAGGATGAGCTGGGCGTAGGGCAGCAGCGTGAACAGTTCGCCCAGTGCCAGTTGGTAATCGAGGTCGACCGCCTGGGCGTCCGTCGGCGGGGCCTCCACGGAGAACCCGGCGAACCGGTCGGCCAGGCTCTCGAACAGTGCCACGTTCGGCAGGTGCCGCCACGGGGCGAACGCGAGGCGCCAGTGGTGGAACCGCACCTTACTCAGGCCCGAGGCGGGCGGCTGCCGGAACAGCGCCTCGTCGTCGCCCGGGTCGCGGCGCACCGGAATCGCCGGCAGATCAACGGAATTGAACAGGAAGTTCGGCATGAACTTCAGCGTCAGCGCCATGTTCACGTGCGCGGTGCCCTCGAGCCGCGGCATCGAGGCCATCATGGCGCGGGCCACCGAGAAGTAGCTGTCCTTCTCGAAACCCTTGGCGGAGATGACATCCAGCAGCTCGGTCAGCGCGCGTTCGGCCTCCCGGGTGACCTTCATCTTCCCGATCGAGTTGTACATGACGAACCGGCGGTCCTCGGGCGACGAGCAGCGCATATAGTCGATGGCGCGCTCGTGGTACAGCTTCATCGCGATCAGCCGCGCGTAGCTGTCGGTGAGGATCCGGCGGACCTGGCCGAAGTCGGTCACCGGGTGGCCGAACAGGATCTTGCTCGCGGCCTGGTTGATCGTCTCGTAGAAGCAGTGTTCGGTGATCCCGATCGCGACCATGCCGATGTTGAACTTGCCGCAGTTCACCGCGGCCATCGCGGCGTCGAACGCCGCGCGGCCGGTGTGCAGGACATCGCCGGGCGCGACCGGGTAGTCGTCCAGATCGAAGGCGCTGACGTAGTTCTGGCCGTGCACGACATTCTCGAGCAGCTTGTAGTGCGGATGCCCGCTGTCGACCGTGAACCATACGTAGGCGTCGGGCCCGTCGAGATCGGTGCGGCGGCCGATGACCGGCACGATCCTGGCGACATTACCGTTGCCGATATAGTACTTTCCGCCGGTGGCCCGGAACCCGCCGCTGCCGTCCGGGGTCAGGAGCATATCGGTGGAGTAGATGTCGGCCCCGTGATCCTTCTCCGACAGGCCGAACCCGATGATGCCGCCGCGGTCCAGTTCCTCGGCGGCGTGGCGGTGCGCCTTATCGTTGTCGCTCTGCCAGATGATGGCCAGTCCGAGCGTCGACACGCCCCAGGCATACCAGTACTGCGCGCCGTAGAAGCCGGTGATCTCGTTGAACTTGGAGATGAACGCCGTGTCCCAACGCTTTTCGGGATCACCGTCGGCATGTTTGGCGGGCGTGGCGAAATGCGCGAGGATCCGCGACCGCGCCAGGAACCGCATCCAGTCCTCGTACCAGACACCGGCATTCGCATCGCGGCACAGCGCCTGCTTGCCCTTGGATTCGAAGAACTCGACCACCGAACGCAGCAGGCCCCGCGTGTTCGGATCGAACTCGTCGAACGTCTCGGTCACGGGATTGAACAAATGCATGACAACCTCTCTGGGACAGCTGGATTCACCCGTCCGCCAACTCGGTGAGCCGTCGGCGCAGCCGGGTCGGCGCGGTGGCCCCGCCGGGTTCGACGGGGCGGTAGGGCGGATCAGCGGTGCGGCCGGCTCATGTCGCGGTTCGCCACCGGAAGCTCGATGCTGATCGGCATCTTCAGTTCGGCCAGGTAGACCAGGGCCGCTTGGCGGAGGAACTCGTCGAACAGCCAGTAGGCGTCCGGCGCCAGCGGCACGACCGGGAGCAGCCCCTCGCGCACGGCGACGAACGGGCCCCAGCTGAACCGCAGCAACGGATCCCAGACCGGTTCCCGGGCGATGGCCAGCTCGTCGGCGATCTTGTCACCGAGCAGGAAGCGGGTGAACGAACCGAGCACCGGCTTGGTGATCAGGGTGAGATCGAGGTTGGCGCCCAGCGAGAGGAGCCGGTCGGCGAGATCGGCGCCCTCCGGGGTCGGCGCCAGGATCGGGTCGAGAACCTGCGCCGCCTGGGAATTCGCCTGATCCCACGAGTTGGGGATGTACTCGTCGCGGACGCCGAGCATGTGCCCGGCCACCTGCCAGGAGTGCAGGAACGCCGTGGACTCGTGCTCGGGAATCGGCACCTTCCACGCGGTCAGGTGCTTCATGACCGTCGTGGGCAGGCTGTGCCAGGTGACCATGATGTCGTTCTGGCTGATCGGAACGTCTTCCTGGGCAACGTATTTCCACTGCGGCGACTGCGGCAGCAGATGCCGCACCGCCGCGTGCACCATTCTGGTCTTCACACAGGTCACGACCATCTCGCCGTTGGGGCCGTAGGCATTACCGTTGCCGATGTCGTAGCCGAGCTTGGCGGTCTTCAGGATGCGGTCCTTCAGGTCGAAGCCGCCCTTGGAGTAGTAGACCGCCCGCGCCTCCTTGGGGATGACGGTGCTCATCATCCCGCTGGCCAGGCCGTACAGCACGCCGAGGTAGAGGCCGCGCTTCTTGTTGAACTCCACCGCGGTGGCCAGCTTGCCCTGATCGGCCCACTGCGGCATCTGCCGCGCGTATTCCATGAAGTCGCGCAGATCGGACGGCAGGCCCGCGGGCAGCGGCTGGCCGTTCTTGGTCCACGTGCGCAACTGGGCATTGATCGCGGGCACGTCGCCGCGCTCGAGCACCGAGGCGATCAGCGGATCGGCCTCGTCGTCCCACACCGTCAGCGGATCGGCGCCCGCACCGCCGCCCGCTACCGACCCCTCGGGAGACCACGACCAGGGCTCCGCCCGAGCCGGACTCACCATCGCCAGCGCGCCCAGCGCCCCCAGCGACCCGCCCGCCGCCAGCGCCATACGTCTGTTGAACTGATCCATCGCCGCTACTCCTCATTGAGCTGGAGCACCACCGACGCCGCCACACCGACGCCGGTGGCTTGAAGAATATCTATTAACTTAGCAAGTCCGGCAGCGGCCCGTGGGGATTTCGGGATATTGCTCGAACGGCAATCTGCGCGCGACCTGTGAGCAGCGGTAAGGCGTTGTAGAGCACTGGCCGAGGAAGGGGCGATGCCCGCGCCCCGGCAGGTCGTCGCCTGGGTGGGCCGCCGGTGTGCGGACGCCGTCGGGTTCGCCCCCTAGTGCTGTCAATAGTGAGAATCGATGATTACTTCATCTGATTGCCGCGGCGCTGGAGCCCGAAGGCCGCCTCGCCCAACGTCCTTGGTCCGCGCCGCTCGCGCTCCGGGATGTGTAACACGACAGATTTCCCGGTTAACCGTGCGGTCACGAGCGCTCTCTAGAGTTTGGATCCGAGCTTGGATCCAAACTCGGATGCAAGGCTGGAGGCATCCACACGAGGAGTACGCATGAGCGCGCCTACCGCCCCGGGAATCCATATCGATGGACTGACGAAGACGTTCAAGGCGGGCCGGCGTGAGCTGACGGCACTCGACGGCGTCGACATCCGTTCGGATGAGGGCGAATTCGTCACCCTGCTCGGTCCGTCGGGATGTGGGAAGAGCACCGTGCTGCGCATTCTGGCCGGATTGGAACCGCAGACGTCGGGGACCGTGCTGGTGCACGGCGAGACGCCGCACGACATGCGCGGGCATCATCATCTGGGCATCGCGTTCCAGGAGTCGGCCCTGCTGCCGTGGCGTTCGGTGAGCGCGAATATCCGGCTGCCGCTCGAGGTCGCCAAGCAGCGGGTCGATGCGGCCGCCATCGGAGACCTCATCGACCTGGTCGGGCTGACCGGCTTCGAAAACGCGCGCCCGGGACAGCTTTCCGGTGGCATGCGTCAGCGGGTGGCCATCGCTCGCGCGCTGGTGGTGCGGCCGCGCGTGCTGCTGCTGGACGAGCCGTTCGGCGCGCTCGACGACATGACCCGGCAGAACCTCAACGTCGAACTGCTGCGCATCTGGACCGAGCGTCCGGCGACGACGCTCATGGTCACGCACGGGATCTCCGAGGCCGTATTCCTCTCCGACACCGTGGTCGTGATGAGCCCGCGGCCGGGCCGGGTGCGGCAGGTGGTCCACATCGACCTCCCCCGGCCGCGCACCCCGGACATGATGCGCTCGAACGCATTCCACTCCTATGTCGACCTGCTCTCCTCGATACTGTTCGGTTCCGCGGGGGCCGATGCGGTGCCCGCCGCCGTGGGAGCGGCGTCATGAGCCGTCGCGGACCGCTCGGGCTCGGTGGCTCGCTGATCATCCTCGTGGCCTGGCAGATCGTCGGCGCGACAGGCGTTCTCGGCCCCGCCGTCGCGGCACCGGTCGAGATCCTGGCGGGCATCGTGTCGGACGGGCCGGAGTTCTACGGCAGGCACCTGCCCGTCACCGTCGGCTCCGCCGCGGTGGGCTACCTGTGGGGCAACGTGGCGTCGATCTGTTGTGCCGCAGCGGTTCTGCTGGTTCCGGCGATCGAGAAGCTGGTGCTGCAGATCGGCATCGCCTCGGCGTGCGTTCCGCTGATCGCCATCGCGCCGATCCTCGCGGCCTGCTTCAACGGGCCGGTCACCGCCGCGATCATGGCCGCCGTCTCGGTGTTCTTCACGACGCTGGTCGGCACGATCAGCGGTCTGCGGCAGGCGGATCCGGCCGGTGCGGATCTGGTTCGCGCCTACGGCGGCGGCAGATATCTGATCCTGCGCAAGGTGCAGGTGCGCTATGCGCTCCCCAGCATCCTCACCGCGATGAAGATCGCCGTGCCCGCCGCGATCCTCGGCACGGTCATCGGCGAGTTCATGGGCCAGGAGGTCGGCCTGGGCGCCGCGCTGGTCGCCGCGCAGCAGTCCAGCGACGTCGTGCGCACCTGGGGCATCACGCTGGTCTCCACCGTCCTGGCCGCCGCCGGCTTCGGCCTCGTCGCGGTGGTGGAGCGCCTCACCACGCCTTGGGCCGCCACCGATTACGGAGTTCGGGCATGACCGCACCAGTCACCACTCGCCCCCGCATCCTGCGCAGCGTCGCGCGCAGCGCATTCACGGTCGCCGGCGCCGTTGTCGCCATCCTCGTCGTGTGGTCGGTCTTTCTGCGGCTGGTCGACGTGAGTTCGTTCGTCGCGAAATCTCCCGGCGACGTCTGGGACTATCTCGTCGCGGGTCCGGGCGCGGCGGCCAATCGATCCGCCATCGCGTCGGATCTGGCGCGCACCCTGCTCGACGCGTCCTTCGGGTTCGTGCTCGGACTCGCTCTCGCGGCGGCGGTGTCGCTGGTGTTCTACGTCTTCGGGTTCGTCGAGACGATGTTCACTCCCGCGGTGACGGCGCTGCACGCGATCCCGATGGTCACCGTGGCGCCCGTGCTGGTGCTGATCTTCGGCCGGGACGCGCTCGGAACCGCGATCATCGGCGCCGCGATCGTCGTGGTGCCCGCATTGCTGACGATGCTGCACGGCATTCGTTCCACGCCGAGAACCCATCTGGACATGATCGCCGCCTTCGGCGGTTCGACGAGGGCGGCGTTGTTCAAGGTGTCGCTGCCGCATGCCGTCCCGACCTGGTTCGCCGCGGCACGAGTTGCGGTGACGACCTCCGTCGTCGGGGCGCTGCTCGCGGAATGGCTGGCGACGGGCGCCGGCCTGGGCGGCCGAATGCTCAGGGCCGCCAACGAATTCGAATTCGACCGGCTGTGGTCCTCGGTGGTCGTGCTCACCGTGGTCTGCGTCGTCGTCTACCAGATCGTCGCCGTCGTCGAAGACCTCGTGCGGTCCCGCATGAGCGCCGCGTCGTGAGCGCACCGACCCCAACCAGAACATCGGAGTTTCCATGTCCGCACAGTTAGACCGCCGAAAGTTCTTGAGCCGCAGCGTCGCCGCCGGAGGTCTCGCGCTCGCCGCCCCCGCCGCGCTCGCGGCCTGCGTCTCCGGTGGAGCCGCGACCGAGGGCGACGGTTTCGGCGTGCTCTCGCAGCGGCTCGCCTGGATCAAGAACTCCCAGTTCGCAGGCAGCTTCGTCGCCGACAAGAACGGCTACTATCGCGAGGCCGGTTTCACCGGCGCCGAACTCGTCGCGGGCGGGCCGACGGCGCCTCCCATCGAATCCGATGTCCTCACCCGCACCTTCGCCGGCGTCTCGCAGGTCCCCATCGTGGGGTCGGCCGTCGCCAAGGGCGCGCCCCTGAAGATCATCGGCGCGGTCTACCGCCGGTATGCCGGGTGTGTGATGTCGATGGGCGGCAAGCCGATCCGGACCCCGGAGGATCTGTACGGCAAGACCATCGGCTGTGCCTCGTCGAGCGAACCGGTGTGGCGCAACTTCCTCGCGGCCCTGCGCCTGGACACTTCGCGCATCAATACCGTTCCGGTGCAGGGCGATCCGATCGGCATGACGGCCGGTGAGATCGACGGGTACCTGGGATTCGTCAACAGCCAGGTGGTCGACCTGCGCGCCAAGGGTTTCGACATCCACACCATGCTGCTCGCCGACGTCGGCTTCCCGCTGGTCGGCCAGACCTACATCACCACGCAGGACAACATCGACAACCGCCGCGACAAGGTGAAGGCATTCCTGAAGGCGGAGGTGCGCGGTTGGCGCGAGGTGCTGAGCGATCCGCAGCGGGCCACGGACCTCACCGTCAACGAATACGGCAAGACCCTGGACCTGAATCCCCGCAGCACCCTCGACTGCTGCCTGGCGGGCAACGAACTCATCCGCGACGGCGGCCCGGGTCAGCGGATCATCGACGTCCCGGACGACAGCGTGAGCGCGAACATCGAGTCGATCTCCGCCGGTGGACTGAAGCTCACCGCGGGCGACCTGTTCGAGCTGGGACCGATCCGGGAGGTGTTCGAGGAGAGCCCCGACCTCGCCCTGACCTGAACTGCCTGTGCCCGAACCACTTTCGCCGACGAAAGGCCACCCCGTGTCCGCACTTCCCACCCCCGATTTCGTCGTCACCGGCGCGACGGTCGTCTCGCACGACGCCCGGCGCCGGCAGGACATCGCCGTCAAGGACGGCAAGGTCGTCGCCGTCGGTGACGCCCTCGCCGTCGACGGCGTCCGATCGCTCGACGCGACGGGGTTGCTCGTCCTTCCCGGCCTCGTCGACGTCCACGTGCACCTGCGCGAACCGGGTATGACCGAGAAGGAGGACTTCGCCAGCGGCACCCGGGCCGCCGCCGCGGGCGGCGTGACGACCGTGGTCGACATGCCCAATACCAAGCCGCCGGTGGCCACCGCGGAACGCTTCCGGGAGAAGCTGGAACTGGTGCGCGACAAGGCCTTTGTAGACTTCGGTCTCTACGGCATGCTCGACCACGACAACGCCGAGGAGATCGGGGCCATGGCCGAACTCGGCGCGATGGGCTTCAAGCTGTTCATGGGCCAGACCACGGGTGACAACCGCTGCCCGAACGACGCGGCGATCTTCCGCGGCCTGGAGGCAGCCGCCGCGGCCGACCTCGTCGTCGGCGTGCACGCCGAAAACGACCACCTGCTGCGGATGTTCGGTGACCGGCTGCGTGCCTCGGGACGCAAGGATCCCCGCGCCCACCTGGAGGGCCGGCCCACCTTCGTCGAGGTGGAGGCCGTCACGAGGATCATCACGATGGCCACCGAGGCGCGCACGAAACTGCACATCCACCATCTGTCGACCGCCGCCGGCTTGCAGCGCGTCGTGGACCTACGCGCCCAGGGCCACCGGGTCACCATCGAAACTCTGGTGGCGCACCTGTTCCTCGACGAGACCGCGTACGACACCTACGGCAATCTGGTCAAGCTGAATCCACCGATCCGCCCGGCGGCGGACGTGGCGGCGCTGTGGGCCGGGATCGACCGCGGCGACGTCGACGTCATCGCCACCGACCACGCCCCGCACACCGCCGACGAGCAGGCCGAAACCGATGTGTGGCAGGCGTACGGCGGCTTCATCGGCGTCGAGACCATGCTCCCGCTGCTGCTCACCGCGGCGGCGCGGGGCCGGCTGACCGTCGAGGACATCGTGCGGCTGTGCTGCTACGCGCCGGCCCGGCGGTGGTCGATGAGCCGCAAGGGACAGATCGCACCCGGCTTCGACGCCGATTTCGTGCTCGTCGACCCGGCCGCCGATCACGTCCTCGACGCGGCCGCGCTGCATTCGAAGCACAACGTCACGCCCTACGCCGGATGGCCGCTGACCGGAGCGGTGGTCGCCACCTACCTGCGCGGCCGGCTGATCTTCGAGAAGGGGGAGGTCATCGGATCGCCCACCGGCCGTCAGGTGTCTCCCGCGCGCGACGTCGAGAGCCGGGGGTGAGGGGCCGTGCACGCTCTGGGAAGTGCGGAATCCATAGCAGCGCAGAGGATCTCGGTGCTCGACGACGAGGGGGACGGTGCCGCGACACTGCGCAATGCCGTGACACGCTGTGTGGCGGAGGTGCGCGATCTCGGTCGTTCCGCAGAGGGGGCCGAACGCGGGGCGGTCGTCGCGGGCATCGGCACCACCGCGCCGCACGCGCTGGGCGGCGCGCTGCTGTCGCAGGCCCTCACCGCGGCGGGCGTCGAACTCGCCCGGACGCTGCCCTTCCCGGAACCGTCGGCGCTCCTCGGGGATTCGTCCTGGGACCTGGCGCTGGTGCTCAGCCCCTGGAAGCAGGCGGTGGCCGGGGAACTGGCGCGGGCGACCGAATCGGCGGCGCGGACCGGTGTGGTCGATACGATCGTCCGTCGCGCGGGAGAGCCGGTGGGCGTCAATACCAATGCCTGGGCGGCCCAGGCGGCGATGGAGACCGTCCTGGGCGGACGAACCCCGGGCACGGTGCTGATCCTGGGATCCGGCGGCTCGTCGAATTCGGTCGCCCTCGGATGCCGCCGGGCCTGGCCCGGCACCCGGCTGGTCGGCAGCGCGCGCAACGCGCCGGCGCTGACCGCGTGGGCCGCGCGATTCGCCGCCGAAGCGGTGGCCCCGACGGATCTGGGGGAGTTCTTCGGTGCCGGACGCCCGCCGCTGATCGTCAACACCACCACGTGGGGTGAGACGGATGCCTCCGAATCCGAGCCCTTCGGATTCGATTTCGAGGAACTGCTCGCGCCGGGCAACTGCTACTTCGATCTGAACAACCGGGTGTCGGCGTTGCAGCATGCCGCGTTGCGCGGTGGGATGAACGTCATCTCCGGTACGTTCATGCAGCGGGTGACGAACGCGTGCCGGGCAGCCCTGCTGACAACGAGGACACCGTGACCATGACCGGGAATACCGAGGCAACTCGCCCCAGCGCACCGACCAGCGTCCGGGAGCAGGTGTATCGGTATCTGCGGCAACAGATCACGAGCGGCGAACTGGGTGGCGGCATTCGGCTGACCGAGGAACAACTCGCCGAGCAGCTGAACGTGAGCCGGACGCCGATCCGCGAGGCGCTGCAGCGCCTGACGAGCGAGGGCCTGGTCGAGCGGGTCCGGCGCGGGCAACTGGTCGTGGTCGCCGTGAGCTCCGCGGCCCGCGCCGAACTGCACGAGCTGCGGGTGGCGTTCGATCAGGTCGCCGCCAGGATGATCACGGCGAAGGCCGATTCGGTCGACTGGGCCGGGCTGTACGCGCTGCTCGACCCGCTCGGCGCCGCGCTGCGCGAGCACGGGGTCGGCAGTCCGCAGTATTCGATGGCGCACCTGGAATTTCACATGGCCATCAATCGCGCGGCGTTCACGCCGATCACCTCCTCGTTCCTGGAACGCCAGGCGTTCCTCTATCCGACCGACGACTACGTCCAGCAGCCGGGACACGAGCCGGTGTCGCAGCACCGCCGTCTGCTCGACGACCTGTCCAGCGGCGATCTCGGCCGCGCCACCGAGGCGGCCCGCGTGCACGCCCTGCGCGGTCCCGGCGACGCCGCCGCGACCTGAGTCGCCTCGGCGTTCCTCGACTGGATCATCTTGCAGCAGAAGGAGATTCATCATGCCCGGCGATGCCGTTCGCATGTTCGTCAACGGCCAGGCCATGCGCGGCGGGTCCCTCAACGACGCCCTCGTCGCGGCCCGCTACCTCGGTGCGGTACGCACGGCGCCGAAGTACCGCTTCTTCTCCTTCCGGGACGAATTTCCCGGGCTCGCCGGCGTTTCCGACGGCGGGTGGGCGGTTCCCGGGGAGATCTACGAGGTGTCCTACACCGAACTCCGCGAGAACCTGCTTCCCCGGGAACCGGCCGAACTCGAGCTGTCGGTGATAGAGCTCGAGGACGGGCACGGTTCGCTGAGCATGGTCTGCCGACGGCTGCCGCGCGTCGGCGACGGGGTACGTGAGATCACCGTCCCCGGGGGCTGGCGCGAGTACAACGCCCGGACGGCCGAGTTACCGTGAACGAAATACTCAGGGCGGGAAAGGATCCCGGTACGGCCGACCGCTATCTCTGGTGCACTCCCGACACCGTGAGCTGGGGGAGCCTCCCGGTCGCGGCGACGCCGCCGGTGCTGGTGGTGGACAGCGGCCGGACCGTCACCTTCGACACCGTGTCGCAGGAGGGGCTGATGGAGGACCAGGGCCGCGATCCCGTCGCCTACTTCGGCCGGTTCGGGACAGCGGAGCGCGACGTCCTGCCGGATGCCGTCGAACTGGCGGCCTCGGACCTGCACCCGGTGAGCACGGCCAAGGGGCCGCACATCGTGCTCGGCCCGGTGCACGTCCGCGGGGCGGAGCCCGGCGACTGGCTCCGGGTGGACTTTCTCGACCTGACTCCCCGTGTGCCGTACGGGATCATCTCGACGCGGCACGGTCGCGGCGCCCTGCCCGATCTGCTGCCTCGCCGGGACGACGGCGGCCCGATGCCGGTGTTCAGCAAGTTCTGCACACTCGACGAATCCGGTGGCCGGGCGGTGTTCGAGCACAACGGCGGCCGGTCGTCGATCGGGGTCCGGCCGTTCATGGGGTTGTGCGGTGTCACACCCGCCGGCGACGAGGAGCTGAGCACGATCCCGCCCGGGCCGTTCGGCGGAAACCTGGACATCCGCGAAATCGTCTCGGGGACAAGTCTATTCCTGCCTGTGCAGGTGGAAGGTGCCGGCTTCTACCTCGGCGACCCGCACTTCGCCCAGGGAAACGGCGAGATCGCGCTGACGGCGCTGGAAGGTTCACTGCGGGTGACCGCGCGGCTGTCGGTCGTGAAGTCCCGTCCCGGTCGGCGCGCCGAGTGGCCCTTCGTCGACACCGGCGAGCACTGGATCGTCGTCGGCCTGCACGAGAGCCTGGACGTGGCCATGACCGAATGTGCTGGGCGTGCAGTCGAATTCCTCGTCCACCACACCGGAATGACACCCGAGGAGGCATACCTGTACCTGAGCGCCGCGGGTGACTTCTCGGTGACGCAGGTGGTCGACCTGGTGAAGGGCGTGCACTGTGCGGTCCGCAAAAGCGACCTCGCTGCCTGACGCGACACCCCTCCGTTATTCCGGTGCCTGCGTCACTTCCGTCATTCCGGCGTGCTTTTGGCCGGAATCCCCCGGCGCCCGAGGCGGATCCCGGCCAAGAAGCGCGCCGGGATGACGGGTTGGAGGTGAGTGTGCCGGGATCGCGGGTTGGAAGCGAGCGTGCGGGGACGACGGGTTGGCGGTGAGTGGCGTTGCAGTACGAGTGCTGATTCGTAACAGTCTGTGGCACAACGTATCCGGGTATCGGTGACAGGAGGAGAATCATGCGCGCGAACGGGTTGGTACCCGTGCCGGGCGGCGGGCGATGGGCAGACGGCAAACCGGTGCCGGTGTTGCACAACGCACGCACGATGGACGGCAGGCAGGTAGATGTGCGCATCGCGGACGGGCGGGTGACCTCGGTGACCCCGGCCGCGGGCGGCCCGGTCGGCGAGTCGGCTCTCGATCTCACCGGTCACCTCCTGCTGCCCGCCCCCGCCGAACCGCACGCCCACCTGGACAAGGCGCTGTCGTTCGACGAGATCGCCCCGCCCATGGGCGATCTCACGGCCGCCATCGAATCGTGGGAGAACCACACCCCGCGGCTGACGGTCGACGGGATAGCCGCCCGGGCGCGCTCGGCGGCGCTGCGCATGCTGTCCAACGGAACCACCGCCGTCCGCTCGCACGTCAACCTGCTGCGTGGCGGGGATCCGCTACGCGGCGTGCGCGCGCTCGTGCGGGTGCGCGACGAACTCGCCGACATCATGACCGTCCAGCTGGTCGCTCTGACGCCGTATGCGGTGGGCGACAAGGTATTACACGAGGCGCTCGATCTCGGGGTCGATCTCGTCGGCGGGCACCCGCACCAGACGCCCGATCCGAGCGGGGATCTCCAGCGGCTGCTCGCCGTCGCGCGGCAGCGCGGCGTGGGCGTCGACATGCACACCGACGAACAACTGAACCCGGGCATGCTCACGCTCGAGGACCTGGCCCGCACGGTTCGTGAGTGGCCCGCCCCGCGATCGGTCACCGCAAGCCACTGCGTGAGCCTGGGGATGACCGATCCCGGCACTCGCGCCCGGGTGATAGACGCCGTGCGGGCCGCCGATCTGGGGATCGTCACCCTCCCGATCACCAATCTCTTCCTGCAGGGCCGCGGCCACCCGACGGCGACCCCGCGCGGACTCACCGCGGTCCGCGCACTCCTCGACGCCGGCGTGCGGGTCGCGGGCGGCGCCGACAACCTGCGCGACCCGTACAACCCGATGGGCCGCGGCGACGCCCTGGAGACCGCCATGCTGCTGGTCACGGCGGCCCACCTGACCCCGCGCGAGGCCTACCACGCGGTCAGCGAGGCCGCCCGGGACGTCATGTCGCTACCCCGGGCCGGTGTCGAACCGGGAGCGCGGGCCGACCTGCTCGCCATCGCGGCGACGAACCTCGAGGACGCCGTCGCGACCGCACCCGCCGATCGGTACGTCCTGCGGCACGGAAAACTGGTATCCGTCGGCCGATCACACCGATCCCTCGCCCTGCCGAGCCCTACCGGGCCGGGCGCCGGTGCCGGTCCGGCGGCTGGAGCAGCCGAGCACACTGGTTCGAACGTCGCGCGACGTCGCTGAGTGCGCCGGTTCGAGCGTCGTGCAGCGCTGTGGAGCGCAGTCCGAAGGCCATGCGGCACCGCTGAGTTCCCCGCTCGACGCCCTCTGGGCCGGTACCGTCAACCGTCGAACTCTTCGAGGACACCGCCGTCTGCGCCCGGCGACGCGCCGCCCGCCGCGAACTCAGCGACCTGCGGCGGTGAGCCGGTAGTCCGCCTCGAGCAGCATCCACCCGCTCAGCTGCACCGAGAGGTCGCGGCTCAGGTTCGCCGACGAACCGCCGGACGAAAGCGTCAGCGGCGGAACGATTCCCGGGTGGGCCGGCACCGTGACGGCGCGGGTCCAGTCCATGCCGAACAGGGGGAGACCGTCCACCTCCGCACGGTTGTCCCAGGCCGCCCGCGCGGAGGCGTGCACGATATTCGCGGCCAAGGTGTCGCCCGAGGACAGTGCGGCCTCGGCGAGATACCTGGCGAGGATGCCCATGAACAGACCGGAATCATCCCCGGCGGCCCCGGCGATCACCCCCGCGTTCGTGAGGCGGTTACCGGTCGCGGCGACGAGTGCCGACACGCGGCCGCGATGGCTCGACTCGCCTGTGCGCATTGCCAATTCGGTCTCCAGCCCGATGACGACGCCCTGGCTGTAGGTGTGCACGGTCCGGTCCATTCGTCCGCCGGGCTCGTGGACGCCGTCGAGGATCAGGCCGCTGCCGGTGTCGCGTAATCGGGTGTGCAGGAAGTCGGCGAGGTGCCGGGCGCGGGACAGTTCGCCCAAGCGCGCCATCGCGATGCCGGTCGGGCCGATGGCGGGGGTGTTGTAGAAATCGTCGCCGTGCCGCCACGGCACCGCGCCGACCTCAGGATTCCATCCGCCGATCAGGGCAGCCCGCAGGTCCCCGACGGCGTCGCCGAACCGGACGCCGAGCAGCCGGTCGGCGCGTTCGAGAGCCAGTGCCAGCCACGCCATATCGTCGTAGTACCGGTTGGTCCAGCCGGTGAGATTGCGCGCCCGGATGCCGCGGGCGAGGGCAGCGACCCGGTCGATGCGCTCGGGGGTGCGGGCGCGGTGGGCGGCGTCCACGGCACAATCGAGCAGGTGGGCCTGCCACCAGTAGCACCATCGCAGGAACGACTGGTCGAACAGGGACGCCGGCCAGACGAGCGTGCCCAGCCGCGTCCCCGGCTGGGCCCAGGGCATGCGCACATGTCGCCGCACGATCGCCCGTTCCGCTAGGTCGGCACGCTTCCCGAGCTCCTCGGGGCCGGTCGGCGCCTTCGGCGTGATCGTTCCCGCCTGCGTCGGCTGCCCGATGGCGGTGAGTGCGATCGAGGCTCCGGCCGCCAGCAGCACGCCGCGCCGGCTGATTCCCTTGTTCCGGCGATCCATCCGCTCGGGCTCCCTTGCTGCGCAACGATCACCGGAGCCGAAAACGTGCCGTTACATTCTGTCTCGTAGCGGCCGCCCCGGCGTGGCGCCGAACCTGCTCGCCCTCGTCGCGGACCTCGAAGGACGCATGGTGACAGTTCAGCAGGCCGCCATGTAATGCCGCTGTACGAGCGGTTGACCGACTATGATCACGAGTAAGCGGACCGGTGAATGCCTGCGCCGCCGCGCATTCGGCGTCGGCGCCGGCGCTCGATATTCGTTGGCAGAGTTCGGCAGGCGGGACGACCGTGACGCACGAAGGAGAGTAGGGATGGCTGAGGTCCTGGTCGCGGAGATTCGGTCGGATGGCCACCCCCGGTCGGGACAGCGGGACCGATCGAGCGAGAACTTCTCCCTGGCCACCGTCCCGGAGGGGTCGCGGGAGCTTCTCTGGCGGACCGAACCCGATACCGGGGCGATCAGGTTCAGCGTGATGTCGGATGTCCGGGGCAACTACGACCAGCGTGTGCTGTCGAATATCGCCTCCGGGTCGAGAACGGCCGTCCCGCGCGAGCGGCAATCCCTGACCCGCCGCGGTTTCTACATCGCCGCCCCGTCCGGCCCGGTGGAAGACGGATTCGTCGTGAAGGTGTACGCCCTGGTTCCCTGATCCGGCGCGCTCCGCGTGGGCGGGTCCCGCGCCGGTTCCTCCGCCCTTCGTGGTATCGCGCGGGCGCAGGTACCCGACCGCGTACTGCGCGTCGGCTGTTGATCCGCATTCCGATCGGAGAAGGCGATTGCCTTTCCCTCCGAGGCGGGTCGTCCGGACCTGAATCAGCCTGCTGCACATGGCATTCCCCGTGCGGTGGCGCGTCGATCGGCGGATCGCGGCACTCATCGAGGGGAAGGCGCAAGAGGCAGGTCGAGTAGTCGCCTACGCGTGCTCGGGCGGCCGATCGCGACGAGCATTCGACAGTGCGGAAACGATCCGTGCCGGGCATGTGTGCGGGGGCAACTCCCGGAATCGACATCCACGGCACCGGTTGCCGGCTGTCTCGCAAAGGCGGAGAAATGAAGAAGTACGCAGTGCAACCCGGCGACACGCTCTCGGGGATAGCGCATCGCGAGTACGGAGACGGTGGTCTGTTTCCTGCGATCGCGCGTCAGAACCATCTCCCCGACCCGGATTCGATCGATGTCGGACAGGAACTCCTGATCCCCTACATCACCAGGCGGCACCTCGCCGCCACCACCGATAGCCCGGCGGCGCGCAAGCAGATCACCCAGCGCTACTACGGCACCGAGGACACCGAGGTCCAGCTGATCTGGGAGACCGTCAGCGGCGTGGCGCAACGCGAGATACAGCCGGGCGCGTGGTTGCACATGCCGGAACTGGCCGACGTCGGTCACCATACGGTGATCGAGGGGGAGACCCTCGCCGGCCTGGCCGCCCGCTGGTACGGCGACGATCACCTCGCCCTGCTGATCCAGCTGGCGAACCACCTGCCCGCGGGCGCCGAACCGGCCCCCGGCCGAGTGCTCATCCGCCCCGGCCTCAACCGCCGCCGCACCGTCGCGGGCGACACCCTGCGGACCCTGTGCAGCGAGGAGTACGGCCCCGCGGATCCGGACACCCGGATCGGGGTGGCGGCTGCGGCGAACTACGTCGATCGCCCCGACACGCTCTTCTCCGGCCAGGTGCTCCACTTCCCCTCGTGATTTCGGTAGCGGCGCCGCCGGTGGAGCACCCACTACGCCCGCACGTCCGCGCCGCGATCTGTGCGGCGATCGGCGCTGCCGCCGACTCGCTACGCCTCCAAGCCGTGCGAGACCGCGCAGCGTCCCATATTCTGCTCGGCACGATCCACGTCGACGCCGGGGATGTGGACGCCGGACTCGAGGCGATTCTGAAGGGTGCCGAGAACGAGACGGCAAACGGGTCGACACGGCTGTCCGGACAACTGCAGAGCGCCCGCACGCTCATTCACGTCCGGGCTCCAGGATCCGCCGCCGCGAGAACGATCGACGCCCGCATAGAGGAACTGCAACTGATCTGACCCCCGCCGCGCGGCACTCGACGTCGAACTCCAGGAGGAACTGGGTGTGTGCGCGAAGGTCGTCGGGCCGATCGGCGTGGTCGAACACTGATAGGTGGATGACGACCTGGCGACACATCACGGGTCGCGGTCGATTCGGCGCCCCGGACCGGTTGAATTCCGCTGCGCCCCTGCGTAGTCCAGCGCGCTCGAACCTGCACGGGCAGCACGACGCGGCTGGACGGCTGACTGTCAGGAAGTCTGGGCGGAGTTGTGCGAGAGGCGAAAAGCATTGGTTCCTGGTCGGTGCCGTTCAGATCCGGGATCGGCCGGTGGGCCTGGGCGACCCAGTGGGATCAGCAGGTCGAAGGTCTGCCGGCGTCGGTGAGCGGCTTGCCGGGGCGACGGCGTCCGCTCGGCCGGAACGGGCAGGTGCGGCTTGCTGATCCGAGCGCGATCCTGCGGTAACGCCTGAAACATAGCAACGCTAGACAAGCTAGCGAACGAGTGTTACCGTTGCTTTATATTCTAGCGCAGCTAGTATTCAGGAGAGGGAAGCCGAAATGCTCGTTGTCACCGGCCAGATCGTTGCCGCCGTCGCCGTTCTCGCCAATGCCGTCGTCTATGGCACCGATGTCTGCGCGGCCGTGATCTTCCGGTCCGTATACCGCAAGCTCGATGATGCGACCGTGACCGTGAGTGCGGGATGGGGTCACTATTACGGCGATAAACGTATGCCGGTGATCGGTGCGGGCGGTCTGGTCGCCGCAGTGCTCACGTTGCTGATCGCGCTGTGGGCCGGGCAGATCGGCGCCGCAATCGCGGCGGGGACCACGGTGGCGGCGCTGCTGACCTGGCTCGCCTTCTACGTCCGCATCGCCAAGCCGATCAATTCCCAGCAGACCGCCGCTGCGCAGAGCGGCATCATTCCGGCCGATGCCCGTGCGCTGCAGGACAAGTGGGACAGCATTCTGAAGTACCGGATCACCCTGCAGTTCATTGCCGTTGCCGGACTGTGCGCCGCGCTGATCCTGTTCTGAACTTCCGGCTGATTCGCCGGGGGCACACCTGATATCGAATTCACCGAGGAGTAACCGACATGACCTTCACCATCAATGAACAGCGGTTTCTGGCAGAGGCCGGGATCGGTCGGCTGGCCACGATGTCGCCCGACGGAGTTGTGCAGAACAACCCGACCAGCTATCGCGTGAACGCCGACGGCACGATCGACATCGGGGGTATACGGATGCGTACCACTCGAAAGTACCGCAACGTCGAGGCGGGCAGCCGGGTGTCGTTCGTCGTCGACCAACAGGTTTCCTTGGAACCCTATGTGATTCGCGGCATCGAGGTACGCGGCACGGCCGAGGCGCTCGAGGACGAGGAGCCACCGTTCCAACCCCAGGAACGCGCGGTCATCCGAATTCACCCCGAACGGATCATCTCCTGGGGCATCGATGGCGGATCCTTCGACTTCACCAGTCGCGGCGCCGAGTAGTCGGGCATCCCTCCCTTCTTTCGTGGGCGATCCGATCGTTCCTGCGCTTCCGAAGTGGCGGTACTGATCCGACCGCCCGTGACGCGGACGCGGTAGAAGATCCCAACGTTCTGATGCTCGACTCCCGCACGGGCGACAGCTGCCGGGATCACCCTGGAATCCACGCCCAGCAGGCGTTCGACGACCCCTTCGTAGCCGGTCTCCTCGTGCAGCTCCCGGGTCACCGCATCGAAGGGGTCTTCTGTGTGCTCGACCCCACCATCCGGAAGCGTCCAGGTGGTCTCGCCGCCTTCGGCCACATGGCGAGCAAGCAACACCCGGCCCTGTTCGAAGCAGACGCCATACGCCGCGATCCTGAAACTCACCCACTGAACCTTATCCCGGACGCTCGAATCGCCAGGCGAGGCAGAAGTCTGCGGCCGCAAGCGGTCGAGGATGTCGTCGATGTCTTCGACGGTGTGGCCGTGGTCATTTCGGAAGCTGGGCTTCGATTCCGTCGAGGATGATCTTCAGGCCGAGGGCGAACGATTCGTCGAAATCGGAGTACTCGAGCTGGGCGTGGGCGGACAGCGTCGGGTAGTCGCCGGCCTGCTGCTCGATGTGTGCTCGGGCGTCGCGGCGCAACTCGCGTTCGTCGTCGGGATCGCTGATCGTGGTTCGCCAGACGTTTTCGGAGGCGACGAACCCGTTGACGTAGTAGCTCAGGGCGGCCACGGCCGCCAGCAGCGGCGGCCCGGTGAGTCCGGCCCGGCCGAGCGCGGTGTAGAAGCGTTCGGAGCGGGCGAGAGCGTTGGGTCCGAGCAGCGGGCGAGTGCCGGTCAGGGCCGGGACCCAGGGGTGTCGCCGCATGACCTCGCGGCTTTGTGACAGCTGTCGGGCGAGGAAGTCCCGCCAGGAATTCCCGGCGGTGTCGGTTTCGGTGTCCGGCGGGTCCAGGTCGATTTCGGCGATCGCGGCGTCCAGAGCGAGGTCGAGCACGTCTTCCTTGGTGGCCACGTAGGCGTACAGCGACATCGTGCCGGCGTTCAGCCGGGCGGCCAACCGGCGCATGGAGAATCCGCCCACCCCCTCGGCGTCCAGCAGATCCACCGCGGCGGCGACGATTCGTTCCCGCGACAGCCGGGGCTTGCGGGCAGGTCCCTGGTCGCGCAGCCAGACGGCGCGAGGTGGCGGCGGCATCCCGGCACTTCCTTCGTGCACTGTACGAAAAAACGTACAGATAGCTTAACCGTGAGAACCGGCCGGGCCGTACGAGCTGTGCAAGGAGACGACGATGACTACGCCCGAGATGACTACGCCCGAACAGGAATGGATGCGCGACTACGCGCTGCTGGCACTGCGCCTCGATCGGCAGGTGACCGGTGACACCGGGGGAACCGTGCTCATCTATCAGGGGCCGCGGCAGTGGAGCGAGCAGGTCGCCGCCGAAATGCCGGTCCCGGCCGGGAAACTGGCCGACGACGCCGACAGCCTGTTGGAAACGCTTCCCTTCGAGCCGCCGCGCTCCCGTTATCTGGCCGCGCAGATCCGGGCGATGCGCGCGGTGGCACGGCAGGGGAACGGCGAGGAGAAGCCGCTGGCCGACTACGCCCGCGAGTGCCTGGGGATGACGGTGGGCTGGGTGCCGGAGACGCGGTTCGAGCACGCGCACGACCGGCTCGACACCGCCCTGCCCGCGGGTGGCGGATCGCTGACCGATCGGCTGCACGCCTGGCAGGCCGCGCACACCCTGCCCGCGGACCGGGTGCGGCGACACCTGCCGTCGATGGTCGACGAAGCCGTCACCGAGGCGCGCGCCCGCACCGATTCCACCATCATCCCGCTACCACCGGACGAGGTCGTCGACTGCATGCTGGTGACCGGTACGCACTTCTGGGGCGCGGGAGCCTACGAGGGCGGGCGGAAGTCGACCCTGCACATCAACACCGACATCCCGTTCAACCTCGCCGACCTGCTGTATCTGGTCGCCCACGAGTGCCATCCCGGACACATCGCCGAGGCGGTGCTCAAACAGATCCACCTCGTCGAGCAGCAAGGTCGCCTCGACCAGCAGGTGCGGTTCATGGTGTCGCCGTCGTTCGCCCTCGGCGAGGGCCTGGGCCTGCACGCCGAGTCCATCATCTTCCCCGGTGACGAGGCGCAAGCCTGGCTGACCGGCAATATCCTTGCCGCCGAAGGCATTCCGTCCGACGGCAGCGACTTCGCCACCATTCACGACGTCAAGAACGTGCTGTGGGGTGTCTGGGCCAACGCGGCCTTCCTGGCGGCCGAGGGCCGCCCCGACTCCGAACTGGCCGCCTACCTGACACGATGGGCGCTGTACAGCGAGGACGAGGTCGCCGCCGCTTTCGGCTCGATACGGGCACCGGGCATGGCCGTGTACCTGCTCGGCTACTACCACGGCTGGCGCCTCCTGCGCACCTGGCTGGACACCCCGGACCGCTCCCTGCGAGTCCGCCGCCTGCTCACCGAGCAGCTACTCCCCGCCGACCTGGAAGCCGGGACGACATAACGCGCCCGTCGGCGTGTCCGCACCACGCGAGGGGCCGATGGATCGCCCAGCGGCATGTGCGGACGTTGCGGTTCGGCGGACCGGGGACTGTCCGGCAGATGGCGCCGGACAGTCCCGTGACCCCGAGGAGGGCTCAGCGTTTGAGCGTGAAGGTGAAGTCGCTGGAGCGCTTGCCGCTCAGCCGGATTGCCGAAACAAGTTTCCCTTCTTCGATCAGTCTCTCGACCTCGGCTCGCGAAAGACCGAAACCCGCAGCGATCAGTCGCACCGGCCGGACAGGGATCCGTGCCTCGAAGCGGACCGAGACGTCGATCGCCTCGTGGTCCAGGTGATCCGATCCGCCGGTGTCGAGGCGCCAGGCGTTGTCCCAGTCGAGGGCGATGCGAGCACGGTGCTGCACGACCGGGTCCTGGAGCAGCTCAGCTGTCAGGGCAGGGTCGTTGTCGTGCAGCCGGTCCAGCAGCTCAGGTCGTACGGAACACACATTCACCCGCTCCAGGACCGTGAACTTTGCAGTGTCGCCGCAAGCGGTACAGCGTGCGAGGAGCCAGACGTCGATGAGCTTGTGGTGTGCGTTGACGCGAAATTTGCCGCTTGCCCGGAAACGCTCGGACGCGCACGCGTGGCACCGGCGGCGAACCAGCGGCAGGCAGGTGGGCACGACCACCCAGTTTGTGAGCATAGAAGTACACCCGTTTCAGTGAGAAGTCCGCAGCGAAAACAGCGCGACGCACATGCGCGACGCGCGACGAATCACTGCTCGGGAGGTCTCACAGGGTGTACAACGGCACATCCTCGACTGGACGACTTGGATCGGCAGTACGGTAATGGCGCACAGCGACGCTGCGCCACCGGTTTTCGAGCGCCTCACCGCCAGGCTCCATCCGGCGGAACATGGACGAAGCCAGAGCCGGACCGCGGCTACGGTGACCGAGCCGTGGAAGACGTAGGCCCCCGGCTCGTCGTATCGGTGGCCGCCCCTCGGTACCCCGATGGGTATCATCGGCTGCGATGTATTGCTCACTTGACCGACAGTCGGTGGGTGGCCAGGAGGGGACCGGAAACGCTGTGGCTGCTGATGGTGGATGATTCGGCGCGGCGGGTGCTCGAGGGGCGGGCGGCGATCGCGCACCTGGTCCCCACACCGTGGAACCGGGAGAGGTTTCTGGAGGCGTTGGGGGACTGGCGGGGGCGGCCGATTCGGCTGATGCCGATCGAGTCGGTCGATATGCCCGGCGTGTGGGGGCCGGCGCGCGGGACTCCGTGCGGGTTGTGGCTGGATACCGACGTGTCCGATGTGATCGCGTATGCGGCGGGAACGACGGATTTCCATGTCGATCAGATCATCGCGCACGAGGCCGGGCACATGGTGCTCGATCACGACGCGGGGTCGGACGGCCTGACGGGCTTACAGCAGCTCTTACCGGATATCGACCCGGATACGATCCGGCGGGTGCTGGGCCGCTCGGATTTCGCCGACTACCAGGAGGACGAGGCCGAACTCTTCGCGGATCTGCTGCTGTCGAGCACGTCGCGGTGGCGGGCGAGCCGGCCGATGCGGTCGTTCTGGGGAGACTCGTGACGTCCTCCGCGCCGGCGCCGGTCGCCTGGGGGATCCTCGTGTTCTGCCTGGTGGCGGCGGTGCTGCGGTTGTGGTGGCTGCCGGGCCGGGCGCGGTCGAGCGAACGGCTGGTCACCTACGGGTTGCTGCTCGGGACGGCGTCGGGGCTGCTGCGGGAGCGGGCGGTGCAGGACGGGCTCGCCGACCTGGGCCTCTTGTCGGTCGGATTCACTCGGCAGCTCTCGACGGTGGTGATGGTCCTGACGTTCGCGCCGCTGTGCCTGCTGGCGATCTCGTGGTCGGAGCGCTGGTCGATGCGGCAGGGCGCCCTCTGGCGCCCGGTGTGGGCGAGCGCGTACGCGTCGGGCCTGGCGATGGTGGCCGTCGGCACGCACGCCCGGTCGCTGGGGCAGTACATCGATCGCACCGAAGGCTGGCAGACCCCGGTCTATTTCGCGTTCTTCTCCGTGTGGTGCGGTGCGACCGGCGCGTTGATGTTGTTCACGAGCGTCAGGGAGTTGCGGGCGGGGGAGCTGCGTCCGACGCATCGCCTGACCTACCTGATGATCTCGATAGTCGGCGCGTGGGCGCTGGAGGAAGCGGTATCGATCTTCGTGAGTGCGATGTGCGCGTCGACCGGCACCGGCCGCGGGTTCGTCGAATTCCGTTTCCAGGCAAACGAAAACAACTACATCTACCTCCTCGCCTGCGGCGCGGTGGTCGCGGCGGCCGGCGTCGTCGCCGAATCCGCGCGCCGGCTGCGGATCGATCCGGCCTCGCGGGCCGTGCGCCGGCTCGCGCCCATGTGGGAGGCCCTGGTCGAGGCGTGCCCGGAGATCCCGCGACCCGCGCGCTCGGACACACCGGCGGATCCGCGCCGGCGCGTGCATCGGATGACCGTCGAGATCCGCGACGCGCTACTGGTTCTCGGCCGCTATGCCGAGCCCACCCCCGACGGCACGGCGGGCGCGGAGGCGGTACAGATCGTCCGGGCGTTGCGGCGCAAGCGATCCGGTGCGCCGCCCGGACAATACCTGCGGTTGCAGGCGTCCGCGCCGGGCCGCGACGTACTCGACGAAACACGAGCACTGCGCAGGATCGCCGCCCACTGGCACGATGCGCAGCGCTACCCGGAAGCCATTCCCGCACTGGACGGAGACAGCGCACGATGACCCCGACGACACCGACCTCGACGACACCGACCACGGACCGGATCCGAGCCGCCGACCGGGTGCTGCCGCATCCGCCGTATCGGCTACCGATCCTCGGCGACGTCTGGGACCTGCACGTCACCGATTCGAGCCAGTGGGGGATGCGCGGCGCGCAGAAGTACGGAGACATCTACGAGCGCAACATCTTCGGCGCCCGGGTGACCTACGTGAGTTCGCCCGAACTGCTGCGCGAGATCAACGACGACCGGAAGTGGGCGAAGTTCCTCGGCGTCCCGATCCGCGACCTGCGCTCGGTGGTCCGCGACGGGTTGTTCACCGCGCACAACAGCGAGCCGAACTGGGCGAAGGCGCACGCGATCCTGGCGCCGTCGTTCACCGCGGCCGCCATGAAGACCTACCACGACACCATGCGGGCCTGCGTCGGCGAACTGATCGACCATTGGGCGGGGCGGGGCGGCGAGTGGATCGATATTCCCGGTGATACCAACAAGGTTGCTCTGGAGGTCATCGGGCGCACCGGATTCGGTTACGGCTTCGACTCTTTCGCGCGCACCGACGAGCACCCGATCGTGGCGGCGATGCTGCGGATACTCACCTACGTCAATCGGTCGGCGTACTCGCATCCGCTGGTGGAACGCACCGTGTTCCGCAAGGAGCGCGCCCGGCATCGCGCCGATATCGAGTTCGTCAACCGGGAAGTGGACGCCGTCATCGCGCAGCGGCAGCGCGCAGGCGCCGGCGAGCACGGCGACCTGCTGGACCGCATGCTGACGGCGGACGATCCGGAGACCGGTCAGCGCCTGGACGCGCGGAACATCCGGCACCAGATCCTGACCTTCCTCGCCGCCGGGCACGAGACCTCGGCCGGGGTACTGGCGTTCGCGCTGCACTATCTGTCGGTCGACCCCGAGATCGCCGAGCGGGCCCGGCGGGAGATCGACGAGGTGTGGACGGGTGACGAGCTGGAGTTCGGCCAGGTGGCCAAGCTGCGCTACGTCCGCCGCATCGTCGACGAATCGCTGCGCCTGTGGCCTACGGCGCCGGGCTATTTCCGCAAGGCCCGCGAGGACACCGTGCTGGGCGGCAAGTACCCCTTCGAGCAGGGGGAGTGGGTGTTCATCGTGCTGCTGCAACTGCATCGCCACCGGCTGTGGGGTGCGGATCCCGAGCGGTTCGACCCCGATCGTTTTCTGCCCGAACGCGTCCGGTCCCGGCACCCCGAGCTGTACCGGCCGTTCGGGGTGGGGATGCGCGCCTGCATCGGCCGCCAGTTCGCCTACCACGAGATCGTGCTCGTGCTGGCCACCATCCTGCGCAACTACGACCTGATTCCCGATCCGGACTACCGGCTGACGGTCAAGGAGACGATCACCTTGAAGCCGGACCGGTTGCGCCTGAAGGTATCTCGACGCGGCTAGCGATCGGTATCGGAATCCGTTCGGGCGCCGAGCGATTCGGTCAGCGACTGCCGGTCGGCGGTGCCGGGGCGGCCGCGCAGGCGGACTCGCTGTACACCGGCATCCCGCAGTGCCCGAAGCAGATCCAACTGGCTGTAGGCGTCGACGACCCGGGGCGCGTCTCCCGGGTCGGTCAGGTACCACGGCGCCTGACTGAAGTATTCGGCGAGCGAGACCAATAACGTATGCGGCGGCGCACTCTCGGTGCCGTCGCGCACCGCTGCCAGCCGGGCGGCCGACACCTCGATACCCTGATCCTCGAGTGCGGCGGCGACGAACTCGACGGTGAGTTCGTCCTCACCGGGGCCGTGCAGAGCGCGGAAGAGGAGGTCGACGCGCTGCGCCGGGGACAGTCTCATGTGCTTGCCTCCGCGAGTCTGGTCTCGAACCTCGTCCTCGTCGACTCGTCGATGTCCGGGCGCATCCCTGCCAACCACCGCCGATACAGTCCTTCCTCTTCGTCGTCGCGGGCCGGGTCGAGCGGCCGGTCCAGGAACGGGCCCAGCACCGTCATCAATGGTCCCAGCGCGCCGCCCTGCCGGCGGTTCGACTCCAGCAGCTGGGTGACGAACCGCGCGTACAGCGGCTGGACGGCGGTGTGCAGCCGGTCGGCCGCGGCCCGCATGGCGGGGCTCTCGGCTTCGGCGAGGTCGCCGATCTCCTGGGCGGCCACGATCAGCGCGGTGATGGTCTCGACGTCGGCGAACACGCCCGGCGGGCCGACGGCGATCCCGGACCGGTGCGGCAGTTCGGTGGGGTTGCCCGCGGCGAAGTAGACGTTCTCCGCCGACCCCGCCGCCCAGTCCAGCCCGGCGTTGAGCTTCCGCAGCGTCTTCGAGGTGAGTCCCTGCGCCTCGGCGCGTTCGATCTTCAGCATCGTCGGTTCGGTGGGCCCGCCGCGCAGATGCACCTGGCGCCGCGACCGGTGCAGCTTCGCCATCCGCGCGGCTACCGCATCGGCCAGCCGCGCCGCAGGGGCGTTATCCATCCAGACACCTTAGGGAGGACGACCAGTAACAGATACCATTTTCATAGTAATACGAAAATCTGCAACCTGGTGATCGATCGTAGTACAGGGAAGTAGCTGCTGGACACCGTAGGAGAACTGTCCGGTGCGTACTAGGCACTTGATCTTCGGCGAAATTTTCGTATGATTTTCGTACACGCCGGGTGGTCGACTGCGAAGGGGGCAGCCGACCACCCGGTGTCCGTTTTGTCGGTATCGGGCCGCCGGTTCCGGTCAGCGCACGGTGATGCGGACCCGCCCGAGGTTGTGCACGGTGGCGTACGGGGTGTTCGGGTCGCCGTCGCGCTGGGCGGTGGCGCGGAGTTCGGGGAAGTAGGTGCCGGGGGTGTCGTAGGTGACCGTGTGCGTCGCCTCGAGGGTGTCGGCCGGCGGGCCCGGCAGTGGTTCGGTGACGAATTCGCCTGTGCCGGTGGGGTTCCAGTCGGTGCGCACGATCGGTCCCGTGCCCGGTGGGGTCCGGATCGTGGCGTGCAGGGTGACGGATGTTCCGGCGGGTACCTCGAGATGGTCGGTGCCATCGGCGGTCAGGTCGACGACCGGTTGGATGCCGTGACGCTCGTCGGCCGCGGCGGGGACGGTGATCTGATTGTCGTGCACCTGATAGTTGGTGGAAGGCGCCGGGGGACTTCCGGTTTCGGCCCAGGCGCTGACGTCGCGGAGCGCCTGCTGGAGGATGCCGGTGTAGTCGACGAGCCGGTCGGTGCGGCCGGGGGCGATGTGGTCGGCGTTGTCGTTGTACCAGAGGCGGAAACTGTCGTCGGCAGTGCCGCCGAGTGCGTGCCGGACCCGGCCGCGATACCAGTCGCCGTCCCAGGGAAAGGCATCGCTGTCGAGCAGGTTGCAGACCGCGATGACCTTGCCGTTGATGTGGCCGGTGTGGGTGCCGCCGCCCGAGACCGCGGTGGAGATGGCCGGCCCCATCGGGATGGGACGCTGCGGGTGGAGCGGTTGTCCGTCGGGGCCGCGGTACTGGTCGAAGGCGGCGAATCCCGGTGTGGGCGGCACTTGGTGGCGCGGATAGGCGGTCAATGCCAGTGGCCAGCGGTTGTCGATGCGCACGGTGGCGCCGGCGTCGAGGGATTGCAGGACTTCGGGCGCGGTGCCCGGCGTGAGGGTGATGGTGCGGGTGGCCGGATCGACTGTGCCCGAGACGGTTCCGCCGGTGGCGCCGTCGGGCGCGGACAGCGCGATATCCAGCGGCGTGCTCCTCGGGTTGGCGGGCGCGGCGTCCAGGAGCAGTCGCGTCGGGTTGTCTTGTGCGTCGCGCTCGACCTGGGTGACGGTGGCGAGCTGGTCGACGCGGGCGGCCCGGAAGAGATCACCCAGCGGCGACGGGTCGGTGCCGAGATAGCCCGGCTTGCTCCAGAAGTCGTCGGCATAGCCGGGATCGATGGTGCGCACCTGATCGCCGAATCCGAGGAGCCCGTAGGCTTGCGAGTCGGTCAGGCCCAGGACGTAGGGGTAGTCCTCCCAGGACCGCAGGGGCACACCCATATTCGTCACCTCGGTCAGCACCGCGCGTTCGGTGTCGTCGAGGTCGGCGTACGGGTCGCCGCTGCCGCCGGGAGCCACGGCGTCCGCGATCTGGGTGGCCTTGTCCTGCAGGACGAGTCGGGCCAGCGCCCGGATGAAGAAGTTGCTGGGAATCGACGTCGGGACGCCGACGATATAGGGGACCGCGCCGTCCCAGACCCCGGTGCTGTTCTCGGCGGCGCCGAGGGTCTGGTAGGAGCCGCCGCTGCCGCCCCAGACGTAGCCGTAGATTCGTCCGGTCCAGCCGTAGTGGTCGGCGGCCACCCGCTCGGCGAACTTGGCCGCGGCCGCGTCGGCCCGGAATCCGCTGCCGCCGTTGGTCTGTACGGTATAGGCGCCGCTGTCCGCGCCGAAGGCGACGTCGTCGCCGGTCGGATTCTCGTCGGTCAACGGATAGACGTGCTGGAAGAATCGGCCCTGGAACTGCTGTTTCGGGGGGAGGGCGATGGTGAACCTCTTGTCGGTCCCCTGAAAATGCCCGGATACCCGGTGATGTGGCACGGGGTCGGGCCGGTCCTCCGCGCGGTCGATCACCGGATCGGCGTACTCGAGGTCGAGGCAGTCGGCCGTGATCCACAGCGGGGCGCAGATCTCCGGTGGTTGGGCTGCCGCCGGAGCGGCCGGCAGGGACATCGCGCCGAGTGCCGTGGCCAATCCGCCGGTGAGGAGTCGCGGTATCGAGCGTATGGGCCCGGCGCGATGCGAGCGCCGAGTCCTGCCGGTCGCGCCCGATGGCCGATGCCGGGTCGGCGTCGGGTTGTCGGGGTCGTGCAGCCGGTTGGTCACTCGCCTATCGCGTCGTCCAAACACGAGCAGACATTAGCATTGGAGAGGGTTCTCTGGCTGATCGCCCGATAGATTGCCGATCCGACCCCACCAAAACTATTTGGTACTCAGTATTGGCGCAGGATAGGGTCTGCGCATGCCCACCACCGGTGAACGCGGGACGCGGGGCCCGTACGCGCGCAGCGCCCAGCGGCGGGCGGAGATCGCGGCGGCGGTATTCGACATCGTGGTGGACAAGGGGCACGACAAGGTCACCACCGCCGAGGTCGCCGAACGCAGCGCGACCAGCGAGGCCACCGTGCTCTACCACTTCCCCACCAGGGACCACCTGCTGGTCGCGGCCCTCGCCCATGCCGCCGACACCGCGGCGGCGCCCCTGCCGGCGCTGATCGAGGTGGCCGAGAACCTGCCGGAGAACCTGCACGCCTTCCTCGGCGACTGGGCGCCGCCGGCGAACATCCCGCGCCTCTACGCGGTGCTCGCCGCGCAGGCGACCACTCCCGGCCATCCGGCCCGCGAGTACTTCGCCTACCACTACGCCCGGGCCGTCGACACCTACGCCGAACTCGTCCGCCACCGGCAGGCCGCCGGCGCCGCCCACCCCGGACTGGATCCGGCCGACGTCGCCCGCCAGTTCCTCGCGACCTGGGACGGGCTGCAAGCGCAGTGGCTGATCGACCCGAGCGTCCCCCTCGCCGACCTAGTCGTCGCCGCCTTCCGCCGCCTCACCGGACAGAACTGGATGCGGGTCCGCGACCACCTCCTCGACCCGAATACCGGAATATGATGTGCCCCAATAGGTTCCGCCCGGACAGCGGCCGGTGAGGGACCGGCCCGGTACGAAGTCGGAGCGGGGGCCGTTGCTCGGCTGGTCCGGGTCTGATTCCTTCGTGCGCGGCCGGCCTATTGACAGGCCCGAGTGTCGGGATGCTATACCTTAGGGGAGGCTTACCTTGTTGAGACGAGGCTAACCTCGCCGGATTTGTTCCTGCGTGATCGAGGCCCACCGTGTACGTCTGTATCTGCAACGCCGTCTCGGAGAAAGACGTGCACAGCTGTGTAGCCGCCGGTGCCTGCTCGACGCGGCAGGTCAAGCAGGCCTGCGGCTGGAAGCCGGGCTGCGGCTCGTGCACCGCCCGGCTGGCGGAGGTGATCGGGCGGGCTCAGGCGCCGGATTCGGCCGGGGTTGCGGAGGCTCCGGCCGCCTGACCAGCAACTCAGGGCTGCCTAACAGGTCCGCCCGTCGCGCGCTGTGACACCATTCACAGCTATGGAAGGCGACCAGGAAATCATCGGGCTGCTCAACGAGCAGTTGACGGCCGAACTCACGGCGATCAACCAGTACTTCCTGCATGCCAAGATGCAGGAGAACTGGGGTTTCACCAAACTCGCCAAGCACACCCGTTACGAGTCCATCGACGAGATGAAGCATGCGGAGATCCTCACCGACCGCATCCTCTTCCTCGAGGGGCTGCCCAACTACCAGCGGCTCAACCCGCTGCGGATCGGCCAGTCCGTGCCCGAGCAGTTGCGGGCCGACCTGCAGATCGAGATGGAGGCGGCGACCCGGCTGCGCGGCGGCATCGAGCTGATGCGCTCCCGCGGCGACGTGACCTCGGCCCGCATCTTCGAAACCATTCTGGAGGACGAGGAGCAGCACGTCGACTATCTCGAGACCGAACTCGAGCTGCTCGACAGGCTCGGCGAGCCGCTGTACCTCCAGCGCTTCACGGACACCCCAGAGGGAGACTGACCGTTCCCGGTGCCGCGGCGGCGGGAACGGGGGCCACCAGCAGGCCGGCGATCAACGAAAAAGACCGCCGCGGAGACCTTGATCATGATTCGATTCCTTCGAGTCACTGGATCATCTCTCCGCGGCCAGGTCCTCGAGCGCCCGGACCGCAGCCTGGAATTTTTCCTCGGAACCGTACCGGCCCATGCCGCATTCGGTGGAGATTCCGAACGGATGCCCGAGGATCCGCGCTGCGGCACCGGCTCGTCGCCGCGCCCCGGCCAGGCCGTCCTGATGGTGTGCCAGCCCGAGATACAGATCCGTGCCCGGATCGAAGTCGAGCCCGGCCAGGGGGCGGTAGTGCTCCGGCGACTGCCATTCGACAGGCACCGACATGTGCACGAAATCTATTCTCCGGCGCAGGTTTCCGGTCAGGCCGCTCCAGATCTCGGCCAGGCCGGTGGCGTCCGGTGCGCTCGGGTGCCGGAACGTCTCCGAATTGCCGTAGCACAGGTGGTATCCGAGTTCGACGTCATCCGGAATCCAGTCGCCCAGCGCCACCATCGACTCGAGCAGCGTCTCCCTGTTGGTCAGCGGGTTCGGGATCATTCCCTCCCAGCTGACGACCTCGACGGGAACATCCCACTGAATCGCGAGCTCGGAGTGCGGCAGCGTATCGAGGATCTCCTGCACCGAGGCTCGCGTCTGTGCCGCATAGGCGGGCAGGGCCTGTGCCTGCGACTCGGCGGCGACGAATATGGCGACCGGGGTGAGCGGACTCGGTATCGGAAACAGAAACTTTGCCTCGGAGGGCAATACGCCGTCCTGCCGGGCCTGCCGGAAAGCGGCGAACGACGCCTCGGCCGCATTCGCGTAACCGAACCGCTCGAAGTGAACGTCCGCTGCCGTGAATCCCGCACGCAGGCGTACACAGGTCAGCGGAATCAGCTGCCCCGGCGCGGGTGCCGCGGGTTCGAACGCCGGATTGCCGGTGAAATAGCGTTTCTGGGTAAGGATGAAACCCGCACGAGGGCCGGTTTCGTCCGGCACCCGGCTGACCCGTGACCCGAATTCGCTCCCTATCCAGCGGAACGCCTCCTGCGTCCGCTCGAACGGCAGGCTGCCGCACAGGTGCACTCCGGGGGAACTCCGCTGATCATCAGGCACAACGGTCACCCTTCGATACCCACGCTCCCGAAGTTCCCCCTGCGGGCGGCCGGTCACCCGGCCCGATCTCGCCGCGCCGAGGTTCCCCACCACCGAGCAGCGTCCGGAAGCGGCACATGCCAGGAAGATCGGTTCGCATAATCGACAGCACGCTAGCAGAATCGCGGCTCGTAGTCGCCGTCCCGGTGCGACGACGGCAGACGTTCCGGGGGCCTCGTCCGCTCGGCGTCACGGTCCCGGTGCCACGGTCTTTGCCATCCACGCCGCCATGCCGGGCGAGGGGGACTGTCGGGTTCCGGGGTGGATCGGCGGAGGTGGCGGTGCGGATGGTCCGCGCAACCCGGTGCGGTGCAACCCACGGCCGCAACCGGATACGCTCCGGCGACGGCTGTTCGCCCCGGCCTCCTCGCGGCTGTGGAGGCCGTCGACTGCCGAGCCCGGCCGTCGGGGATCGATGACCCCCGGTCGGCGGGGCGTGCACACCCCGGATGCGGCGGTCAGCGTGGACGGGCGAGGTAGCGGGCCCGAAGTTCGCGCTTGAGGAGCTTGCCGGTGGCGTTGCGCGGCAGCGGGCTCATATCGAACAGGACCTCGGCGGGGATCTTGTAGTCGGGAAGGGTGCGGCGGGCCAGGTCGCGGATCCGGTCGGCATCGAGGGTCCGGCCGTCGGCGAGGGTGACCGCGACGACGAGGCGTTCCCCGAGCCGCGGATCGGGCACGCCGAACGCCGCGACCTCGGTGAACTCGTCACCGGTCAGCAGCGCGGCCTCGACCTCGGCGCAGGGGATGTTCTCGCCGGACGAGATGACGATGTCCTTGCTGCGGTCCACCACGTAGACCAGGCCGTGCTCGTCGAGGTAGCCCAGATCGCCGGTCCGCAGCCAGGGGAGGTGATCGGTGCTCGTGGCGCCGCCGGCGTCGAGGTAGCCGGCCATGACCAGGCCGCCGCGCAGTTCGAGTTCGCCGACGGTGCCCGCCGGCGCCTCGCGCCCGCCGGCGTCGGTGACGCGGACGTCCATCGTCGGGCTCATCGGGCCCAGGGTGTCGGGGAACGCGGCGAGCAGGGCGCCGCCGGCGGTGCAGACGCTGCCCGCGGTCTCGGTCATGCCCCAGCCCGCGCTGCGCTGGGCGTTCGGCACCGTGGCGGCGATCCGGCCGACGAGGTTCGGCGGGGTGGCCTGGCCGCCGGGCGTCACGTTCAGCAGGGAGGCCAGTTGTTCCTGTGCGCCAGGGAGTTTCAGGAGTTCGTCGACGGCCGTCGGCGGGCCGACCATCAGGGTGAGCCGATGCTCGCGGACCAGGTGGGCCGCCGCGGCCGGATCCCAGCGCGTCATCGTCGCGACGTGGCCGCCGGTATTCATCGTCGTGAGCAGCCCGGCCAGGCCGGACACGTGGAAGAGCGGGAAGATCAGCAAGGCGGCCATCGGCGGCACGGCCGGGCGGAGGTCGTCGACCGGAATGTCGTACCGGCGCGCGGCGATTCGCAGATTGCATTCGGCGACGAATCTCATATTGAGCACGACGTTGCCGAGATTGCGGTGGGTCAGCTGGACGCCCCTCGCTCGCCCGGAGGTTCCCGAGGTGAACAGGATCGCGGCGACCGCATCGCTCGGCACCGCGCCGGCCGGACCGTCGCGGTCCGCGGCGGCGATCAGCGCGTCGATCGCGGGCACGGCCGGATCGCCGTCCTGTGTGGAGACCAGCGCCGCGCCGTGGTCCACCGACCGCAGGATCTCGAGGCGCGCGGGATCGGCGAGGACGACCGCGCTGCGGACATCGGTGACCGCCTCGGCGATCTCGGCCGCGCTGGACCGGCTGTTGTACAGCACCGCGACCGCGCCGAGCCGGGCGGCGGCGAACAGCGCCACGAGGTACGACGGCCGATTGGCCATCATGATCCCGACCCGGTCGCCGGGCCCGATGCCGTAGCGCCGGTGCAGGGCGCCGGCGAGCCGCCGGGCGCGCGCGAAAACCTCGCGGTACGTGAGGGTTTCGGCACCGGCGGTGAGGGTGTTATCGGCGAACCGGGTCTCGGACTCCGCGACGACGTCGTAGAAGGTGGCGGCGACGTGCCGGAAGGTGCGCACCCGGTGGCCGCCGATCTCGACCTCCGTCGTCTCGAACGGTGCGCCCTCGGCGGTGAGTTCGCGCTCGATCTCCCGGAAGACGCCGACGATCGAGGTGTCTTGCGCTGTGTGGTCCGACATGCCTGCTCCTGGACCGGTGGATGGTTCGCGTGGCCGCGCGCCGGTTACCCCTAAAAATAGAACAAGTTGCAGATCTGTGGACGATTGTCCGTACATTTGTCCACAAAATCGGGCGGACGGCGCTACGCTGCGGGTGTGGTGGTGACGGAACGAATGCGCATCCGCGGCCGGGAGTTCGAGGTGGACGTGCGCGCGGGCACCGGTGCCGCGGGAGCGGTTCTGCTGCACGGGTTTCCACAGAGTTCGGCGTCCTGGGACGTGGTGGGCGACGCGCTCGCCGCCCGTGGAGTCTCCTCGTGGGCGCCGAATCAGCGCGGCTATTCGCCGGGCGCCCGGCCGGAGCGGGTGGCGGACTACCGCCTGGACGAACTCGTCGCCGACGTGATCGCGCTGTGCGACGCACTGCCCTTCGACGCCGTGCACCTGGTCGGCCACGATTGGGGCGCGATCGTCGCCTGGGCGACGGCGGCCCGCCACCCGGAGCGGGTGGCGTCGCTGACGGCGGTGTCGGTGCCGCATCCGGCGGCCTTCGCCCGGGCGCGGGCCGAGGATCCGGTGCAGCGGGAGAAGTCCGGCTATATCGAGTACCTCGTGCAGCCCGGCTCCGAGGACCTGCTGGCCGCCGACGGTGCGGCCGCCCTGCGGCTGGGGTTCGGTGACGTCGTCGCGCCCGAGATCGCCGATCGCCACCTCGCGCCCCTGCTGGAACCGGGCGCGATGAAAGCCGCGCTGAACTGGTACCGCGCCATCGGCGAGGACTGGGCGCGGGTGCCGCCGGTGGCCGTCGCGTCGACCCTGGTGTGGGGTGCGGGCGATATCGCCGTCGCCCGCAGCGGGGTCGACCTGTGCGCGGAGTTCGTGCACGCCGATCTCACGGTGGTGGCGCTGGAGGACAAGGGCCACTGGCTGCCCGAGGAGGCCCCGGACGAACTCACCGCGGCGATCCTCGCGCGAACGGGTATCGCCGGACCGTCCCCGGGTTCGTAGTGCGGCGCTCGCTGTGGAGTGTTCGGCGGATCGGAATTCATTGTGGGAGAAAGCGGCTCCCAGGCGCCGGGGCCGTCGCGCCGTGCTCCGAAGTGAAGGAGTGGGCGCAGGTGGCGCACGCCGCCGGAGGAGCCGATTCACTCGGGCCCGCCCGGGCACCATTCGGTCGACCGACTACTATGATTCGTGCTGTTCAGGTCGGATCGCCGGCCCGGACGCGGTATACCTCCCTGGTACGGATCCCGACATACGAGGAGACGCTGGCGTGTCGGACGGCCCACCCGACCTGCGTACCGACGTGCCGCACCCGGCTCGGATGTACGACTATTTCCTCGGCGGCAAGGACTTCTACGAGGCGGACCGCCTCGCCGCCGAGCAGGCGCTGCGGGACTTTCCGTCGGTCCGGTTGACCGCTCGCACCAACCGCGAGTTCATGCACCGCGCCACGCATTACCTTGCCGAGCAGGGTATTCGGCAGTATCTCGACATCGGCACCGGAATCCCGACCGCGCCGAACCTCCATCAGGTCGCCCAGCAGCAGGCCCCCGAATCACGGGTCGTGTACGTCGACAACGACCCGCTGGTGCTCGCGCACGCACGGGCGCTGCTGCGGAGTTCGGACGAGGGCCGCACCGCCTACGTGCAGGCCGACGCCGCGGAGCCGGAGACGATCCTGTCGGCGCCGGAGCTGACGGAGACGCTGGATCTCGGCCGGCCGGTGGCGGTGTCGCTGATGGCCCTGGTGCACTTCGTGCCCGGCGACGTCTACGAGATGGTGGACACCCTGATGGCGCCGCTGGCGCCCGGGTCGTATCTCGCGATGTCCCATGTCACAATGGAATTCGACGACGGTCCCGAGGATCCGGACGGCATGGCCCGGCTGTTGCAGGTGTACGTGGATCGCGGAATACCCGTGCACCCCCGCCCCCGGGCCGAGGTCGCGCGGTTCTTCGACGGGCTGGAACTCGTGCCTCCCGGCATCGAGGTGATCCACCGCTGGCACAACGAGGGCATCGACCACCCGCCCAGCCACGACAAGCGGGTATCGCTGTACGGCGGCGTGGGGAAGAAGGTCTGAATACGCCGACGACCGCGTTCGCCGGGAGCGTCACCACCAGGCCGCGGTGCTCGACGAACACGTCGTAGAGCTGTCCGGCGGCCTACCCCGACGCCCTGGATTCCACCGCGAAGATCGGATCGTGGCCCAGCAGCAGCGCCGGCGCGACGGCGACGACGATCATGATGACCGCGCCGAACAGCGGCAGGCTCGCCAGGCCGAGCGCGCAGCCGACCAGCGTGCCGGTCAGCGCGTCGGTCTCGGACGAGATCGGGGCCAGGCCGACATAGGAAGCACGAAACTCCCACGCCCCGCACCATGCGCAGCATGGTCAGCAGGATCGGGGTGCTGCGGCCTGCGGTTCACGGGTGGCTTTCCCTGTGTTCGCTGAGCCACCTATCGATTTCGGCAGCGGCATGGTCGGTCTCGTCGGTCAGTATGGTGAGGTGGTTGGCGGGTACGGGGATTGTCGTGGTGTTCGGGCGGCGGGTCCATCTGTTTCTGCCGTGCTGAGGAAAATTGATTGTCTCGTCTATTCGGTGGTGGCCGGCGTGCAGGAGTAGTCCGGGGATGTCGAGTGGGCGCGGTTTGAAGGTGGAGAATATCCGGCGGTAGTTCGACATGGCGGTGATCGACGTATCGGTGACCATGTCCTCGTGGGCCGTGATCGCCCGGTGGATCAGGGTGCGTAGGAGCGAGTTGTCGAGGTCCGGTGGGCCGTAGGTGTCGATGAGGACGAGGCCCGCCGGTGGGCGGCGCCGGGCGAGCAGTTCGGCGGCCACGGCGTGGGCGACCCAGCCGCCCGTCGAGTATCCGAGGAGAATCAGCGGCCTGTCCGGCAGTTCTCGCCGGATCTCCGCGAGGTGTCCCGAGACCAGCGCCGCCAGGGTTCCGGGGAGTTTTTCCTGTGGTAGATAGCCCGGCTGGGCCAGTGCGAACAGGTTGCGGTGGGGGAGGCTCTTCGCCAGCGCCGAATATTCGAGTGGACCGGAATGCGGGAGCAGAGACGGGAAACAGACGATCGCGGGACCATCGCCGCGCGGCGACAATTGGGCACCGTTGCGGCCGGGCGGCAGTTCGGCACGGTCGCGGGTCGGCGGCAGTTCGGCACGGTCGCGGGTCGGCGGCAATTCAGCACCGTCGCGGCCGGGCGATAATTGCAGGAGCTTGGTCCAGTGGTATTCGTCGGTTTGTTCCAGTTGAGTACGCAGCAGTGCCGCCGCGTCGACGGTCTGCAAGCCCTGCTCGGCGAGGCCGTTCTCGAGGGCGCGGCGGAGCAGCGACACGAGCCCGGTCGGCGACTCGTCGTCGGTCGCCGGACCATCCGCGGTGAGCCGGGTGAGGATGTAGTCGGCTATCTGCTCAACCGTGGCGACGGAACTCATGAGGAGGCCGGTGGGGATGGCGACTCCCGTCACGCCGGTCAGCTCGCCGCGCAGCTCGGTGCCCTTGACGGAGGTCAGGCCCTGCTCGATCAGTGACGCGTCGATGCCGACGTCCGCGCCGTCGCCGCGGCCGAGGGCGAGGCCGGCGGTCCGCCGGACCAGGTCGACGACGAACGCCCGGCGGTCGGACGGCGCCAGCTCCGCCATGCGCCGCACGGCCGGCGGAGCGGAGTCGGTCGCCGGATCGCCTGCCGGACCACCGTCGGCGCGGGCGGCGACCGTCGCGGGCGCGGCCCGGCGGTACCGGCGGCGGTGGAAAGCATAGGTGGGCAACGGTATTCGCCGCCCCGGCTGGAGCGCCTCCCAATCGAGCCGGTGGCCGCGGTTGTGCAGCCGCGCCAGCACCGCCGCGAAGGCGACGCTGTCATCGCGGTCGCGGTTCAGGGTGGCCACCGCCGCCGACGCCGCGCTCGCGCCGGACGGATCGTCCTCCCGCGCGGCGTTCACCGATTCCTCGATCGCGGGGGTCAGCACCGGATGCGGGGACAATTCCAGGAATGTGTGCGGACCGGTGCCGAGCAGCGCGGTGACGGTGTCGTTGAAATGGACCGTGCGACGGAGGTTGTGATACCAGTACTCGCCGGTGAGCGCGCTCGTGTCCAGGGCGACGGCGTGCGGCTGACCCGCCACGGTGGAGTGGAACGCGACCCGCGACGGGCGCGGCGCCAGCCCGCCGAGTTCGGCCGCCAGCCGTTCCCGGACGGCCTCGACACCCGCGGAATGCGAGGCGTAGTCGACGCGCACACCCCGGGCCCGGATGCCCTGCCGGCCGCAGGTGTGCACCAGTTCCTCGACGGCGTCGACCGCACCGGCGACGGTGACGTTCGCCGGGCCGTTGACCGCCGCCACGGCGATGCGCTCGCGCCACGGCCGCAGCAGCGTTTCGGCCGTGTCGGCCCCGCACCCGAGCGAGGCCATGGTGCCGGTGCCGGCCAGGTGCCGGGCGATGAGCCGGCTGCGCCGGGCCATCACCGTGGCGGCGTCCTCGAGCGACAGCGCGCCGGCGACACAGGCCGCGGTGATCTCGCCCTGGGAGTGGCCGATCACGATATCCGGTGTGACACCGACGGATTCGAGCAGAGCCGCGAGGGCGACGCCCACGGCGAACAGCGCGGGTTGCACGATATCGGTGCGGTCGAGCAGCGCGGCCTCGGCGGTGTCGGGGTCGGCGTGGATGATCTCCCGTAACCCGGTGCCGTCGGGCAGGTCCAGGTGCGGCGACAGGGCGAGGCACGCGCGGTCGAGCGCGTCCCGGTAGGCGGCGTAGTGGTGGTAGAGGGTGCGGCCCATGCCCGGGTGCTGGGCGCCCTGGCCGGGCAGCACGAAGACCAGTCCGCTCGGTTGGCTCGCGGAGGGGTTGTCGCGGAACAGGTTTGCGTCCGGCTGTCCGGTTTCCGCGGCCGTCAGCGCTCGTGCCAGCGTCGTCCGGATGTCCTCGCCGGTCGTGGCGCTGCCCACGACGGTGGCGCGGTGACCGTGGTGCGTGCGGGTGGTGGCCAGGCTGTAGGCCAGATCGGCGGGGTCGAGGTCGGGATGGTCGTCGAGATGTTCGCGGAGCCGGGCGGCCTGGGCGGCCAGCGCGGCCGGGTCGGCGGCGGAGACCGGGAACAGCAGCGCCGGTGCGGCAGTGCGGGGTGCTTCATCGAATCCGGTTGGGGCGGAATGCTGTTGGAGGATCAGGTGGGCGTTGGTGCCGGAGATGCCGAAGCTGGAGACCGCGGCCGTGCGTGGGTGGCCGTTGTCGGGCCACGGGGTGCTGTCGGTGAGCAGGGCGATGGTGCCGTCCCAGTCGACGTGGGGGCTCGGAGCCTCGGCGTGCAGGGTTTTCGGCAGCACCCCGTGGCGAATGGCCTGGATCATCTTGATGATGCCGGCGGCACCGGCGGCGGCCTGGGTGTGGCCGATATTGGATTTGACCGAACCGAGATACAGCGGGGTGTCCGGAGTGTGGGCCCGCCCGTAGGTCGCCAGCAGGGCGCCGGCCTCGATCGGATCGCCCAGGGTGGTGCCGGTGCCGTGCGCCTCGACCACGTCGACCCGGTCCGCGGTGAGGCCGCCGGATGCCAAGGCCCGGCGGATGACGCGCTGCTGCGCGGGTCCGTTCGGGGCGGTGAGGCCGTTGGACGCGCCGTCCTGGTTGATCGCCGATCCGGCGACCACCGCCAGGATCGGGTGGCGGTTGCGCTGCGCGTCCGACATGCGTTCCAGCACAACGATTCCGGCGCCCTCGCCCCAGCCGGTGCCGTCGGCGGCCGCGGCGAAGGGTTTGCAGCGTCCGTCGGCGGCGAGCCCGCGCTGGCGGGCGAATTCGGTGAAGATGAACGGACCGGCCATGATGGTGACACCACCGGCGATCGCGAGATCGCATTCGCCCCGGCGCAGCGACTCGGATGCCAGGTGGGTCGCGACCAGGCTGGAGGAACAGGCGGTGTCGACGGTGATCGCCGGGCCGTGCAGGCCCAGCGTATAGGCGATCCGGCCGGAGGCGACGCTGGTCGCGTTGCCGGTCAGCGCATATCCCTCCGCGGTCGCGGGCAGCGCGGCCTGATCCTGCTGCGCGCAGGCGCCGATGAATACCCCGGTGCTGCTGCCGTGCAGCGACTTCGGGTCGAGGCATGCGGTTTCCAGGGCCGCCCAGCAGGTTTCGAGCAGGACTCGCTGCTGCGGGTCCATCGCGGTGGCCTCGCGGGGCGAGATCTCGAACAGCTCGTTGTCGAATCCGTCGGCGTCGGTGAGGAATCCGCCGTGGCGGGTATAGGTGGTGCCGACCACATCGGGATCGGGGTCGAACAGCTCCTCGAGGTTCCAGCCGCGGTCGTCGGGGAATGCGCCGATCGCGTCGACGCCGTCGCTCACCAGATCCCACAGCGCCTGCGGGGAACCGATGCCGCCGGGGAACCGGCACGACATTCCTACCACGACGACCGGATCGTCGTCGGCCGCCGCGGGCGTCGGTGCGGCAGTGGATGTCTCGGTGTTCGACGGTGCGAGCAGGGTGTCCAGGTACCGGGCGAGCTCGCCGGGGGTGGGGTGGTCGAAGACGAGGGTGGGCGGCAGGTCGAGATGTGTCGAGCGGGCGAGGGCGTTGCGCAGCTCGATGGCGGTGAGGGAGTCGATGCCGAGGTCCTTGAAGGTGTCGTCGACCCCGGTGGTGGCGGTGTCGGGGTGGCCCAGCACGGTGGCGGTCGCGGAGCGCACGGCATCGAGCAGGTGGCGAAGCCGCTGTTCGGCGGTCAGGCCGGAGAGTTCCGTGCCGCGGCCGCTCGGGCCGGCGGCGGTACGGCGCGCGGTGACCAGCGCCGACAGGACGGGCGGTAGGTCGCCGTCGGTGCGCGCGCCGGAGCGTAGCGGTGCGGCGACGACCACGGGATGGCCGTCGGTGAGCGCCCGGTCGAACAGGGCCGTGCCGAGTTCGTCCGCGATGGGGATCAGGCCGGTGGCCGCGATACGTTGCCGCTCGCGCTCACCGAGCCGGCTCGCGAGGCCGATGTCCCAGGGCCCCCAGACGATCGACACGGCGGGCAGGCCGCGGCGTCGGCGGTACTCGGCCAGTGCGTCCAGCGCGGCGTTGGCGGCGGCATAGTTGGCCTGCCCGGGATTGCCGAGAATGCCTGCCGCCGAAGAGAACAGCACGAATGCGGCGAGGTCGAGATGCCGGGTCAGCCGGTGCAGGTGCCAGGCGCCGTCGAGCTTGCCGGCCAGGACGGCCCGCAGCCGGTCCGGGCGCAGCGCGGTGACGGGAGCATCGTCGGCGACCGCGGCGGTGTGGACGACGGCGGTGAGCGGATGCCGCGGGTCGACGGCGTCGAGCAGGCCGGCCGCCGCCGACGGGTCGGCGACATCGCAGGCGGCGAGGGTGACCTCGGCGCCCAGCGCGGTGAGCCGGCGGTGCAGTTCGCCGGCGCCCGGGGCGGCGGGGCCGCGCCGCGAGACCAGCAGCAGCCGCCGGACACCGTGGTCGACGACCAGGTGTTCGGCGATCAGGGCGGCGAGCGCGCCGGTGCCGCCGGTGATCAGCACGGTTCCCTCCGGGTCGAGGGCGCGCGGCGGGGTGAGGACGATCTTGCCGGTGTGCCGGGCGGCGGCCATATCGCGCAGGGCCTGCCGGGCCCGGGGAATCGCGTAGTTCGTGACCGGAATCGGTGCCAGCGCACCCTGTTCGAACAGCGATACCAGCGCGGCGAGGCTGTCCGCGATCCGGTCGGGGCCGAAGTCGGTCAGGTCGAGGGCGTGGTAGCGCACGCCGGGATGGGCGCCGGCCACGGTCTCGGGATCACGAATGTCGGTCTTGCCGATCTCGAGGAAGTAGCCGCCGTGCGGAAGCAGATCCAGGGAGGCGTCGACGAATTCACCGGCCAGGCAGTCGAGGACGACGTCCATGCCGTTCCCGCCGGTCGCCTCGAGGAATGCGGTGCGGAAGCCGAGGGTGCGGGACGAGGCGATATGGTCGGCGGGAATTCCCATGGCGCGCAACAGGTGCTGTTTGGGCGGCGAGGCGGTCGCGAAGACCTCGGCGCCGCGGTGGCGGGCCAGCTGGATGGCGGCCTGGCCGACCCCTCCGGTGCCGGCGTGCACGAGCACCCGCTGTCCGGGTCGCAGTTCGGCGAGGGCGACCAGGGCGGCATGGGCGGTGGTGAACACGATCGGCACGGCGGCGGCCTCGGTGAACGACCAGTTCGGCGGCATGGGGACGACCGCCCGGGCGTCGGCGGCGGCGGTCGGGGCGAAGGCATCGTCCAGGAACCCGGTGACGGCGTCTCCGATCGCGAAATCGCCCACCCCGGGGCCGGTTTCGACGACGACACCCGCGGCCTCCCGGCCGAATCCGGCGGTCTCGACCAGGCCGAGGGCGCCGACCACGTCGCGGAAGTTCAGGCCCGCGGCGCGCACGGCGATGCGGATCTCGCCGGGCCGCAGCGCCGCGGGCTCGGTCGGGACGTACGCCACGGTATTCAGGTCGCCGGTGTCGCGAACACCCAGTCGCCAACTGCCGCCGCGGGTCTCGGGCGGGGCGAGGGCGGGGCTGTGTGTCAGCCGGGGGCGGTGCAAGGTGCCGTGGCGGGCGGCGAGCTGGTTTTCCCTCGGGTCCGGTCGGTCCAGCACGGCGGCCAGGATGTTCGGGGCGGTGTCGATTGCTATGTCCAGCAGGGTGATCGAGTGATCCGGGTGTTCGCTCTGCGTGCTGCGGGTCAGGCCCCAGACCGCCGCGTGGGCGAGGTTCGGGGCGGGGTCGTGCGGGCTGGTCGCGACCGCGTGGGAGGTGCACACGAGCAACGGCACGGTGGCGGTTCCGGGGTGAGTTACCCACTGTCGCAGCAGCGTCAGCGCCTCGTCGGTCGTCGCCCGGACCGCCGCCGGCACCTCGTCCCGGTCGTGGGCCGGGTACCAGATCACCGCCGCGGGGAGCCGGTCGTTGTCGAGCAGGGCTGACAGGTCGGCACAGGTGCGCAGGCCGCGCAGCGCCGCCGGGAGCCGCCCGGGTTCCGAGGTGAGAACGGCCCACCCGGTGGTGTCGCATTCGGTGATGTCCGGGGCCGCGTCGGCGGTGGGGATCCAGGTGAGTTCGAGCATCGTGGGGACCGCGGCCGCGGGTGCCGGATCCGGCAAGGGGCGCAACGTGACGGCCTCGATCGTGAGGACCGGCGCACCGAGCGGATCGGCCGCATGCACGGTGACCGTGTCGGGACCGGTGCGGGTCGCGGCGACGTGCAACCGTGTCGACCGCACCGCATGCAGCGTGATGCCTTTGAACACGAACGGAATTCGAATGTGCTCGTGGTCGTCGCCGACCGCCGGCACGAGAAGGGAATGCAGCGCGGCGTCCAGCAGCGCGGGGTGGATGCCGTACCCCGCGGAGTCGACGTCCTCGGGCAGCACGACATCGGTGTACACGGTGGGTTCGGGGCCGGTGTCGTCGATCCGCGCCGCACGCACACCCTGGAACGCCGGACCGTACCCGTAACCGCGCTCGGCGAGAACGGAATACAGGTCGGTGACATCGATCGGCCGGGCGAGATCCGGCGGCCGGGTCGCACCGGCCGCACCGTGCTCGGCGACCGGCGCCACGCTGCCGGTGGCGTGCTGGGTCCACGGTGCGGTCTGCGCCGGCCCGCCGGGGTGGTGGGGACGCGAGTGGACGGTGATCGGGCGGGGTCCGGCGGCGTCGCGATCGCCGACCTGTACGCGCATGTCGACGCCGTCATCGGTGTCGCGCAGGGAAAGTGGCTGGTGCAGGACGAGTTCCGTGATGTGGGGACAGCCGATGTGCTGTCCGGTGGACAGCATCAGTTCGGCCACGGCCGCACCCGGGAACAGTGCGGTGCCCGCGATGGTGTGGTCGGCCAGCCAGGGGTGGGTGTGCAGGGAGACCCGGCCGGTGAATACCCAGCCCTTGTCGTCGGCGAGTTCCGTGGCGGTGTCGAACAGCGGGTGATCCGGCCCGGGGGCGGCGGGGCGGCCAGGGGAGAGCCAGAACCGCCGGTGTTGAAAGGCGTAGGTGGGCAGCGGAATCGACCGCGCACCGGGAGTGAGCCGGACCCAGTCCGGGCTGTGGCCGCGGTGGTGCAGAGCGGCGAGTGCGGTGGCGACGGCGGCGCCGTCGGGCCGGTTGCGGCGCAAGGTCGAGAGGGCCGCCGAACCGGTTGTGTCCGTAAGGGTTCGGGTGAGGGCCGCAGTGAGCGCGGCGTGCGGCGACAATTCCAGGAACGTGTGCTCGCCGTGCCGGACGAGATAGGTGACCGCCTCGTGAAATCGGACGGTATGGCGGAGCTGGCGGGCCCAGTAGCCGGGATCGGAGAGCTGATCGGCGGTGGCCGGCCCGGCGGTCAGGCAGGATTGGACCGCCACCTGCGGACCGTGATACGTCGCGCCGGCCGCGACGTCGGCGAACGGTTGCAGCGCCGCGTCCATGTGCGCCGAATGGAAGGCGTGGCCGACCTGGAGAAAGGTCGATGTGCGGTGCTGTGCGTCGAGCCGCTCGCGGACCCGGGCCAGGGCATCGGCATCGCCCGACAGCACCGTGTCGCCGGGGCCGTTGACGGCCGCGACCGATATGCCGTCGACATCCCGCAACAGGGGTGCGAGCTCGTCTTCGGCGGCGTTGACCGCGAGCATCCGCCCGTGGCCGGGGCATGATTGCATGAATCTGCCCCGGGCGGCGACGATTTCGGCGGCGTCGTCGAGCGACCACACCCCGGCGAGGTGGACTGCGGTGAGCTCGCCGATGGAATGGCCCATCACGACGTCCGGGGTGAGGCCCAGCGAGGTGAGCAGGGCGTGCAGCGCGACCTGCACCGCGAACAGGGCAGGCTGGGTGAATTCGGTCCGGTCCAGGAGGGCGGCGGCGGGGCTGTCCGGATCGGCGAAGATGATGTCGCGCAACGGTTGTGCGGAGTCGAGGTGGGGGTCGAGTGCGGCGCAGGTCTCGTCGAAGGCGTCGCGATAACGGGGAAACAACCGGTACAGCCCGGCGCCCATGCCCGGGTACTGCGCGCCCTGGCCGCCGCAGACGAAGACCAGGTCGCCCGGCTCGGCGCACGGCTTCTCGGCCGTGACCAGGTTCGGGTGGGTACCGCCGTCGCCCAGTGAACGCAGCGCCGACACTATTGTCTCGCAAGCGTTTCCGGACTCCGCGAGGGTGACGGTGGCCCGGTGGCCGTGCTGGGCGCGGGCGGTGGCGAGGGTGCGGGCGAGATCGGCGGGAGCGATCTCGGGGTGGGCCTCCAGATGGCGACGCAGGCGGGCAGCGTTGCCGGCCAGCGCCTGCGGGGTGTGCCCGGACAGCGGGAACAGCAAGACGGGGGCACGGTCGTCGGATTCGTCGGTGGCGGCCGCGGGTTCGGAGCCGGGCGGCGCTGGTTGCCGGAGGATGAGGTGCGCGTTGGTGCCGGAGATGCCGAAGCTGGACACGGCGGCCGTGCGAGGATGGCCGTTCTCGGGCCACGGCAGCGCTTCGGTCAGCAATCGTATTGTGCCGCTGGACCAGTCGACGTGCGGGGTGGGCGCGTCGATGTGCAGTGTCGCGGGCAGCACGCCGTGCCGGAGGGCCATCACCATCTTGATGACCCCGGCGACGCCGGCGGCCGCCTGGGTGTGGCCGATATTGGATTTGACGGAGCCCAGATACAGCGGCCGCTCGGGCGTGTGGTGGGTGCCGTAGGCGGCGAGCAGGCCGTTCGCTTCGATGGGGTCGCCGAGGGCGGTGCCGGTGCCGTGCGCCTCGACCGCGTCGACCGCGTCGGGGGTCAGGCCGGCCGCGGTGAGGGCCCGGCGGATCACCCGTTCCTGGGCGGGACCGTTGGGCGCGGTCAATCCGTTCGACGCGCCGTCGGAGTTGACCGCCGATCCGGCGATCACCGCCAGCACGCGGTGCCCGCGGCGCTCGGCCTCGGAGAGGCGCTCCAGGACGAGCAGGCCGCCGCCTTCGCCCCAGCCGGTGCCGTCGGCAGCGGCGGCGAACGGCTTGCACCGCCCGTCGGGGGCCAGCCCGTGTTGCTTGGTGAACTCCGTGAACAGGCCGGGGCCGGACATGACGGTCGCGCCGCCCGCGATCGCGAGCGAACAGGTGCCGTTCCGCACGGCCTCGCAGGCCGAGTGGATCGCGACCAGTGCCGACGAACATGCGGTATCGAAGGTGATGGCCGGCCCGTGCAGTCCCAGGGTGTAGGCGATGCGCCCGGACGCGACGCTCGTGGTGGTGCCGGTGAGGAGGTGGCCGGCGCTGTCGCTGTGGGCCTGCGGGAGGCGCGGGCCGTACTCTTGCGCGTAGCAGCCGATGAATACGCCGGTGTCGCTGCCCCGCAGCGACGTCGGCGCAAGGCCGGCGTCTTCGATTGCCGCCCAGCCGACTTCGAGCAGCAGCCGCTGCTGCGGATCCATCGCGGTCGCCTCCCGATGCGAGATGCCGAACAGCGCCGGGTCGAATCCCGCCGCGTCGGTGAGGAATCCGCCGCGGTGCGCGGCCGAGGCTCCGGGGCGGTCCGGATCCGGATCGTGCAGGCGGTCGCGGTCCCACCCCCGGTCCGTCGGGAACGGGTCGAGGGCATCGGTCTCGGCGGCGATCAACTGCCACAGGTCCTCGGCCGAGTCGATGTCGCCGGGGAACCGGCAGGCCATCCCGACGATGGCGATCGGTTCGCCTACCCGGTCCTGCGCGACGGCCGCCGGGGTTTCGTCGACGGGCACCTCGGCGGACCCGGGCTCGATCCGGTCGCACAGCCAGCGCACGAGTTCGGCGGGCGTGGGGTGGTCGAAGAGGACGGTGGTCGGCAGCGGAAGCCCGGTGGCGTCGGCGATCCGGTCGGCCAGGGCGACCGCGGTCAGGGAGTCGAAACCGAGCTGCTGGAAACTCGTCGTGGTGCTGGTCAGGCCGTGCCCCAGCAGGGCAATGCTCTCGCGGGAGAGCAACTCGTGCAGCCGTTCCCGGAGTTCCGTCGGCGAATGCTGGTCCAGTGCTGGATGTTCGCGGGTTTCGTGCCTCCGGGCCTTGCGCCGAGGGGCTGTCTCGGCGGACACCGCGCCGGCCTCGAGGACGGGTTCGGCCCGGACGAATGCCTCGTCGAGGCAGTCCAGAACCTGGGGCACATCCCGCACGTCCACACCGCGGACGGCGCAGCCGGCCAGGCCGGAGGCGCGTCGGTGGCGCACCAGGGCACCGAGAAACGCTGTCTCCGCAGAGTTTTCACCACCGTCAGAGGCGGCGCCCGATTCGGACCGGGGTACGAGCAGGACGAACTGTGCGAGGTCGGCCCGTGCGGTCAGGTGGTGCAGGCTCACCGCGCCGGCGGCCCCCGGCGACAGCGCGACCACTCCCGTACACGGATGCTCGGCGAAGACGGTCTCGGCGGAGGCCGGGTCGGCGGTGACGACGTGCACGCCGTACTTCTCGGCGAGGTGGGCGGCCACCTCGCCGACCGGGCGCTCCGCCTCGCCGACGACGAGGACCGTTGTGCCGCGGCCGGGTCGGCGGGGCACCGTGAGGACGAGCTTGCCCGTGTGCCGTCCGCCGCTCATGGAGCGGAAGGCGTATTTGGCGTATCGCACGTCCCACGCCCGCAGCCGCGGTGGCGGAAGGTGTCCGGCGTCGGCGTCGGCCCGGAGGCGTTCGAGGATCGTGCGAATGCGGGTGGCGTCGATCTCCAGGATGTTGATCGGCTCGTAGCGGATGCCCGGATACCGTGCGCGGACCTGGTTTCCGGTGTCCGGGTCCACCCAGCTGAGATCGACGTAGCGGCCGCCGGCCGACAGCAGCCGCAGCGAGGCCTCGGCGACCTCGCCGACCACCCCGCCGAGTACGACATCCATTCCGGCGCCCGCGGTGGTGCGGCGGAACCGGTCCTCGAACGCGGTGCTGCGCGAGTCGGCGATATGGTCCGGGTCGAGGCCGATGTCGCGCAGTACGCCCCATTTGGCCGGATGGGCCGTGGCGAATACCTCGGCGCCCGCCCGCCTGGCGATATGCACGGCCGCGGTGCCGACCCCGGTGCTCGCGGCATGGATCAGGACCGATTCTCCGGCCCGCAATCCGGCGGTGCCGATCAACCCGTGGCTCGCCGTGGCGTAGGCGAGCGGCGCCGCCGCGGCCTCGGCCATGGACCAGTGCCGGGGGATCGCGACGAGCATGTTCCGGTCGGCGACGGCCGTGGCGGAGTAGGCGCCGAAGATGCCCATCACGGGCGTGCCCGGTGCGAGGTCGGTGCAGCCGGCGCCGACGTCGGTGACGATTCCGGCTCCGTCGCAGCCCAGATCGGCGGCCGGGTCGGGATACCGGCCGAGGGCGACCAGGACGTCGCGGAAGTTCAGGCTCGCGGCGCGGACCCGGACGCGGACCTCGTGGGGTTCGAGCGGGCGGGCCGACGTGGTGTCCTCGAGGAGTTCGAGCCGATCGGCCGAACCGGGTCGCGTTGTGCCCAAGCGCCATTCGGCCGGGTGGGGCAGAGTCAGGGTGTCCTCGGACGCCGCGCGGCGGGGCCGGTGGAACGTCCCTTTCCGCAGGGCCAGCCGATTCTCTCCGGACGCCAGCGCCGCGGTCAGTTGTGCGGTAGTGGCGGGCGCGTCGGTGTCGATGACGACGACCCGCCCCGGCCATTCCTGTTGAGCGGCAGCGACGCTGCCCCATATGCTCGCGGCCGCCGGGTCGGAAATGCTGTCTTCGGGGCGGACCGTGACCGCGCCGCGGGTTACTACCGCCAGCGTGGGCGCGGATTGCGAGCACCACTCGCGGAGTTCCCGGGATCCATTGTCCGCCAACGATATCGCGGCATCCGCATCGGCATTGGCATCGACGGCGGTGGAACCGCTCGCGCAGCCGAGCACGGCCACCGGCGGTTCCGTTCCGGGATCGGTGGGCAGGGCCTGCCGGAGGCCGGCGAGGTCGGTGAATTCGAGGGCCTCGCAGGACCGATCGACCGATTCGGGGCGGCCGGCGACCATCACTCGGGCGCCGAGCGTCCGGCCCTCGGGCTGGGGATCGCAGTGTTCCCACACGAGGCAGTGCACGGGTGCCGGAGCCGGGCGCAGACCGAGCGAATCCGCTTGCAGCACAGGCGCACCGTGCTCGTCGAAGGCGCTGATCGTGAGCTGGTCGTCGGCGCGGCCCGGGGTGATGCGGACCCGCATCCGCGTGCCGCGCGGTCGATGTAGTGACACGTTGCGCCAGATGAACGGCAGCAGTGGCCGATCCGCCGTCCGGGTGTGATAAAGCCAGGCGTGCAGCACCGCATCGAGGGCGGCGGGGTGGGCTCGTCCGGCGAATTCCGGCAGCGAGATCTCGGCGTAGACGCTGTCGTCCGACAGCCACATCGCGGACACGCCCCGGAAGGCCGCACCGTAGTGGTAACCGTCGCCGGACAGGCGGGCGTACAGGCCGCCGACGTCGACCGGCCGGGCGTCGGTGGGTGGCCATGGAGCCGGTGGCGTAGTGCCGGGCAGGCCGGGTGCCAGTCGCCCCGAGGCATGCCGCGTCCAAGAGGCCGAACCTGCGTCCGCGCTCGGCCGGCTGTAGAGCGCCACGGGCCGGTGTCCGTCGTCGTCGGCGGCGGACACGACGACCTGAATGGTCGGCTCATCCGTCGCGCTCAAATCCAACGGGGCCTCGAGGACCAGCTCGCCGATCCGCCGGCAGCCGACTCGCTCGCCCGCATAGCCGATCAGATCGAGGATCGCCGTGCCGGGCAACAGGGTTCGCTGCCGGACCCGATGGTCTCGAAGCCAGGGGTGCGCGGCCGGGGAGAGTCGGCCGCCGAACAGCCATTCGTCCACGTGCGGCAGCGCGAGTTCCTGCGACAGCAGGGGATGCCGGGGTGCAGCCGACGGGCGCGGCGCGCACAGATCGGCGCGGACCGTATCCCAGTCGATGGTGGCGCCGTTGACGAATGCTGTTGTGAGAGCGAGCAGCAGGCCTTCCACGTCCGTCCTGCGGCGGTCCAGGCTGCCGACCACCGCTCCGGATGTCCCGGCGGAGTCCATCGTGGCCCGTAGCGGGGTGAGCAGCGCCGGATGCGTGCTCATTTCGACGAAGAGCCGATGCCCGTCGTCGAGCAGGCTGCGAACGGCGCTCTCGAAGTGCACCGGGCGGCGCAGGTTTCGGAACCAGTAGTCGGGGGTGAGGTCGCCGCGGCCGACCCGGCTCGCCGAGACGGCGGAGTACAGGGCGGTGTGCGGCGAGAGTGGCGTGATGGCCGAAGCGTCGTCCAGCACAAGCCTTTCCAGCGAGTCGACCTGCTCGGAATGGCCGGCCACCCGCACGCCGGGGAGCTGCCATGCCCAGATGTTGCGGTCGGTGAGGTCGTCCCGCAGTTTCGCTATCGCCTCGGGAGCGCCGCTGACCGTCAGGTCGGCGGGTCCGTTGACGGCGGAAACGGCCAGTTGCCCGGCCCGGTCGGCGAGTACCGGCTCGATGCGGTCCAGGGGCGCCGACACGGAGAGCATGGCGCCCCGGCCCTCGATCCGGGCCAGCGCGCTGCTGTGCAGTGTGATCAGTCGCGCGGCGTCGTCCCGGCCGACCCCGCCCGAGGCGTGGGCGGCCGCCAACTCGCCCTGTGAGTGGCCGACCACCGCCGCCGGCCGTAACCCGTAGCGCCGCCACAGATCCGACAGCGCGAGGGAGACCGCGAACTGGATGGGCTGGATATGCTCCAGCCGGTCCCGGCCGCCGTCGTCGGCGAGTGCGGCGATCACATCCCAGCCGAGATGCGGGCGCAGGGCCTGTGCATAACCCTCGAGCAGGGTGCGGAAGGCGGGGACCGCGTGCAGCAGCTCGCCGGCCATACCGGGCCACAGCGGGCTCTGCCCGGGAAAGACGAACACCGGCGCGCGGGCGATATCGGCGGTGCCGCGCACGGTATTTCGTGTGGTGCGGCCGTTCGCCAGCGCCTGGAGCCCGGCCACGAAGCCGGCCCGGTCGGCGGCCAGCACGGCCCCGCGGTGACTCGAATGGCGTTGTCCGAGTTGCGCGCACGCCAGTTCCCACACGTGCTCGTCCGGTAACGCCTCGACCCGAGCGCACAACCGGCCGGCGGCAGCCGTCAAGCCGTCGGGGGAGTCTGCGGAAAACACCAGCGGTGGGTGCGGCAGCTGCATCGGCGGACCTCCTATTCGGGGACGGACTTCGCCCAGCCGAGGCTGGCGGCGGGGTGGAGTCGAATGCGGGCGGGCCGTTCGGCGCGCAGCAGCTGTTCGCCCAGTCGGCGGTGGATGTCCTGTTCGCGGACGGTGGCGGTCTCGTCGAGATAGACGTCGAGCGTGAACTCCGTTTCACCGGAATCGTCCTGGTGTGCCCAGGCCCGCGCGGCAGTGATGCCGGGCTGCCGCTCCGCGATCCCGGCCACCGAACTCAGGCAGACCTTCTCGCCTCGGATCACGACGTACTTGGGCAGCCGCCCGTGACAGTACAGGTACCCGTCCGGATCCATGCTGAACAGGTCGCCGGTATGAATACCGTTGTCGTCCACTGTCGTTCGGCGAGCATCGGAGATACCGACCCGGCCGAGCATCGCGGTGTCGGTATCCACGATCAGCTCGCCGACCGGTTCGTCCGGGTCCGGCTTGTTCAGGCGCACACCGACTCCCGGCAACGGCAGGCCGACCGAAGAGTACCGGCTCGGTGGTTCCCGGTGTGCCGCCAGCGTCGACACCCGCGGCCCTGCCTCGGTGAGTCCGTAGGTGAGATACAGTTCGACTCGTGCGTTGTGCCGCAACAGCTCCCGCACGTAGGACGGGTCCAGTGCGGCGCCGCCCACGGTCAGCGCCCGCAGATTCCGGGGCAGCTTCGATCCCGCCTTGCTGATCGATGTGACCACCGCCGGGGTCACCGACGATATGTTCACCCCGTACCGCCGGATCGCCTCGGCGTAGGCCCGGGGCGCGAACGGCGGGCCGGAGATGACCGCCCTGCCCCCGCTCGTCAGGGTCGCGAGCATCTGAGCGACGAACGCATAGGAGAAGTGCAGGGGCAGGTTGATCAGCACGCTGTCGGTGGACCGCTGGCCGATCGCCGCGGCGTGCCGAGACCCGTTGCGCAGCAACGAGTCGAAGTCGTGCAGGCAGCCGCTGAACACGCCGGAGGTGCCCGAGGTCAGCAGGATGATCTCGCCGGGATGGTGCCGGTGTGCCTCGATATCCCGAAGGAGGGCCAGCTGCGCCGTGGGCGGAACGGTCCGCCCGATCTCGTATCCGGCCGGCTCGAATGTCCTCGGCGCCACCAGAGCACCGGCACCCAGCGCCTCGGCCATCTGCCGGATTCGCGCCGGCGGCGCCGACGGGGTGATCGGCACGGGAACCAGTCCCGCCGTCCGCACCGCGAAGACGACGGCGATCAGCTCCGCCCCGTTGGGCATCGCGATCAGAACGGGCGTGCCGGGGGCGAGATTCGTCCGCGCGATATCGTCGGCGAGGTCGGCCAGCCGCGGATGTCCGGCCCGCGGCCGGTCGACGTGGACGATCTCGTCGAGGAAGCGTTGCACGTCGTCGTCGGACAGGGCGGGGGTTGTCGACGGTCTCGTCATGTGGGCTCGCTCCGATCTCGCGGCCCGAGGACCGTGCTCGAAATCGTGTGGTGCCCTTGGTCGCCGGTGTGGTGAGTGCTGATGATCATGTACTCGGCCGCACCCTGCCGCAGCCACATTCGCGCGAGGGCGACCGCCGTGGGCAGTCCGGCATACGGCGGCATCGACAGTGTTGTGCTCGGCCCGCACAGAGCGAGCAGCTGACAGGACAGGCCGGCGACCGCACCCGGGTTCGCCCCGGAGAACCGCAACGGCGAGATGTGCCCGTCCGCGACGGTCGCGGCGATGCCGAGCATGGTGTGGGTGGTGCAGTAATCGCTCACGGCGATGTGGCCCACCGAATCCTTCACGGCCGCAAGATTGTCGGCACAGTCGTCGATGGCCTGCTCGACCGCGTCGAGTACCAGCCAGGCGAGCGGGTCGGCGTACACCGACGGCACCCGCCGCCGCGGGACGGCGTCGAGACCGGGTGCCACCGCGACGCCTCGGCCGGCCACCGCGAGATGACCGTCCGGCCGCAACAGTTCGGTGATCGTCGTATCAGGCACGGTCGCCCCCTCCCGCCCGGAATACGAGGCAGGTGTCGAATCCGCCGAACCCCAGGGTCACGCTGATCCCGGCGCCGGATCGAACGTCCATCGGATCCCGCTTCGGAATCGGCAGTGCCAGTTCGGGAATCGGTGCGGTCAGCGCGTGTACCGGGGGGACCATCCCGGTGTGCAGGGCCTGCACGAGAGCGATCGCCTCCATCGCGCCGGTGGCGCCGAGGGTGTGCCCGAACGCCCCTTTCGTCGCGAAGACGACCGGGGGACGTCGTGCTCCCTCGAACAGGTGCGCGTAGGCCGCGGCCTCCACCTCGTCGTTCACGGCCGTACCGGAGCCGTGGGCGTTGATCACCGAAATATCCTCGGTACCGACCTCTGCCGCGCGCAGGGCGCGGTGGACGGCGCGCCGCACGTTCGCACCGCTCCGGTCGGGCGCCACCGCACTGCTCGCGTCGTTGGCCGATCCGGTGCCGGCGAGGATCCCGTGGACCCGCGCTCCCCGGTCCCGCGCCGAGCGCGCGCGTTCCAGCACCAGGAAGGCGGCGCCCTCGCCGAGCAGGGTGCCGTCGTGGCGGACGTCGAAGGCCCGTAAGTCGGTGGGGGACATGGTGCCCAGGCTCGAGTGACCCATCCGCTTACCGATCGTCAGGACGTCGACGCCGCCGCACACGCAGATGTCCGCGGCCTCCGCCATGAGGAGGGCGGCGCCGGTGACCAGGGCGTCGGAGCCGGCGGAACAGGCGGTGGTCACGGTCACCGCGTCGTCGGCGTAGCCGCACTCGCGCGCCGCGACCGCCGACCACCGCGACAGGGAGCGGGTGTCGGACAGCTCGAGGTGCGGACCGTAGCTGGTGCCCAGCACCGGCCGGATACGCGGATCGCCGGCCGGCAGGCCCGCATCCGCAACTGCCTGGGCGAGTGTGGTTTTCGTCAGGTCGAGCTGTCGTTCCCATGCCGGTCGATCCAGCGCCACCTCGGAAACGACCGCCGCCCTGGTATTTCGGAGCGGGCGCGGCGAGCCGATGTCGGCCAGCCCGGAATCACCGGCGAGCAGCGACTTCCAGACGTCCGCGACGCCGGTGCCGAGCGCCGTCGACCACGCCATTCCGGTGACGCAGATCCGGCCGCCGCGGCTCACCACAGCTGGTCACCCAATTCGGAGGTGTGTAGTCGTGCCAGGGTGCCCCGGACCGTTGCGGCGTGCTGGTCCCGCACCCGTGCCCGGCACGCGAAGGTGAAGTACCGGCTGTCGAGGGACTCCTTCGTCGTCCGGAAAACGATCTGGTCACCCGGAACCACGATGCGGCCGAACCGGGCCTGCACCGAACCGACGAGGGTGATCTCGTCCTCGGCCAGCGGCGAGGTGGACAGCTGCAGGAGGATGATCGCCGACTGCGCGACCGCCTGCAGCAGGTGGCTGGCCGGGAAGATGCCGCGCTCGGGAAAATGTCCCGCGATGGCGTCGGTCTGCCCCGACACCACCATGAGGCTCGTCAGATAATCCCCGGGTTCGTAGTCGAGTACCCGGTCGAGGAACACCATCGGATGACGGTGTCGCAGCCAGCCTTTCAGCTCGGTGAAGCCCATGGTCCGGTTCGGCCCGGGCTCCGCGCCGGCCGGCGAGGCCACGTCTGCTGTCTCGGTCATGATTCGACTCGATTCTCGGGAGCCGCGGTCGCGCGGCGGTCCGAGATGAAGGCGGCCAGTTTGCGAACCGTCGCGAAATTCGCCGGGACGAAATCGTCGTCGGTGATCTGCACGGCGAAGGTGTCGCCGCACTGGGCGCGAAGTTCGACGAATCCGAGCGAGTCGACGCCGAGCTCATCGCGCAAGCCGTCGTCCAGCCCGATCTGCGCGGCCGGGACGGCGACGAACAGTTGGTCGACCAGGATCTTCTTGATGGTGTCTTCGATAGCCACGTCGCATCCTCCGGATAGTCGTCGATGGGTGATGGCCCGGTGGTGTGGGGTGTTCAGGGCCCGGGTCGGCCGTGCCCGAGCGCCGCGGTGATGCCGCCGTCGACGGGAATCAGTGCGCCGTTGAGGAATTCGGCACGCGGACCGGCGAGGAAGCGAACGACCTCGGCGATATGCTCGGGCCGGGCGAACCGCCGGGCGGGAATCTGGGCGCGGATCTTTCTGGCCGTCGCGGTCTCGAGATAGGTATCGATGAGATCTGTTTCGGTGAACCCGGGCAGGACGGCGTTGACCCGGATGCCGAACGGCGCGGCCTCCAGCGCGCAACAGCGGGTGAAGGCGCTGACGGCGCCCTTGGACGCCGCGTACACCGACTCACCCACCCAGCCCCGGGAGTCCATGACCGAGGAGGTATTGATGATCGCTCCGCTGCGTCGAGCGGAAAAATGCTCCAGCGCGGCCCGGGTGCAGTGGAAGACCCCGCCGAAGTTCACGCTCATCACAGTGGCCCAGTCGCCCGGACCACAGTCGCGCAGCAGCTTGCTGTCGGCGATACCCGCGTTGTTGACCAGGATGTCCAGGCCCCCGAACTCGGCGATCGTCTGCCGCACGAGACCCTGCGCGGCATCGGAATCGGCGACATCGCCCTGTAGCACAACGGCGCGCCCGCCCCGGTCGGCGATATCGGTGGCGACCCGGTCGGCCTGGGACTTGCTGGTCCGGTAGTTCACCGAGACCATGGCGCCGTCGTCGGCGAGTGCGCGGCAGACAGCGGCTCCTATGCCCCGCGAACCGCCTGTGACCAGAGCTACCATTCCGGCCAGATCTTGTGTGCGAGAAGTCATCCGACCCCCTCCGGCGGAATTGTCCTGTGACCGATGACGTTTCCCCAAATAGCTTCTGCCACTTGACGATACCGACCATGCCGCATTCCGGGCAGCCGCCGTTCCATACCATGGAACCAACCGGCACATTCGGCCGCCCGACGCGAGGCCCGCGATCCGAAACCGCTGTCGGGCAGCCGAATCAGGCCGACCGGCCCAGGGTGGCGAGGGACATGAGCCTGGAAAGTTCCCGGCTGATCACCCGATTGTCGTTCTGTACGAGACGTTGCAGGGTGGCGCAGGCGCCCGAGTCGTACCGGAGATGTTCCGGGCATGCCTCCGCCACCCGGGCGAGCATGAATACCGCCGCGACGTCGTCACCGTGCTTCGTGTATGCGGAGGCCAGCGCGACGTAGTACCGCAGGCGGCCGTTCAGCGGGTGGTCGTCGCCGACCTCCAATTCGGTGCCGATGCGGATGGCCTCGTCGAAGTCGGCGCGAACCAGAGCCATTTCGATTCGTGCGATACCGATCTCCGTCGGGCCGAAGGCGACACCGTACCGGTAATAATCGGTCCCGAGTTCACGGGCCAGCCGATTCGCGGAGGCGATCAGGTCGGTCGCCGCGGGAAGGTCGTGCGCCGCGGCCGTCGCCTGCGCCGCCAACAGTTGCAGGGCACCGGTCAGCACGGCCCGATCCGGGAAACCCTGCGAACTCACGGACAGGAACCGGGCGGCGGCCAGTGCGTACTCGCGACTCTCGGCCACCTGGCCGATATGCATGAGGGCGTTGGACGTATGCCATACGGAGGCGGCCAATCGCAAGGGTTGCTCCACGTCCGACGACAGCGTCATCGCCCGGTCCGCGACCGTCCACGCCAGGCCGTGGGCGCCGAGATCGGTCAGCAGTTCCCGGGCGAGATGATAGGCATCGGTGAGCGGGTCGGCCGTATCGGAGGTGGGCAGGTGCCGGCGGCAATTCCGGTATGCCGTGATGAGCGGCGGAAGTTGTCGGCGGAGCGTCGAGTATCTGCTGTCGGAATATATCCAGGCCTGGCGGCACTGCGACAGCCTGTCGAGCAGTTCCTGGGGCGACTCGGCCACCGGCGGCCCGTCGCCCCGTACCAGGAACGCCGGGGGTTCGAGAATCGCTCGCCCCATCGCCCGCACCGTGTCGCCGGTCGTGTCGGTATGGGGAGCCACCGGAGGAACGGGCAGGCTGATCAACTCGTTGATATTGTCGATGCGGAGTACCGCCGCCAGTCGCGCGATGAGTTCGATGCTGTCGAGTCGTTGCCGCCCGATCTCGACCAGCCGGAGCCATTCTTCGCTGCGCCCGACGAGGTTGGCCGCCACCCGCCGCGACAATCCGCGCTGCCTGCGCCGTAATTCGATCCGCTCGCCCACAGTCGGCCTGTCGATTCTCGACGAGAGTGAATCAAACACGACGCCTCCTCGAATCACAGTGTCCCCGGGCCCCGCTCGTATGCTTGATGATAGCTGTCTCGCCCGAAAGTAGGAGTGCATACAGCGCTTTCGGCGGCTGACCTCCGGTCCTGGTCCGGCCGCTCGGACCGGACGCGCGGTTCCACGGTATGGAACAGTACTGTCCGGTGTAGCGCGACGGCGGTAACATCATGTGGCAGAAGCCAATTGGAAAACACCAGCGTAACCTGGTGCAGCCGTGCGGATTCCGTCGCCGAAGAATGTCCGGTATCTCCGAATCGGCGGCGGGCGGTCGTGCTGGACATTAACAAGTGTCGTCTCCAAGTCATCCACGTCCTTCCCCGGAGGTGTCGCCGTGAGTGTTCGCTTCCGCGCCAAACCCATGGACCGGGCGATGAACGATCTCTCCCGGCGCTGGCGCAGCATGACGGTGGGATGCGTACTCGAGCTGGAGGGCCGGGCCCCCTCGGTGGACGAGTTGCGCCGCCACGTCGCGACCCGCCTCGATGCGCTTCCCCGGCTCACCCACTATCTGAAAGGGCCTGGTCTGCGCCCACACTGGGAATACGACCCCCGGCTCGACATGGACGCCCGCGTCCGGGAGAAGACGCTCGACCCCGGAGACCGGGAGTATGCGGCCACGCTGGCGGAGCTGCCGGCGATCCCGCTGCCGGCAACGGGACCGCCGTGGGACATGTGGCTGCTGCGGGGGCATGCGGAGGGGCGTTTCGCGATCGCCTATCGTGCTCACCACACCACTCACGACGGCGCCGGAGTCGCCCACTCCCTGCACACACTGTTCGCGGAGGCCGAGCCGAAGTCCGTGCCGCACAACGCGTCCGGCAAGCCGGGGCCCGCCGCCTTCCGCGACGTCGCCGCAAAGGTCGTCGGATCGTTGGCCGTCAACAACATCTGGAACGATCCGAACCGGCCGATGCACGGCACCCGTACCGATGCGCGGATCCGCGTGTCCACCGATTCGTTGCGGCCCGATGTCACGGTCCCCGACGGCCGCAGCCGCGACACCGTGCTGGCCCGTCTGACCGCCGCGCTGCGCACCTGGAGCGAAGAATACTGGCCCCCCGCCGTGGGCCGGCCGATCCCGGCCCTGGCGATGGTCGATCTGCATCGCGCCGATGAGGTGCATCTGCCCGGCAACCTGTTCACCTTCGCGCCGTTCTCCCTGCCCTGCCATCTCGACGATCCCGCTCGGCAGTGGGAGCACGTGATCGCGGCGGCGCGGACGCAGCGCGATCCGCGCCATCGCGCGGCGATGCGCGTGCTGCACGATGTGACTCCGGCACGGGTATTACAGCAACACATACTCCAGGTGCTGAGCCCGCCGCGGGCCATCGTCTGTACGTCCCATCTGTCCGTGTACCGGCCGCTGAGTTTTCAGGGCGCCCCGGTGACCGAGATCGTTCCCTTCTCGACATTGCCGAGTAACTGTCCCATTTCCATGTTCTCGGGTGCCTACAACGGCGTGACGAATGTGTTCTTTGCGGTGGATACCGCTTTTCCCGGATTACACGAACTACCGCGGCTCTGGCAACGAGCCGCTGTGCCGGTAAGGGGGTAACCGTTGGTTTCGATACCTGTTCCGGGGCCCGTGCTCAGAGGATATGCCCGGATCATCGCGGCACGCGAGTTCTCGGCCCGCGCGACGATACCGGAGCTTCGCCGGCGGCACGAACTGCTCTCCCATCTGATACCGGCCAAATCCGGTGTCGGTGTCACCCGGCAGATCGTCGGCGGCTTGTACACCGAGGTGCACACGCCGTGCGAGACCGTGCCCGGGCGGATGCTGCTGTATATCCACGGCGGCGGTTTCTGCCTGGGAAACGCACGCACCTATCGGGGCCTGGTCAGCCGCCTGGCGGACCAGCTCGGCGCGGTCGCCTATGTTCCGAACTACCGCCTCGCGCCGGAGGATCCGTTCCCGGCGGCCGTCGACGACGTGCTGTCGTTGTACTCGGCCCTGGTCGACGACGTGCCCGAGTTGCAGGGCGAAGTGGAGTCGCAGGGCGAAGTGGTGGTCGCCGGCGATTCGGCCGGCGGCGGGCTGACCCTGTCCCTGGCCGTGGCGGCACGTGAACAAGGTCTTCCCCTGCCCACCGTGCTCGGCATGATCTGTCCCGCGCTGGATCTGAGAGAAGAGGCTCGGGTCGACCTCCCGGCGCACAACCGCGATCCGGTGCTGACCACCGAACTGCTCAACCGGTTCAGTGACGCCTATTGCGCCTCCGCCGACACCAGCGATCCGAGAATGTCTCCGCTGCTGGCCGATATGGCCGGCCTTCCTCCGATGGTCCTCGATACCGCCGAGCTCTGCCCGTTGCGGCGTTCGTCGCAACGGCTCCGGGACAAGTGCCGCGCGGCGGGGATCCCCGTGCGGTACAGCGAATACACCGATCAGGGCCATGTATTCCACATCAGCGCCGGCATCGTCAGGGATGCCGACCTGGCGCTGAATGCGTTCGGCGTATCGCTGGCGCGGTCGCTGGCCGTCGACCGGACAGAAAGGAGCGCACACGGCCGATCCACCACGGAATGAGTGTTTGTGTATTACGTAAGGAGAGCGCAATGGCTACGGAACGGACCGGTTTGGTCAAGTATGTCGGTCGCGTCCTGGACGGAGCGAAGGAATGCGTCGACGGGGCCAAGGACTGTGCGGATGCGGTCCTGGACAATTCCGGCGGCATCGAACGCGGTGCCCGGCATACGGTGCGTGCGGTATTCGGACAGGACCCGAGCGATTCGGCCCGCGACGAGGACAGGTCTGACGCACCGCGTCGAACACCCGCATGAGCCTGCGCAGAGGCATTCTGTACGCGGGACTGGCGGGCAGGCTGGCGGCCGATTTCCTGGCCGCCCACAACGATGACGGGACCGCCGAGCAGCGGATGGCCCGGCGCCGGTCGCAGCGGGCGGTGACCGTGCGGAAAACGCTCGAGGAGCTCGGACCGTTCTTCACCAAGATCGGTCAGGTTCTCGCCACCCGGCCGGATTTCGTCTCCGGCGAGATGATCGCGGAACTGGAGGCGCTGCAGAGCAACGTCACCGTCGAACCGTTCGAGTTGTTCGAGCCCGTACTGTGCGAGGAATTGGGGCCCGACTGGCGGAGCTGGTTCGCCGATATCGATACGGTCGATCCGCTGGGCTCGGCATCGCTCGCACAGGTGTATCGCGTGACCCTGGCGGACGGCACCGATGCCGTGTTGAAGATACAGCGTCCGGGGACGCGAGCCCGCGTGCTGACCGATATGGTCCACGTGCATCGGACGGGCGCGATCGTCAGCAGGCTGTTTCCCCGGCTCGACGCGGTCATCGACATAGGGAGTGTCATCCGGGTGATCACCGATGCGATGCGTCCCGAACTGGATTTCACGGTCGAAGCGGAAAATATGAAGGAAGCTCGGCGCCTCGCCCGGGATTTTGCCTACATCTCGGTACCCGAGGTCATTCATACGACTCCTCGAGTTCTGCTCCAGAGCATGGCGCCCGGAGCCGGGATCAGCGCGGTCGACCCCGGAACATTCAGCGATCACGAACGCGAGGCGATCGGCCGGGATCTCCTCAGATTCATGTACCACAGCTATTTCGTGCACCGGTACTTCCACGCCGACCCGCATCCCGGCAATATATTCGTGCACCCCGGCGCGGGGGCCTGGCTGATCGATTGGGGGATGGTGGGCCGCCTCGACCGGCATCTCAGCGCACTGCTGCTGCTGATTCTGACGAGCATCGCCCAAAATGACGGAAACGCTCTCGCGCGGGCCTGGATGGAGGCCGGCCAGTGCACCGAGTGGGCGGATATCGAGGGTTTTTCACAGGATATGTCCCTGCTGGTGCCGAGGCTCGTGACCTCCTCGCTCGAGCAGTTGAGCTTCGGCGCGACGCTGAGCGCCGTGCTTCGCGCCTCCGCGCAACGCGGCATCCGATCCAGCCCGCTCGTCGGTCTGCTCGGCAAGTCCTTTTCCAATGTCGAGGGATCGATACGCTGCTTCGCCCCGCAGATCAGCCCGATCGTGGAGTTCGAGGAATGCCTCGGCCCGGTGATGCGAAATCTGTTGTCGGAGACGCTGTCCAGGCCGCAATTGGCGCGCCACGCCATGGAGTTCTTCATCGGTGGCGTGACGGTCGCGGGGCAGGCGAGAGAGGTGTTCCGGGATCTGTCCTCCGGACGATTCGGCGTGCGTGCCACGGTCGTTCAACCGGCGGCCCTGCAACGAGCCGGGGCCTACGGCAACGGCCTCGGCAAGCCCGCGGTCGTGGCCGCCGCGCTGGTCGGTGGCGCGGTGTGGCTCCGCGATCGCCGGCGACGATCCTAGCCGGTCCGGTCGCCCGTCCGGTCCGGCCCGAGCACGGATCGGCCCCGGATCGACTACGCCGGAAGTTTGTCGTGCCCAACAATTTTTGGGCGCGGCTCCCGGGACCGCTCCTACTCTGAGAACCGTCGCCGATCCACACGGCGGCGCTGTGTCCTGCATCGTGCTGTGCCCTGAATTGCGCTACGCCCTGGAATTGCTCGCCTCCGAATCCCCGATCCGTGAGACAGGATATCGCCATGGCATTCGACGACGTCGACGGCTCGGCCGGGTACGCCCGATGAATCGCCCGGATCGTATCGATACGCAACCACAGATAGCCGGGGCCAATGCCGTCGACCGGGCGCTCACGGTGCTCGAGATACTCGGGGACGCCGGACGGCCGGTCCGGCTGGCAGAAATCGCCCGGCGCGCCGAGCTTCCCAGGTCCACGGCTCACCGGCTGTTGCAAGTTCTGCTCGCGCACAACATGATCGCCAGTGACCAGGGGACCTATTCGGTGGGTGGCCGCATCCACGATTGGCTCCAGCCGGAGTCCGATCTCGACGCCAGATCGCTACGGGCCGTTGCCATTCCATTCCTGGTCGATCTGCACAACCGCACCCGCGGGGCCGTGTATCTCGGAGTGCTGCGGCGTGGTCAGGTGTGGTACCTCGCGAAGATATTCGGGCACAGGGTTATTCGGACGCCGTCACGGTACGCAGACTGGGCCCCGGCGCACTGTACGGCGATCGGGAAGGTTCTGCTGTCGGCCGGATCCGGAGCACAGCCGGTGGATCGGGCCGTCCGGGCCGGCGGCAGGCCGTCGCGCACCGGCTCGGAAATGGCGGCGCTCGCCGAGGAGACGATGCCGACCGGCCCCCACGGCGTCGTCTCCAGCCTGGGCAACTACGTGCCGGACATCGGATGCCTTGCCCTCGGAGTCACCGACGCGAGTGGCGACACGCGCGCCGCGATCGCGGTGAGCGACCACGTGGACAGGCTCAACCTGATATCGGCGAACCACCATCTCCGGCACATCGGGTCCGCCTGCTCGCTGGCCGTGCAGCGGGCCGACCTCGGCCGTTCACGGAACTCCGCCGGACACGCCTCGAGGCCCCGGTAGCGGGGCCTCGGTAGCGGGCCGGTCCGGCTACAACTGCCGCAGTTTGCGCAGGGCCCGGATGATGGGCAGGTTGGAGGTCAGCACGGGGCCGAACTTCGGGTGGACCGAGCTGAAGTTCACCAGCACCGGGTAGCGCAGACCGTGATCGCGCCACACCGCGATCTGGTCACGGATCTCATCGGGCTTACCGACGACGCAATAGTCGCGCACCATGGCCGGGCTGACCTTCTCGGCATACGACAGCACCGTGTCGCGATCCAGCAAGTGCGGCAACAGATCCTGGATTCCGGAGAAGTTGTCGCCCAGCGGGTGTTGCACCCCGTGCCGGGCCCACACCTCCGACGACATACACAATCCGAAGGCCCGCGCGGCGACCGACTCGACGGCCTCCTCGATTCCGTCGTCGCTCAGCCCGGTGATGACGAACAGCATCGCCGCCGGAACGATCGAACGGGGGTCGCGGCCGGCGTTCGAGGCCGCGTCCCGGACCGCGGTGAGATGTTCTCGATATTGGGCGGGCGTCTGCGGATAGGCGGGAAACCAGGCGTCGGCGTACCGGCCCACGGCACGCAGCATGCGCGGTCCGTGGCCGCCGATCCACAGTTCCGGTCTGGTCCCGCGATAGCGGGGGACGTCGAAGACGGCGTCGCGCAGCGGAAAGAACTTCGAGTCCCGGGTGACCGGCTCGCCGCCCGATTCCCACAGCACCCGAATGGTTTCGACCGCCTCCTCGAACCTCGCGACCGGCGTATCCCAGGCGACGCCGTAGGGCGCGTTGTTCTCCCGCTCGCCGGGGCCCAGGCCGAGGATCGCCCGGCCGCGGGTGAACAGGTGCAGGCTGGCCGCGGCCTGCGCGGTCACCGCGGGATTGCGGCGCCCGGCGTCGGTCACCCCGATGCCCAGCCGCAGCCGGCGCAGATTGTTCTGCGCGGCAACGTAGCCGAGCGCCGTCCAGGGTTCGTGGAACGCGTTGGCATTCGGCGTCAGCCGGGCGGCGCCGAAGTCCTCGGGCCGCCACACCGAACTGGGCAGGAGCCCGACCAGATGATCCGGCAGGAACAACGCGTCCACCCCGGCCAGCTGCGCCAGCCATTGACTGGCTCGCAGGGTGAGATCGGGTGTGAGCCTGGGAACGAGCGCCAGGTCGAGCAGGCCCGTTCGAAACGTGTCCGTCACCATGATCTTCCCCTCTCACAGTGGCATGTCCGGGACGAGAAGCAGACGACCCGCCGCGCGGCGGAGCACCGACCGTGAACGTAACCCCGGCCCCGGGCGGGTCGGCCAAAAAGGTTTGTCACCCAAGAGTTTTCAATGGACGCATGCCCAAGAAATTTTGCCGTCGACCGCCCTGTAGGGCCTACCGTCGGTTCGCCACCCCTTATCCGGAGGGGAACGCAGCCATGCCGACCATCACCAGGGGCGTCGGATACCCGGTCACCACGACATCGGCCGCGATGTCCCGGCGTCGACATCACCGAGGCCGAGCATCCGAACGAATGACCGGGCACGCCAACCGAGTTGACATCCGAGGCGGCGAGATGAGCACAGAATCCGAACCGATCGTCACAGCGAGATCCGAGTCGGCGCAGGAGAGCCTGCGACACTTCGTATTTCCGCCACAGCACTATTCGGGACCCGACGGCATCGCCACCTGGTTATCTCGGGCAATACCCGCCGGCTTCTTCCATCAGCCCGACGATCTCAACCGGCAGCAACGGATCGGCCTGTCGTACGCCCGCGCGGCGGAGGCCGGGAAGGCGGCGCCGCGGGCCGACGTCCTGCTCGCGCAGCCACCGGCGCTGGCGGCCCTGCTGGCGCGTGCGGCGAGTGCCGACCCCGCGATGTTCCATATCCTCCTCGTGCACTACACCCTGGTGCTGGCCCCCATCCTTGCCTCGGACCCGCACGGCCGATCGGAGGGGTTGGACGAACTGCGGTCGGCTCTCCAGTCGATGACCAGTTTCGGCAGCGCGCTGATGACCGAGGCGGCCCGCAGCAACAGTCAGGTGCACCTGCGCACCGAGGCCCGCTTCGACCCGCTGACACGGGAATTCATCCTGCACACACCGGACCCGGATGCGACGAAGTTCCCCAACAGCGCCGGTCATCCGGCAGTCCCCAAGATCGCGGCGGTCTACGCGCGGTTGATCGTGGGCGGAACCGACTGCGGCATATTCACCTTCGTGCTGCCGATCAAGGATCGGCACGGCGCCGTCGCCGGCGGAGTCCAGATCACCCCGGCCCCGGCGACCTCGGCGCTGGCGTGCGACTTCGCCTATACGCGGTTCTGCTACAAGCGGATTCCGTTCCATTCCTGGTTGAGCAACGGCGCCCGCATCGACGGGGCGGGCCGATTCCACGATCCCGCAAGCGATCCGGCCGACCACGGTGTTCAGCCCCCGGATCCTCGTGCCGGCGCCGATGATTCGGCGGCCGGTGTGCCGCTGATTCTCCGGTCGGTCGGCGCGGCGACCTCGGCGGTGCGCGCATTCGCGGAGACCCGCCGCCCGCGTCGGCGACCAGCCGCACCCCGGGCACACAACGGCGCCGCCGGGCCGGACCCGTCCGCCCGGCTCACCCGGACGATGAGCGCTCCGGCGCCGCACGTCTGGCGCAGCATCATCGCCGCGGCGGCCGGCGTCGCCAGGGAATCGGCCATCCTCCTGCATACGCATACGACAGGCCGGTTGACCATGGGGCGGCTCGCTCCCGAGCAGCCACTGATGCGCTATCGGTCACAGCAGGAGGCGGTTCTCGGATCCCTTTCCGGCGCCTACGTTTCGACGGTCCTGGCCAACCATGTCACGGGAGTCGACCGGATCGTTCCCTCGGCGCGGGCCGACACGACGTGGGCGCCCTGGTCGGCGGTCGACCCCGACCTGCCGCTGCTGAAGGCCGCGACCACCCGGATGAGCGCGGACGTCATCGCGATGTGCCGCGCGCGCAGCGGATCCGTGGGCTTCGTGGCCGACGATCGGCTCAACGGCTACCACGGCCTCGTGCACGCCTATTTCAGCGCCGGCGGCGACAACGAACTCATCCTGCTCGACACCGCCCACGCGATGGCCCGCCCCGGCGACGACCGGTCGCCGGCACCCGAGTTCTCGCCGCCGGCGGATGCCGATCCCACGATGCCCCGGGTGTGCCTGGCGCTGGCGCACTCCGTGGAACGATATTTCCAGCAGCGCCTGATCAACGCGATAGCGGCCGCGACCCGGGCCGGCGACAGCCAGTTCACCGCCTGGAACGACAATCTGGCCCTGGCGCGCACCGCCGGAGCGGCCCGTGCCGACCGCATCGTGATCCAACTGGTGGGCGACGCGGCCGACACCGCCCCCCACCCGATATCCGCCGTACTGCGCTACCACCTGCTCTCCTGGGTCGAACAGCATGCGGGATCGGTCACCGACCAGCTGCTGGTGGCACCCCATCTACTCGAACGAGTGTGGCAGCGCCGCCGAGCACTCTGCGACGAACTGCTACCCCACGTCCCGGAACTGGTGTGCGCCTTACAGTTTCCCGATCGATGAGGCGAAGATGGTTGCCGTTGCCGCTTTTCGCCCGGCAACCCCGCGGCTGTCGAGGCCGGCGCACGCTACTCGGCGATGGCGGTCGTATAACTCCAGCTGTAGATCGGAAGCATCTGCCCGTCGATTTCGGTGCCGGCCCCGGTGGCCACGAAATGCCAGTGGCGGCCGTGGAAGTCCACGATCAGACGACCGGCTACCCGGTCGCGTTCGGTCGCCCGCGCCACCGGTCCGAGCCCCGCGGGCCCGCCGGTCAGCAGGACGTGAACCGGGCGCGAATCTCCCGCCGTATCGTCGGCCTCCGGAGGGAAGTTCACCCGAACCACCTCTTTCGTTCATGCCTACCGCGGGCGAAGCGTCACGAGCGGAGCGGTCGGCTGTAGCGGATCGAACGTGTCCGAGGAGAAGTATCCGGCCCAGCCGTCGAGCGGGGAGCAAACCCGAGGAGGGCCAATTCATTTGGGCTCCCGCAGGTGCGCCAAGGCCGCGAGGTCGTGGGCGTTCTCCCAGTGCTCGGCGATGCGGCCGCCGACGAAGCGCCACAGCCCGCAGAACGGCACCGCGATCGTGCGCGGGCGGCTCGCGCGTAGCGTGCCCAGAACGGCACCGAAGTAGTCGTCGGCGACGATATCGGTGACGTCCATGACGAGGGTGTTGTCGGTGCGATCGAGTAGTGCGTGTTCGTGCGCCGCCACGGCGTGCTTTCCCCGCACCTGTCGGGGTTGCCGGTCGCGGTCGGCCGGGTGCAGGACGATGTCGTCGGTGGCGAACCGTTCCAGCTGGGTCAGGTCGGCGTAGATCGTGCGCAGCATCGCGCTGTGCGGGTGGACGACGGCGGTCATGCGCGGCGCTCCTGTCCGGTGTGTGGGGTCGGCCGCCACGGGGTGGAGTGGGAACACAACTCGGCGAGGGCGTCCCATCGATCGGGGGCGAGAGTGAGGGTGGCGGCGCGCATGTTGTCCTCGAGATGAGTGATCGAGGTGGTTCCGGGGATGACCAGGGTCGCGGGGGAGTGGTGCAGCAGCCAGCCCAGGCCGAGCTGGGCGGGGGTGGCGCCGAAGTCCGCCGCGACGCCGGTGAGGATGCCGTCGGGACCGACGAGGTCGCCGTGCCCGAGCGGGAACCACGGGATGAAGGCGAGATCGTTGGCCTCCGCGTAGTGCAGGACCTCTTCCCCGGCGCGGTCGGCGATGTTGTAGAGGTTCTCCACGGCGACGATATCGGCGATGCGGCGGGCCTGGTCGATCTGGTCGATGGTGACCTCGGGCTGCCCGGACAGGCCGAGGTGGCGGATCTTGCCCTGCTGCTGCAACTCGACCAGGACGCCGAGCTGGTCGGCCAGCGGCACGGCGGTGTCGATGCGGTGCAGCTGATAGAGGTCGATCCGGTCGCGGCCGAGGTTGTACAGGCTCAGTTCGACCTGCTGGCGCAGATATTCGGGTCGGCCGCAGGCCACGATGTAGGGCTGCCGTCCGGGTTCGTGGCCCCAGTCCGCGGGCCCGGTGCGCAGCATTCCGCCCTTGGTGGCGATCACGAGATCGTCGGGGTACGGATGCAGGGCCTCGCGGATGATGCGTTCGTTGTAGCCCGGGCCGTAGGAGTCGGCGGTGTCGATGAAGTCGACGCCGAGGTCGACCGCGCGGCGCAGCACGGCGATGGCGGCGTCGGGATCGGCAGGCGGGCCCCACATCCCGGGGCCGGTCAGGTGCATCGCACCATAGCCGAGCCGGTTGACGGTGAGGTCGCCGCCGAGATCGAGAGTCGGGGTGGTCACGGTCGTCTCCGCCTTCCTTCAGGTGGCCCGCATCATGTGTGCGGGCGGCCGGGGTCGTTGTCGTTCCGCCCGGCCGGGTTCGGGTTCCGAACGCGTGTCGGTGGTCCAGCTACCGAGGGTCATTTCGGCCGTGATGCCGGGCCCGAATCCGGCGAGCAGGCCGCGAGCGCCGTCGAAGGCGGCACCGTCGTCGAAGTAGCGGCGCAGCGCGTCGAGGACGACGGCGGAGGCGATATTGCCGTAGTCGGTGAGCGTGGCGCGGCTGTAGGCGAACCTGGCCGGATCGACGCCGAGGAACCGGGACAGGTCGTCGAGGATGCGGGGGCCGCCGGCGTGGACGATGTAGAAATCCAGCGCCGAGCAGTCCCAGCCGTATCGGGCCGCCATGTCGTGCAGCGCGGGAGCGAGCTGTTCCATGGTGCCCGGCACCCGCTTGTCGAGCAGGAAGTGGAATCCGGTGTCCTTGACCGCGTAGGCGATCCAGTCCTCGGTGTCGAGTACCAGCCGGGTGCCGTTGCGTTCCAGCGAGAATCCGGTACCGCCCTCACCGGCGACGACAGCGGCGGCTATCGCGTCGCCGAACAGCCCGTTGGACAGCAGGTTTCCGACGGTGGTGTCGCTGGGTTGATAGCACAGCGAGCAGAACTCGCAGGCCACGACCAGCACGTTGGTTCCCGGGTGGGCGAGGCAGAAGTCGTGGGCGCGGCCGATGGCCGCGCCGCCCGCCGCGCATCCGAGCTGGGCGATCGGGATCTGCCGTGTGTCGCAACGGAATCCGAGATCGTTGATCATCCACGACGTCAGCGGCGGCATGGTGAATCCGGTACACGACACGAAGACGATCGCGTCGATCTCGGCCGGTGGCAGTCCGGCGTTGGCGAGGGCCTGCTCGACCACGGCGGGCACGCGCGCCTTCGCTTCACGCACGTAGATCAGGTTGCGGGTCTCGAAACCGGGGTGGTGCAGCGTGTCCTCGATCGGCTGCACGATGTGGCGGGTGCGGACGCCGGTGTTGCGGATCAGCTGGACCACCAGGTCCAGCTGCTCGTGATCGGGGTGAAGTTCCACCGCCAGTTCCAGGGTGTCGTCGAGTGTGACGACATGCTCGGGGACGGCCACGGCGGGGCGGCATAGAACGGGCATCACTACCTCCTTCCTGTACTCGGTGCGGCGCTCCCGAAATGCCGTGTTCCGGATTTCGCGGAACACGGCATGTGCCGGCAGCGCCCGGCAATGCATTTTCGGCGCGGAGAGGGGAGTGTCGAGGCCGATGAGAGTTCCGGATCCGAAAATGAGAAGAAACGTGCGGAACCGGAAAAACTATCGCGCAGGATTATCTGGTTTTCAGAATTTTCCGCTCCGGGAACAGCCCGGCTACGTGGCGGTTCCGACGGCCCCACCGCCTGCGGGAGCTGCCCGGAACCGGTGCTTATCGAGCCTGTCTGGGAGTCTAGCGGCCTGCGGCTCCGTGAGTCCATACCCTCGCGTTGTGCGTCCGCAATTCGGTCGCAGCAGTTGGGCGCCTGACTATTTCCGGTATCGCCTGTCGTGTGCGGATATGCCGGTCTTTCCTGTTGTCTACAAGTCTGTCGATGAGATACCGCGAACATTCGGGAAATGCGCGACCGCCGCGATTGCCTCCTGCGATATTTCGGTGAGCGCAACGACGCGGCCCCCTACCCGACCGCCCGCGGTGGGCTGCTGAACGCAGTCGGCACCCGAGACCTGTTCGCGGCCAACGATCTTCCGCCGCTCGGGGACGATGGCTTGCGCATGGGCGACGTCCGCGATGTCAGCGGCACCCTCGACAAGTAGCGCCCACGGACCGGCTACCGATCATTCAGCCGCGCTCGGGCACCGTCCGGCCGGACGATGTCGAACGGGCAGCGCTCTTTCGCATGCCGCCGCAACCACGCTGCCGGTGCCGCTCCGCGCGCAGGGTCGACCTCGCGCCGGTGTGCATCGTCCACGAAACTACGCGAAACGCCGATTCGTGGCGGGGTTCGGTGCGGATGCCCGGACGGTGCGCTCGCCGGTATTAGGGTTGCTCCGCTGGATTCCGCTGTTACTTCATACGACGAGACAGGGGTAATCGATGAGGTTCGACCGGAGGATTCTTCGTCCGTTGTCGGCGGCGACGCTGGCCGGAATCGCCTGTGCCGCCGTGGTAATCGGGTTGCCCGCGCCGGCGAGCGCCCAGGCGGACCAGACGCTCGTGCTGAAGGCCACCCGAATGGAGGACACGGCTTCGGCGGCTCCGAAGCTGGGCGACGCATTCGTCATCGACGAGGACTTGACCGACGAATCGGGCAAACCCGCCGGTACCGCCGCGGTCGACTGCAAGGTCACCGGACTCAGCGAGGACACACCACCCCACGCGTACTCCAATTGCGACGTGACCCTGGAACTGTCCGGCGGCGCCCTGTTCCTCACGTGCCACGCCAAGCACGAGCTGGGATCCACCGAGGGCCAACCGTGCGCCGTCATCGGCGGCACCCGGGACTACAAGCTCGCCCGCGGCGAAGGCACCGTCAGTCTCCCCGACAAGAAGACCGTGCTGTACAAGGTGGACGTCTCCATGAGCTAGCCGTGGCCCGCAGCGGGAGGGACATGAACGCAACTGCCCGCCCGTACCGTCTGTCCCGGACCGGATATCGCCTTCGAGGACGATGCTGCATCTCGGAGCGACTTTCGCGACCGGTATGCGCGGCGCACATGGTCGTCATGCGTTGCGTTCTCTGCATTCCGTCGACCGGCGGTGGGAGAGTCGACTGCGCACCGGTCGGTGCGGCCTGCGCGTGCCGAGGGTACGGCGGTGCGGAAGTGGTTGGGCGGAAGGCGATTCCGCCGTGCCGGGATCGGGAGGGGCGAGCGCTGTGCGTGAAACGGTTCGCACGTCGTTGGTGACCGGTGGGTCCAGTGGTATAGGGGCTGCGACGGCGCGGGCTTTGGCTCGGCATGGTCATCGTGTCTGGATCACCTATCGCCGCGGCCGGGATGCGGCGGCGGCGGTGGTCGCGGATCTCGAGACCTGTTCGCGAGGTCTCGGGCATGCCGCGTTTCCGCTGGATCATCTCCGGCCCCACGGTATTCGCTCTCTCCTCGCGGCGTTGCCCGGTCCCGTCGACGTACTCGTCGCGAACGCGGCGGTGGGTACGGCGAGCGTGCGAACGCAGGCGAACGAGGCCGGCCGGGACGAAGTGTTCTTCCGGGTCAACTGTCTGGGGCCGCTGGGACTGGTTCGAGAGTTGGTGCCCGGCATGGTGAACCGCGGTTGGGGCAAGGTCGTCCTGGTATCGAGCGTCGGGGGCGGTGTTGCCGCTTTTCCCGGGTTCGATTACGCCGACGGAATGAGTAAGGCAGCGATCGCCTACCTCACCCGCCATCTGGCGGCCGAGCTGGCACACGACCCGGTGGACGTCTTCTGTGCCTGTCCGGGAGCCACCGACACTCCGATGCTGCGTGCGAGCACACTCGATCATCTCGACGACTCGGGACGCCGCGGTCTGATCCGGCGACTGCCGGACGGCCGGCTCGTCCACCCCGACGAGATCGGGGAGCTCATCGCCTGGCTGTGTGGCGACAGCGCCCGGGTGTTGCGCGGTGCGGTCCTCGACGCATCGCTCGGGCTGGGCGTTCACCCCGGCCTGCTCACGGCGACGGACCCGGCGGCACGGCGGTGAGAAATGGCAACGGCCCGAACCGATCCGGGTGCGCGGGGTGGGATGGCGACGAGTTCATCGATGCGGCGGACAGAACCGCTCGAACCCTCAACCGGTACGTGGAAGAGAGCCGAGCCGGACGCACGCCCGTGATCCGGCGCCGGCCGCCCCGTGACGTGGCCGCGCGCCTGCAACTGGCCGACTGGATTCGCAGCGGCGGAATGACGCCCGAGACCTTCGACGAATTCCTCGCCGCCTACCTCGACGAGGGCACCCGCCTGCATCACCCGGGGTATCTCGCGCACCAATGCGCCGTACCCGATGTCCCGTCGTCGCTCGGTGATCTCGTGCACGGGGTCGCCAACAACGCCATGTCGTTGTATGAGATGGGCGCCGCCGCGGCGACAGTCGAACTCGCCGTGATCGATTGGATGCTGACCATGCTCGGATGGTCGCCCGCCGCCGGTGAAGGCGTCCTCGTTCACGGCGGTTCCCTCGCGAATCTCACGGCGCTGCTCGCCGCCCGCGCCGTCGCGCTGCCCGACGCCTGGGAGGACGGCGTCTCGCGGCGCGCGGTGATCGTCGCGCCCGGCACCAGCCACGTCTCCATCGCCCGGGCGGTCCGGATCATGGGTATGGGACGTCGCGGCCTGGTGGCCGCACCGACCGATGACCGGGGCCGCATCGACATCGGCCGGTTGCCCGCCGTCCTCGACGGCCTGCACCGTGACGGGGCAACCGTCGTGGCCGTGGTCGCCAATGCCTGCGCCCCGGCCACGGGCCTCTACGACGACCTCGGCGCTCTCGCCGAAGTGTGTACGGCCCACCGGATTTGGCTACACGTCGATGGTGCTCACGGATGCTCCGCACTGTTGTCTCCCGGCCTGCGTCACCATCTCGCCGGAATCGAATGGGCGGACTCGGTTGTCTGGGACGCGCACAAGATGTTGCGGACGTCCACGCTCGCGGCCGCGGTCCTCGTCCGCCGCCCCGCGGCGCTCGGGCAGGCATTCGGGCAGCCCGCGGACTATCTGTTCTTCGACGACCAGCGCACGGGAATCGACCTCATGCTGCGCACCGTGGAGGGAGCCAAGGCCGAACTCGGCCTCAAGCTCTTTCTCAACCTCGCCTGGCGTGGACAGGAAGGGCTCGGCGAATACATCACCGCGACCCACCGGATGGCGCAGCGGCTCTGGGAACTGGTCCGCGACCATCCGAACTTCGAGACCCCGTTTCCGCCGGAGAGCAATATCGTCTGCTTCCGCCACGGTACCGATGACACCCACCAGATCCGCGTGCGCGACAGGCTCATTGCCGGTGGCACCCACCACTTGGCGTCCTCCCTCGTCAACGGTCGCCGCTATCTGCGTGCCACCGTCATGAGCCCCGCCACGGATGAATCCGTACTGCGCGATCTGCTCGCGGAGATCGAACGCTGCGAGACATGACCGATACGCCGCGGCCGCGTCGCGCGCATTCGGTCGCCGCCGACTATTGGCGCCGATGGACCTGTGCGCAACGCGATCAGGAGTACTCGCCGAGCCTGCTCGTCGCCGACTTCCCGGGCCTGCTCGACGAATACGCTACCCGCAGTGCCCGTACGCGCCAGGAGATTCCGCCCACGGTCGTGCGATACGGTCGCCGCCGTCGCGACACGATCGACTTCTTCCCGGCCCGCTATCCCGACGCACCTCTACTCGTCTTCGTCCACGGCGGCTACTGGCAGCAACTGGGCAAAAGGGACGCGAGTTTTCCCGCTGCGGGCCTGACCCGCGCCGGTTGTGCGTACGCCGCACTCGACCACGGGCTCGCACCCGACCTCGACCTGCCGGCAATCATCGACAGTGTGCGCACCGCGATCGCATATCTGACGACACACGCCGCCACCTGGCGTATTCAACCCGCACGCATCATTCTCGCCGGCAGTTCGGCAGGGGCGTACCTGGCACTGACCGGCCTGCTCGACGAGTGGAGCATCGACGGCACCCGACCGCGCGAGCGGATCGCCGGAGCCGTTCTGCTCGATGGCATTTACGATCTCGAGCCGCTCGTGGGCACCTATATCAACGACGCGCTCGGCCTCGATGCGCCGACGGCGCGACGGCTGAGCCCGCTCGACCGTCTGCCCGGCCGGCTGCCGCCGACGATCGTCGCCCGCGGCGAGCACGAGACCGACGCCTTCGCATGGCAACACGCTCGCGCGGCCGCCGCTCTCGCGCCACGCACCAGCGTGACGGATCTCGTCGTCGCCGGGCGCAATCACTTCGATCTCGTTTTCGACCTCGATCGGCCCGATACCGTCCTCGGTCACGCCGTCTTCGATCTGCTTGGCCTACGCACGTAACCGGTTGCGCAGCAGCGGGATCCCATATTTCGGCCGGCCGTCGATCTTGTGTGATACCGGTCGTCGACCCGCCGGGCGCCGCCGCACGTCGGCCCGCCTCGGTTCGGTCCGGGTGATGACCGTATGCGGCAAACGAATTGCGGCTATGTACGCGGGGGACTCCCCAGCAGCCCATCGGCGACCGATGATGAAGTCGTGGTCATGCCAGGCCGCGGCCTACCGATTTCGGGTGCGTCGGAGGTACGGATCAACTACCGGGCCCGGCCTTCGTCCTTCGAATGCTCAACGCGCGTCACGCATTATGCCGAGCACCTGCCGCGTGGACGGAATTCTCGATCTGCCCGGAGGGAGCGATAGATGGGGCGTGTCATGCAGTTGTGCACCATGCCGGCCGATGTCGCCGAGGCCGTCGCGGAGTGGATGGCCGGTCTCACTCGGGCGCATGACGAACTGGGGCGGAAGGGGCCGGTGTGCCCGTTCGTGCGGCCCGCCGACGAAGCCGGAGCGATCCGAACGGAATGCTTGCGTGCCGAATCTGGAGACGGCATAGAAGAATTGGTCGCGGCCCTCCGTCGTCAGGTGCACCGTTTCGGCGAGTTTCCGGCGTCCGGTGGTAGGGAGCCGCTCGACAGCCTCGTGACGGTGATGGACGGGCTGCCGAGGCACCGCTGGCGGCTCCTCGACGCCGCGCAGCGCCGGATTCGTCGCGAGGTGGTGGCGGCCGGCCTCATGGTGGGCCAGTTCCATCCGGAATGCCCCGAGCCCGGGTACTGGAATCCGTCCTTCATGGTCTCGCGGTCACCGGTGCCGCTGATCGTCCTGCGCCGGATGGCTTTTCACGACATCCTGTTCCTGCATTCCGACCCCGCCTTGTTCGCCGAATATGACAGGAGGTTCGGTCGGTGGTACCAGGAGGGAAAGGTTCCGGCCGAGTTCCGCGCCCTGTACGACAACGCGCCCCGGCTGCCCGCCGCGACCGGCCGACCGTACCTGGACTACCAGAGCATCCCCCTGCTGCATGCTCTGCATCAGCCGCGCACCGAGCATCAGCCGGAATCGTCGTTCTATCTCGCCGGTCAGTCCATGGAGTTGCTGTTCTCCCTGGTCCTGGGTGAGGTGCGGGCCGCCCAGGAGGGCATGGTCGTCGACGATCTCGGTCGCTGTGGCTGGCATCTGCGCCGGGCCACTGCCGGGATGCGGTTGCTGTGCGGGTTCTGGGATCTGCTGTCGACGCTGTCGCCGGCGGAGTTCAACTCGTTCCGGGATGCGCTCGGCGAGGCCTCCGGCCTGGGCTCCTACAAATACCGCACCCTGGAGTTCGCCCTCGGGGCGAAATCGCCGGCCATGGCGGCGCGGCACGACGGCGTGCCGGCCGTCGCTGCGGAGGTGTACCGCGCCCTGCACGACGCCAGCGCCTACGACGACGCCCTGGGAGTGCTGGTCCGCCGGGGGCTGCTCGCCGACGATGACGCCGGGCACGATCGCGATCCGGTCGCGGTGCGGTCGGCGTGGGCCAGGATCTATCGGGAGGAGACCGTTTCCGGTGACCTGGTGCGCTGGGCCGAGGCGTTGATGGACCTCGCCGAAACCGTCGGCAGATGGCGCCGACTCCACCTGCTCACCGTCGAGCGGATCATCGGCTACAAGCCGGGAACCGGCGGCACCGCCGGCGTCGAATGGCTGCGCGACGTCGCCACCCACCACGTGTTCCCCGAACTGTGGGAGGCGCGCTTACAATTGTCCGGAGGCCCGGCCTGAGTCGGATCCGTTGTCGCCGTTCAGCATTCCGGTGCGGGGGCGAAGCGTTTCCGCTCATCGGTGCGGGCGGGTTGTCGCCGGATCCGGTGGTGCAGGTGTCCGAATGCCAGCAGCGCGAAGATATCCGTTCCGGGCTATCGCCCGGCCGCGGATTCCGGTCGCCGTGGTGCCCCAGGCCCGGCCGGTGCGGGAAATCGGTTGCGCGTCAATATGATCGCAGGCACCGCGGCGAGGACGAAGAGAACTCCTGCCATCGTGACGTAGAGGTACACGCCGGTTGCCGTGCTCGCCGGGTCGCCGTCGGCGAAGGTGCCGGGAACCTGGGTCGCTTTGAGTATCTCGCCTCCGGCGATGGTGAAGACGACCGAGCCGAGGGCGAGCACGACCGACACCAGGCCGGCGGTCGTGCCCTGACGCTCGGGCGCTTCGAGGCTGGTCGCCAGGTTGTAGCCGGAGGCGCCGATCGCGCCGGCGGCCATGCCGATCACGGCGCCGCAGGCGATCGCCGGTGGGAGCGCCGATACGCCCGCCAGCATCGCGAAGGTAGCCACCGCCCCGACGGCGATGCCGCCGAGGAGGGGCAGCGCGGGACCGAACCGGCCGGCGAGCCATCCGGCGCAGACACCACCGATGACGATGCCGATATTGGGCGTGGCGAGCAGGACCGCGATCGCCTCTCCGTCGCCCAGCCCGTAGCCGAGGCCCAGGTCGGGGGACACCTGGGCGATGATGCTCGTCAGTTGCAGCATGCTCCGGAAGGAGCCGGCCGCCAGTACCAGGGCCAGCAGAGTCAGCAGGATCGGGCCGCTCAGTGCCCGGATGTCGATGAGGGGTTCGTCGACCCGCAGCGCGCGCAACGCCCAGCCGGCCGACGCCGCGGCGCCGGCCGTCAGCAGCGCGATCATGCCCCCGGACGACCATCCGAGGTCGCTCCCGAGGCTGATGTAGCCGAGTATCGCGCCGAGTCCGCCGCCGAGCAGGAGCGCACCGGCCACGTCGATCCGGCCGGTGCCGCGGATAGGCGACTCCGGGAGGAACGAACGCACGCAGAGTGCGGCCGCGGCGGCGAGCAGCGCCGCCACGATGAACACGCTGCGGTAGCCGAACACATCGATGATCGGCTTCATCAGGAACGGCTCGATGATTCCGACGAGAGACGAGCCGGATGTCACGACCCCGACCACGGCCATCGCCACTCGCGGGGTGCAGATCTGGCGCGCGAGAGTCACCGTGAGGAAGACCGCGGCGAAGGCGGCACCTTGAAAGAAGCGGCCCACCAGGAAGATCCAGACGTTGGGGGCGGCGAGGCAGACCAGCGCTCCCGCGCAGGCGAGCAGCAGCGTGCCGATGAGTATCCGGCGCTTGCCGAAGAGGTCGGAACTCTTCGCGAGCAGCGGCGACCAGATCGCCCCGGCCAGCATCGCGCTCGCATTCAGCCACGCGGCCTGGTCGGTGTCGAAATGCTCCAGCAGCTGGGGCAGGACCATCATGGGCGAGCCGATGACCACGTCGGCCAGGACGTTGGCGAGGGTGAGAACGGCCGCCCAGAGGATGAGGCGTCCACGCCAGCGGTGTTCTCGGACGGCGGGGTTTTCCAACGTGTCCGTCATTATGGATTCTCTTCGGCGCGTTGGGTTTCGGCGATGCCGGTGTCGAGTGCTCGCAGCGCCCGGTTACGGGCGGCGATGTCGGCCCAGGTGGCCGGCACTATGCGGTCGCGGCCGCCCTCGACGCGGTCCTGGGCGAAGGCGACGTAGGGCCGCAGCCGGGCCTCGTACCGCGCGAACGCGGTTGTGTGGTCGTTGCCGCACCGTTCGAGTTCCTCGGCGAGAAAGCGAGCGCCGGTGAGCGCCAGCGAGGTGCCCCGGCCCGACAGGTAGGCCGGGCAGTACCCGGCGTCCCCGACGAGGACGACGCGGCCGCGGTGCCAGGAGGGCAGGTGGATCCGGCTCGCGGAGGTGAAGAAGAAGCCGGGATCGGCGCGGGCCGCCTCGAGCAGCTCCGGGATCCGCCATGACCGGTGGCCGGCGAAGGCGTCGAGGAGGATCTTCTTCTGTGCGTTCAGGTCGCGGTGGTCGTAATCGATGGGCGCCGAACGGAACTGGAAGTTCGCCACGGCCTTGCCTCGGTACCGGAAGACGCCTGCCATCCGGCCGGGGACGTTGTATATAGAGTTCGCGCCCCCGGAATGCGCCTCGCCGGGGAGATCGGCGAGAGCGAAGTAGACACCGAGATGCCGTAGGTAGTCCTCCTCGGGCCCGAACACCAGCCCGCGTACCGCGGAGTGCTGGCCGTCGGCACCGACCACCAAGTCGTACCGCCCGATGTCGCCGGAGGCGAAACGCACGTCGCCGCTGTCGGTCAGCGTCTCGATCGAGTCGCCGAAGCGGATCACCGCGGTATCCGGAAGCGCATCGGCGAGGATGCGCACGAGGTCCTCGCGGAGCAGCTCGATGTCGTCGTCGGAGTCGCTGATCTCCGCCATCGGGATCCGGGCCACCGGCTCGCCCCGGCTGTCGACGAACCGGGTCAGCTCGGACACCCGGACTCGTTGCTTCCGGATCTTCGCGAGCAGTCCCATCCTGTCCACGGCCTCGATCGCGGCGCCGCGAATGTCGATGGGTGTGCCGGTGAGCCGGAGCCGGCGGGCGTACTCGACAACGGTGACGTCGTGGCCGCGGGCGCCGAACTCGAGTGCGCAGGCGAGCCCGGCGATACCGGCTCCGGAGACGAGGATGTTCACGTGTGCGCTCCAGTTTCGCTGAGAGGGATGCGCGACCGATAACTAAAAGAAACAATATGTCGCTTTTAGTGAGCATACGTATGCCCGGCTTGCACCGCAACGCCGCGGCTGGCGACAATCGGCACCCGAACACGAAACAGGAGGTGAGCGCGGCGATGGTCGACGGGACCGCGGACCGGCCGCCCGCGCGGCGCCCCGGTGGCCGCAACGCGCGGGTGCGGGCGCAGATCCTCGCCGCGACCGCCGAACTCGTGGCGCGCGACGGCATCGCGGGCTTCCGCTACGAGGAGGTCGCCGAGGTCGCCGGCGTGCACAAGACCAGCGTCTACCGCAACTGGCCCGACCGGGAGGAACTGGTCGCCGAGGCCCTGCTGCAATACGCCGAGGATCTCGCGTCCATCGCCGACACCGGCGACATCCAGCGCGACCTGGTCGACTACCTGGTGGCTCTCGCCGGCGGCCTGAACACGCCGTTCGGCCGGGCCCTCGAACTGGCCACCCAGCCCACCCGCGAGAACCCCGCCGTCCGGCAGACGGTGGCCAGGATCCTCGAGCAGCGCGGAGCCGCCATCCGGCGGCGAGTGGACCTCGCCGTCGGCCGCGGCGAGCTCCCCCCGGTCGACAGCTCCTTCCTCGGCGAAATGATCTCCGGCCCGGTGCGTCTCATCGTCAACCGCGGCGTGCGCCAGTTCACCCGCCCGGACGCGGAGCGCATCGTCGGCGTGGTACTGGCCGGCATCCGGGCCACGGCACCGCACCCTTGAGCAGTCGCCTCGGCCGCGCTGTCGGGCCGACGACGGAGCGCCGCCACGTGTGCGTTCAGCGCGGTAAGTCGAAGTGCCGCATCAACTTTCGGTGTACAGGGCCAGGGGAGCGCCGCGTGTTCGACCGCACCGACCGAGCTGTCGGCGTCCGTGATCAGTACGCTCAGCGGGCCATCACGGTGACCGGTAGCTCGGGGAATCGGGAAATTGCCCCTTTGTACAGTGGTGAGCGGTCGATCAGCGGATCCTCGACCAGCCGCCAGCGGGCGCACGCCGTCGCGACGAACACGAGCATCACCGTCTGTGCGAAGGATGCGGCGATGCACATCCGGCGACCGTTTCCGAACGGGACGAAGGCTCCCTTGGGGAGACTGTGTGGCGGCCGATCGACCCAGCGGTCGGGGTCGAAGGCCGAGGGATCGGGGTACACGGCCGGATCTCGGTGCAGGGCGGGTGGAGCGAACAGCAGTTCCGTGCCGACCGGAATATCGATCCCGCCCAGCCGCATCTCATCGGTCGTCCTGCGCATGAGGAACCAGGTCGGTGCGTGTAGTCGCAACGTTTCGGTAATCACGTTGCGTGTGTATGTCAGGTGCGGAAAGTCTTCCTCGGAGACCTGTCTTCCGCCCAACGCATCCTCGAGTTCGTGATGCAGCCGTCCTTCCACGTTCGGATGGCGGTTGAGCTGGTAGAACAGGGCAGCCAGGGTGCTGGTGGCGGTGACGAAGCCGGTGATCATGAATGTGATCAGCTCGTCCCGGGCCTGGATATCCGACATACCTTCCCCATCTTCGGGGTCCCGGGTGGTCAGGATCGTCGATAACAGGCCGGAATGCTCGGGGTCGGGTTCCGACAGCCGGTAGCTGGCTATGATTTCATCGATAACCGATCGAATTCTCCCGCTCAGCTCGCGGAACCGCCGGTTTCTGGAAGTGGGGAGTCTCGTCCAGAATCGGGGCACGAACGTGTTTGCCGCCACGCTTTGTAGCACCGTCGGCAGCAGGCGGGTCACCTCCTCGGCACCGCGCGGGTTCAGTTCCGCGGAGAAAATTGTGTTCATCACGGTCTTCAAGGTGAATTGGTCCAACACGTCCACTAATTCCACCCGTTGCCCCGGCCGCCAGGATTCGGTGGCTCGGCGGGCGTTTTCCCCGATCCCGGGCACGTAACTGGATAGTGCCGCGGGTTTGAAGGCGTGTTGCGAAATTCTGCGCTGATGCATGTGTAATGGCTCCGACGAGGTGACCAATCCGTTCCCCAGAAGCGTCCGAAGATTATCGAACAGGCGACCTTTCTCGCACGCCGCGCCCTGGGGCACCAGTATTTCGTGGACCAGCGCCGGATCGGTTACGAGGTAGACCTCCTCCGTGCCCAGCCGTATCTTGACAAGCCCCCGGAGTGCGCTCATCTCCCGGATGAATTCCACTGGTCGGCGGGTCATCGGGATCAGGTGACCCAGCACGGGGATGCGGCCGGGTGCGGCGGGAACGGCTACCGGAATCTCCGCACGCATCACAGTGATCCGATCGGCGGGGTAATCGCCCGCTCTCCCACGTCGGCGTAGATTGTGCGCAGAATGTCGCAATGATGGTGGATGGGAGCGTTGCCGGTGGTCATGGCTGCTGCCTCTCTGCTGTTCGGTCGAGGTGATCGGCAGGGACGGGTGCGGTGATCACGCGAGGCCGATTTGTGCTGCGGCGGCGATGGCGGTCCGGTGAACGGACTCGAAAGAACTGCGTGCTGTCAGTACGTCGGAATTATGTAGTTATCCGAACTACGCGCGAGGCGGTCGGATATCGTATGCGACATCCGCGATAAGATGCAGAATTGTCTGATTTCCACCGTTGAACTGCGATTCTGTATGTGATGCTACCGGATTGCTACTTCGCAAGTCCAGGCTTCTCCTGCGTCCCGCGCAGCGTGATCCGGCCTGAAGTGCCGCAGAGAGGCGAGCTGTCCGGCCACACGCGGTCCTCGGCGGGTCCGTCGGTCCGGACGATCGGCGGTGTATGCCCGCCCGTGCCAGGAGCAGCGGCAAACGATGACGGTGAGACCGGGGCCGACGGCGAGCAGTATTCCTTCGGCGGGGTCGGGCGGCGGAGCGGCGAGGAAGCGGGCGGTGACGTCGAGGACGGAGACGGAACCGGCGTTACCCAGTTCCTGGAGGCTGCGGCGCGATGGCTCGAGCAGGCACGGGTCGAGATCGAGGGTATGTGTGATGGTCTAGAGGATGCGGGGACCGCCAGGGTGGCCGGTGTCGGAGGGATGGATGTAGGGGAAAATTCAGATCCGGTGCGTCACAGAATGTATCGGCATCGTCGCGTCCAGATACCCGGCATCGGCCAGGGTGTCGCGCATGCTGTGCGGCATACCGATACCGAACCCACGGTCGTGCAAACGGGCGCTGCTGCGCTCGGATACGACGACGGCACCGCCCGACCGCGTGATCGCGAGGGCGGCGGCACACCCGGCGATGCTCCCACCGACCACCGCGACCCTGAATCGATCGCGCCGTCTCATCGTTGCCCCATCCGGCCGACCTGAACTTTCGGGATACCAGCCACCGAAGACACCGACCTTTCGTTACCGATGCCGAATTCTCCCACCCATCGGCCGGCGGAATGAATGGACCGCGCCGCATGAAATATATTCTTTCAGCGCATTCTCACCGATCCTCTCAACAATGCGTGTGCCTCATGAAGTCGGCTGTGGCGGCGCTACCCGGTCAGCGAGCCGAGGTTCGGCGGAGTTTGGTGTTGACAAATTCGCCCATGCCCCAGCGCGCCAGTTCGCGTCCGTAACCGGAGCGTTTGACGCCGCCGAACGGTAAGCCGGGCAACGTCGTTCCGTGTTCGTTGATGTAGGCCATTCCGACTTCGAGGCGGTCGGCGACCAGTGCGGCTCGGGTGAGGTCTGTGCTCCACACCGATCCGCTCAGGCCGAAGCCGACGTCGTTGGCGAGCCGCACCGCGTCGTCGATGGAGGAGGCCCGATAAACCATCGCGGCGGGGCCGAAGATCTCCTCGGAGTAGGCGTCCATTTCCGGGGTGATGCCGGTGAGGACCGCGGGTTCGAGGAACGCTCCGTCACCCTCGACGGGCGAGCCGCCCGTGTGCAGCGTCGCACCCTGCCGCACGGCGGTGCGGATCTGGTCGGCGACATTGTCCCGCGCGGACACCGAGGACAAGGGGCCCACCTCGGTTTCGGGGTCCGCAGGATCCCCGACGACCGCGCGATCGAACTGATCCACCAGCGCCTGGACGAAGTCGTCGTAGAGTTCGCCGACGACGATGAAGCGTTTCGGCGAATTGCACGCCTGCCCCGCATTCGACAGTCGCGCCCGCGCGGCGATCCGGGCGGTCCTGGCCATGTCGTCGGTATCCAGCAGGATGAACGGGTCGGAACCGCCGAGTTCGAGGACCGATTTCTTCAGGTTCTTCGCGGCCTCCGCGGCGACCGCGGCGCCGGCTTTCTCACTGCCGGTCAGCGATACTCCGCGGATCGCCGGATGCGCCAGCAGTTCGGCGACCTGGCCGGCGCTCGCATACACGTTGATGTACACGTCGTCGGGAATCCCCGCTTCGTGCAATACATCGGCGATGAGTTGTGCGGAGGCCGCGCAGATAGAGGCGTGCTTGAGCACGACCGTATTGCCCAGTAACAGATTCGGCGCGGCGAAGCGCGCGACCTGATAGTAGGGGTAGTTCCACGGCATCACCCCGACGAGCGGCCCGATCGGTAGCGTCCGAACCACCGACTCCTCGGCGCCCTGGGGATCGAGCCGCTCGGTGGTCAGCAGGTCGGGGCCGTGCTCGGCGTACCAGCGATAGATATCCGCGGACAGCTGCACCTCCTCGGCCGCCTGCTTCGCCGGTTTGCCCATTTCCCTCGTGATGGTCGCCGCCAGCTCGGCCGACCGCTTCTCGTACAGATCCGCGGTCCGCGCCAGCGCGGCGGCCCGTTCGGCCACGGGCGTGTGCCGCCATGTCTCGAATCCCGCGCCGGAACGTTCGGCGACCTCCGAAATCTGGTCGTCGGCCAGCCCCGGGAACTCGCGCTCGGTGGTACCGGTGGTCGGATTGGTCGTCACATAAGTACTCACAACGCACTCCTCCGTATCAGCGGCCGTATGCTCTGCTCGCCTCGGCGGCCGGGCGCGCACCTTCCGCTCGGCCACCTCGCGTCATATCGGCGCACTACCCCGCGCACTCGGCACTATGCACTCGAAAGTTCGCGGGCGGGTCGGTCCGACCGCGGAGTGGTCAGTCGGTCGGGGGCGCTTGCGCTCTCACTCTGAGCGCCCCGGCCACCCCTGGCCCGGATCGGATCGACGGCTGTCGCCGCGGGTCAGGTGATGTCGAAGTGGCGCCAGTGGCCGTGCAGTCCTTGGCCGCGTAGGGAGGTGGAGTGGCCGTCGGCGATCGGGTGGAGGGTGATGATTCCGAATCCGATGCGTACCGAACCGGGCAGGGTTGCCGGGTGTGCGGTGTAGACGGGGGTGTCGTCGATGCGCCAGGTGACGGTGTGGCGGGCGGGGTCGAGGGTGATGGCGTAGCGGTGGTGATGGCCGGGGCGGGGGGAGATGCCGGCGAGGGGTGCGTGGACGACGTGGGTGAACGCGTCGGCCGGGTCGATGACGCCGGGGACGTAGAGGCGTTCGTGGATGGCGTAGGCGTGGCGGCTGGTGACGATGAGGTCGAAGATGTCGGCGGTGGCCATGTCGAGGACGTTGAAGGCGGCGAAGCCGTCGCGATAGTCCTCGCCGGTGGAGCCGATGTTCTCGGCGGTCATGTCGACGGCGAAGGTGCGTGGCCCGGTGGTGAGGTCGAATTCCTCGGTGGAGACGAGCAGGTGTTTGGGGTTGTCGAGGAGCTGGACCTGGGGATGGGAGCGGGTGAACTCGTCGATACGGACCGAGACGGCGCCGTCGCCGACATCGGTCTTGGCGTCGGGTTCGGCGTAGGTCCAGGTCTCGTCGTCGCCGATGGGGAATTGCAGGTATTGCCAGCGGTCATCGCGCAAGGTGGGGCCGGACAGGTCGTCGTAGGAGGTCATCGTTTGTCGTCTCTCGGCGAGCGGGGCACGGTTATCGGTCGGTGCGGCGGCGCAGGGGCGTCACGACCGGATTCGATGGTCCGGTCTTGCGGCCGACTCCGCCGAGGAGCAGGCGTTTTTCGGTGCAGCGGGGTTCGAGTTCGGGGCCCATCGGCCACCAGTCGTCGAGTTCGGCGAGGTCGGGTCCGAGGTGAGGGCCGGGTGGGAGCAGTTCGAGATCGCCGAAGTAGGAGGCGATCTGGTCGTGGGTGCGGTACCAGCCCGATCCGAGTCCGGCGTTGATGAACCGGTTCTGCAGCTCGATGGCCATCTCGTGGGCCTCGGTGCCGTCGTCGGGATCGGCGAAGTGGGTGATCGCGACGTAGGAGCCGGTGGGGATGGCGTCGATGTAGTGGCGCATGATGCCGGCGGGGTCGAGGTGGTCGTCGACGTGGTGGAGGATGCCGCACAGGATCAGCGCCAGCGGGCGGGTGAGGTCGAGGTGGGCGACGACCTCGGGGTGGGCGAGCAGGGTGTTGGGTTCGGTGAGGTCGGCGGGCACGAAATGGGTGTAGTCGTTGCTTTCCAGCAGGACCCGGCCGTGGATGTTGCAGACGGGGTCGTTGTCGACGTAGACGACGGCCGCGGCCGGGTTCTGCTGCTGCGCGATTTCGTGGGTGTTGCCGACGGTCGGCAGGCCGGCGCCGATGTCGAGGAACTGGTCGATACCGGCCGGGCCGGACAGGTAGCGGACCACGCGGTGCAGCCATTGCCGGTTCATGCGCGCGACATCGCTTTGCTGGGGCGCGATTTCGGCGACCTTGTCCCGTACGTTGCGGTCGACGTCGTAGTTGTCCTTGCCGCCCAGGGTGGCGTCGTAGACGCGGGCGATGCTGGCTCGGCTGGTGTCCACACCGACCGGTATGCGGACCCCCGTGACGAGGGTGGGTTCGGACACCTCGGGCATGACAACCTCTCTGTACTGGGATGACTCGGCTCATCAGCGTAGAACCGCGCGTCGGGTGCGGCAACGGGACCGGCAGAGTCAGGGGCTCGCCGTTGCCCTCTCTGTGGGGCAGGACGAGTATTGCTGCAACCTAACAGGTTTCGGTGTGCACGGCGGCTCCGCGGGGCCGGTTGGTCATGGTTCGGTCACGGTGTGCCGGCGGGCGTGGTGCGGGTGAGGACCCGCCCGGGCAGCCAGCCGCCCTCGACGTGGGTGACGCGCCACCACTCGATGGTGATCACCACGGGGTCGACCGGTGCGGCGAGGAACGGTTCGATCTGAGGTTCCTTGCGGCGCAAGGCTTCGAACGTCTCGTCGCGGCCTGCGGCGTCGCGCACCGCGGCGGTGCCGAGCCCCTGTGCGAAGGGCTGCAGGAAACCGGAGGGGACGATCTTGACGCCGACGTTCGGATTCGACCGCAGGCCCTCCAGGGTCCGGCCGGCGGACTCGAGGACGAGGGTCAGCCGGAACGGATCGTCGTCCAGTACGGCGAAAAACGCGTTGGAACACCAGTTTACGCCGTTGCTGGAGGTCGCCAGGTCGATGCTGGGGCTGGTCAGGATGTCCGACAGCTTGGTGCGGATGTCCTGCTCGGTGATCGTGGGCCCGGGTGTTGCCATGTCAGTCTCCCAGAATGGTGTGGTCGTCGGGGCGTGCGCGCAACGCCGCCGACGAGGTGTCCGTCGCCACTCGGCGCACAGCCGTAGGCATGGGCGATGCTCGGCGCGACGGCATCGATGTCCCCGGCACGAGCCCCCTGGTGGCGCCCCCACGACTACCCCGTCCCGAGCGGGCTGCTTGCGACGGCGCCGAGTCTACGGCCGGTCACCACCGGTGTGCCGGGAAACCGAGGGAAGTGACATTCATTGCCGCCCTGGCGATACGGGGAACCTACGGGTCTGTTTATCCGTGACGGTAAGTGCCACAAAGGATTCGCTCGCCGTTCCGGGGCGGGGGACCTCGTCGTCGGCCGCCGGACCTGGCCCGACGCCGGTGCGCCGCTGCAGGATTCGAGAGTTGCACAGTCAGCGGATACGATCGGTGAATGGGGCGCGCAGTACCCCTGACGAAGGTCCCACCCCTACCGTGGCCGGAGGCGGCACATGACCGATGAGCACGACGAGGATGCGGAGCTGCTGACCGCCGACCGTGGGCCGATGGTGCTGCGTATCGCACTGGGCAGCCGGCTACGCGGCCTGCGGGAGGATCGCGGGATCTCCCGCGAGCAGGCCGGTTACACCATCCGCGGATCGCACGCCAAGATCAGCCGTCTGGAGCTGGGGCGCACCGGGTTCAAGGAGCGCGACGTCCGCGACCTGCTCACCTTCTACGGTGTAGACGATTCCGAGCGGCGGGAGCTGTATCTGGACATGGCCCGGCGGGCGAACCAGCCGGGCTGGTGGCAGCACTACAACGACCTGCTGCCGTCGTGGTTCGAAACCTACCTCGGGCTCGAACAGGCCGCCACGACCATCCGGTCCTACGAACCCCAATTCGTTCCGGGCCTTCTACAGACCGCCGACTACGCCCGGGCCGTCGTCTCCGCGGGGGACGGCGAACAGACCGACCGCCGCGTCGACCTCCGGCTCCGGCGCCAGCAGATCCTTGCCCGGCGCAGCGGGCCGCTGGTGTGGGCGATCATCGACGAGAGTGCCTTCCGCCGTCCGGTCGGCGGCGTTCACATCCTGCGCGACCAGATCGATCACCTTCTCGACACGACCGCGGCACTGCCCAACGTGCGAATTCAAGTGCTGCCCTTCGCTGCCGGAGGTTCCGCCTCTCCGGGCTGCCCGTTCAGCATCCTGCGCTTCCCCGAACCGGAACTGCCCGACATCGTCTACACCGAACAGCTCACCAGCTCGGTCTATCTGGACAGGCAACGCGACGTGCAGGCGTACAAGTCGGTGATGGACCGGCTCAGCGTCCAGGCACTACCCCCGAAATCCAGTACGGAATTCCTCGCCACACTGCGCACCGAACTCTGCGACCGAGCCGCCACCGCCTAACAACGTAAAGCGCAAGGCGCGGAAGGACTTTCGCGGCGAGACTCGGCGCCCCGTTCCGCTGGTCCGAGAATGCTCAGCCGGGACGGTCCCCGGCCGGGTGTTCGGCAAGCAGCGGCGTGGTGATGGCGGATGCGGCGGCGGCCCGCTCGATCAGTGCCTGTCTGCCGACATGTGCGGGCCGTGCGACCGCGATGCGGAGGGCGACGTGCAGCGTCATTCCCATGCCGAGGTAGAGGATTTCGTCTGCCTCCGTATTCGGCGGCAGATCGTTGATCACCGCGGTCAGCATGGTGCGTGTCCTCATGGCGACCGGCAGCGCCGCCGGTAGCGCGAATACCGGCAGCGCATTCCTGTTCGGCTGACGAAAGCGCCGGACCAACGCCGCTGCGCGCTCCCATTCTTCTCGCCCGTTGGTGAGGAACTGGAACGTCGCGCTCGGCACGCCGTAGCGGAAGTACTCCGCCCATCCCCGCGCAGCGTCGAGTTGACCTGTCGCAGCACAGAGACCAGTGTCCGATTGATGTTCTTGCGCGGGCAGTGGCGTGGAAACTCCCGACACCGGACTTGACCGGATGCTGCCTCCGTTTTATGCTGTTCAAATACGGATGCTGCCTCCGTTTTGCTTCTCGGGCGTGGTGCAGTCGGGAGGCCATGCGGGTGGAGCAGGTCGGCCCGAGCGCAGGCTGCGCGTGGATGTCCAGTGTGACCGGACGGGCAGAACGAGCGTCCTGCGTGGAATGAAATGGTGAGAACAGAAGGAGTTTCTGCATGAAGATAGGTGTCATCGGTACCGGGTTCATCGGCAAGACCCTGACTCTGAAGTTGAGTGCGGCCGGGCACGACGTGAAGGCGGCCAACTCACGAGGCCCGGAAACGATCGGCGCCGATATGCTGGTCTCGGGTGCGCGCGCGGTTGCCGCGGCCGACGCGGTGCGGGATGTGGACGCTGTGATCTTGTCCATCCCGTTGAACCGGCTTCCGGACATCGCGCCGTTGATCGCCACCGTGCCCGCCGAGACGGTCGTCATCGACACATCGAACTATTACCCGTCACGCGACTCCGCCATCGAGGCCATCGAAGCCGGTCAGGTCGAAAGCCTCTGGGTCGCCGAACAGCTCGGCCGCCCGATCGTCAAGGCATGGAACGCGATCGGGTCCAACTCGTTCGCCCGGAAGGGTATGCCCGCGGGTATCGAGGGCCGCATCGCCATCCCGGTCGCGGCCGATGACGAGAGAGATCGCGCGGTGGGGATGGCGTTGGTCGACGACACCGGATTCGACGGATTCGACGCCGGACCCCTGGCGCAATCGTGGCGCCAGCAGCCCGGCGCCCCCTGCTACTGCACCGACCTCACCAGCGGCGAGATGCCGACCGCGCTGGCGGCGGCCGAGGCCGCGAGATTGCCGAAGCGCCGCGACCTGGCGGCGGCCGTCATATTCGAGCGAATCGAGGAATTGAGGTCGACCCCCGAACACGCCGTCGTCGTGAACCGTGCGGTATTCATGTGAATCTCCCGGCCCGTGCGCCCGCTTGATTTGATCGGATACCGCCTCCGTTTTACGGTCGACTCGGTACGGAGGAGCCGGACAACCCGCTCACCCCTCCCCTGCCATACCCTCATCGCCGCCACCGACCAGTATCTGCGGGCCGCGCAACTCGCCGGCACCGTACGGGACTCGGGGCGGGGAGTGACCTGTTCCTCGCGGCCGTCTCGATCGCTTGGATCAGGGGCACCGCCGCCACCGACGCGGGAACGGTGGACCGGCTCCGCGCACTCGTCGCAAGCGGCTACCGAACTCCGGATCCCTGGGCCTGATCCCCCTCGGACGCCCCGGCCATCATATCGAGTCGCCCGCCGCCCCGGCGGCACCCGTGAATCATCCGATGCTTGGGTCCGGGCCGCCATTCGGGACTCGGGCGTCGGGTCGCCCTTGGCGGACGAGAAGGCTGTCACGGCAATCGGTTTCGTGTTCCGGGCGCGGGCATTCTTCGCCGCGTACGGCATCGGAAGGATCGAGCGCATCGTCACCGGCAATGCCGCCTGCGGCACAGCACGCGACTTCGCGAAGGTTCTGCTCGGTGCCCGGCATCAGCGGATCACTCACTGTCGGCTCTGTCCCGAATTCCGTGGTTACGCTGTGGTGGCGGCAGGATGTTGCGGTGTGCGGGGTGAATATGCCTGCCGCTGTAGTATTTTCAGGTTTATCGCCGCTGGAGATCAGGCAGTCCCGTTCACGGCGAAGCGTAGGCCGCGGTGGTACGTGACTATGGCGGGGAAGCGCCGGGCACGTGCGATCCGGCCCGATCTGTCGGTGCCTAGGCATGATTTGTCAGTGTGGTGTTGCCGAAGTTGTGATAGGCGGCTGGATTTCGGCGCCGTTCCGGCGAGCCCGGTGCGAGAATCATCCGGTGGGTGGCACCCCGGTGAACACTGTGGTCGACATACGGTCGACGCTCGAGTTCGAGCCCGAGCGGGCGCTCGAGCAGTGGGAGGGTGTGCTCTCCGAATCCTATTACCCGATGGGGATCAGTAGCCCGCAGGGGGAGAGGTTCCACGGCCGGATCAGGGCCGTGACCTACGGTGACGTGAGCGTCTCGTTGGTCGAAGGCACGCCGATCAGTGTGTACCGGTCGCGGCGGCATATGGATCGGCCGGACGAGCCGGTCCTGTCGGCGTTCTTTACGACCGCCGGCCGCGGCGTCCTGGAAGGGGCCGGCCGGACGAGCGCGTTCGAGCCGGGTGGGCTGCTCCTCTACGACAGCGTCCAGCCGTCGGCTACGCACTTCAGCAGTACGTGGGGAATAGTGTTCCCGCAGGCGCCGCTGTCCAGCATTGTGGAGCGGACCGGGGTGTCGATCGGTCGGCTGCCGATCAATGTCCGGATACCCACCAGCGGTGCGATCGGTGTGATCGAGCGGTTCTTCCGGGATCTGCTGGAGGTGCAGCAGAGCGATCCGGCGGCCGCGGCGGTGCTGGGCGAGCACGCGGTCGACTTGATGGCTTCGGCGGTTCTGCTGGCGTGCGGGGGCCGGCTCACCGAGCGGTCGGCGCAGGCGCTGGTCCGGCAGCAGGTGCTGGCGTTCGTGCGGAGTCATTACACCGAACCGGATCTCACCACGGATCGGATCGCGCGGGCGTGCGCGGTGTCGCGGCGCACCCTGTATCGATTGTTCGAGCACGTCGAGGGGGGTGTCGGCGCGATGGTGCGACGCCGTCGCATCGGTACCGCCCAGGTGTTGCTCCGCGCGGGCCGTGTCCGGTCGCTCGAATCGATCGCCGCGGCGTGCGGTTTCGCCTCGGATCGGCATTTCTATCGTGTCTTCAAGCAGGAGACGGGAATGACGCCCGGCGAGTATCGGGCGCTGCAAAATCCGGTGCGGTGACCGCCTGTCGCCCGACAGCTGCACCACTCGCGGTCCCGACGACGTTGTCCGCACCGGCACGCTTACCCCGATCCGATCGCCGTGTTCGGCGATGACGGTGCTGCATCAGGAGAGGTCGTCAGGGCGGTGCTGCCCAGATTCGGTCGCGCGCAACCGGTGTCGATCGCGGCGGCCAGCGAGTCGCCCGGCGCCTCGAAGTGCTGCCCGCCGATTTCACCGCCGAGGCCGTCACCACCCTCGGGCTACACGGCACCCACGGGCATCGCTCCTACAACGTGGTCAATCCACACGACGACGGCATCTCGTTGGACGAGTTCGTCGACTGGCTGATCGAGGCGGGCCATCCGATCCAGCGAATCGACGACTACGACGACTGGTCGAGCCGATTCCACACGGCCCTGCAAGCGCTGCCCGATGCGTACAAACAGCATTCGCTGCTCCCGCTGCTACATGCCTACCGCCGTCCCGGAACCCCGGTCCGCGGTTCGGCCCTGCCCACCGACAACTTCCGGAAAGCGGTGCGAGCCGCCGACATCGGCCCCACCGGAGATATTCCGCATCTGTCGGCACAGCTCATCAACAAGTACGTCAGCGATCTACGCGAAAGGAAACTGTTCGAGGAGTAGCACAGTTGGCCAAGGCGCCGACGCCCCGGGCCCCTTATCGACACGGCGCGCCAGCGATGAATTGAGGGCGTGCTCCGAATTCGCACAGGGAGCACGCCCTCGTTCCGGCTGGCAGAGTCTCAGCCGGAGATCGTGACGGTGCCTTCGCCTCGGTCGGCAAGCACCTCGACACGACTGCCGCTCCGGAAGAGACCGCGGGCAGAATCTTCCACGCCGCCATCTGCAACGGGTAGTTCCAGGGGGCGATGGACCCGATCACTCCGATGGGTTCGCGCCGAATCGTCGACGTGTGCTCCGGTGAGTAGTGAACACGGACGCGGCCAGTCCGTACAGGCACTCAGGCCTGCGGCGACCACGCTCGTCGGGCTCGTAACAGCCGGCGAGCACCTCGGTGACCGTGGTGTCCCACAGACTGCGTTTCGACGGCGCCCTGCTAACCCACGCGTGGTAGGTGCGCGGGGCGATCTCGATGCCCAGCCGCGGCAGTGCCCGGCAGATCGCCGTGATCGAGAACCGGACACGGTGCTCGGCGATGAACTCACACACTAACGGTGTCGCGGGTGCTTGTCCCGCGCGAAAAAGATGTTGCGGCAGAAAGGATTTCGATCGTCTGCTCCAGCTCGGCGATCTTGCGTTTCTGCTCGCGGATGATCCTGGCCGACTCCGTGGAAACCCCGTCGGCGTCACCGTCGATGGCATATCGTGCCCAGCGAGACCGCTATCGACATCGTCCTCACCGCTTCACTCGTCGAATTGGTGCTGCTTCCAATCTGTTTCGATGACGCGCGCACTCCGGACGCGGACTTCTGTTGCCGTCGCGTCCTTGGGTCCCGCATCCCGAAGTTAATCCACAACCGTAGGTTGATCTGGCCAGTAGTAGTCGTCTCCGGGGCAGGACGGCGTGCCCGTGCGTTGCTGGCTCTCCTCGCGCCGAACACCGACGGCGAAAACACCGTGGCACAGACACCGGACTCATCGGGCCGGCCAGTAGGGGAGAGGAACCCACCATGAGCGCATTCACTGTCTCGAGCGCACACATCGCCGTACTCGTCCACGCCGGACTGTGGACCCCGTTCCGGCCGCTGACCTGGGATCTGCCGATCCCGGCCGAACAACTGCCCTCGATCCGGCCACGTTTTGTTTCCCGCAGCGATGGACAGATGTAAGGTACAGATGTACCTTAACCTGAGACATGGGTCACCGCGAACCGGATGTCATGGAGGTAAACCATGCTGTCGATTGCCAGAGTCCGTACCTATCTAGGCTGCTCGCGGCTGACAGCGCAATACTCAACGTCGAGATCAGGGCGACGGCGGCAATTCGGGCTGCCCATAATCTCCGAATTCTTCGGCGGGAAGCAGTTTTTCGATCTGCTGATGCAACTCTTCTGCGCTGAAGTTCCTTGCGGCCATTCGCTTATGGATCCCATAGCCCTCAGTGAGCGCGTTGATGGCTCGCGCTGTTGCCGGCGTCATCCTGGTGCGGAGGACGGCTTCGATTCCCCTGATCCAGTAATCGGCAAGCGGCTTGAAGGCCGGCTTGCTGATAGTGATGGAGTAAAGCTCGACCGCCAAAGCAGTAGACTCGTTGTCTATCGATTCGACCAGCAATTCGGTCAGAGTCGCAAGCAGATCGTCTCGGCTTGCGGTCGCCGCGATGCTCAGCTTGTACCGTTCAATGTGGTTGGTTGCGTAACGCTTAAAAGCCTCGAAGATGAGATCGTCGAGCGAGGAGAAGTAGTAAGTGGTCGAAGCGAGCGGCACGTCTGCGGCCTTCGCCACCAGGCGATGAGTGGTACCTGCTGCACCCTCTTCGGCAATAACGCTGATAGTGACATCGATGATCCGGCTACGTCTCCCCGGCTCCAGACGGCGCCGTTTAGGCATCGCGGTTGCACGGTCACTGTTCATGCCGACAATCCATCCTCTCGGCGGTATGGCTCACCTTTGAAAACTCTTTGCAACCAACGTCGATCCCACTACGGACAACTGGTAGGCCAGCCCTGCTGAACCTCTTTGCGAACAAATGTACCGCATCAGCGTGCCGGGACTCGCCCCGGCCCACCACCACAACGGGAAGTGAGAGATCCAGATGAATGATGTCGACGAAACGTCTGCTGACGATGTTGCGGTGCAGTTGATCCGGCGAACGTCGATGACGGTGGACTCCCCCGACATGCCGAAGATGACGAGCCGCTGGATCATTGAACCCGACGCGGCCGGCTGGCCCGACTCGATTGCCCTCGGCGAATGGCAGTTGGACAGCGCCGGTTGGGAGGACGTACACCCTAACGATGAGATCAACGTCATCATCGAGGGCGAATTGCACGTCGAGTCGCGCGGGATCGTTGTCGTAGCGACTGTGGGTGACACGGTGCGTGTCGCCAAGGGGTCGTCCGCCAAATATTGGGCACCCCGGCACGCGCGAATGATTGTAATCCAGTCCCCTAACCCGTCGGGGAAAGGATCAGAAATCAACCGCTATTTCGAGCTCTGAAGAATCCGAATCGCTCAGCACCTCAATTCTGGAAAAGAAATGGAAAATCAACACCTTGTAATCATCGGTGCCAGCATCAGCGGCTTGGCCGCGGCGGCCGCAGCCAGTGAACACTTTGCCCGTATCACGCTGATCGAACGCGATAGATTGGTCGAAACAGCCGAGCCCAGGGCCGGCGTCCCGCAGGGCACCCAGATCCACGCGCTGCTGCCTGTCGGTCTGGAGCGCCTCGAAGACTTGCTACCCGGAGTCACCGACGACTTGCTCGCGGCCGGATGCGACACCTTCGACGAGCAGGCAGACTGCCCTCTGCTTTCCTCGGTGGGTTGGCGCATGCGTGTGAAGTCGTTGCCCACGATCGCATTCCGCAGGCCGTTGCTGGAACTCGTTATTCGCCGCCGAGTGCTATCGCTCGGAAACGTGACCGTCGTCTACGGTTCGGCACGTGGTCTCGTCCTGTCCGACGACCAACGCCGCGTAGAGGGTGTTCGCCTGCGGGACGGATCAGTCATCGCTGCCGACTTGGTCATCGACTCCTCCGGCCGTCGGACCCGCTCTCCTGATTGGCTCACCGAGCATGGCTACGACAAGCCTACTGAGGTGCGTGCTGAGGCTTACATGGGTTACGCCACGCAATTCGTCCGCATTCCCGAGGACGTGCTCGGCGATATCAGGGGCATCGTCGCACTGCCGATTCCCGGGCACCTCAAGGGCGGCGTTCTGCTACCTGCGGACAATGGTGTCCACTCGCTATCGGCCGTGGGCATGATGCGCGATTACCCCCCACGAGAGCAGGGCGCATTCCTGGAATTTCTCGATCAGGCGCCGACGCCATTGCTGGGTGCCATTGCCCGCCGCTCGGAACCCGTCAGCGACATTCGAATTTATCACCAGGCCGGGAACCTCCGCCGAAAATGGGAGGCCGTAGTCGGACCCGACCGCTTCCTCGCTGTGGGCGACGCCGTGGCGTCATTCAACCCGGTGTACGGACAGGGCATCACCTTGGCTGCCAGCGCCGGCACCCTGCTCCGCGAGGCCCTCGCAGCAGGACCGACCCTCGATGGGCTGGGGCGGCGGGTGCAGGACATGCTGGCGAACATCGTGGACGATGCGTTTTCGATGTCGGCCGCGGTTGACGCAACTTTTCCCGGGGTGCAGTTGGTCAATTTCACCGCTCCAACCGACGAAGAGATCAGAATTGCCACTGCCCTCGAAGAGCTAGCCACCGTTGACGCCAAGATCTCGTACGCGTTGGGCGAGGCCACTTGGTACATCCGCCCCGAAGTCCTCGAGACACCGGAGGTGCATGCCAGCGTCGAACGGTGGCTGGCCGCTGGGCGGACCGCCGCGCAGATAGACCCCGCGCGTTACCCGCAAGAGGTCATCGAGCTGGATGGCGTCCTGCAATAAACCGGTCGGCCAAAGTATCAATAGCGAAGGATCATCATGACTACAATTTTTGTCAAAGCCCAGGATGGCAGCGTCCACGAGCTCGATGCAGACATCGGCGTGTCGGTGATGGAGGCCGCCGTGCAGGAGGGCGTCCCCGGCATCATCGGTGAATGTGGTGGAGCAGGTGCTTGTGCTACCTGTCATATCTATGTCGACAGTGCAGATTTCGACCGAGTGGGCCCGCCTACCGACCTCGAAGACGACATGCTCGACTGCACGATGGCCGAGCGTCGGCAGACCAGTCGGCTCGCATGTCAGATAGAGCTGACTCGAGTTCTTGCCGGCCTCAAGATCGAAGTTCCTGAGGTTCAGCAATGACCGGAACGCTGATCGTTGGAGCAGGACAGGGCGGTGCTCAGGCAGCGCTGTCATTACGCGATCTAGGATACGAGGCCGACATCACCATCGTCGGCTCCGAACCGTACATGCCCTATCAGCGCCCCCCGCTGTCGAAGGCGTTCTTGACCGGCTCTAAGGATATTGCAGACCTGCAGCTGCGTAAAGCGCAGGCTTACCAGAAACTCGGCATCACCGTGTTGACCAACTCCCGCATCGTCGATATCGAGCTACCAGAAGATCCAACGGGTGTCGGGCGAGCAACGTCCTCCGATGGCCGGACACACAACTTCGAATACGTGGTCCTGTCCGTCGGTGGGCGCCCGCGTCGGCTGACCATCCCTGGCGCCGACGCGGCAGGTCTGCACTATCTGCGCACGATCGACGACGCCACGGCGCTGTCCAGTGAGCTCGACACCGCCGAGAATATCGTGATCATCGGGGGTGGATTCGTCGGTCTCGAGGTCGCGTCCCTCGCAGGTGGGCTGGGCAAGTCGGTGACCCTGATCGAAGCCGCTCCCCACCTACTGGGACGCGCCGCGGCGCCCGAGCTGTCGGACTTCCTGCTGAGAGCGCACCGAGCAACCGGCACGACGGTCAACCTCAACGTCTCGGCGCAACGCATCGTCACCAAGGGAGGTCGCGTCTCAGCAGTTCAGCTCGACGACGGCACCTGTGTGCCCGCTCAACTTGTCGTAGTGGGTATCGGTATGGAACCGCGCGTAGAGCTCGCCCAGCAACTCGGATTGTCGGTTGCCAACGGCATCGTAGTGGACAAGCAAGGTCGGACCAGTCACCACCGAGTATTTGCAGTCGGTGACTGCACAATTCAGCCGCATCCTGTGCCGGATCAGGCGCCGTTGCGACTCGAATCGGTGCACAACTCGATCACTCAAGCCAAGGCTGCAGCGGCAGGGATCATGGGCTGCCAGCCAGAATGGCCTCCCGTGCCCTGGTTTTGGTCGACCCAGGGCCATCTAGCGCTCCAGATGGTCGGTCTGATCGACGGCTACGATCGCTGTCAGATATCGTCAACACCCGCCGCGGACAAACTCGTGATCGAATACTACCGCGGCGACCAACTTCTCAGTGTGCACGCCGTCAATGAACCCGGGGCATTCGCCCGCGGGCGGAAACGGCTCACACTGCAGAGTCGGGAATTCAAGCCAACAACTGCCGCCTGACATCAGGCACAACCACGGCTGTGCAATCTGCCGATCGCGCAGCCAACCTTCCGGGAGAAGGGCTCGCCGTGGCTCAAATCGGTTCCATCATCATGTACATCATTATGGCCTTCGTCGTTGTGGGGGTTATCGGAGCAATCGTCCGTCCAGAGCGTGGAGTTGGGAAGGCATTTCTAGACGGTGTCTATTCCATCGGTCCCATTTTCATCCCGGTTGCGGGCATCATGGCGGCACTGCCCTATATTGCGAACCTTATCGAGCATTACGTCGCCCCGGGCCTACGCGTCATGGGGGCCGACCCTGCGATCGCCGCCTCGCTGATCGCGGTCGACATGGGCGGATACCAGCTTGCCGAAACTACCGCCGACAGCCTAGGCGGGTGGATACTCGCCTCGCTGCTCGCATTCACGCTCGGCGCGACACTGGTGTTCTACATTCCCGTGGGCATGGCCATGATTCCGCGCGCGGACCACCGCTACCTGGGATTGGGCATCATGTCGGGCATCCTCACCGTCCCGCTGAGCGCGCTGCTGAGCATACTCGCGCTCAAAACTGGTGCAATGCTGCGACCGGACGTCAGCACAGATGCGGAATCGAGCTGGCGATTCGATATTGGTTGGGGCTCGTTATTTTTAGGGTTGGCGCCGGTAACTGTGTTGGTGATCGCGATTGCCGCGGGGCTTCGTTTTGCTCCTGAAGCGACACTCAGGACGTTCATGTGGTTCGGCCGCGGCGTCGACTGGTTCGCCAAGATCGTCTTCGCACTTGTCATCGTCGAGTACTTCACCGGCTTTTTCAGCAAACTGCTGGGCGGCTGGGGACTCGATCCCATCATTGCCGACGAGGTCGATCAGTTCCGCGCGCTGGAAGTCGCAGGCTACGTAAGCCTCATCCTGGCCGGGGTCTTCCCCATGGTTTATGTGCTGTGCACCTATTGCACCAAGCCGCTGGGCGTGATCGGTCGTCGACTAGGGCTCAGCGCTGACGGCACGGCTGCGCTCGTCGCGGCTCTCGCGAATGTGCTGGCCTTGTTCCGGTTGGTACCCACACTTCGCCCGAGGGACAAGGTGATCGCTATTGCATTCATGGTTTGCGCAACGGACGCCCTCGGCGGCCACCTGGCGTATGCCGCGAACGTGCAACCCAATCTTTTGGTACCGCTGATCATCGGCAAGGTTGTCGCAGGTGCAGTCGCAATTCTCTTCGCACGCTGGCTGGCCTTCCCGATCGTCGACAAATTGGAGAAGTCGGGAATTCGGAAAGAATCGGCGCCGAGCTGACACCGACATCAACGGACTGATCGACTCGTCGAGACGACCAGCATTGCCGCCGTCTGATAGTGGACGCCATCTTGTACATCGTCCGCGGTGGTATCGCGTGGCGGCGACTGCCGATGGAGTTCCCGCCAGCCGGGACGGTGTGCGCAGTCTTCGCCCGCTGGTCCCACAGCGGGGCGTGGCAGCGCATCGTCGACGCACTGCGCGACCGCCCGCGGGTGCGTGAACGGACTGCTGCTCGCCGTCGTCACCGCTGCCTCGACCCAGGACCGCGACGCCGCGCACCGACTCCTGACCGCACTGCGCGGCAGGTTCTCCACCATCCGGCTGGTCCGGGCCGACGGCGGTTATCCCGGACAGCTGCCCGTCTGGGCGAAAGACGTTCTCGCCCTGCCTATTTCGCGCAGTGCCCAGCCGATTACCTTGTCTACCGCGTCGTGCCGTCCGACGTCCTCGCGGACTACGAGAGGGGTGCCGTCGATGGTGAACAGGCCGGCGGCGGGTAGCCCTCCTGTAGTGGTGAACCCCGATTGCCGCAACGGAGCTTGTCCGGCAGCTGGATCAGAGTGTCGGTTTCGATCGTCGTTGAGTGCTGTTCTGCCGCAGAATCCGCAGGCGCTGTTGGTGATGAGGTTTTCGGCGAACAGGAGCATGGTGACGGTCAGCGCGGCGGTGTGTTCGAGTTACGTACGGGTCGGACCGGTCGCGTGTTCGACGGTGGTGAGGTCGGCCGCGCGTATGCGTTCCGAGCATGGTTTGGACGGTACGTTCGTAGGGAGCCGGTCAGTAGCCGCGCGCGATCCATTCGGCCAGGTGGGGCGCTTCGGTGCCGATGGTGGTGCCGTCGCCGTGGCCGGTGTAGACGCGGGTGTGCTCGGGGAGGGTGAGCAGGCGGTCGCGGATGGACCCGATGATGGTGGGGAAATCGGAGAACGAGCGGCCCGTGGCTCCCGGGCCTCCGGCGAACAGGGTGTCGCCGGAGAACAGGGCGGCGGCTTCGGGGAAGTAGAGGCACACCGATCCCGGTGAATGCCCGGGTGCGTGGATGATGCGCAGCTCGGTGCCGGCCACCGCGATGCGCTGGGCATCGGTGAGTGACCAGTACTTCTGGCTCGGATGGGTCTGCTGCCACAGGGGATCGTCTCCGGGGTGGACCAGGACGGGTGCGCAGGTGTCCTCGGCCAGCTGGGGGGCGAAGGTGATGTGGTCGTTGTGGGCATGCGTGCAGACGATGGCGACGACATTGCGGTCGCCGATGGCTTCGATGACGGGTCCGGCCTCGTGTGCGGCGTCGACCACGACGACCTCGTCGTCGTTGCCGACGACCCAGACGTTGTTGTCGACGTTCCATGTGCCGCCGTCGAGTTCGAAGACTCCGGAGGTCACCACCTGCTCGATGCGGAGCCGCCCGGTCACAGCACGACCACCGATCGCAGCACGTTGCCCTGGTGCATGGTGTGGAATGCCTGCTCCACCTCGTCGAGGCCGATCCGTTCGGTGACGAACTTGTCCAGCGGCAGTCGTCCCTGCTGGTACAGGTCGATCAGCATCGGGAAATCGCGTTCGGGCAGGCAGTCGCCGTACCAGGAGGATTTCAGCGCCCCGCCGCGGGAGAAGAAGTCGATCAGCGGCATGTCGAGCCGCATATCGGGGGTGGGCACGCCGACCAGGACCACGGTGCCGGCGAGGTCGCGGGCGTAGAAAGCCTGCCGCCAGGTTTCGGGTCGGCCGACGGCGTCGATGACGACGTCGGCGCCGAACCCGCCGGTCAGTTCTTGCACGGCGGCGACGGTGTCGGCGGTGGTGGCGTCGACGGTGTGAGTGGCGCCCAGTTCGCGGGCCCAAGTGAGTTTCTTTTCGTCGCGGTCCACGGCGATGATCGTCGACGCTCCGGCCAGCCGGGCACCCACGATGGCGGCATCGCCGACACCGCCGCAGCCGATCACCGCGACCGAATCGCCCCGGCCGACGTTGCCGGTGTTCACCGCGGCACCGAGCCCGGCCATCACCCCGCAGCCGATCAGACCGGCCACGGCCGGATCGGCCGCGGGGTCGACCTTTGTGCACTGGCCGGCGTGGACAAGGGTCTTGTCGGCGAAAGCGCCGATACCGAGTGCCGGTGTGAGTTCCGTGCCGTCTGTCAGCGTCATCTTCTGTGTCGCGTTGAAAGTGTCGAAACAGTACTGCGGCCGGCCGCGCTTGCAGGCCCGGCAGTTACCGCAGACTGCTCGCCAGTTCAGCACTACGAAATCGCCGACCGCGACGGAGTCGACCCCCTCGCCGACGCTCTCGATGGTGCCGGCCGCTTCGTGGCCCAGCAGGAACGGGAACTCGTCGTTGATGCCACCTTCACGGTAGGTGAGGTCGGTATGGCACACCCCGCACGCGGCCACCGACACCACGACCTCCCCCGGGCCGGGGTCGGGAATGACGATATCGGTCAGTTCGACCGGCGCACCGGGCTTCCGGGCGATGACTCCGCGGACCTGCTGTGGCATTCGGGTTGATCCTCCGATGACGTCGAACGAGGGCAACCATGCGTCGTATCGCATGGCTGGATCGACGGTATCGGCAGGCGACTGTGTGCGGACCTGACCGAAGGGACGGGAAAACCTATCCTGTTGGATGGCTCCGTGCGCGGCCCCCGCCCGAGCCTCAGGTGGTTCTACATTCGGGATGGTGAGTGATGTGGCGATAGTGCAGCCGGACGTGGGAGCGTCCGTATTGCCGGGACTGCGAGAGGTGGTGGATGGCTCCCTGGTGGGGATCGCGTCTCGGCTGTCACGCTTTCTGGCCGGTGATTGGCCGCATCGGGCGTTGGTGATCTTCACCCGGGAATGTACCGGCCGGCCGCGCAAGGTGGCCGGTGCCGAGGAAATCGTCGACCGGATCACCATCGCGGAGCTCGAGGAACTCAAATCAGCTGTCGAGCCGGCCGGCTGCTACGCCGGCGAGGCAGCGTTGACCGGGGGCCGGCGGTGGGTCTGGGCAGTACGGGACCGCGTGGACACCCTCCTGGTCCTCGTTCCGCCGCATCCCCGGCAGCTGCCGTGTCCGGCCCAACTCATGGCCGTATTCGGGATGGTGGCGACCTCGATCCGGCAGCAGGTGGTACAGGCCAGCCCGGACTACCTGGCGGAGTCACGGGCAGCGTCGACCGCGCGGGCCCGCGCGGTGGCCGAACTGACCGCCGCCCACGAAGCCGTGCTCGGCAGTCTGCTCCTGACACTGCGCTCGCCCGGACTGGACGACCAGCGGGCGCGCACCACAGCGGCATCGGCCGCCTCGGATGCGTTGATCGAGCTGCGCTCGGCGCGCGAGACCGATCAGGCGCTTACCGAAGAGGCACCGGTCTCCGCTTTCGAACGGTTGCGGCGAGACCTGGGACCACTGCTGCACCATCGGCAGATAACCGCCGAATTCGTCGCGCCGCCGCTCGACGGCCGGCGCCTGCCGGGCGAGGTCGCCCACGGCGCCCGCGCGATGACACAATCCGTCGTGCTCGCCTTCGCGGCGCAACCCGACCTCGAACGCCTGCGCATCGCCTGGAGCTGTGCCGCGGATCGGCTCATCGTCGACATCCGCGACGACGCAGCGGGCCGCCTGGATTCGGCCACCGTACGACACAGCCTCGAAGGCAGAGTCCAAACCCTGCACGCCGAATGGAATATCGAAGTACTACCGGGCTGGGGCAGCAGGGTGACCATCAGCCTCCCGCTCGACCCGCCCGCCGCCCCTGCCCAGCGGCACGAGCTGACGAGTTTGAACCGCCGCGAACGAGAAGTTCTGGCGCTCATCGCGGCGGGCAGGCGCAACAAGGCCATCGCGGCCGAACTGGGTGTCGCCGAGAGCACGGTCAAGTTCCATGTTGCCGGATTGCTGAAAAAGCTCGACGTGTCCTCGCGTGGAGAGGCCGCCGTGATCGGAATGCGGGCAGGAATGGCAGACCGACCCGGCGCCGCCGCCACAGACCCGACCGCGAAGTAGGCCGCCTCCGATTCCGAGTCGGAAGGTATCCAGAAACTGCGCGGAACACGCGCAAACGGGTCGTGACGAGGTGATTGCGGTCGCTGGGCCACCGAGTCACCGTCACACGTCGAAGTAGCCGAAACCGCTACCGGAGATATGAATCCGGGTAGGCGGCCGAGATCTCGTCCGGGGTCTTACCGGCGGCGAGGTAGCGGCGGACAGTGTCGACGGGGATGCGGGTGCCGGCGAACACTGGTTTGCTGCCCAGGGCCTTGCGCCGTTTCTCGATCCGCCCGGCCTCTGAGCGGCTGCGCGTGGCGGAGCGGATGATGCGCTCGCGCAACGGTGTGAGGGCGAGAACCTTGCTGATGACGGTCTGGTCCGGGTGCAGCCCGCTTTCCCATTCCCCGTCCGGATGCTGGAAGTACACCATGTTTCCGACGTGGGGGAGACCGGCTGCCAGCGGTCGGTGGATGGATGAGAAGCGTTCCGCGGCTACGACGGCCGGTCAGCAGGACGCGGTGGCCGATGAGGAGGCCGACTCGGCGTCGTTGGCGGAAGGGGATGCGGAAATAGCTGTCGGCGGTGACGCGGACCGGACCGTCCGGAGCAGGACCGACGAGCAGGACGTCGTCCAGCGGCTGGATCTGCAAGTGCGTTCCCGGTGGCCGATCGAGTGCCGCCATCACATATCGGTCGAGGACTCTGCCTGCTTCGCCGAGTGTCGATACGCCGTACAGAAGGTCGTCATCCGGTTCCGGTGCGGGTTCCGGCGGACCGGGCACGGGGCCGAGAATCAGCTGTTCCAGCGGCGCCTGCGGGGGGATGAGCGGCGGGGCCCCGTTCGCATCCGGTGTGGGGGCCGTCGATCGCCGATCCTGGCGGATCTGTCGGAAATCGTCGCAGGTGGGTGCGCATTTTCCCAGGTCACCTCCGTGTGTTCGAGTGCGCTCGAACACACGGCGCGCATATCCGGCGGATCTGCCGGGAATCTGTGCGCGAGAGGGGACTTGAACCCCTACGTCCGAAGACACTGGAACCTAAATCCAGCGCGTCTGCCAATTCCGCCACTCGCGCGTGATGGTACGACCGTCCAAACTCTACCGGGCTTGACCGGCAACGCGAAGTTCCCTTCGGGTGTTTCGTACCCATGAGTAACCCCACCTGCAATTATAACAATGCGGTAACGGGCAATATGAGGGACCCTCAACTTTCCTACGGCGGTGTAACCGGGTGGACCAGCGGGTTCAAATATGAGGGAGGGTCATGTTTCGGGGTGTTCTTGTACGGACGTACCGAAATACTCCGGGGTAACGGTCGGGGGCGGTGGCAAACGTGAGGATTTCCTCATGATTCTGTGTCATCCTCGGGTTTCATCAGGTCCTCAGGGGCGAGGGACACCTGCGCATGGACAGCGGCCCCCACGAGGGACCAGCCGCCACGAGTTAGGAAGTCGAACGTCTTGACGATCAACGAGAGCACCGGAACCGGATCGGACGCCAAGATGGTTGGGGGAACTTCGGATACGGCGATCAAGTCGTCACTGCTGGACCGGCTGCTGGCCGGGGAGACGTATGCGCTGGCCTTCGGCGGGCAGGGCGCGCAGTGGCTGGGGGAGCTGGAGCAGATCGGGCGTGACAGCGCACTCGAGCCCGAGCTGACCGCACTCGTGAACGAGGCGGCCGCGATGTTGCAGCCGGTGGCGGACCAACTGCTGGTGGTGCGGCCGGTCGGCTTCGATCCGGTCGCTTGGATGCTGGAGGACGACCTCGCCGATCCCGACCAGGGAGAGGTGTCGGCGGCGCCGCCGGAGCAGGTGCTGCGCTCGGCCGCGATCTCCGTGCCGGGGGTGTGCCTGGCGCAGGTGGCGGCGCTGCGGGCGCTGCGGCTGCAGGGGCTGGACCCGGCCGAGCATGCGCCCGTCGCGGTCGTCGGTCACTCCCAGGGCCTGCTGGCGGTGGAGGCGGTCGAGGCGCGCGGCGCGCGGGATGCCGAGCTGCTGGCGCTGGCCCAATTGATCGGCGCGGCGGCGACTCTGGTGGGCCGGCGGCGCGGTTCGATTCCGGTGGGCGAGAAGTCACCGATGATGGCGGTGTCCAACGTCGATCCCGAGCAGTTGCAGGCCGTGGTGGACGAGGTCGCACAGGGGGTGGATCCGAATGCCGCCGCCGCCGTGTCGATTCGCAACGGGCGCCGCCGAGTCGTGCTGTCGGGCACCGTGACTCAGCTGGAGCGGGTGCGGCAGCGGTGTGCGGAGATCCACGACGCACAGACCCGCGACCGGGAGGCGAAGAAGCGCGGCGGGTCGGTGTTCGCGCCGGTCTTCGAGTATGTCGGCGTCGAGATCGGGTTCCACCACCCCGCGCTGACCGACACCGTGGATCTGGTGACGGCGTGGGCGGGTCAGTGCGGCATCGACACCGAGTCCGCCGAGCGGCTGGCCCGCCGGATCCTGGTCGAACCGGTGGACTGGGTGGGCACCGTCGACGAGGTGGCGGCCACCGGTGCGCACTGGATCCTGGATCTGGGGCCCGGTGACCTGCTGACCCGGCTCACCCACGGCTCCCTGAAGGGCACCGGCGTCGGTGCGGTTGCGGTAGCGACCCGTGCCGGTCAGCGTGCCCTGTTCACCCCCGGCGCCGCGCCCGAGGTGGCGTCCGCGTGGACGGCGTTCGCGCCCAAGCCGGTGCGGCTGCCGAACGGCCGCGTCGTGGTCGAGACCGCCTTCACCCGGCTCACCGGGCGTTCGCCGATCCTGCTGGCCGGCATGACGCCCACCACCGTCGACGCGAAAATCGTTGCCGCCGCGGCGAATGCGGGCCACTGGGCGGAACTCGCGGGTGGCGGCCAGGTCACCGAGCAGATCTTCGCCGATCGCGTCGAGGAACTGAAGACGCTGCTGCGGCCGGGCCGTGCGGTGCAGTTCAATTCGCTGTTCCTCGACCCCTACCTGTGGAAGTTGCAGCTGGGCGGCAAGCGGCTGGTGCAGCGGGCCCGCTCGGCGGGCGCTCCGTTCGACGGCGTGATCGTCACCGCCGGCATTCCGGAACTCGACGAGGCGGTGGCGCTGATCGAGGAGCTCACCGAGGTCGGCATCACCCACGTCGCGTTCAAGCCCGGCACGGTCGCGCAGATCCGGGCCGTGCTGCGGATCGCCGACGCGGTGCCGGACTACCCGGTGATCATGCACGTCGAGGGCGGCCGGGCCGGCGGGCACCATTCCTGGGAAGACCTGGACGACCTGCTGCTGGAGACCTACGCCGAACTGCGCAACCGCGCCAACGTCGTGGTGTGCGTCGGCGGCGGCATCGGCACCCCCGAACGTTCCACCGAGTACCTGACCGGCGAATGGGCTGTGGCACACGGCTATCCGGCCATGCCGCTGGACGGTGTGCTGGTCGGCACCGCCGCCATGGCGGCGCTGGAGTCGACCACCGCGCCCGAGGTCAAGCAGTTGCTGGTCGACACCCCCGGCACCCCCGACTGGGTCGGTGCGGGCACGGCCTCCGGCGGAATGGCTTCCGGCCGTAGCCAATTGGGCGCCGACATCCACGAGATCGACAACTCCGCCTCGCGCACCGGCCGGCTGCTCGACGAGGTGGCGGGCGACGGTGCGGCGGTCGCCGAGCGGCGCGCGGAGATCATCGAGGCGCTGGACCGCACGGCCAAGCCGTATTTCGGGGACGTCGCCGGCATGACCTACCTGGAATGGCTGCAGCGCTACGTCGAACTCGCCGCGGACACTCCGCAGGCTCGCCCCGCACTCGACCGCCGCAAGGATTTCGACTGCGGCACCGACCTCGGCGACGCCATCGCCGACGCCACCCGCTCGGTGTGGGTGGACATCACCTGGCGCGACCGGTTCGCGGAGATGATGCGCCGCACCGAATCCCGGCTGCATCCGGCCGACCGCGGCGAGATCCCGACGCTGTTCGCCGACGACACCGCGTTCGAGCGGCCGGTGGAGGCGATCCGCGCACTGCGGGAACGGTACTCGGCCATCGACAGCACCGTGCTGCATCCGGCCGATGTGCCGTTCTTCGTCTCGCTGTGCAAGACCCCCGGCAAGCCGGTGAACTTCGTGCCGGTCGTGGACGCCGACGTGCGCCGCTGGTGGCGCTCGGATTCGCTGTGGCAGGCACACGATCCGCGCTACTCCGCCGACCAGGTGTGCGTCATTCCGGGCACCGTCTCGGTCGCCGGCATCACCCGCGCCGACGAGCCCGTCGGCGAGCTGCTGGACCGGTTCGAGCAGAACACCGCCTACTCGCTGATGCGTGGCGGCGTCACCCCGCAGGCCGTCGACGGCCGCCGCCGCGTCGAGGTGGCGGCCGGAGCGATCGACATCGTGCTCGCCGCACCGGACGTGCAGTGGGCCGGGCGCACCACGGTCAACCCGATCCACCGGCTCGGCGATCTGCACGAGTGGACCGTCAACGGCCGGGGCGCCGTGCACCGCCCGACCGGCGCCACGCTGAGCGCCACCGAGGGGCCCGACACCGACCACGCCTACGTGGAACTGACGGTGCCGCTGGCGCTTTCGGGCGGCCCGGATTCGGGTCAGGCGGTGCGGATCCGGATGACGGTCCCCGCCTCGGTCTACAACGGCGGTGCCCCGGTGATCACGGAGGCCGACGCCGAGCAGGCCATGTCGGCGCTGCTGGCCGTCGCGGCCGGACAGTCGCTGCCGGAGGTCAAGTCCGTCACCGGCGGCGCGGGCGAGGCCGAAAGCCATGTCGCGCACGTGAATCTGGCGTGGACCCCGGACCTGATCGCCGACCACTCCGGTGTCACCGGCTCCGGCCTGCCGCCGACCCTGAGCACCATCGGCCGCACCGTGCCGGACGTGCTCGTGGGCGCCTGCTGGCCGGCGGTGTTCGCCGTGCTGGGCGCGGCCCGCACCGGGGGCGAGACCGCCATCGGCGTCATCGAGGGCATGCTCGACCTGGTGCACCTCGACCACCGGATCGAGCTGGTGCGCGAACTGCCCGACAGCGCCGCGGTTCTCACCGTGCGCGCCGAATCGGGCGAGGTGCTCGACACGAACCTGGGCCGCGTCGTCGAGGTGACCGTGACCGTCGGCGTCATGCGCGATCACGGCCTCGAGACCCCGGCCGTGGCGAAGCTGGTGGAGCGGTTCGCGATTCGCGGCCGCAACGGAGCCGGCGAGCTGACCGATCCGCCGCGGGCGGCGGGCACGGTCTCCGGCGACGCCGTCGACACGCCGCGCCGCCGCCGTCGCGACCTCACCATGGTCGCCCCGCGCGCCATGGCCGCGTTCGCGTCGGTGTCCGGTGACCACAACCCGATCCACACCAGCGACAATGCCGCCAAGCTGGCCGGGCTGGGCAGCCCGATCGTGCACGGCATGTGGCTGTCTGCCGCCGCGCAGCACGCCGTGTCGGCCGTGGATCCCGAATCTCCGGTCCCCGCACGGTCTCTGACCGCGTGGACCACCCGGTTCCTCGGCATGGTGCGCCCGGGCGCGGAGATCGACGTGCGCGTCGAGCGGATCGCCCTCGACCGGGGCGGCGAGATCGTCGAGGTGTCCTGCCGCGCCGGTGGCGACCTCGTGATGACGGCGACGGGCCGGCTGGCCGCGCCGAAGACCGTCTACGCCTTCCCCGGCCAGGGCATCCAGAGCAAGGGGATGGGCCTGGACGCGCGGTCCCGCTCCAAGGCCGCCAAGGAGATCTGGGATCGCGCGGACAAGCACACCCGCGAGGCGCTGGGCTTCTCCATCCTGGCCGTGGTGCGCGACAACCCGACCTACCTCAAGGCCCGCGGCGTGGAATACCGCCACCCGCAGGGTGTTCTGCACCTGACCCAGTTCACCCAGGTCGCGATGGCGACCCTCGGTGTCGCCCAGGTGGCCGAGCTGCGCGAGTCCGGGGCCTTCGTCGAGGGTGCGATGCTGGCCGGGCATTCGGTCGGCGAGTACAACGCGCTGGCCGCCGTGGCCGGGGTGCTGCCGCTGGAGGCGGTGCTGGAGGTGGTGTTCCAGCGCGGGTCGGCGATGCACGAGCTGGTGCCCCGGGATGCGCAGGGCCGCAGCGATTATCGGATGGCTGCCATCCGGCCGTCGCAGATCGGGCTGCCCGACGCCGAGGTGATCGGCTTCATCGGCGAAATCGGAGCTCGTGCTGGAGAGTTCCTGGAGGTGGTCAACCTCAACCTGCGCGGTTCGCAGTACGCGATCGCGGGCACGGTCAGGGGCCTCGAGGAGCTGGAGACCGAAATCGAGCGCCGCCGCGCCGAGTTCGGCGGCAAGCGGGCCTTCGTGCTGGTGCCCGGCATCGACGTGCCGTTCCATTCCACCGTGCTGCGCGAGGGTGTGCCGGAGTTCCGGAACAGGCTGGCGGATTTGCTGCCGGCGAACGTGGATCCGGAAATCCTTGCCGGGCGCTACGTTCCGAACCTGGTGCCGCGGCCGTTCTCGCTGGAGCACGACTTCATCGCCGAGATCGCCGGGTACGTGCCGTCCGAGCCGCTCGCACAGGTGCTGGCGAACTGGGACGACTGGTCGGCGCGCCCGGCCGAGCTGTGCCGGCTGGTCCTGATCGAGCTGCTGGCCTGGCAGTTCGCCAGCCCGGTGCGCTGGATCGAGACCCAGGATCTGCTGTTCGCCGATCCGGCGGAGGGCGGTCTCGGGGTCGAGCGGTTCGTCGAGATCGGCTTGGCCGCAACGCCGACCGTGGCGAACATGGCCACCAACACGCTCAAGCAGCCGCAGTTCTCCACCGCCAAGGTGGAGGTGCTCAACATCGAGCGCGAGTCCGGCGTCGTGTACGCCACCGACACCGATCCGGCGCCGGTGGAGGAGCCGGAAGAGGCTGTGGCCGAGCAGGTCTCGGAGACACCCGCGACCCCGGCGCCCGCGGCCGCCCCGGCCCCGGTGCCCGCCGGAGGCCCGCGGCCGGACGACATCCCGTTCACCGCCGCGGATGCCACCCGGGTCCTGATCGCGCTGTGGACCAAGCTGCGCCTGGACCAGATCGGCCCGGTGGACACCATCGAGGCCCTGTGCGACGGCGTGTCCTCGCGGCGCAACCAGCTGCTGGTCGACCTCGGGTCGGAGCTGTCGCTGGGTGCCATCGACGGCGCCGCCGATGCCGATATGGGCGCGCTGTCGGCCACCGTGGAGCGGCTGGCCCGCACCTACAAGCCGTTCGGCTCGGTGCTGTCCGACGCCGTCGGCGACCATCTGCGCAAGGTGTTCGGCCCCTCCGGTAAGCGGCCGGCGTCCATCGCCGACCGCGTCAAGAAGGTCTGGGAGCTCGGCGACGGCTGGGCCCATCACGTCACCGCCGAGGTGTCGCTCGGCACCCGCGAGGGCGCCAGCGTTCGCGGTGGCGACCTGGGTGGCCTCGTCGCCGGTGCGCTCGGCGACGGTGCCGCGGTGGATGCCGCGATCGACGCCGCCGTGCAGTCGGTGGCGGCGCGGCGCGGGATCAGCGTCTCGCTGCCCTCGGCCGGTGGCGGCGGCGGTGCGACCGTCGACGCGGCGGCGCTGGGCGAGTTCACCGAGCAGATCACCGGCCGCCACGGCGTACTGGCCACGGCGGCCCGGGTGGTGCTCGAGCAGTTGGGGCTCGACGAGAAGGTGTCGGCCCCGGAGGCGTCCGACGAGGCGCTGGTGGATCTGGTGTCGGCCGAACTCGGGTCGGACTGGCCGCGGCTGGTCGCGCCCGCGTTCGACGGCCGCAAGGCGGTGCTGATCGACGACCGCTGGGCGAGCGCCCGCGAGGATCTGGCGCGGCTGTGGCTCGCCGACGATGCCGCCGTGGGCGCTGCCGACCTGTCCGTCGAGGGCTACCGCGGGTCCGGCGAAGCCGTTGCGGCGCAGGCGAACTGGTGGCGGCAGCGGGCGATGTCGGAGGCTCGCTCGGTACTCGCCGGCGCCTACCGGGCGATCGCCGAGGCGGCGCTGGACGCCGAGCAGGTGGGGGCCTGGACGTCGGATATCGCCGTGATCACCGGCGCCAGTAAGGGATCCATCGCGGCCGCCAGCGCCGGTCGGCTGCTGGCCGGCGGTGCGACCGTCATCGTCACCACCTCGAGGCTCGACGACGATCGGCTGTCGTTCTACAAGCGGCTCTACCGCGACAACGCGCGGCACGGCGCCGCCCTCTGGGTGGTGCCCGCCAATATGGCGTCCTACTCCGATGTCGACGCGCTGATCGACTGGGTGGGCAACGAGCAGACCGACAACGCCGGTGGCGCAAAGGTTCTCGTCAAGCCGGCGATGACCCCGACGCTGCTGCTGCCGTTCGCGGCGCCGCGCGTGGCGGGCGACCTGTCCGACGCGGGTGCCCGCGCCGAGATGGAGATGCGGGTGCTGCTGTGGTCGGTGGAGCGGCTCATCGGCGGTCTGTCGAAGCTGGGCGCCGATCACGACGTGGACGCGAAACTGCATGTGGTGCTGCCGGGTTCGCCGAACCGCGGCATCTTCGGCGGTGACGGTGCCTACGGTGAGGCGAAGGCGGCGCTGGACGCCGTGGTGGCCAAGTGGCGTGTGGAGAAGTCGTGGTCGCAGCGGGTCACCCTGGTGCACGCGCTGATCGGCTGGGTGCGCGGCACCGGGCTGATGGGGCACAACGATCCCCTGGTCGCCGCGGTCGAGAAGGCCGGTGTGCACACCTGGTCCACGGTGGAGATCGCCGACGAGCTGCTCAAGTGGTGCACCAACCGGGCCCGCGTCGTGACCGCGTCCGGGCCGCAGCAGATCGACCTGACCGGTGGCCTGGCGCGCGCCAAGCTGGATCTGCCCGCGCTGGCCAGGGAGGCCGAGGAGGCCGGGCAGGCCGAGCAGGCCGAGTTCGGGGCCGCCGCAACCGGATCCGAGGCCGAGCGCACGATTCCCGCGCTGCCGGCCCCGCCCACGCTGACCTCGGCGCTGCCGGTACCCGAATGGGGTTCGGTGACGGCCGATCTCACCGACATGGTGGTCATCGTCGGTGCGGGTGAACTCGGCCCGTACGGTTCCGCGCGGACCCGTTTCGAGATGGAGGTCTCCGACGAGCTGTCCGCGGCCGGAGTGCTCGAGCTGGCCTGGACGACCGGCCTGGTCACCTGGGAGAACGATCCCGAGCCGGGCTGGTACGACGCCGAGTCCGGGGAGTACGTCGAGGAGTCCGAGCTGGCCGACCGCTACCACGACACGGTCGTGGAGCGCTGCGGCGTGCGCCGCTACGGCGACGACGGTGCCATGGTCGACAACGCCGCGCCGCTGCTGACCTCGGTGTTCCTGGACAAGGACCTGTCGTTCGTGGTCACCAGCGAGGCCGAGGCGCGGACCTTCCACGCCGCCGACCCGGAGCACACGGTGATCACGCCGGTGCCCGACTCGGGCGACTGGCAGGTGACCCGCCAGGCGGGCACCGAGATTCGGGTGCCGCGCAAGGCGAAGCTGTCCCGCACGGTCGGCGGCCAGATCCCCGCGGGCTGGGATCCGACCAAGTGGGGCATCTCGCCGGATATGGCGGGCTCGGTGGACCGGGTCGCGCTGTGGAACATCGTCTGCACCGTCGACGCGTTCCTGTCCGCCGGCTTCGGCCCGGCCGAACTGATGCGCTGGATCCACCCGTCGCTGGTGGCCAACACCCAGGGCACCGGCATGGGCGGCATGTCCTCGATGCGCTCGCTGTACATCGACAACCTGCTCGGCGAGCCGCACGCGAACGACATCCTGCAGGAGGCGCTGCCGAATGTCGCTCTGGCACATGTGGTTCAGTCCTACATCGGCAGCTACGGCGGGATGGTGCATCCGGTCGCGGCCTGTGCGACGGCCGCGGTGTCGGTCGAGGAGGGCGCCGACAAGATCCGGCTCGGCAAGGCCGACGTCGTGGTCGCGGGCGGTTTCGACGATCTCGGTATCGAGGGCATCGTCGGCTTCGGCAACATGTCGGCCACCGCGGATTCGGCGGCGATGAGCGCCAAGGGCATCAGCGACCGCTACTTCTCCCGGGCCAACGACCGCCGCCGCGGCGGATTCGTCGAATCCCAGGGCGGCGGAACGGTTCTGCTGGCCCGCGGTGACGTCGCACTGGAGCTGGGTCTGCCGGTGCTGGGCGTGGTGGCCTACGCGCAGTCCTTCGCCGACGGCGTGCACACCTCGATCCCGGCGCCGGGGCTGGGCGCGCTGAGCGCCGGGCGCGGCGGTGCGCGGTCGCGGCTGGCGTCCGAGCTGCGCAAGCTGGGTGTGACACCCGACGACATCGCCGTGCTCTCCAAGCACGACACCTCCACGGCGGCAAACGATCCCAACGAGTCCGAGCTGCACGAGCGGCTGGCCGGTGCGCTGGGCCGCTCGGACGGCGCGCCGCTGTTCGTGGTCTCGCAGAAGTCGCTGACCGGGCACGCGAAGGGCGGTGCGGCGGCCTTCCAGCTGATCGGCCTGTGCCAGGTGCTGGAACAGGGCGTGGTGCCGCCGAACCGCAGCCTCGACTGTGTCGACGACAAGATGCGGGAGTACCCGCACCTGGTGTGGGCGCGGGAGCCGCTGCGGTTCGGAGATCGGTTCGCGCTCAAGGCCGGTCTGGTCACCTCGCTCGGCTTCGGGCACGTGTCCGGGCTGCTGGCGATCGTGCATCCGCAGGCGTTCGTCCAGGCCGTCGACCCGCAGCGGCGCGAGGAGTATCTGCGCCGGGCCGAGCGGCGGCAGCTGGCCGGTCGGCAGCGGTTCACCGAGGCCATGTGCGGCGGGGCACCGCTGTACGAGCGGCCCGTCGACCGCCGGCTGGGCGCGGACGGTACTCCGGCCGACCGGATCCGGGGCCTGGAGGCGGACATGCTGCTGTCGGATCAGGCCCGGCTGGCCGAGGACGGCATCTACGTCGTCGACGGGGATCCGGCCGACCGGTAGTCACGAGCGACGGGAACCGTTGCCGCACAGCAGGATCTGTGGCAGCGGTTCCCGCGCCGTCTCGTCCGAGTCGGTCGTGACGAGCGGTGAACCCTCTCGGCGCCCTCCGAGTCTCGTTGCGGACGGGCGGTTGCGTTGCCGGCCAACCGGTCTCGCCGCCGTGCGCACTGCTCCCGGATGTCCGGTGGTGCGCATGGTTGTTCGGGGCCGGTGCGGTCGGGGACGGTGCCACGTGGGCTCCGGGAGTGGATGCGCCACTGGTATGTTGCTGCCGGGTCGGTGACCGCCGTCACTCGCGGTGGTCACCGTGTTCGAGTTTTGCCGACGGGCGGCGGCCGACCATGCCGCCGTGTACCGACAGTACTGAGGAGCTGCGACGCTGTGACCATCTTGGGGATCGGGCTGGACCTGGTGACCATCACCGACTTCGCCGAACAGATGAAGCGAGCCGGAACCACCATGCTCCGGGAGAGCTTCACCCCGGGGGAGCGGCGCTACTGCGAGAGCAAGGGCACCGAGCCGGCCCGCAGCTACGCGGCGCGGTGGGCGGCCAAGGAGGCGGTGCTCAAGGCATGGGCCTCGTCCCGCTTCGCCCGCAGCCCGCAGATCGGCGACAACCCGTACCCGCTGATCGAGGTGGTCAACGACGCCTGGGGCCGCCCCAGCATCAAACTGCACGGCCTCGCCGCGGACTTCCTGCCCCGCGTCCGCGTCCACCTCTCGCTGACCCACGACGGCGACACCGCCGCGGCGATGGTGGTCCTGGAAGATCCGGGCGAGCTAGCCGACCTGATCGAATCCCGCGAGCGCTGACACGATCGCACTCCGCGCCGAGCCGCACATCGACCGAGGTGTGCGACTTCCGGCGCCGACTCAGTAGGCGAGGTCGGCCCAGGGAATCTTGATCGAGAACGGGTGAATGGTTTCTACGCTGTCGTGGTCGCCGGGAATCCATTCGTCGACCTGAATATAGTTGGCGCGGTGCAGAGGGGTCACACCCGGTGGCAATGGGAAGTGACCGACTGCGAGGGCGTACGCGCGGACCGTATCGACGCGCCGAGGATTGCGGGCCAGTGTGACCTCCCAGTACCAGGGGACTCCTCCCTCGGCGTACCGAATCTTCTTCTCCTCGACCTTGCTGGGGGTATTTGCTGGCGAGAGAATCTCGCCGGCGAGCACGACGTCTTGGGCGTAGACCCAGTCGAACTCGTCGTCCAGGCAGCGGAAGACCATGAAATCCGGCGTCACAAAGCTCGATCTATCGGCGGTGAAGAAGACGTTCGTTTCCATGCCGGATCGCCAGCAAGGACCCAGGGATTCGGCCGTGATCCTTCGCGTTATGCCTTCGAGCGCGTTGGTGAACCTCCGTGAGTAGACCTGATGTTCGTCCGGCCCATGTCGAGCAATGACCTCGTCGGCTATCCACACAGGCCGACCATCGTGCAGCTCGATAAATTGAGCGACCTCCTCGGGTAGCGCTTCGAGTTCATCCCATGTCATGGTCTCGGGAAGATTCGGAGGCTCCACATGCGGGATCGACATGGACCCATAGTAGCGAGCAGGTCCGACAGCAAGTCGTCGATCCGACCTACCCCTCGCGCTGGCCGCCCAGGCGCGAGTCCTTCTCCGCGACCAGCAGATACGCGACCATCAGGCGCTTGAGTTCGGCTACCGCGGCCTCGTGGCTGAGGCCGTCCTGGACCGAGAAGTTCATCATCGAATAGACCACGTGCACCAGCACCTGGGCCATCATCGAGCGGCGGGCGCGCGGGGTGCGGGGCATCAGCGGGCGCAGCATCTGCTGCACGACCTCGGCGAATTCCTTCTCGTGAATGGCGCCGGTGGCCCGCGTGGACGGGGTGGACTGCATGGCCAGCCAGACCTCGCGCCGGGACGGGTCGGTCATCCACAGGTCGGCCAGGTGGTCGACGAGCTTGTTCATGTGCCGCAGCCAGTCCATCGACGGGACCTCGCCGTGGAAATCGGCCAGCTCCTGCGACACCGCCACCAGGTCCTGCCGGTTCAGCTCGCACACGATGACGTACTTGTTGGCGAAGAACTGGTACAGCGTGCCGATCGGCACCTCGGCGCGGGTCGCGACCTCCTCGCAGGTGAACGATTCGAAGCCGACCTCGACGAGCAGCTCCCGGGACGCCTGCAACAACGCGTCGAACTTGCGTTTGCTGCGTTCCTGGGTGGGCCGGCGCCGCGGCATCAGCTCCTGCGGGTCGTCCTGCAACTCCAATGCGGGGTCAGCACGTCGGTCCGTTCCCGCTGCCGTGCGCGCATCCACCACCTCACCAGGCTAACGGTAGCGACACGCGGAGGACATGCGGCGGTGCCGACTGTGTCCGATTTGGTTGTCGGTCATAACCCATCCGCATCCGGTGCGGTGACGAACTCATAACCGAGTGCGTACCTCGACACGGCGGAAGGCTGATCAGTGGTGGCTCGTTCAGCGGCGGCAGCTCATTCACCGGCGGCAGTTCGTTCACCGGTGACATTCGGTGTGTCCACCGAACGCGGTGCCGTGCAGGCGGTGGCGCTGGGCGGCGGCGCGGGCGGGCTGCCCGAGCGGATACTGCACCATCGCACCCGGCAGTTCTCCGGCGACGACACCCACGGTCTCGTGCGGGCGGTCGGCGCGGTCCTGGATGATCTCGCCGCCGAGCTGGGCCCCGACGACGAGGCGGTCGGCGCGGCCGTCACCTACCGCGATGCGGCCGAGCGCCGCGCGATCGTCACCGGTCTCGCGTCCGGGCCGTGGCGCGCGGCGTCCCTGGTGTCGGCCAAATCCGCCCATCTGGCCCTGGCCCGCGCGATGACCTGGGTCGACGAGTTCGGGCACCTGGTGATCTGCGAGGTCGTGCCCGGCTACCAGGGCTTCTCGCTGATCTCACCCGAGCGAGACCGGGTGGTCGCGGGCCTGACCGCGGCCGGCGGCACGGTCACGCGGGAGAGCATGCGCCCGTCGGTCACGGCCGCGTGGGACCAGTTCGAGGCGGCCGGCGTCCGTCCCGACGCGGTCGTGCTGGTCGGTTCCGCCGCCGGTGATCCCGCGGTCGCGTCGGCGCTCGGGACGGGGTTCGGCGCGTCGATCGTCCCCTGCAAGGTGGCGCAGGCCGGCTCCGCGATCGGCGCGGCGCTGGTGGCCCGGCCGGAGGCCGCGGGCGCCGCCGAGGCGGGTGGCCGCGCCCGGTTATCCCGCCGCACCACGGCCGTATTCGCGGCGGCCGGTGTGCTCGCGGGCGGGCTGGCCGTCGTCGGCGTCCACCAGATGACCGGCAAGACGCGGACGGATGCGGCCGTGGCATTGACCGATTCCCGGGTCGCGGCCCAGGCGCACCGCGGCCGTCCGGCCGGAAATCCGGTCCCGCATCCGATCCTGTGGCCCGAGCCCGACCAGCAACAGAGCGCGAATCCCGGTGCGGCGCCGGGCGACTCGGGCTCCGAGGTGTTCACCGTCGATCCGGCGGCCGGCAGCGAGGATGCGCAGGACTCCGATCGCCTCGGGGTGCGCGGGTTCGACTCCGAGCCCTCGGATGACGGCGGGCCCCTCGTCCGGGAGTCCGATCCGCATCCCGCACCGGCGGCCTCGCCGTCGGTGCCCTCGGCCCCGAACGGCCCGGTCGGCGCGCCCAACGGCTCGCTGCTGTTCCCCGGCGAGCCGACGCCGCCGCAGATCGGCACGGCCGAGTTCGGCCGGTGGTGGGACAACCACTGGCGGATGATGACGCAGTGGGCGGCGCAGATGATGCCCCGCACCTGACCCGGCACCCGCAGCCAGGCTCGTGCGCGCGAGCCTGGCTGCCGCACAAAAGATGGCCCGGGACGTGGTGTCCCGGGCCATTGCTCGTTCTGTGCCCACTACGGCGACAGTGCCCCCGCTACGGCGACAGTGCCCCCGCTACAGCGACAGGTCGCGGCGCAGCTTGGCCACGTGGCCCGTGGCGCGCACGTTGTACTGGGCCAGCTCGATCGTGCCCTGCTCGTCGACGAGGAAGGTGGAGCGGATCACGCCGGTGATCTTCTTGCCGTACATCATCTTCTCGCCGTAGGCGCCCCATGCGGAGAGCACCTCGCGATCGGGGTCGGACAGCAGCGGGAAGGTGAGCTTCTCGTTGTCGCGGAACTTGGCCAGCTTGGCCGGCTTGTCGGGGGAGATGCCGACGACGTCGATGCCGGCTCCGCTCAGTTCACCGAGGTTGTCGCGGAAATCGCAGGCCTGCTTGGTGCACCCCGGCGTGCTCGCGGCGGGATAGAAGTACACGATCACCTTCCGGCCGCGGTAGTCGGCGAGGGACACCGTCTTGCCGTCGGCATCGGGGAGGCTGAACTCCGGCGCGGTATCGCCGGGGCGGAGCCGTTCGGCGGTGGCGCTGCCGCCCGCCGCGTCTCGATTCTCGGTCATATCCAAGCACGGTAATCGACGGCTGTGACAACGGCGACGACATTCGGTCGGCGGATAGACTCGGTCCCTAGCGACGCACGCCGACCGACGACAGAACTTCAGGAGACACTGTGGCGAAGGAAACCGAGAGCATCGAGCGGGAGATCGAAGCCGCGCGCAACCGGCTCGCGAACACACTCGACGAACTCGCGGTGCGGGCCGATCCGCAGCGGATCGCCGGCAATACCAAACAGGCCGTTGTCGCAAAGGTGAACCAGCCCAAGGTGAAGTACAGCCTGGCCGGTGCCGGCATCCTGGTCGTGCTCCTGTTGCTGCTCCGGATCTTCCGCCGCTAGCGGTCCCGGGAAATAGCGGTCCCGACAAAATACGACACCCGGTGTGGCGCAGTGCCACACCGGGTGTCGTCGCTTTCGGGGAGCCGCCGAGGCCGGTCAGACGGTCGGGCAGGCCATTCCGGTGCCGTCGGGGTCCAGGTGGGGGGAGTAGCCGGGCTCGCCGCGGAACAGCGGCGCCCGGCCCGCGGCGCGAGCCTCGTCACAATTCTTGAAGGTGCCCCCCGCCGAACCGGTCTGGGCGAGTCCGGCCGATCCGGTGGCGCCGATGGCATCGTCGATGCCCGACGAACCGGTGCCGGCGGAGCCGGAGGGGACGTAATCGGCGAAGGCCGGGGCGGACAGGGTGATCGGGGCCGCGAGGGTGATCAGTCCCGCGCCCGCGGTCGCGATGAGCCTGCGAACGTTCATGTATTCCTCGATGTCTAAGGGGTCGACTACGACGGGCCGGTCGGCACTCCCCGCGGTAGCTGAACCGGGAACCGCCGGGTCTACTGTTCTTATGCGTAGCCCTGTTGTCAACCGGGCGACGAAGAGTCGCCGATGCGGGGCGCGTGTCAGGGGTTCGCTCGCGGGGCGTGCCTACTGGCCGAGGCGTTTGCCGGTCATATCTTCGGCCGGAATCCGGCCCATCCGGCCGGCCTCGAAATCCTCGACGGCTTCGATGATTTCGTGCCGGTAGTTCATCACGAACGGCCCGTACTGCATGACCGGTTCCCGGATCGGCTCGCCGCCCAGCAGCAGCACCTCCAGCTCGCCGGAGGGCGTGTGCTGCCGGTCGTCGGCGGTCAGGGTGAGCGCATCGCCCGGCCCGAACGTCGCGAGTTGCCCCTCGGCGAGCGGGCGGCCCTCGACGCCGGCGCGGCCGCTGCCGGACAGCACGTAGGCCATCGCCGAGAAGCGTTGCGGCCACGGTGTTTCCAGCCGACCGCCGGGGCCGATCGACGCGTGCGCATAGGCGATCGGCGTGCGGGTGGAGCCGGGGCCGGTGAATCCGCCGATCTCACCCGCGATGATGCGCACCAGCGCGCCACCGTCGTGCGAGCTCACCAGCGTCAGTTCGCTCGCGCGCAGGTCCTGGTAGCGCGGGGGCGTCCGCTTCTGCGCGCGCGGCAGGTTCACCCATAGCTGGATGCCGTGGAACAGCCCGCCGGAGATCACCAGGTCCTCGGCGGGGAGTTCGTCGTGCAGGATTCCGGATCCGGCCGTCATCCACTGGGTGTCGCCCTCGCCGATCACACCGCCGCCGCCGTTCGAGTCGTGGTGCACCATCGTGCCGTCGAGCATGTAGGTGACGGTCTCGAAGCCGCGATGCGGATGCCACGGCGCGCCCTTGGCCTCGTACGGCTGGTAGGCGACCGGGCCCATCTGGTCGAGCAGGATGAACGGGTCGGCGAAGCGCAGCTCCGGGCTCGGGAACGGGCGGCGCACCTCGAATCCGGCGCCCTCCCGCTGCCGGTGGGCGGTGCCGACGCCGCGCACCGGGCGCTGCCGCAGGGTGCCGTCGGGGCGGGGCAGCCGCGGCAGGACCAGAATGTCGTCGACGGTGACGGCGGGCATCGGAACCTCCCGGTGGTCGGTGGCAGGGTCGTGGTGGTGGCTCTGCCGTGGTTGGTGGCTCTACTGTGCTTGGTGTCCGTGTCAACCAACTTCTCGCTAGGATCATTCCCATGGTGCGATGGCTCGACGACGAGGAACAGGCGACGTGGTCGGCGTACATCCGGATGCGGCAGCGGCTGGAGGCGGCGATGGCCGCCGGGCTGGCCCGGGACGGGCTGTCGATGTCGGACTACGAGATCCTGGTCGCGCTGTCGGCGGCGCCGGGCGACCTGCTGCGGGCCAAGGATCTGGCCGCCGAGATCTGCTGGGACAAGAGCCGGCTGTCGAAGCATCTGGCGCGGATGGATCGGCGCGGGCTGGTGCGGCGGACGCAGGCGGCCGACGATGCGCGGGGCATCTCGGTGCGGCTGACCGCGGCGGGCCGGGAGGCGCTGGAGCAGGCCGCGCCGAACCACGTGGAACTGGTGCGCCGGTTGTTCATCGACGATATGAGCGGGGACGAGGCGAAGGCGGTGCGCTCACTGGCGGACAAGGTCGCCACGGAGGTGGAGCGCACCGCGGCCGTCGACATCGGGTGAGTGAGGGCTTATTCGCTTGTCCCCGAGGCGTTTGTCTCCGAGGTATTGTCGCCCCCCGCTCGCTTCCAGTCGCCGAACGGCTCGTCCCGTTCGCGCACGGCCTGCCGGAACCCCGCTGTGGTCGAGCGCGACTGGAAGGCATAGCCCTCGCGGGTGTGCCGCGAGATACCGTCGAATACGGTGCCGACCATGCCCGAGTTCGCCACGCCCTGGTTGAGCAGGGCGCTGTTGAGTGCCAGCTTGGTCATGATCAGCTGGTTGATCGGCACTCGCGCAATGCGATTCAGCAACTGCTCGGTGCGTTCGTCGAGTTCTTCGGCGGGGCACGATTCCACCGCCAGGCCCCAGTCGGCGGCCTGCCTGCCGGTCAGGCAGTCGCCGGTGAACAGCAGCCGCTTGGCGCGCTGATCGCCGAGGCGGTGTGCCCACATGCCCGCGGCCGGAATGCCCCAGACCCGCGTCGGCGGGTAGCCGATCTTGGTGTCGTCGGCGCAGATGATCTGATCGGCGAACAGCGCGATATCGGATCCGCCGGCGACAGCGAAACCGTGCAGCTTGGCCACGACCGGCTTGTTCGCGTGCAGCAGGCTGGCGAAACCGCGGTTGAACCGGCTCATCATCTGGTAGTCGATCATGGGGTCCCAGGTGCCGGCCGGGTCGTGGTTGCGGGCCTGCACGGTGGGGTCGAGCACTGTGCCGGCCGTGGATTGCGCGGAGGAGGTGGGGGACAGGCCGTCCTCGGCGAAGATCGACAGGTCGTAGCCGCCGCAGAAGCCCTTGCCGCGCCCGGACAGCACCGTCACGTGCACGCGCGGATCCAGATCCGCACGCTCCACCGCATGTGCCAGCTCGATCGGGGTGTCCGCGGTGATCGCGTTGCCGCGCTCGGGCCGGTCGAAGGTGATTCGCGCGATGCGGCCGGTCACCTCGTAAGTCAGTGTGCGATAGGCGATATCGGCGTCGGGCGCGGGGCGGCCGGCGTAGGGGGAGTCGCCGCCGGTCGCATCGTCGCGCCAGGCCGCGGGGCGGGTGCCGGGGTGCTCGTCGTCGGGTGCCACACCAAGAAGTGAACATCGGTTCATTTCTTGAGTCAAGTGCGGCCTGTCGCGGGAGCTGCGCACGCCGGAACGTCGAGAGGTCTTGCCGTTCAGCTCGGGTGTCGGTCGGGTGTCGCGGTGCCGCCGGTGGTCCACGGCCGTACCGGCGGCTTCACCCAGAGGATCTTCTCGTCGGGGCACTCGCGTTGTGCGGCAGGGTGGTCCGGGTGCCGGGCGGCCCAGGCGTCCTTCTCGTCGAGCAGCCGGGCGACCAGCGTCCAGGTCTCGTCGGTGCCGGGCGGGTTGGTGCCGGCGGCGCGGGCGAGCTTGCGGCGGGCCGGTGCGGGCAGCGCGAGCAGTTCGGCGCCGGAGATGCCGCGGTGCCAGACGTAGGCCGCCAAGCGCCGGGCCTTGTCGGCGCGGCCCTTCGAGGCGTGGTCGGTATGTGCGTAATCGGGCATGGTGGACTCGAATCGCAGGGGCGGCGTCGAGCGTGGTCGCTCGTCCCCCGACCGTAGTCGCTCATCGCATCGACGGGCGCGTCCTCCCGGGCGTGACCACGCTGGCGAGGGCATCGCGCAGGTCGGCGGCCCGCTCCGTGCCCAGACCGGCCGCCCAGCGCGCCGCGAACTCGGTCGCGGCGGCGTCGGCGGCACGGGTGGCGGCCCGGCCGCGGCCGGTGAGGGTGACCAGCCGGGCCCGCGCGTCGTCCGGGTGCGGATTGCGCTGTGCGTAGCCCTTGTTCACGAGGTCGTCGACCAGTTGACTGGCCGCCTGCTTCGTGACCCCCAGATGCCCGGCGATCTCGCCGACCGTCGCACCGTCGGGCGTCATGCGCCCGAACGCGAAACCGTGCGCGGGCCGCACATCGGCGAATCCGGCCGCCGTGACTCCCTCGCGGATGGCATCGGTGACGTTCGCGGCGGCGGCCAGCAACAGCATCGGCAGGTCCTGGGCGGCGGTGCGGCTCGGCATGGATGCATCATGGCAAAGACCCACTCGCGGGGCAGCATTCACACGCGGTGCCGGGTACCGCCGCGATCGGCGACGTCGACGACGGGGCGAACGACCTGACCATCCTGGTCTGGGAACTGCTACTCGGCAGCGTCTTCGCGAGTGCGGTCGTCCGTCGCCGACCCGGGCGCACCGGCACGGGTGCTAGTACTCCCGACGAGTAGCAACCTCGGTGATGTGCGGTGACCGGGGGCCGGGTTCGTAGGGGGATGGCGAAACCCCTGCGGTGCAACGGTTTATGGGTTCGGAGGGGTCTGGGCCATGGCTCGGACCCGGCCGAGGACGTCCGGGTAGCGGCGGAGATGGGCGCCGCCGTTGAGGTCTATCGTCGCGCCGGTCATCCAGCCGGAACGGTCGGAGGCCAGGAAGGCTGCGGCTTCGGCGATTTCCTCCGGGCGGCCGCTGCGGCCGAGTGGGGTGTTCTCCACGTATTCTTCGCGGAGGCCGGGTACCAGTGCGACTCCGGCGACCAACGGCGTGTCGACCAGGCCAGGGGAGAGGGCGTTCACCCGGATGCCGCGTTCGGCCAGTTCCAGGGCGGCCACCTCGACCAGCATGAGTACGCCGGCCTTCGCGGCGCAGTAGGACGCCATTCCCGTGCCCGGTTGCCGGCCGTTGAGGGAGGCCAGGCAGATGATGCTCGCGTTGTCGGCCACGTGTCGTCCGGCGTGCTCGAGCACCAGGAATGTCCCGGTCAGGCAGACGTCCAGGGTGGCTTGCCACTGTGCCAGCTCGAGTTCGGTGAGGGCGCCGGGTATCGAGGAGCCCGCGCAGTGCACGACGACGTGTGCACCGGCCGCCGTGCGGAATCCCGCGGCGACCGAGTCCTCATCGGTGACGTCCATCCGGACGGCCGTGACCGCGTCGCCCAGTTCGCGGGCGAGGTCCCGGGCGGCGGACTCATCGATATCGGCGACGACGACCCGATAGCCCTCGGTGGCCAGGGCTCGCACCGTGGCGGCGCCGATTCCCGACGCGCCGCCCGTCACCACGGCCGTCCGGCCGGCCGCCGTCATGCCGGACGCCCCGAACGCACATCTCCCGGCGCCGAAGCGAGATGCCTTCGCAGGAAACGTAATTGGTGGTCGACCGCGGCGTCGAACCAGGGCCGGCCCGGGAACAGGTCGAAGTGGTCGCACGGGTAGTGGCGGACCTCGGCGCGTGCCTTGAAGGCGGTCCGCGCCGCCGCGTGCGGTGGTGCCGCACGGTCGAAATCGGCGATCTGCATCAGGATCGGCGCGGTGATCCGGTCGGCGTGCCGGCCGGCGCGGTAACCGCCGAGTTCCATGCCGACCGCGGCATCCACCTCGTTGCGCCAGGTCGGACCGGCGAGCTCGAGGTAGCTGTCGTAATAGCCGCCGCCGGTCAAAGCGGCGCGTTCGCCCGGCTGCCCGACGAGCGGGATCGTCAGCGGCGCGCGCCCCAGCCGGGTGGCCAACCGGCTGCGCACGGCGGCGGACGTCGATCGGGCCACCGTCCGGGCTCCCGCCTGCCGCAGCACGAGGTTCCCGGCCGCGGGGCCGGAGACCAGCGGAACCACCGCGATCACCGCGGCGACGTCGGCCCGGCCGGCGGACACGATCAGCGTGTGCCCGCCCGACATCGAGACTCCCCACAGCACCACCGCTTCGGGGTCCACGCCGGGCTGCCGCGCCGCCGCGGCGACGGCGGCCCGGTAGTCCGCCGTCTGCGCCGCGACCGAAACCCGTTGCCGCGGTTCGCCGGCCGAGGCGCCGAAACCCCGGTAGTCGAAGGCGAGCACGGCCAGGCCCGCATCGCGGAACGCCCGTGCGAACGGCGCCAGCCCGGAATCCTTCGTGCCGCCGAATCCGTGCGCCATCACCACCACCGGACGGCCGCCGGACCGCTCGTACGCGCCGCCCGGAGCGGGATCGAAAAACCATGCGTCGCAGAGCGTTCCGTTCGAGTCGAACTCGATCCGCCGGTAATCCGCCGTCACCGCAGCACCTCCCGCGTCACGTCCTCGCCCGCTCGTGACCAGGGCGGCGGCCCGGCGTCGGCCGCCCTGCGCGCACCGGCCGGCAGTTCGTGCACGCGCATGTCGTGCTCGTAGAGGAAGTAGTCCACCTGCTGGGTGTGCCGTGGGCGATCGAGCATATGCCCGGAGTGGTGCTGCTGGTCGGCCACGATCACGCGGCGCATCTCGGCCTCGTCCGGCAGCCGGTACCGGCCCACGGCGTAGGCGCCGACGAGCCGGGCCTGACATTCCACGAACGGAAACAGCGTCGGCGTGGCCTGCGCGAACCCGGCGAACACCAGATCCTCGATGCCGGGCAGGAACATTCGCTTGTACAGGTCGATCCGGTTGTCCGGGGCGCCGACGAACTCGGGATCGAAGAACGGAAAGGTGATGTTGTAGCCGGTGGCATAGATGATGACGTCGAACTCGTCGCTGCTGCCGTCCTGGAAGTGCACGGTGCGGCCGTCGAGCCGGACGATATCGGGTTTGGCGATCACGTCGCCGGAGCCGAGGCGCAGCGGCAGTTCCACCGACTGCGTCGGATGTGCCTCGAACAGTTTGTGATTCGGGGTGGGCAGCCCGTAGTTCTCCGGCCTCCCCGAGGTCAGCACGTGGCCCCACTGAATGACCTTGCGCTGCCACGACAGCGGCAGATACGGGGTGGTGCGGAAATACTTGTCGCCCGGGCGGCCGAACAGGTACTTCGGCACGACCCAGGCGCTCGAGCGTGTCGAGAGGGTCAGCCGGTTGTCCAGCGCCTTCGACGACAGCTCGACCGCGATGTCGGCCGCGCTGTTGCCCAGGCCGACCACCAGAATCCGCTGTTCGCGGAAGTCCAGCGGGGTGCGCGGGTCGATGTAGTGGTGCGCGTGCAGGGTCTCGCCGGTGAACTCGCCCGGAAAGTCCGGGAGGCGCGGATCCCAGTGATGTCCGTTGGCCACCACGAGCAGATCGAACCGCCGCACCTCCCCGCGCTCGGTCTCGAGTTCCCATCCGCCCCCGGGCAGCCGCCGGGCATGCCGGACGCCGTTGCGGAACTCGATGGCCGCCGCGAGATCGAATGCCGCGCAATAGTCGTCGAGGTACTGCTTGATCTGCGTGTGGTGCGGGAAGTCGGGATAGCCGGCGGGCATCGGGAAGTCGCGGAACGACAGCTGATGCTTCGACGTGTCGATGTGCAGCGACCGGTAGGCGCTGCTGTGTCCGTTGGGATTGCCGAATGCCCAGTTGCCGCCGATCCGGTCGGAGGATTCGAAACACACGTACGGCACGCCGTAGTCGTTGAGCATCTTGCCCGCGGTCAGTCCGCTGATGCCCGCACCGATGACGGCGGTCCGCGGTAGATCCATGTCGAATCCCTTCCGAGCCGTAGACAGATGCAAAGTTCTGTCTACTGATGGACAGAATCTCAGATATGTCCACTGCTTGCTATCGTTTTCGCGGAACCGGTGGTGATCCGCCGCGTGCGGACCTTCGAGCGAAAGCGGGGCGCGTGACCGAGGCACCGACGACCCAGGTGCGGGACCGGCTGCTCGACGCCGCCCAGACGTTGCTGGCGCGCAAGGGGATTCGCGCGACCACCGTGATCGAGGTCGCCGAGGAGGCGGGGGTGTCGCGCGCCTGGCTCTATCGGCACTTCCCGGACAAGTCGGCGCTGCTGGGCGCCGCGATCGTCCGGCTGACCGATTCGTTCTGGTCCGATGCGCGCGCCGAACTCGATACCGTCGACACCTTCGCCGAGCGGCTGGTGGCGGGCGTGCGGATCGGCCGCCGCGCCTATGACGATCCGGGTGCGCTGCCGCTGCGGTTGCGTGTGGCCGAACCGGAGGAGTTCGCGGCCTGCGCGGGTGCCGGCGTCTCGGGGCTGGTCCCGGATCTGGCGGCGTTCTGGCTGCCCTACGTCGAGGCGGCGGCCGGCCGGGGCGAGGTCCACCGCGACCACGACCTGCGCGAGGCGTCGGAGTGGGTGGCGCGGGTGCTGATCAGCCTGTGCACGATGCCCGGCGAGACGATCGATGCCGATGATCCGGCCGCGGTGCGACACCAGCTCCACCGCTTCGTGCTGCCGGGCCTGCGCGCGAACTCGGTGCCCGAGCGGTAGCACGGCTCCTGGTGCCGTCGGCGCGGTTTCGGCCGGATGCCTGGCGTCGCCTATCGCAGCGCCCCCGGTACGAGATCGTCGATCGCGGCCGCGGCGCGGGAGAGCATGGTGTGGAACATCAGGTCGCCACGTTCGGTGGGTTGTGCTGCGCCGCTGCCGAATACGATGATCAGCGGGGCCTGTATCAGCCCGGTGGCATAGTCGCGCCGGCACTGCTCCAGGGAATAGTTCTCGACGCCGTGGCGTAGGAGGGCGCCGTGATACTCCGCCAGGATCGCTCGTTCGTGGGTGCGGCGGTCGTCGACGGTCAGGCTGGTGCCCAGGAGAAAGGCGATGTCGCGCAACGGGTTCCCTGGAGTGATCGCCTGCCAGTCGATGATGGTCACGGTGCCGTCGGAGGCGAACATCACGTTGTCCACGCGCAGGTCGCCGTGCAGCAGGGCGAAGTGCTGGAGCGGTGTGACCAGCCAGTCGCCCGCGGTCGCGACCAGCCAGTCGAGCGCCGCGGACTCGAGCCCGGTCAGCCGGTCGGCGAACCGTTCCCTGAAGGTGGTGGTCATCGGGGCCAGCACCGAGTCCATCAGTTCCCGGTCCGCGGCGGTCGGCAGGGTCATCCCGGGCTCGCCGAGCAGTGTCTCGTCGCACCAGCGCGGTCCGTGCAGTCCCGCCACGGCGACGGCGATGGCCCGTGCTTGTCCGGCGCTGCATCCGGTGATCTGGTCGCCCTGGGTGGCGGGCGCGAGATCGTCGAGCAGCAGCACGAATTCGCTGCCGGTCTCCGACAGCGCCGAGGCGTAGCACCGCGCCAGCGGCACCCGCACCGTGGCGGCCAGGGTGCGGTAGAAGCACACCTCGTTGCGGAACGCGCCGCTGCCGAAACTGCGCTGCTCCTCCGGGCCGGTAGCGAGCTTGGCGACCATTCGGTCCGGCAGCGCGCACTCGCCCCGATAGCGCAGGTCGAGCCGATAGCTTCCGGCCATCTGACCCGATCCGACCGGCGTGGCCGCGACCTCCTCGACGGTCGCTTCGTGACCTCCCGACCGCAGCAGCCGGGTGAGCCACTCGGCGGTGAGATCCTCTGCGCGCGTGGGGATATCGGTCGACATGGTTACCTCGCTAACTCGCACCCGGATTCACGGGCAGATCACGGTCGACCGGGCGGACCGCCCGGTAGGCGTCCACCACCGGCGCGAGCTCGGTGGGCGTGGCGCCGTGCAGGATCACCGAATCGACACCGAGCGTGAACTGGCGGGCCACGGCCTTCGCGCAGGCGGCGGCGGACCCGGTTGCGCAATCACGCACCCACGCTTCGGGAATCGTCGCGGCCAGCTCGCGCAGTTCGGCCGGTGTCGCGGTGGCATCGATCGCTCCCCGCGCGCCGGTGAACGCCGTGCTCGCCCGCACGCGGTCCAGATCCGCTGTGTGCCAACCGTTCGCGCGCATCACAGAGTCCGGGTAGCCCTGCAGGTAGGTGGCCAGCCGGCCGTACAACCGGCGGAGCCGCTCCTCCTCGGGGTGCTGATCGTCGACCGTGGCCAGCACCGACCAGATCCGCACCGCGGCCGGGTCGCGTCCGGCGCGTTCGGCCGCGGTGCGCACCGTGCCGACCGCGGCGGTGACCGCCTCGTCGCTCAGGAAGGTGTGCAGCACGACCGCGTCGGCACTGCGGCCGGCCAGCTCCAGCGTGCGAGAACCCATGGTGGTCAACAGGATCGGCGGCGGGGCCGCCAGGTCGACACCCAGGTGCAGCACCGGGTACGCGCCGATCGCACCGTCGTGCCCGACGATGGTCTCACCGCGCCACAACCGGCGCAGGACGTCGACGAACTCGTCGAGTTGCGCGCCGGTGACGGTGGGCAGCCCGAGGACCTGCCACTGAGCGGTGATGCCGCGCCCCAGCCCCAGCGCGAACCGCCCCTCGCTCAACTCGCTGAGCGTGGCTCCCATCGTGGCCGTGACCAGCGGATGCCGGGTGTGATGATTGGTCGCCGCCGTCGCCACCCCCAGCCGGGGCGCGGCCGCCGCGAGGGCGCCCGACAACACCGCGGCATCCTTGACATTGAACCGCTCCGACACGAACGCGGCCCCCAGCCCGGCCCGATCCGCCACGCCCGCCTCCGCGACGAGTTCGGCCGGCCGCACCGGATGCCGGGACAGCGCGTAGTAACCAAGCTCGGGGAGCAGCGCGGTCACGGTATCGCCCATGGGCCAAATCTAGAACCAGTTGCAGCAACCTGTGTACAGATTCGGGAAAATGTCTACTGCGGTCCTGGGCAACCGATCTCGAAGCGCTGCGAGAGAGGCGTGTCAGTTCCCCTCGAGGATGTGCGCGTAGGGGTCATCCTCGGCGCTGATGTGCTCGGGCATCGGATAGTACGTCTTGATCAGTAGATTGCCTTCGGTGTCCCACGCGAAGGTCTCGATGCTGTGGACCGTCACCGTGTCATCGCCGGTGCCGAATCGGTTCTCGCACACCCATGCCATCTCGTCGCCGTTGACCTGCACGGTCAGCATCGTGATCCGCAGGAGTTGCTGAAACAGGTCCCAGGCGTGGGTGGTGGCCGCGGCGAAGCCCGTCTTCTCCTCCGTGCCGACCGGATCGAACAGGCGGACATCGGCCGGGATGATGGTGCGCCAGGAGTCGACCCACTCTTCTTTCCGGCCGGCGTTCCATAGTTCGGCGTGTTTGGCGGCGTGTGCCAGTCGAGCTTTCCGGGTGGGAACCTTCGTCACGGTGGGCCTCCTCTGTCCGGGACGGCGCCCGATCCTCAGTTGGCGAAAGGGTGTTCCGGACAACAGGATAGACAGGTGTCCATTTCGGATCAACCGTGCGATATGGTCAGTTGCTCGACGGGCGTTCCCGCGAGGAGCTGGTCGAGGCCGGCCATCATCGTCGGGCATTCCTGGGCCGGATGTTCGGTGGGGCAGCCGCGGGCGTGGGACAGGAAGTGCTGGGCCGTCTTCGCCCGGGAAATGACCTCGTCGAGCGCGATGATCTGCTGGTCGATGCGGGCGCGCCACTCCGGTCCGGGTGCGTCCAGGACGGCCGCGGCGGTGTCGAGGGGAAGTCCCAGGCTCTGCGCGAGTTTGATGAAGGCCAGCCGGCGGAGCTGTTCGGAGTCGTACATTCGCTTGCCGCCGCTGCGGGTGCTGGGGCGCACCAGGCCGCGCTCGTCGTAGTACCGCAGTGCCGACGCGGACATGCCCAGCGTGGCGGCGGCCCGGCCGATCGGGATGAGGTCCATGCTGCTATTTGACTTCAAGTCGGCTTGAACCAGCAAGGTGTGTCGAGGAAATCATTTGCCGAGGAGGGCATTCGACATGACGCAGTCCGCTCCCGTAGTCAACCACCACGCCGGGCAGGCCGGTTTCGCCGGACCGATCGGATCGGCGGTGGGGCTGGTCATGCTGGTCGCCGGCCGCCGGCGCGATCGCATGGTGGCCGATCTCGCCGCGGTGACGCCGTCCGACCATGTGGTCGACATCGGTTGCGGGCCGGGCGGAGCGGCCGGGGCGGCGGCGCGTCGCGGCGCTCGGGTCACCGGCGTGGATCCGGCGCCGGCGATGTTGCGACTGGCCCGTATCTTCGTGCGCGAGAGGGCAATCCGGTGGGTCGAGGGCGCCTCGGAGGAGTTGCCGCTGCCCGACGGCACGGCCACGGTGGCGTGGGCCACGGCGACGGTCCATCACTGGCCCGATGTCACCACCGCGTTGACGGAGATCCATCGCGTACTGACCCCCGGGGGCCGTTTCGTGACGATGGAGCGAGACGTGGCCGTGGACGCAACCGGCCTGGCCAGCCACGGCTGGACCGAGGCCCAGGCCCGGACGTTCGCCGATCTGTGCCGCGCCGCGAACTTCACCGACGTGCGGGTCGACCGCCACGCGGCCGGTAGGCGCTCGTTCTGGGCGGTCCGGGCTGTCCGGCCCTGAGTCGCTACCGCGCTCGCCACGAGGGAGCCTGAATCCGGCTGGGAAGGAAGGTCTTCGCGCCGCCTCCTCGGGGAGTGCAACCATGTTCGACGAGGCGGCGCGGTTCGGCGGCTTCTTCGCCGAGCGGCTTCGCTCTCGGTCGGGCCCGGACTCGCGGCACGCGCATGGTGCGGTGGCGCGTGCCGCGGTGCGGGGTCACCGGCAGGCACACTTCAGCAGCTCGGATGCGGGGTCGACGTGGGTGCCGAATGCCGTCCACAGCGAACCGTCCGAAAGTCGTTGCAGGGTAAAGCGATACCGGCCGTAGCAGGCGCGGGATACCGCCGCGAGCCGAGCCTTTCCGACAACCCGGTAGGGGTGTCCACCGATGTGCACCATCTGGTTCATGACCTGATCGCCCCTTTCGTCGTCCAGCTTTGATCTCGAACACTGCCGACACCGTGGCAGGCGGTAGCTGAGGACGACCTGAAGTGACCTGAAATCCTCTTCAGGGTCGATCTGACAGTCTGTGTGGATGCGCCTGCTGATCGTGGAGGACGAAAAGCACCTGGCCGACGCGCTGGCCAAGGGGCTGGCGGCCGAGGGGTTCGCGGTGGATGTCGTCCACAACGGCACCGACGGCCTGCACCGGGCCACCACCGACGACTACGACCTGATCATCCTGGACATCATGTTGCCGGGCATGAACGGCTACCGGGTGTGCGGTGCGCTGCGCGCGGCCGGTGACGACACGCCGGTGCTGATGCTGACCGCCAAGGACGGCGAATACGACGAGGCGGAGGGCCTCGACACCGGGGCGGACGACTACCTCAGCAAACCGTTCTCCTACGTGGTGTTGCTGGCCCGCATTCGTGCGTTGCTGCGCCGCCGCACGCGGGGCGGCGCGCCGACGCTGTGCGTCGGCGACCTGACCATCGACCCGAACACCCGTGCGTGCCGGCGGGCCGGGCAGGACGTGGCGCTCACCGCCAAGGAGTTCTCGGTGCTCGAGTACCTCGCGACCCGGGGCGGTGAAGTCGTGTCGAAAGCCGATGTGCTGGAACATGTCTGGGATTTCGCCTACGAGGGCGATCCGAACATCGTGGAGGTGTACATCAGCGTGCTGCGCCGGAAGGTCGACGCGCCGTTCGGGCGGCGGTCGATCCGCACCGTGCGCGGGGCCGGCTATCGATTGGTAGCCGACGGTGGCTGAGCGGGCGCACCGGAGGTGCTGGGGTTCGGTGCGGGCGCGCACCACGGTGGCCTCTACCGCGGTGGTTGCGGTGGCGCTGGTGGCGGCCGGTCTCGCGCTGCTCGGGGTGTTGCGGGACAACCTCGTCGACAGCGCGAGCATGCAGGCCGAGATGACCGCGCGGGAGGTGGCGACCCGGGTCGAGAGCGGGGCGGATCTGCCGACGTTGAACTTGCCCGATCCGGATACTCAACCGGTGCAGGTGGTTTCGGCCGATGGGCGGGTTCTGGCGGCCGACCACGACCTGCCGCTCCACGGCCCCATGGCCGACTTCGCGCCGCTTGCTGCTACCCCGACCGCGTTCGGCGGCAACGGTTCCGGCGCTCGGAGCGGCTCCGGTACCCCCAACGGATCCGGCGCCCACCAAGACTCCGATAACGACGAAGAAGACGAAGAAGACGATGAGGACGAGCACGACGCCGACGAGCACGACGCCGATCACAAGCAGGACGGTAACGACAAGAACGGCGGCGAACCGGTAGCCGGCAGTACCGTCAGCCCGTCCACGGCAGACGTGACGTTCCGCGACATGCAACTCCCCGTGGACGACGACGGCCCGCAACCGTTCCAGGTGGCCGCGCTCGTATCCCACACCCCGGACGGCCGCCCGGTCGCGATCTACGCCGGAACATCGCTGGAGACGGCGGACAACGCCGTGTCCGGGGTGCGCGGCGCCATGCTGATCGGCCTGCCGCTGCTGCTCGCCCTGATCGCCGCCATGACCTGGCTGGTGACCCGCCGCGCCCTGCGCCCGGTCGAGGGGATCCGCTCCGAACTCGTCGAGATCATGCACGGCGACCTGTCCCGCCGCGTCCCGGTGCCGTCCTCACGGGACGAAATCGCCCGTCTCGCAAGCACAACCAACGACACGCTGACCGCCCTGGAGGAATCGTCCGAGCGGCAGCGCCGTTTCGTCGCCGACGCCGCCCACGAACTGCGCAGCCCCATCGCCAGCCTGCGCACCCAGCTGGAGGTCGCCCGCGCGCACCCGCAGCTGCTGGAACTGGACAGCCTGATCGACGACACCGTGCGCCTGGAACATCTCGCGGCGGACCTGTTGTTGCTGGCCCGCATCGACGCGGGCGAGCAACCGCGGCGCGATCCGGTCGATCTCGCGGCGCTGATCCGCGACCAGGTCGCCTCCCGCGCGGGCGATCGTCATCGGGTCGAGGTCCGGGCACCCGCCGACCCCGTCGTCGTCCTCGGTAGCCGCATGCAATTGGGCCGCGTCCTGGCCAACCTGATCGACAATGCGCAGCGGCACGCCGTCACGACGGTGCGAGTCGAATTGTCACAGACCATCGACACCGCCGTCGTCGACGTGACCGACGACGGTTCCGGTGTGCCGCAGGCGGATCGCGACCGCATCTTCCAGCGCTTCGTCCGCCTGGACGACGCCCGCAGCCGCGACGAGGGCGGCGCGGGCCTGGGCCTGGCCATCGTCCGCGACGTCGTCGAGCGCCATCAGGGCCGGATCGAGGTCGGCGACGGCCCGCAAGCCGGCGCCCGCTTCACCATCACGCTGCCCCTGGCCGCGCCGGCGCCCGTGTAGGTACGGCGCTCTCGAACCTAGTCGCGCACAAGGGCTTACGTGATGTTCCCGATGGCCCGCGCTCGCCAGAGCAGAGCGCGGGCCTCCCGGGTGCCGAGGTTGCGCAGGCCACGACCGCCCAGTCGCGGAGCGCTTCGTCCATCAATCCCTGTCGAACCGGTCGTGGCGTGATGGCAGCCGCTCGGTGAACCGCCGGCGTTCTGTCAGGCATCGGTCAGGAAACCTTCCGGAAGTAATACCGACAATGGGAGGTGCCCGGCACCAAGAGATTTCGCTGTCGACCTCGGAACGGGGCCGGTGCACCCGGAATTGCGAAGGCGTCGGCTCGGTGTTCGGTGCCGGTTCAACCATTGCCGTTGATGCCTATGCGCCGCGACCACTGGGGTGCGTGGTCGGTTGGCCGGAATATTGTCTCCCCGTTTGCTTGCCGGAGTTGTGCGGGCGGCGCAGGATATGGCGCATGAAACCGGGGATGCGGGTGCTGGTGGCCTCGCCGCTGGGCAGGGTGGTTGCCCCGTCGCTGGAGCGGGAGTTGATCGATCCGGTCATCACTGTGGCCGCGGACAAGCGGCAGGTGCGGGAGGCGGTCACCGGTGGGTATCGGTTCGACGTGGTCATCGCCGATCTGGTGTGGAACGATCCGGAGCTCGAATTCTCCTTCGACGGTCTCGATGTGGTGGACATGCTGGCCGACGCCGATCGGATGGCGCCGGTGCTGCTGGCGACGCAGGGGCACAGCATGGAGAACGATCTGCTGGACGAGGCGCGGCTGCGGCCGGAGGTCGTCGGCGTATTCGTGAAGGCGTCGGGCGTGAATCCGCTGTTGAACGCGTTGCAGACGGCGGCGGTCGGGGAGCGTCAGCAGGGCGATGTGCGATACCGCGTGCCGCCGCTGTATGTGCTGTTCGACGGGCAGAAGGGATCCACCTCCGGTCGGCTCGCGGGTGCCATCGCGGCGGGCCGGGCCTCGGACGCCCCGACCCTGGCGCGCGCAGCGAGCGTAGGCCTGAACACCGCCAACAAGGTGACCAGCCACTACCTGGGCCCGATCATCGTGCAGCGGCACGAGCACGACCCGAGGCTGCCGATGACCCTCGGCGCCGTCTACCGCTGGTGCGGGCTGCATGCCCGCTACCTGACCAGCTGGTGCCGCCGCAACGGCCACGCCGACGTCCTCCGGCCGGTTGACTGAGGGCGCCGAGCGCGGCCGAAAGCCGTGAACCACACGACTACCCGTCAGCGCCGCGCAGGATGTCGTCGACGTCGACGCGGTATCGGCCGGACGGAAGCGTTCCGCCACAGGCGATGTAGCGAGCGGCGAGGGCGGCGAGGACACCCGCGAGGCTCGCCGCGGTCCCCAGCTGCGGCCAGGACGGCAGGGTCCGCCCGATCTGCGCGAGCGAATCCCTTGTGCGCGTGGTGATATCGCCACCGACGATCGCGGCCGCGAACTCCTGCCGACGCCGCCGATCCCGCAGGTCCGCCGACGGCACGTGCGCCAGATGCGCGGCCTTCCCGTGCCACAGCGGGTATTCCGGATCCAGATCGAACCGTTCCACGTCGAGAAAGGCGTTGTCGCCGTGGTCGGTGGCCATGACGACGGGGATGCCGCGGGAGCGGGCGCGCAGGCGGATGTCCACCTTCATCGCGAAATCGTCCATTTCCTCGATCAGCACGGTCAGCCGGTCGGTCCGGCCGAAGAACTCGTCGGCCGAGCGCGGCGTGTAACCGCCTGGGAAACCGGCGATCTCGCTGTACGGGTCCAGCTCCAGCACCCGCCGATGTGCCAGGGTCAGCTTCGGCTCGCCGAGATCGCACACGGAGGCGACGAGCCGGTTCAGGTTGGTGCACCCGAGGACGTCCGCGTCGGCGATCCGGAACCGGCTCGCACCGGTCAGCGCACAGGTCGTCAACGCCGCGGCGCCGACGCTGAGCCCGGCCACGCCGATCAGCGCCGTCGACCACCGCTGCTGTTCCTCCGAGGTCACCAGGACCCGGTTGCGTGCGGTCCGCAGCCGCCGGAAATGTTCGGGATCCGGCAGCCGCACGACCGTGCGACGCCAGGGATAGACGACGTAACGGGTCACTCGGTCGAGCGCCCGGCCGTCGGCGTGGGCATCCGCGACGTAGGCGGCGAGCCGCCGATCGGCCTCCGGGGTGCCCGCGGCCAGCGCCGGCCGATCCATGACGGCCAACTCCGGCAACGCGATCGGCCACGCATCGACCAGCCGGTATCCCGATTCCGGCCGCAGCAGCGCCGCGATCCGGTTCGCATCGGTGTCCGGGTGCAGGATCTCGATCATGCGCGTGCTCCCGTCCACCGATGCTTGACCCCGAGGGGAAATTCGTTGCTGCCGAAGCGGTGCACGGTGACCACCGGCTCCGCGGCCGCCCCGAGCGTCCGGTGCAGGCGCCGGTACTCGATATTGGTGCCGAGCAGCGAGCCGACCACCGCGCGCCGCAGCACGGCCGGGAATCCGGACGACGGGCACGCCCCCGCCCGCAGCTCGACCCGCAGATGCAGGATCGGGTCGAGGTGCTCGCCGGTCTCGGTCGACAGGACGAACTTCCCACTCAGGCAACGCGACAGCGCGGGGTCCTCCAGCGCGGGCCGGATGTTGTCGGGGTAGATCTTGACCGCGTAGAAGCTGGCCGCGACGTTGGTGCGCCGATGCAACGCCAGGAATCCGCACGAGCCCGTCGAGGTGGCGACCGGCAACCGATGCCCGTGTGCGCGCAGCACATCGGTGAGTTCGGCGGCGGACAGGATCGCGCCGACGTCGTTGTTCCGGTACCGGATCAGCGGAAGCGTCGTGTCGACGGTGAACAAGAACCTTCCCTCCGTATCGATCTCGGTGAAACGACGGTGCGGGTCGTACTCGACGAAGGTGGGCAGCACGCGGTCGCCGCCGAACAGCGCCTCGGCGAGCGCGCGGTCCGCGCCGGCCGCGCGGCGCACCGCGATCGTGGTCTCGGTCTCGCATCCCATGACACCGGCGTCGGCGGTGCCGTAGACGACGCAGACCTCGGCGGCGCGCCCCGGCTTCCCGATGCGTTCGAGGATGTGATCGCGCCACTGCTCGGTGACGGCCTCGCCGGCGAGCAGGATGCGTAGCTCCTGCCGCAGCACCTCATCGGGCGCCTGGTCCAGCACATCCTTGACCAGCGGCGGATAACCCGCCAGCACGACCTGGTCGTAATACGGTCCCAGCGTGGCGATGTCGTGCAGAATCGTCTCCGGCTCGATCCCGGGCGTGACGGTCGAGATCCGGTGGCCGTGGCAGCGCAGCGCCTGTGCCGCGGCATAGGTGTAGGTGCCACCGATCCAGTTGCCCATCGCGAACCCGACGACCAGCAGTGTCGACCGCTCGTGCGTCCGGAAGGCGGGGCGGAAAACCCTGTCGTACAGGGTGATCGCGTCGGACTGCGAGGTCTCGTCCCGGGGCCAGTAGCTGGGCCGGCCGGTGGATCCCGAACTGCACGACCAGGTGCCGGCCCGGCCGGCGTCCCCGTGCCACAGCAGCATGTGCAGCGGATATCGGTGCAGGTAGCCGGGTTTCGTCATCGGCGGCAGGGTCTCGTAGTCGTCGAGCGTGCGGACGGCCGCGGGGTCGACGTCGTGGCCGCGCAGGAACTCGGCGTACGCGGGCACCGAATCGGCGGCCGCGCGAAACGTTTTCAGCGCTCCGGTGAACCCGGGCCCGGGCGTGGTCGGTGACAGGGACGGTGCTGACATCGGCCGGATCTCCTTACCGCACCCGGTGGCCGGCTCGGTGCGCGGCCTCGTCCGGGTGCCTCGAAAGAAGCGTCCGACCAGCGTGTATGGGGAACCAAGTAGTCAATACAGAGTCCATACGGCACACGCCGAGCCCTGGTCGTCCTCGATAGCATTCGAAGATGACGAGCAGGCCCGGAGCACTTCCGGACCCCGCCGCGATCTCCAACCGCACGGAGTTCGCGGCCGCGCTCACCCGCCTGCGCACCGATCGCCGGCTCACCGTCCGCCAGGTGGTCGAGCGGTCGGGATGTCTGCATGGCACGGTCAGCGGCTGGTTCGCCGGCTACCACGTGCCCACCGAGCCGAACGAGAAGATGTTCCGGGATGTGCTCGCGGCGTGCGGTATTCACGAGGCCGGCGCCCAGGACGAGTGGCTCGGCGCGGTGCGGCGTGTCCGCCCCACCACGGGGCGGCGCCGCGACCAGGGGCCCGTTCCGTATCGGGGACTGGAGTCGTTCGACAGTGCGGATGCCGAATGGTTCTTCGGGCGAACGGAACTGACCGACCAGGTGCGACGGCACGTCGACAGGCTCCGGCAGGGGCCGCGCTCGCCCCGGATCCTCGTCGTGACGGGAGCGTCCGGCGCCGGCAAGTCGTCGCTGCTGCGCGCCGGCCTGGTCCCGGAGCTGCGGCGGACGGGAAGCACGGTGGCGGTGCACGAGCCGGGTGCCTATCCGTTGCGGGCGTCGGCGATCGATCCGAACCCGGACGTCATCGTGATCGACCAGTTCGAAGAGATCTGGACGTTGTGCCAGGACGCGGCACACCGGGCCGAGTTCCTGAACACGATCGCGGCGCCCACCGGTACGGTCCACGTGCTGGGGGTGCGCGCGGACTTCTACCGCCACGCCGCCGAGGAGCCCGTCCTGCACGACGCGCTCGCCCACCACACGATCCTGGTGGGGCCGCTGAGCCGGGAGGCGTTGCGCCGGGCGATCGTCGAACCGGCCCGGAAGGCGAACTGGTCGGTCGATGACGACCTCGTCCACCTGTTGCTGCTCGAACTGGCGCCCCGAGGTTCGGCCGACGCGCACGACAGCGGCGCACTGCCGCTGCTGTCCCACGCCCTCCTGCAGACCTGGCAGCTGGCCGGACGACGCCGGATGACCATCGCCGACTACAACGCGGCGGGCGGAATCACCGGCGCGATCGAGCAGACCGCCGAGCGGGCGTATGCCGGGCTCACCGATGCCCAGCGGCAGATCGCCCGCCGGACCTTCCTCCGATTGCTCACCGTCGAGGAGGGCGCGACGACCCGCCGGCGGGTGCATCGGGCCGAGCTGTTCTTCGATCGCGACTCGGTCGCCGACGTCAACACCGTGATCGATCGGTTCGCCACCCAGCGCCTGCTGACGGTGGCGGAGGAATCCGTCGAGATCTCGCACGAGGCCCTGATCGGGGCGTGGTCGCGGCTGGGCCGGTGGGTGAGCCGCGACCGGGAGGGGCTGTCGGTGCATCGCCGGCTGACCCAGGCCACCCAGGTGTGGCTGGACAACGACCACGACCCCAGCGCGCTGCTCGGCCCGGTCCGGCTGGAGATCGTCCAGGAGTGGGCCCGGGCCGGCGGCCACGAACACGACCTCAACCGGCGCGAACGCGAATACATGTCGGCCAGCGCCGCATCCGTCGCCGAAACGGCCGCCCGGGAACGCCGACGTACCCGGATTTTGCAGCGCATGGTCGCCGGGCTGGCGGCGGCACTGGTCGCGGCCAGTGCGCTGGCGGCGGTGGCGCTGGCGGCCCGGTCGGCCTCGGTCCAGGCCCGCGACGAGGCGATGTCCCGGCAGATCGCCGGTCAGGCGCAACGACTTCGGGAGACCGATCCGGCGGTCTCGGCGCAGCTGGCGCTGGCGGCCTTCCGGAAGAAGCCGACGCTGGAAGCCCGGTCGGCCCTGCTGGATTCGTCGGCCGTGCACACGCCGATCCGATTGCCCGGCCCGGAGGGCGGCACGCTGACCGCGACCGATGCGAGCGGAACGTTGCTGGCCGTAGGCAGATCCGACGGCGTCGTCGACCTCCACCGGTTGTCCGCGCCCGGGCATGCCGAACGCCGCACGCGACTGCCCGCGCCGCCCTCGGGCGGCTCGCTCACCGCCGTGACGATCGCCGCGGCGGCGCCGGTGCTCGCCACGGCCTTCCGGGAACGAATCGACCTGTGGGACATCGGCATCGCGGACGCACCGCGCCACCTGGCCACCGTGGCGACCATCGGCGCCGTGGGCGCCGCGGACTCCGGGTACCGCGGCGTCGCCCTGACTCCGGACGGCGGCTTTCTCGCGGCGGCAACGACGACCTCGCGGATAGCCCGCTGGGCGCTCACCGATCCGGTTCACCCCGCGCCGGCCGCCCCGCTCGATCTGCCCGCCGGCGCACCGACCGTCACCTTCAGCCCGGACGGCCGTGTGCTGGCGGCCGCCGGAAATGCTGGGGCCCTGCGCATGTGGCGGCACGATGGCATCGACCCGGTCCTGCTGGCCGATCTGCCGCCCGACGGCTCGCCGTCGCAGGCGCTCGCGCTCCGATTCGGTCCCGACGGCACGACTCTGGCCGCACCCGGCCGCCCGAACGATGTGCGCCGCTGGGATGTTCGCGATCTGTCGAACCCGCTACCGCGGCCACCGCTGACCGGTTTCACCAGCTACGTGAACGACCTCGCCTTCAGCGCCGACGGTGCCCGCGTGGCCGCCGGCAGCTCCGACAACACGACGCGGGTATGGCGACTCGACACGGGACGACTGGAGATGCAACTGCCCAACCCGGCCGTCGTCGTCTCGGTCCAGTTCGCCGACAGCGGGCGGGCGCTGGTCACCGGCAGTATCGACGGGGCCGTACGGATCTGGCCGCTGCCCGGCCCGCTGTTGCGCGGCGCGGCGAGCGTGGTGTTCCAGACGCCGATCGACCGCACCGGCCGCACCGTGCTGGTCGGGACCGGCGCGGGAGACGGGCGCGCACACCTGTGGAACGTCGGAGATCCGGCGGCGCCGGCCGAATATGCCGAGTTACCAGTCGGACCGGACGAAAAGACCTGCGGCGCAGTCGCCTTGTCCTTCGGCGGCACCGCGGCGGCGGTGGGGACACGGGCCGGGCGCGCCGTCGTCTACGACATCCGCGATCCAGCACATCCACACGTGCGCTCCACGATCGCTGCCGTCAACGGCGTCGTCGGCAGCATGGCCTTCACGCCGGACGCCACCCTGCTCGCGGTGGCCGGGCAGGACGATTCGGTTGTCACGCTGTGGGATACCGGCGACCTGTCCGCCCCGCGGCCGCTCGCCGCGCTACCGGTCGGCCCCGGACTGCCCAGCCTGGCCGCCTTCGACGCTACCGGCGGCTACCTCGCCGTCTCGACCTCCGACGAGAGGGTGCGCCTCTGGGATGTGCGCGACCGCGCGCACCCCAGCGAGCTGCCGAACCTCACGGGCTTCACCAACGACGTCGCCTCCGTGGCCTTCAGCCCCGACGGGCGGATGGTCGCCGCCGGGAGTAAGGACCACACCGTGCGCCTCTACGACCTGGCCGACATCCACACGCCCCGGACGTTCTCCGTTCTCGACGGCCCGGCCGACGGCATCATCTCCCTGAGCTTCAGCCCCGACGGCGACCGGCTCGTCGGCGGTGCCAGCGACAGCGGAGCCTGGGTCTGGGACATCGCCGACCCCCGGCGCCCGCACCGGGTCGCGACGCTGACGGCCTCGCCGGGCCGCGTGAACGACGCCGTCTACGGCCTGGACGGCCACAACCTGATCGGCGGCGGACCGGATGGCACCGTCCGGATCTGGACGACCGACCCCGACGCGATCGCCACCGACATCTGCCACAGCGGAACGGCTCTGCTCACCGACGCGGAATGGTCCCGCTACCTCCCCGGCATCACGCCGCACGCCCTCTGCGGCGACTGACGAGCAATCCCACCCTCGGCAGGATCTTGCCGACCCGCCACCGCCCGGGACAGTCCTCTGCCGGCGGTGCGGCCGGTGCCGTGAATACCGGTATGCGACAGCGATTTCGGCACCGTCCACCCGTTCCGCGGGTTCTACTGTCTGCACCTCGATCTTCGAGAGGGAGACGGCAATGGCAGAAATGTGTCCGCAGTGCGGCAAGCGAACCGATCTGGAGATCGGCGAGCGCGATCTCTTGGGCTGGCAGAAATACCGTTGCCTGGCTTGCGAATACGAGTGGAAGAGCACCAAACCGTTCGTGTGGCCGCCGGACCTCCGGCAGATATCGTGAGCATTATCGCTGTGCCACAGCGTGATCCGGGCGGCGTGCCGAGACGCCCGGATCCTCCTCCGCGTGCAGGGTGAGGCTGACCAGGGCGGCGGCGAGGTAGAGGCCGACGAAGGTCCAGATCGCGATGCCCATGTGGGCGCTGCCGCCGACCAGGCCGGCGATGGCGGGACCCACGAATGCCGAGAGACCGGCGGCGAGGGTGTAGACCGCCAGGGCGCTGCCGGAGTCGGCCTTGCCCACGACGGCCGGCACCAGGGCGGTCAGCGGGACGAATCCGGCCAGCCCGATACCGAATACGGCCCAGCACAGCAGCGTCACAACGAAATTGGGACCGACCGCGAGCGGCACGTAGTACAGCAGCAGCGCGCCCACCGCGCACATCACGCAGCCGAACCAGGTCACCGTCCGCCGCCAGCCGAACCGGTCGCCGACGATCCCGAACACCAGGTTGGCGAAGACGTTGGCGGTGTAGACGCACGTGACCAGCAGCAGGTATTCGCTCTGCTCGAATCCGATCGTGTCGGTGAAGAAGATCGGCGCGACCACGAACAGGGCGAAGTTGGGCGCCGTATTCACCAGCCGGACGAAAGCGCCTGCGGTGACGCGGGGTTCGCGCCAGAGGATGGTGATGCCGCGCGCCAGTTCGCGCACCGGCGAACCGCCCTCGGGCGCGGTCGGACCGGCATGCCGCAGGTCCCGCACGCCGATCAGGGCACAGGCCGCGCCGAGAGCCACGAGACCGAGCCCGACCCAGAAGGTGCCGTACTCGCCCACGACCGGGATGCTCGCGCCGGCCACCAGCGATCCGAGGGTCGGCAGCCCGGCGCCGAAAGCGAACCAGAACCAGCCGACGGAGGTTCCGCGCTGATGTGCCGGTGCCGCGGAGTTGATCCAGACCAGGAATGCGTAGGCGAAGAACGGATATCCGATGCCGCGCAGCCCGTAGATCACGGTGACGAACAGTTCGGAGCCGCTCGGAATCGCCAGGGCCAGCAAGACCGCTTCGAGCACCGCCCACGCGATCGCGCCGGCCAGCATCACCCGCCGCGGTCCGAACACCGCCGACAGCGTTCCGGCCAGCCACGAGCCGACGGCGACGAAGATCCCGTAGACGCTCACGGCCATCGCGACGCGGTTCTCGGCGAACCCCTCGTCGACGAGGTAGGGCGACAGGTAGTTGCTCTCGACGCCGTCCCCGATCATGAACAGCAGGACGCCCGCGTAACCCCAGAGCAGCGGTGCCGGCAGCCCGAGTCGATCGACGAGCGCGGCGGTTTTTTCGGACAGCATGAGCTTCCCTTCGACGGTGAAGGTGGGATGTTCGGGTCGGGATCGGTTGCTAGGGCACGGGTGCCGGGGCGTACGCGAGCGTGGTGGCGGGGTCGGGAGACCAGCCGAGTGCGCGCGCGGCCAGCAGGGCCGCACCCGCGGCGGTGGTTTCGGGCTCGGTGATCACGGTGACGGGCCGGCCGGTGACGGCCTGTTTGATCTCGATCCAGCCGTGCGAACGGGCCCAGCCGCCGGCGGTGAAGACCCGGGATCGGTCCGGCACGAGAGCCGAAATGTCCTGTACCGCTTGGTTGCCGAGCGCCGCCAGCGCGCCGAGGACGGCGGAGGCGCGCGAGGTGGGCGCGGCGGGGGCGTCGGCCGTATACCGCGGCCGGGCCCCGCCGGCGGCCCCCGGCCGGAACGTTCCGGACGACAGATACCCGTCGGGTGGGAGCGCACCGCTGATCATCTGCTGGAGCGCGGCGGCCACGGCGGGATCCTGCGATGCCCATTCGACGTTGCGCGCCAGTTCCTCCACGCGCAGCAGCGTGCTGCCGGTGCTGCCGATACCGGGTGCGGTGTCGATCCCCTCACCCGCCGAGATAATCGACATAGACTGCGCCACAACGACTTCCGCGGTGCCCATCGAGTCGAGAACCGCGCCGGGGCTGAGCCGGTCGACGCCCCAGCCGCCGATCGGATGGTCGTGGCCACCGGCCACGACGACGGCCTGGGCGGCGAGCACCCCGGCGTCGCGCAGGCGCTCCGAGCGGAGCGGGCCCACGATGTCACCGGCGCGCAGCACGGCCGGCAGCAGGCCGGGGGAGCCGAGCGTCGCGCGCACCCGGTCCTCGGCCCAGGTGCGGCCGCGCACCTGCCAGGCCGCCGTGCGGGCGGCCAGCGTGTCGCTCATGAAGTCCACCCCGGACCAGCGGCACGACGCGAAATCCGTCAGCGCCAGCCAGGTTTTCGCGCGTTCGGCACCCGGCCGCCGCGCCGCCCAGGCCCAGCCGACCAGCGTGCGCGCGGCGTCGGTGACGACGCCGAGGCCGGCGGCGGGCGACAGTTCGGGCTCCAGTTCGTGGAACAGTGCTGTACGGCGCGGATCGAACCAGGCGAGCGCCGCGTCGAGCGGGTGCCCGTCCTCGTCGACCAGGACGCCGTCCTCGCCGACCCCGGCCGCGCAGACCGCCACGGCGGCGAGCTCGCCCCCGCACGCCTCGATCACCAGCTCCTCGAACAGCTCGAACAGGACCATGGCATCGATGGACACCTCGCCGGTGCGGCGCGGCGTCGGCCGCCGCACCCGCGCCACGATGTGCCCCGCGGCATCCAGGGCCACGACCTTGACATTGGTGCTGCCCACATCCGCTCCCAGCACCACGTCCCGCCTACCCACGCTCGTCACCTCCCTCGCTGGACCTCAGTCGGTGAACGTGACATTCCGCGTGCGGGTCGCGATCTCGTCGAGCACCTTCTCGGCCTCGTTTCGCGGGCGCTGCCAGATGTTGCGTCCGACGATCACGCCGCGGGCACCAGACCGGATGGTCTGTGCCACCGCGTCCACCGTATCGGCCGGGTCCCCGGACAGCGGGCCGCCCGCGATGACCAGCGGCACCTTCAGCTCCTCGACCAGGCGGCGGGTGCGCTCCTCGCCGGGGAATGCGATCTTGATGATGTGCGCGCCGAGGTCGTAGGCGATCCGGGCGATCTTCTCCTCCTCCTCGATCACCTCCGGGGTGCGCGGCGCGCCGATCAGCACCGGCTCGAGCACGAGCGGGATGTCCCAGGCGTCGCAGGCCGTCACGACCCTGCCCACCCGCTCGCACAGCTCGGCCCGCTCGGCCCGGGAGATGTTCCACGGGAACAGCATCTTGACCGCGTCGACGCCCATCCGGACCGCCTCCTCGACGGTGGTGATCAGGCGGTGCGCGCCGCCGCCGTCGAGCTGGGTGACGTCGTAATAGGTGTCGATGGTCAGCACGCGGGTCAGGTGCGGGTGCCGGGCGAAGAATCGCTCGGTCTGCTTCACCTGGCCGGGTGTCATCATGAAGCCCGTGACGTCGTGGCTGCCCCAGGATTCGAACGGGGCCGACGGGGTCTCCAGGCCCTCGATGCGGTCGAAGATCAGGCCGTGGTCGACGGGCATGATGATTGCTGCGCGGTCGCTGGGTAGCGTCCGCCGCATCCGGTACTCCATGGACATCCACGGCCCCACTCTCTGCTGTCGGAATTGTACGTACAGAGAAGAGTTGTACGTACAGACTGTACTGTCCGTACATTAGAACCTAGGGTGGGTCCGGTCAACAGCTGATCGAAGGAGAACAGCACCGTGCGCCGTCAGATCCGCAACCGGCCCGAAGACGCCACCGACGAGGCGTTGGAGGGTCTCGCGCTCACCCATCCGGCACTGATCGCCTACGACCGGCAGGCCGGCATAGTCACCCGGGCCACGCCGGCCCGGGACAAGGTCGGCCTGGTCTCCGGCGGCGGCTCCGGCCACGAACCCCTGCACGCGGGCTTCGTCGGGGCGGGCATGCTCGATGTCGCGGTGCCCGGCGCGATCTTCGCCAGCCCCACCGCGCTGCAGGTGCACGAGGGCACCGTCGCCGCCGACTCCGGCCGCGGAGTCGTGCAGATCGTCAAGAACTACACCGGCGATGTGCTCAACTTCCAGATCGCCGAGGAACTCGCCGGTGACGACGCCGTCGTGACCGAGTCCGTCCTCGTCGACGACGATCTGGCCACCCAGACCGACGAGGACACGCCCGGCCGGCGCGGCACCGCGGCGGTGCTGGCGGTGGAGAAGATCTGCGGCGCGAGCGCCGAGGCCGGCGCCGGACTGCGCGAGGTCGCCGAGCTGGGCCGCCGCGTCGCCCGCAACGCCCGCACGCTCGGCTTCGCGCTGAGTGCCGGGACCCACCCCGGCGCCACCGATCCGGCGTTCACCCTCGCCGACGACGAGGTCGAGCTGGGCGTCGGCATCCACGGCGAGCGCGGCACCGGGCGGATTCCGTTCGCCGACGCCGACTCGCTCGTCGCGCAGGTGATCGACCCGCTGATCGGCGAATTGAGCCTGGCGCGTGGCTCATCGGTCGTCGCGATCGTCAACGGCCTCGGCGGCACCTACCCGATCGAACTCGGGATCGCCGCCCGCGCGGTGCACCGGCGATTGTCCGATCGCGGTGTCTCCGTTGCCCGTTCGCTCGTCGGCAGCTACGTGACCTCGCTCGATATGGTCGGGCTGTCGGTGACGCTGCTGCCCGCCGACGCCGATCTGCTGCCGCTGTGGGACGCGCCCGTGCGCACGCCCGCCCTGACCTGGTGAGGGGACCCGCCATGACCGATACACGACTGACCTCCGGATTCGGCCGTCGCTGGGTCGAATCCCTGTCCGCGACGTTCCGCGACCGCACCGACGTGCTCGCCGACCTCGACCGCCGTTCCGGGGACGGGGATTTCGGCACCAATATCGCCACGGCCATGCGCCGCGCGCAGGCGAATATCGAGGGCGAGGCGCCGCAGGACTACACCGGTTGGCTGACCGCGGTGTCGCGCGGATTTCTCGGCACCGGGGGCACCAGCGGCCCGCTGTTCGGCATGTTCTTCCGGGACCTGGCGCGCTGCGCGGAGGGCTCGGAACCCACGCTGGCGGAGCTGTCCGCCGGACTGAGCGCGGGTCTCGCGACGGTGCAGCGCTACGGCAAGGCCGAGGTGGGGCACAAGACCATGGTGGATGCGCTCGGCCCCGCCGCCCGCACACTGGAATCGCTGGTCGCGACGGAGACCGCCCCCGCCGAGGCATTGGCGGCGACGGCCCGCGCGGCGGTCGACGGCGCGCTGAGCACCGCCGAGATGCGCGCCAAGCGCGGCCGCGCGAGTTATGTCGGCGACGTGGCGCGCGGCGTGCTGGACCCGGGTGCGGCCGCGGCGGCGCTGGTGCTCCAGTCGGCGGCCGCGGCGGTCGACGCAGCGCCCGCGGCGCTGGATACCGCCTGGCTGGGCTGATCCGGGCCCATCTGGCCGCGTGCTCGGACCACGCCGCGGTGGAGCGGGAGACGGCGCGTTCGGTGATCGAGGCCGATTTCTCCGAGCGACCCGGGTGGGAGGTCCTGGTCGATACGCTGGCCGGCGGTCCGTACCGTACGGACGGCTAGACTCGGGGCGCTTGTCCCGGCCATCCCGGTGAGCCGGTACGGCAACGGGCGTCCGTCGTTCGGATCTGGTCGTTCCAGCGTGTTTCGGACGGAACTGCTGGTGCGGCGTAGTTGGCAGCAGCATGGATCCCGCGGAACACGCCGGGACGACCGGCGGGGCACGCCCGGACGACGAGCGGGAGGCCGGCTGCCGGCGCAAGACCAGGAGGGAGCACGCACAGTGGTGGCCACCGAGACGATCGATCGGCAGTCGTCGACCCCGTACTACCAGCAGCTGTTCGCGGCGTTGGAACGGCGGCTGGCCACCGGGGCGATCGGCCGGGGGGAGCGGCTCCCGAGCGAGAACGAGCTGTGCAACGAATTCGGGCTGTCCCGCGCCACGGTTCGGCAGGCGCTCCAGCTGCTCGAGTCGCGTGGGCTGGCGACGCGGGTGCCCGGCCGCGGCGTGTTCGCCAGCGAACCCAGCGCGGAACGCGGCTGGGTGATCCAGGGCCCGGAAGGGTTCCTGGAGAACGCGATCGGTCACCAGAACCGCGCGGTCCGGACCACGGTGCTGAGCCACGGCCCGGCGATCCTGCCCGATTACGCGTGCCGCGCGCTGACGGTGCCGGAGAACACCGCGGGCTTCGAGCTGATCCGGCTGCGGTCGTTGGACGGCGTCCCGGCGCTCTACAGCATCAACTACAGCCCGCCCGCCCTCGTCCCGGTCGTCGCCTCGGCCCACGAGGTGCTCGCGGGACGGGCCTCGCTCAGCGAACTCCTCGCCGGCGCCGGCTACACCCTCGGCGGCGCCCACCGCGCCATTCACGCCGTCACCCCGGAGCCGAACATCGCGGCCGCCCTGGAGATCTCGCCGACCACGCCGGTTCTGCACGTCCGCTCCACCTCGTGGACGTCCGGCGGCGACCGCTACGACGTCTACGACACCTGGGTCCGCAGCGACGTCGTGCCGCTCGAGGTGAACGTCGACACCACCGGCCGGTGAACGTGCCCGGGGAGGAGGCCGCCAGGGGCATCAGCAGCGACGAATACCCCTGCGGTGCAGGGGTTTCCACCTGTGGTCGACGGTCGTTCCCGGGAATCTTGCCGTGTTGCCGCACGAGGGTCGATCCGTGCTCTCGGGTGGGGCGTGGTTCCCTCCCGGCGAACAGGGTCTTTCATGAGTAGTGGCCGGCGGCCCTATCTAGTGGTGATGGGCGTGACGGGGTGCGGGAAGACGACGATCGCGCGCAGGGTTGCCGATCTGTTGTCGCTGGAGTTCCTGGACGCCGACAGCCTGCATCCGCAGTCGAACATCGACAAGATGACCGCGGGTACCCCGCTCACCGATGCCGACCGGGCGCCGTGGCTCGAGGCGGTGCGCGCCGCGATGCGGTCACGGGGGAGCGGATGCGTGGTCGCCTGCTCCGCACTGCGCCGCTGGTATCGAGACGTGCTGCGGGATGTGCCGGAACCGGTCGCGTTCGTCCACCTCGACGGCGATCCCGCCACGATCCGGTCGCGGATATCCTCCCGCAGCGGCCATTTCATGCAGCCCGCCCTGCTCGACTCGCAGCTGGACCTGCTGGAGCCCCTCGAACCGGACGAACCCGGAATCGTGCTGGACATATCTCATGCACCGGACGAAATTGCCCGGGCAGCAGTCGAATTCGCCCGGACGTGCCGGACCGGAGAGCGGCGTGGCCACACCGGTGACGATCAGCTGTAGTGCGAGGTGACGCTGTCCTGCCCGGTGTAGTTCGGGCCGGCATGATCGTCCGCACCGAGATACCGCCAGTCCCAGTGCAGTGGGGCGTTTCCGGTCCGGGTAAGTCGATGCTGCCGGGCATTGTGGTGGAATCCGTTGCGACGCAACGCAGCTGCCAGCTTCCGCCCGAGCGGTGCGCCATCTGCCCGCCGGATTGAGGAGGCATCGAAGTTGGCGGCGAACAACCCGTCGGCGCCGAGCCAGGACGTCATCCGGGTCAGCGCGGCGAGTTTGTCGCCGACGTAATGCAGCATGTGGACGGCGGTGACGAGATCCACCGGCTTGTCCGGTTCCCAGGCCGACACCGACCCGACGACCAGATCGACTCCGGCGCAAGCTGGTCCGAAGTAGCCGACGAGATCCAGGCCGATGGTCTCGACATGTCCGGGCAGTGACCGGGCCGCGTCGGCCAGGGCTCGCCCGCTACCGCATCCCACGTCCACCCACCGCTGCGGCGCCGGCCGTGCCGCCAGCCAGGCCGCCGGGTCGAACCCGAGTTCACGACGGTACGCCGGCAGCCCGCGCCCGCGGTTCATCTCGGAGTTGGCCACCACCGCACTGCGTTCCAAACGAAGGTCGTCCAGGAACTCGCTCACACCGACATCCTGCCCCGGCGAGCACGCCGCCGCGACCTCGCACCGGGGCCCGCGCTTGTCGTTTACGTATTTCGGGGCGCATCGCCTCCTCCCAGGCGCCGAGAGCTGTGCGGAGGCCGCCCTCGTGTGCTGCGATGGTGGCGCCGAGCCGGTCCGCGCCGTCGAGGGCGAGCGCCGCGCCGTAGCCGGCGAAAACGGTGACGCACCATGCCGCGTCGCCGAGCAGGACCACGCGGCCGCGGCTCCAGCGGTCCATCACGATCTGGCCGACCGAGTCGAAATAGGCGTCGGCAGGGTTCTCCGCGAGTTGGTGGAGAGCGTCGGCGACCCCTCCGCCGAGATCCCCGGACGCGCGGGTCGAGATCGGTGCCCGGCTCGGTGTATCCGAGCAGGCGGCGCGGAAGCGGTTCGCTCCGTGCGGGTTGCCGCTCTCAGCGATCGAGGAGGTGAGCGGGCGTCACCTCGTGGTGGTGGACGATGAGGTCGAACCATTCGGCGAACGCTCCACCGGAAAGGTGGTACGCGGCATCGTTGTCGGGGTCGTACACGGGTCCGATCACCCGCGTTCTGGTGAGTTGCCGCAGCCAGGTCCGCACCGGATCGTCGGCGGGCGCGCGCAGATCCAGCAGGTAGGTGTCCACGCCGGCATCACCGAGTGCGGACTCGGCGAATTCCGTTGGCGGCGAGGGAGACCTGTAGGATGCCGTCGACCCGTGATCGTAGGTGAGCCCCACCGAGAGGTAGCCGGAACCGAAATGCTGCCGCAGGAAACTGCCGGCATTGCGATGAGTGATCTCCTCCCCGCCGGAGGCGATGCCGCGTGCCGCGGCGTTGGCGGTATGGGCCGTCCCACCCCAGTAGACCAGCTTGTCCCCGGTGTGCTCGTGCCACTGAATGACGTTCTCCGCCAACATCCGTTCGATCACATCGAGAGCCCCGGTCTGCGCGGTGACATACCGAGCGGGCTCGGGGTGGGCGATCCGGACGGGATCGGCGGGATGTCGCCGGTTGTAACCGCGTAACCAGGTGACGACATCGACCAGTTCCTCGGTGCGCCAGAAGGATCGAGCATTACCCATCAACGCTCGCGGATCGCCGACCCCCTTGCGTACGTACGCATCGATCGCGGCACTGGCCGCGTCATCACCTTCCAGCACGAAGCTACGAAACCTCATGTGCTCCACGAGAAATCGCAGTATCCGGTGAGCGACCACAGAAAGCTCGTGCGTATCGCGTGCCGCCACACCGAGCGCCACGACGCTTGCCTCACCCACCATGTCCCGCAGAGGCTCCAGGTCGGCCAGCGGCGCATCCGGATCCAACGTATCCAACGGCCTAGCGTTCCGCTCAACCCACCTTGTCACGGCCTTGATCGAAGTTGTCATGCGCCCACCTTGCTACCTGAACCAAAGTTCAGGTCAACGGCGGGAACCGCGACCAGCGTGCCGGCGTCCTGCCAACACGCACCCGTCGGCAAGGGCGACCATTCGACGGAAGTCCCGAACATGCACAGGGCGCCCCAACACACCGGTACCCGGTTGGACGGCCGGCTACCAGGAAGTTTGGGCGGAGTTGTACGAGAGGCGAAATCCCTCAGTTCCTGGGCGGCGTCGTTTCAGATCCCATGCCTCGGATCGACCGGTGAACGGTGGGGATTGGTCGCGCACCGGCATGGGCGAGCGTTCCGCGACGGTGAAACCGGTGGTATGAACGGCGCCAGTATGGTTACAGTCGGTCGGTGCCGGATGCGATCTTCGCCCATTCCCGTCTCGCGGCGATCTACGACGAGTTCGAGGGTGGCCGTGAGGATCTGGACCTCTACGTGAGCATCGCCGACGAATTGGGTGCCGAGGTTGTGCTCGATGTAGGTTGCGGGACAGGAATTCTCGCCGTGCTATTGGCGCGCACCGGCAGAACGGTAGTGGCCATCGACCCGGCCGCAGCGTCGCTGGAGGCCGCGAAGACAAAGCAGGCGCCGCCCGGGATCACCTGGTTGCACGGACAAGCCGCGGATCTCCCAGAGGCGTGTGCCGACCTTGCGGTCATGACCGGCAACGTGGCACAGGTTTTCCTCACCGACGACGACTGGGCCGATGCGCTCGACAGCATCCACCGCGCCCTCCGGCGCGGCGGTCGTCTCGTGTTCGAGACCAGGCGTCCGGAGCGCCGTGCCTGGGAGGACTGGGCCGTCGGCGCAGCGTCGGCGGTTCGGGACATTCCGGGCACAGGACGGGTGGAACAACGCCTGGAAGTCACCGCGGTGAACCTTCCGTTCGTCTCGTTTCGGCACACGTACACCTTCGCCGCGGACGGCGCCGTCGTCATATCGGACTCGACGCTGCGGTTCCGTGAGCGCACGGACATCGAATCGGACCTGATAAGACACGGTTACATGGTCCGGGACGTCCGGGACGCTCCCGATCGTCCCGGACGCGAGTATGTATTCGTTGCCCAGGCAACGCCGTGAAACAGGCCGCGACTTCGCTTACGTCATCCCCGAAACATCCTGGACAGCAGCGAGTCTCGCCCTGGCGACCGCGCGACAGGCGAATTATCGGGCGTTTGGACGACCGGATCTCGGTGTCAGTGGAGGGCCAGCTCCCAGGCCTCCAGCGGGGGTTCGCCCGGTGGATAACGACCGGTGCAGTAGCCCCGGCAGCCCCCGCGCTGAGATGCACCGACATACTGCCGACCATAGCGGGAGAGGTCGTGGCGATCGGCAGCGGCGACGTTCAGGTGATCCGGGTGTGCCGTTGCCGGCGCTGACCGGTGTCGGTTATCGCGAGCGGCAGGGCGCATCGGCCGCTCGGCTCAGGCTGCATCGCCGGCGGTGCGGGTGGGTAGCCACCGTCGGTGTTGTGCGCGTTCGTCTTCGTTGCGCCGGTGAATGCGGGCCAGGACCTCCGCGAGTAGTTCGTTGGCGTGGTGGCGGTGGTTGAGCCGCGGGATCTGCTGCGGGTCGACATGGACCGGCGCGATCCACGCCGTACGCCCCGGGTACCGTGAATCCGGGCCCTGCACAACGGTTTTCCAGCCGCCGGGCCCGTCGTGGATCAGTGCGTGGCAAGCATCGCACGCCAGGGTCAGATTCTCGATATCCGTCGCGCCACCCCTGCGGTGCTCGTGCACATGGTGCACTGCGGACAGGCTCGCCGGGGCATCGCAGCCGGGTCGTGAGCAGCCGTGCAGGGTGGCGATCAACGCCAGCCGCTGAGCCGGGGACGCGAGGCGTTTGGTGCGGCCGAGGTGTAGTGGCAGTCCGGCGTGGTCGAACACCGCCAGGAACGGCTGGGACCGCTCCGCGAGTGCGAGGGCCTTGCTCATCGGGACGGTGCCGCCGGTCGCGGTGGTCGCCACCCCGGCAGCCTGTTCGACCTCGTCGACGGACATCGTCAGGATCGCCGTGACCGGCACGCCGCGGTGGGCGCCCAGCCGGTCGGCGAACACACCCGACGACAGCAAGGCGTGGAGCGCATCATGATTTCGCTGCGCGGCCGAACGGCGGTCACGAGACGCGGCGTCGGCCAGGACCCGCGGGTCGGCGTGGTCGATGTCGATGGCCGGACTGTCGGGATCATCCGGGTTGCAGGCGCCGGGCCGGGCGTATTTGGCCAGTAGCGGGTCCAGCAATGCTCGCAGTACCGGATCGATCTCCCCGTGGATCGGGCTCATCCCGTCCGGCCGCTGCCGGCCGATGGTGATCGCCCGCCTGCGGGCCCGGTCCAGATCGGTGCTCATGCGGCCGTCGGGATCCAGATGGGCGAGGATACGATCGCCGACCTTCCCGATATCGTCCGGTGATCCGGTGCGGGCGAACTCTGCGAGGATCTGCTCGGCGGCCTCTCGCTCCTCGGGGCCGACTCCGCGTGGGATGCGGTTCATCACGGCCACTATTCCGCGCACGTGATCGGTCGAGATCTCTCCGGATTCCAGGGCGTGCGCGGTGTGCGGCAGCGGCGGATCGATCGGTTCGCCCGCCATGTCGTGCGGGGTGCCCACCCACAACGCTCGATGTACCCGGGAGCCGGCGTCGGCACTGTTCAGCCGCAAGGTTTCGATCAAGAACTTCTTGATCGACTTCGACCCGAACCGGGCCGGCAACGACCGCTCGTTCGCCTCCACCAAGAGCCTGTGCTGCACCGCGGTCAGTATCCGCGCGCACTTCTCGATATCGCGCATCATCTCGACCACGTCGTCGTCGGACAGGGGCGTCAACGGCATCTCGAGCACGCCGGTGACTGCGGCATGCAGCGGGCCCGAGTCCCGCTCCTCGATTCCCCCGCTCGAAGACATGTTCGAAACATTACCGCGAAATCCATCCCGGCAACAGCCTCGCATCCATCTGATACCAACGTCTTCACACTGGACGGATAGGCGAAAACGGCACGTCCGCAACATAACCCGGATACGCCCCTGGGCGTTCGATGCGACCGGCCCGGTCAAGTATTCCTTGCTCGTGCCCGGAGGGCGCATGGCTGACGTTCGGCCGTGGCCGGGCCCGAGAGTTTCAGCGCGCCGCCCGCATTCCGAGGAACTCCCGCGCTTCGGCCACCTTCGCATGTGGACGCACGGTCGTGGCGATCTCGTTCAGCCGCCCCTGCAACCGAGCGGATGCCAGGTCTGTGATGGTTGTGAACGTTTCGGTCAGCAGTGTGCAGGCTTGCGCGAGGTCGCCACTCCGGACGAGGTTGTGAGCCAGATGGAGTTGCCATGACGCGCGCTCGCGCGGCCACGCGGAGGAGCAGCCGATCGCCTGTTGCAGGTGGGCCGTTGCCGCCGTGTGGTCGCCGAGCCGCATGTGGGCTTTGCCCGAGACGCCGCTCATCTGGGCCTGCGGCAGGTAGACCCAGTCCGGATCGAATCCGCGGGTGGATTCGTACGCGCGGAACGCTCTCGAGAGGGCGTCCACCGTCTCGGTGCGGTCGCCCCGGGCTCCGTGGGCTTCGGCCTCGCGGAGTGCCATGAGCGCCCGCAACTTCGGCCCCCCTCGGTGCAGTGCGGCGCGGGAGGCCGCTCGGGCGTACTGCACGGCCAGCCGGTCTCCGTTCGTATTCGACCCGAACCTGTTGACCATCAGGTGGCTGGCGTTACCGAAGGCGTGCGCGGCTGCGATGCCGTCGTTTGCGGCAGTGGCGGTTTGGGCTGCTTCGGTGTAGTAGCGGGCGGCACTGTCCGGATGCCCGGAGTCGTAGTGTATCCAGCCCGCCGCGATCATCGTCTCGGCAGTGACAGCGGCGAGTTCCCTCCCGACGGCATCGCTGTAGCTGCCCACGTTGAGGAGATGCTGGGTATAGCGGACCTGTCCAGCCGCCACCCCGCGCAGGCGGTCGCCGCCTATGACCAGATCGAGATCGTGGATCTGGTTGACGCTGTCGGTGATTGCCGCGACGTCGGCGGCACCCACTCTTATCGGCGACGCCGAGACGGTACCGGCCGCCGACGCACCCGCGGCCAAGCCCCCGGCGCCGACCGCGCCGGCTCTGAAGAATTCGCGTCGTCTCACGTCCGCCTCCTCTTCATCCGCCACCACCAGTATGTCAAGCGGAACGCCGAGGGCGCGGGCTACGCGACGCAGCGTGCGGATGTCGTGGACAGCCGGACCGTCGTGTTCGAGCTGGGAGACGGCCGGTTGCGTGAGGTAGAGGAGCGCGGCCAGCTCGGACTGGGTCATACCGATGGATTTCCGGATGCGGCGGATAACCTCCCCGGTCGTCATGTGCATCGTGTCGGCCCCCGTGCTCGGAATGAACACACATTCTGTGGGCCGCGGATTGTTCGTTCGAGCAGACGGCACTTCGGCCGAACTCGGATATCAGGCCAATGGGCTGGAGTCGACACTCGACGGTGCGTTCTCTTCGGTGGCCGGTCGGCTGTCCCGGTTGTGGTGGCGTCCGCTGATTCGGTGCCACTCCAGGCTGCCTCGCATCCAGTTCCGCAATCCGCCGAGGTAGCGGGACAGTTCCGGGGAGGCGGTGCGGGCCACCGTGCGTTCCTGCCGAAGATAGCGTCGCATGCCGCGGTTGTGGATGGCGATGGTCTCGCGTATGCCGCGTTCCACGGGCCACCCGTGGTGGATGGCGAGCAGTGCCGGGAGGTTGTAGGCGTCGGAGCCGGTCGCGCTCTCCTTGGCGGCCGAATACAGGTCGTTCACGTGGATGATCAGCGACGAGGCGGCCAGGGTCAGCGCCCGTACGTCGGGGTCGTCGTAGGTCGGGGCCGGGAGCTCGTAGCCGGCCACGACATCGATCAGCGCGAAGCAGGAAATGGCACCGTTGAATCGGCGCTGTGCCAGGTACTCCGACGGCGTGGGTGTATATCCCGTGGTCTGCCAGGACTTCTCGCCCGCCATCGCCAAGCACATCGCCGTGGTTTCGCGGCGCAGGCGACCGAGTTGGGCCGGGGAGGCGACCGTGCTCGCGTGCCGGACGACTTCCCTGACCGCCGCCGTCACGGGATCGCCTCGAACGCTCCGCTCCACGTGCCGGTCCGTGCCCGATCCGGGTTGCGTTTCGAGCGCGTTCAGGACACCTGCGAGCCTGGCCCCGGCTCGTTCGGGAGTGGCTCCCTCGATCTCCTCGTCGCAGTAGTGGTCATCGATTCCGAAAGCGGCCGCGATATTCTCGGCCGCGAGCCGCAAACGGTCCTCGTTCCGCGCGTCCGGATGCACCATGGCCGCAAAGGTTCCGAGGTGAAATGCGCTCACCTCGTCCGCCTGCCCCGGGAACAGGCCGATTCGCCCGGTCCAGCCCAGCACGTGCTCGTCGACCCGTTCCGCGAGTTCAGCGGCCGAGGCGAACGCGAAGGGACACAGGACGTCTCCGGCTGTGCCCCCGGTCGGCGAACCGCCCACGACCTCGCCCCTTTCGAACCCCTCGGGTATCCAGCTTCGAGCGAGACGCACGACCGGCCGAGCCCACTGGGCGCATGAACGCTATGCGTCCGGCGAATGCTGTAGGGGGACTGGGTATTCGGTGACGGGTTGATCGGGGACGCTACCGGCCGGACGACTGCCGGATCGGCCCGCCGATGGATGGACGTCTCAGTTGTCGTCGTCCACCCCGACATTCAGTACCGCGCCGGTGTCGGCGTCGATTCGTACCTCGTGTTCGATCCCGTCCGGTGTCGTCAGATCGACCTCCCATTCCGGACGGCCCCGGTCGTGGTCGAGGTCGGCGCCGGTGACGGTGCCGCCGGGTACTGCCGCCAGTGCCGCGTCGATGGCCTGCTGCCTGCCGATCGTCGATGGAACGATCTCGGCAACGTGCGCCTGGGAGCGGTAGTCGAGCGGAGACCCCGAGGTGATAGCGGTGGCGAGTGCGGTGGAACCGGTGATGACGGCCGCGGTGGCGGCGCCGGCGAGCAGCCAGCGCACGCCTTTTCGACGGATGAGAACTGTCACGGTGACCTCTCCCGAACAGGTATCGACGGAATATGCCGACCATGGTCGCGAGAGGTACCTGAAGGTGCGCTGAAGACGCCTGAAATTTACTTCAGAAACACCTTCGAACCGGGAGCGTCACATGCTGTCCGAGGCGAGAGGGACAGGGGTTTCGGTGGTGCTCCGGGCGATTCGTCGGTTGCGCCGCACCGAGGATATGAACGACCAGCCGATCAGGACGACGCCGGCGAGGCCGGTGATCACCTCGTTGATCTCGTACCGGATGGTGACCAGCAGGAGTATCGCGAGCGCGCCGATCGCGTAGTGGGCGCCGTGCTCGAGGTACACGTAGTCGTCCAGGGTGCCCTGGCGGACCAGGTAGACGGTGAGCGACCGAACGTACATGGCGCCGATGCCGAGGCCGAGCGCCATCAGGACGATGTCGTTGGTGACGGCGAAGGCGCCGATGACGCCGTCGAAGGAGAAGGAGGCGTCGAGGACCTCGAGGTAGAGGAACATGACGAACGCTGCCTTGCCCGCGAGGGCCACGGCCGGGCGCGGCTTGCCGGTGCGCTGGGCCTCGAGTTCGCGTGTCTCTTCGTCTTCGAGGCGGCTTTCGAAGAAGCCGGACAGGCCGCCGACGATGAGATAGGTGATCAGGCCCGCGGCACCCGCGATCAGCACGGTCGTCTGCTTGTCGGCGTGGCCGATGTGCTGGTGGGCGTGCGGCGCGAAGGCTGTTGCGGCGATGAGCAATACGATCAGTGCGAGGCAGAGCGACAGGGCGTTGATCTTGCCCAGTTTGGCGATCGGCCGCTCGATCCAGCGGAGCCACTGGATCTCCCGCTCCTGAAACAGGAAGTCGATGAAGATCATCAGCAGGAACATGCCGCCGAAGGCCGCGATGGTCGGGTGCGCGTCGGTCACCAGCTGCTGGTAGCGGTCGGGCTGGTCGACGGCGAGGCGGACCGCCTCGACCGGTCCCGTCCCGGCGCTGACGGCGACGACCACGACGGGGAAGATCAGGCGCATGCCGAATACGGCGATCAGCACGCCGATGGTGAGGAAGATCTTCTGCCAGAAGGCGTTCATCTTCTTCAGGACTCCGGCGTTGACCGCCGCGTTGTCGAACGACAGCGAGATCTCCAGGACGGCGAGGATCGCGACGACCCCGAATGCGGTCCAGCCGCCGTAGAATGCCGCTGCGATCAGGCCGAGCACGGTGATCGCGAAGGACCAGCCGAACGTTCTCAGAATCATGGGCTCATCCTTCGTCGGGGTGAGTGCGGCAACCTCGGGGTGTGAGTGCGGCATCCGGTGTCGGCGGATCCGGATCCGGATCGCCGGGTACGCAAAACGGCAGCGGCAGGTGGGCGCCGATACGCATCGTGTAATACGCGGTCAGGTGAGGCAGGGCGTTGTCGTGGTTCGTGTCGCCGTCGTGGTTCGTGTCGCCGAGGCACGAGACCGCCGCCGTGTGAGTGGACTGCGGGTACTCGTCGGCGTCGGCGGCGGGCCGGGCCCGGCAGCATGCGGGGTGCAGAATGCCTCCTCGGTGGGCACGGCCGTCGATGTGCTTGCCCCGTACGTCCGTTCGGGGCAGTTCGTCCGTATCGATTATGCCCGCTGCTAACGGTTCTCGGTGTCGCTCCGGGGCACAGCCTCGCACCGGGGTGCGGCAATCGCCGTCCCGCCGACCGAGACCGCGCTTTTCGGAACGGCATCCGGTAACCGAGTGCCGCCGTGCGGGCTGCTCGACCGGGCCGGGGCGTGCTCAGTATGGAACACGCCGGCGGCGTCGTTCAGATCGGGTCCGGGGTGGTGTGGAGGCCGAGGTGGTGGGTGATCAGGTCCAGGGCCGCCCGGATGGCGGTTTCGTGGTCGGTGTCGGCGAGTGCGTGGTGGGCGCCGGGGTCGAAGGTGGGGCCGGGTTCGCGGGTCAGCCAGTACTCCTGAGCGGTTCCGCCTGTGAAAGCCAGTGGGACGACCGGGATTTCGGCCTCGTCGGCGATGCGCGCCTCGGTGGCGGTGCCGGCCCCGCCACCGAACAGGATGACCAGCCGGCTCCGGCGGATCATCTCGTGGCGGGCCTCGTCGAGGGTCTTGTCGAGGAATTCGAGTGTGCCGAAGTTCCTCTGGACGGGCGCCGGGCGGCGGGAGGTGGTGCGGCGGAACAGGGTCAGCCGGTCGGGGGTGTAATGGGTGTGGGCCTGCAGGGTTTCCGCCATGGCGTAACCGGTTTCGAGCGCGGGCCTGGAGGCCATGACGAGGAGGCTGACCGGCAGTTGGGCGAGCGTGCGGCCGAGCAGGCCGGCGACCGGGTTCCACCGCGGATCGGTGTAGTTGCCGCCCAGGAAGATCGGGGTGTCGGCCCTGGCGCGGTAGGCGCGGGCGAGGCCGGAGGCGAGCTGCGCCAGGATCCGGTAGCGGTAGGTCTTGAACTGGTGGTCGGAGCAGCCGCGATCGTGCTCGCGGACGTACTTGAGACGCTCCGTGACGTTCTTGCCGACCAACCCCGGCTCGGAGGCCAGCAGCACCTGAGCGAGCCGCCGGCCGGCCGAATCGGGTATCCCGGCAATCTGCGAATGTAACTGGCCGACAACCCATTCGGCGATCAGATCGCGGTAGCCCGGTAGCTCGAGCTGCGGCTTCCCGACGAGGGCGACCAGGACGTCGTCCATGGCCAGCATGGCTTCGACCGACAGTTCTCGTGCTCTGCGGCCGTAACTCTCCAGCGCCTGATGCAACGGTGTGCGGATCCGCGATGACGTCATGGCCACCATGATTACGCGGGTTTCAGCACACTGTCCGCTTGTCGGGAGCAAATCATCCACAATCCCCCGAACTTTGCCACCTGTGCTTCGGCGCGCGGGTTTGTAATGTCGGGATCGACAGGTGCCGGAGGCGTCACGTGTGCGGGGACTCCGCCGCCGGTTGGTCGTCGGAATCCCTTTCGGAGAGAAGGGAAGTGGCAGTACTGTGGGCAGACACCGTCGACCCGTCGGACTCGTGGAACGAATGACTTCGCTGCTGTGGGTCCCGGTCGCCGCGGCGGTTGCGGTGATCGTGATCCGGCGGCTGCGTGACGCGACCGGTTACCGGGGTGAGTGGGCGTATGGCATCAGGGCGTGAGCAGGTCGGCCAGCCAGGTGCGGAAGGCGGGGTAGTCGGCGCGGCCGGAGACCCAGAGCGGGCTTCCGCCGGCGTCGGCGGACATGCGGGCGTCCTCGGCGAGAGTGAGACGGCGGCGGCCGAAGTCGACGAAGGGCAATTGCAGGGCCGCGGTGAGGGCGAGCGGATCGTGCTGCATGCTCCTGGGGTGGAATCGCCGGAACCACCGGTCCAGGTGGGCGGTCAGCAGCGCCGCCCAGGCGGGCGAGCCCGGTTCGGCCAGCGACTTGTAGACGGCCGTGTCGGCGTCCACGGCGGTCTCGTCGGTGAAGGTGATGTCGGACAGCACGAGTTGCAGGGCCGGCACGGTGTCGACGACGTGGCGGGCGGCGGCGGGGTCGAGCCGGAAATTGTGCTCGGCGCGCCGGGGATCGCGATAGTTGATGGCCCCGCCCATCTGAGTGACCACCAGGCGCCGGGCCAGTTCCGGTGCGCGGCGCAGGATTTCGGCGAGGTTGGTCAGCGGTCCCATGCCGACCCAGCGGACCGGCCCGTCGGTGGCGGCGCAGACGGTGCGCACCGCGTCGAGCACATCGGTCGGCTGGCGCGGCACGTCGTCGGGGACGAGATCGTCGACGACGTAGTAGCGGTTGTTGCCGAGATCCGCGCCGGCGACGACGGGGATGTCCTGCCGGTCGAGCAGGTCGAGCAGGTGGCGAGCGAATCGTGCCCGCCCGCCGTGGTTTTCGTCGGTGGTGAGCACGAGGGCGAGTTCGGGTGCGCCGCGGGCGGCACAGGCGATGGCCAGGGCGTCGTCGGGGTCGCCGCCGATATCGGTGTCGATGATGAGCGGGGTGCCCCGGACCGGCGGGGGCGGCGGCCCGTCGCCGCGGAGGCGTTCCGCCAGCGGGCCGAAGCCGAGATCGGCGTAGCGCTCGGCGAATCCGGGCAGGGATCCCGACGCCGATTCGAACGTTTCGTCGGCGTCCTCGTTATCGATGTCACCCATCATCGGCTCCTCTCGACTGCGGGTACTGTCGGTGGAAATCTGCGACATACGTCTTCTTGTCGTCCGGCGAGCCGAGCCACGGATAATCGCGCCACGCGGAGGCCGCCGCCGTGTCGTCGAGCCCCGCACGGTCGACCGCGGTACGCAGGTCGGCGAGTTCTCCGCCGGAGCGTGGCACGAACGAATCCATGAGTTCGGCGAACGCGGGGTCGGTACTTCCGGTGCCTGTTACCCATGATCGCACCTGTCGTGCGAAGTTTTCTGCCTTCCCGGACAGTTCACCGCGCGAGTCGCCGCCGGCGTCGCGCAGGTCGGCGACGTAGCGGGCGTAGTTGGCGACGGCGAGTTGGCCGGCGTCCATGACCGCGAGCCGCACCGCGGCGTCGGTGTAGTCCTGGGAGACCACGGCGGGGTCCAGCCGGTCCAACCGCGGGGATTCCGGCTGCCGGATCGGTCGGCCGTCCTCGTCGTAGCCCCGGGTCTTCCCCATCGAGCCGCGCAGGATGTGCTCGATCGTCAGGACGGCATCCTTCTCCGTGAAGATCGCGAAAGGACTGTCCGGTGCGGTCGCGTCGCCGGCGGAGGCGTCGGCGGGGAGATGGAGGGCGTGCCCGGTCTTGCTGTCGGGATGCGGGTCGCCGCGGGCCTGTCCCAGGAACAGGTAGTGGCCGTGGACGTTGAGGTCGGGGTAGAGGGCCGTCAGCAATTCTTGGACCGTGCCTTTGAAACTGGAGTCGACGATGATCACGTCGGCGCCGGGCGTGGCGACGGGGACGCCACGAGATTCCACGTGGTTGGTCAGGCGGGCCCTGGCTCCGGGGATCTCTTCCGGGTCGACATCGGTCCGGGTGGCGCGGAAGGGCGCGAGCTCGTCGAAGGTGCGCCCGGTGTGGGTTTCCACATCCTGGACCGCAGCGTCGGCTCGTGCCCGCGGGACGGCGATGAGGGTGCAGTGGGAGTCGAAGAGGTTTCGGTCGAGCTCGTAGGCGGCCAGCGCGAGGCTGTCGCCGTCGCGGCTCACGAAGGCGATGACGGTGCCGGGCGCCTTGGCGAGGTGTTCCCGGCAGGCGTCGAGTATGCGTTCGGTGTAAGCGGTGATGAACGGTGCGTGATTGTCGGCGACCACGTCGTAGGCCCTCTCGACCGCGGCGATCGCGTCCGGGGCGTCGATACCGTGCCCGGCGCAGATGGCGTCGATACCCTGCCGCCGGCGCTCTGCGGCCTCGGCCTGTAGCCGTGCATCGAGCGTTTCCGGGGCGGCCGGGAGATCGGGTATGCCTGGTGCCGAAGAGGTTTCGAATGCCTCGGTCCGGGGGCCGGGTTCGTCGGCCGTTGCCGAACGGATTTCCGCCGTGTCGGCGTGCGGCTGGAATTCGCCCGCCGTTTTCGGAGGGGTTTCCGCGGTCTCGCCAGGGTGGGCCGGATCCTCGTCGGCCCTCATTGTCGAATCGGAGGCAGCCGCTTCGCGTTCCGGCTCGGGGATTCCGTCTGCCGTTGTGGCCGACCGGGTTGCAGCGGGCTCCTGCTGACCCCAGGGCGTGTCGGCTGCTGCCGCGGAGCTTTCTGTTTCGTCTCGGGGCGCGTGTTCCCCGTCAGCCGTTGGCGTCGAGCGGGATTCGACCGTTCGGTGTTGCGACGTGGAGGTGTTGTCGGCCGTAGTGGCCGAGGCGATGCCGGCAGCGTTGTGCTGGACTTCGGATTCTTCGATTGCCGCCGAACGACTTCCGGTGGATCTGCGCTGATCCTCGGGTTCGTCGCCCGTTACCGAGCCAATTTCACCGCTCTCGTGCCGGGCGGTGGATTCATCGGCGTTCCCGCCTGGCTCGAGCTCGATACCGCCGGGGCGGCCATCGTGGTGGAGTTGGCTGACAGCTCCGGGATCGTCAGCAGGAGAGCCGGTTCGGATGTGCCCCGCGGGTTCGGCATCGGTCGGTCCGCGGGTTCGCTCCCCCTCATCCGCATGGGAGTGGGCGGTACGGTCGCTCGCTTGCTCCGCCGGTCCGGGGAGATCGAGCCCGAGTAGGCGTTCGCTGTCGTTGAGGGCTGCGTCAGGCCTGCGACCGGCTGGGCTCGCGGTGTTTCGCCGAGCGACCTCGGCGTCGCTGCCGGGTCGATCCTGCGAGGTCTCCGGCGGCGTCGCGGCGGCCTCGCGCGGGTCCGGGGGAGGTTGGCCGTCGATGCTCATGGACCACCTCGCGTGGTGTCGTCCGGTGCGGGCAGCTCCGGTGCGGGCAGTAGAGCCAGCGGCCACCGCATCAGTCCGTGCAGGTGGGCGGTGGCGTGGCGCAATCGTTGTTCGATCGAGGGGGCGCGGCTGAGCCGGTCGATCGTGGTCGCGAGCAGGCCGGGTTCGGGGCCGGTCACGATGCGCGGGTCGGCCCAGTTGTCCGGATGGGCGTGCAGCATGTCGCGCTGTTCGGCGAGGGTGTCGCCGGGCAGGTGGAGCCCGCGCTTCGCCCACGCGGTGGTGTCCGGATGCGGCCGATCCGCGGGCAGCGTCTCGTCGCGCAGTGCCTGTTCGACGTCGACCCACCGGTAACGCCCGGCCTGCCAACGAGTTTCGTCGTCGGCGCAGGATGCGGGCAGGCAGTGCAATGCGGCGGCGGCAACCTCGTCCAAGTGGTCGATGAGTTCTTCGGGCGGAAAATAGGCGACCAGCCCGGTGTAGCGGTGGCCGACCGCGGTGCGGAGGCGGTGGCCGACGGCCTCGGTGAGGATCGCCGGTTCGATCCGGGCGATCCACGTCGTGAGCCAGTCGGGGTCCGGGCGCGGGCCGGGGCGTCCGACGAGGTGCGCGATCACCGTGAGCTCGGTCCACAGGGTCAGGCGGGGGTCGTCGGCGAGCGAGTGGGCACGGTGCAGATCCCGCAGCGCCAAGGGCGTTTCGCGCGGTGCGGGGAACAGCGCCGGCGTCGGGCCGGGGTGGCGTGCCTCGCGTGTCTCGCCGAGCGGGATGTCGATGCGGACCGGGCGGTCCATGCCGTCGGTGAAGACGACCGCGCGGCCGGGCGGCAGCGACACGATGTGCCGGGATTGGGCCGGGCCGAGATTCATGGTGGCGCCGACGAGATCGCGGTCCTCGGCGGCGGGGAGGCGGTGCACGATCTTGAGCGCGGTGTTCTTGACGACATCGGGCGTGATCTTGCTGGGGATCTGCTCGGCGACGACGATTCCTTCGCCGTAGGCGCGGATTTCGGCCAGCAGGGCGGTGAACAGCTCCACCGCGTGCGCGGACTGGCTGCCGGGTTCCGCCCGGCGCAGCAGCCGGTGGGCCTCCTCGAGGACGGTGACGTGCGCCAGTCCGGCCGAGCGGTCGGTGCGGTGGGTGCGCAGGTGCTCGGCGATGCGGATGAGGACCGCGCCGATGAGGAAGGCCTTGTCGGCGTCGGTGCCGATGTCCTCGATCTCGATGACGGTGTCGGTGGCCAGCAGGGCGGCGGTGTCGAGGCGGTAGCGCCCGTCGAAGAAGCGGCCGGGCGTGCCCAGGCGCAGCGATCCGAGCCGCACGTCGATGAAACCCCGGACGTTGTCGGTGATTTCGCGGCCGTAGCCGATGGTGTCGACCACCGCGAGGGCCGTGCTCCGAAGGTCGCCCAGGGTCGGATAGCGGGGTGTCCGGCCGGGGCGGCGGGGTGCGCCGACGACGGTGTCCCAGCCGAGGTCGGTGTAGCAGCGGGTCAACGCGTGCGACAGCACCTGCGGGAACGGTTCGACGGCGTCGAAGGAGGCGAGGAACAGGGCGCGGATGAGGTCGATGTGGGTTTGCAGCGGGAACCCGGGTTCGGGTTCGAGGGGGTTGATTCCGGCGGGGACGCTGTCGGGGTCGCCGGGCCGGATCACCGTGACGGGTGCCCCGGTGCGGCCGGCCATGGCGGCGTATTCGGCCTTGGCCGGCTCGATGACCAGCCATGGAATTCCGGCGGTGTGCAGGTGCTCGAGCAGGTGCCGCACGGTTTGGGATTTGCCGGATCCGGTTGCGCCGGCGACGAATCCGTGCCGGTTGAGGGTGTCGCGGGTGACGGTGAACCGATGGACGGGCGCATCGGCGGAGTCGAGGACGGTGCCGAGGTCGATATCGCCGTCGTGTTCGGGCGTCAGGTCGAACTCGGCCGCCTCGACCATGCGGATGCCGGGTAGTTCCCGGCGCGGCGGTCGGGCCAGTTCGGCGAGGAGTTCGGTATCGGCCAGGAAGGGGGAGCGGGTGTCGGCGCCGGTGACCGGTGCCGCCAGCGTCTCGGCGAGACCGGCCGCCGCCGGATGCGGGGTGAGCAGGTAGGGGAGATCGTCGAGATCGGCCGCGCTGCACAGCAGTCCGGCCGCTCGATGGGTGCCGGCGAGGTCGTCGCCGCCGACGAGCACGTGCGCGTTCCACACACCGCAGGCACGTGCCCGGGTCAGCTCGCGGTACCGGAATTCGCCGCGCTGCACGGCGATTCGGGCAGGCTCGGAGTCCTCGCGGGCACGCCACAGCGGCAGCTGCACTTCCAGTTCGGCCAGTTCCTCGTCGACTCGGGCGGGCGGAACGGGGGAGGCCACGACGAGCCATACGAATCTGCCCGGCAGGTGAGTGATGTAGTCCTCGAAGCCGCCGCGCCGGGGGCGGCCCGCCGCGGAGCCGGGTGTCGGCAGCCACAGGGAATCGGCGCGACCGGTGCACCGTATCCAGACGGGCATCCGTTCCCACTGCGTCACCACCGATTCCGTGGGCACGGCCCGGGCCGTGGCCCCCGGCGGAAACAGCATCCGGTCCGCGTCGCGGCCGGCTATCGACGGAAACCGGGGGTCGCCGCCGACCAGCACTCGGATCCGGCCGTCGGCGCCGATCCGGTCCCAGGCCACCGCCAAGGAGCACTCGGTGCCGGTGAGACACAGCGTTGCGTGGGCCGCGGTGAGTGCGGCGAATACGGCGACGCGCTGGTGCCGTGCCTGCCGGTCCGCCGGCCGGTCGCCGTCGGGGGGTGGCGACGGAATGGTCCGGATCTGGTGAAAACCCAAGCCGCTCAACATGATGCCGCCGTCGCGGTGCGTGGTGCGGCGGCGACCCGATCGAGCAGCGCGATCCCGGGATTGCAGTCGCCGGCGACGACCCGCCGCCCGTGCCCTTCGTTTTCCACCCAGACGAACGCCGTCGCCGGCAGCGACTGGAACGTCGTCGGCTCCACCAGGTACTCGTAGGCGCGCGCCCAGGTACGTCCGGTCGACGTGTTCTCCGCGCGCGACCAGCTGGTGGTCTGTGACCAGGTGGCCGCCCGGGAGTGGGAGTCCGAGCTGCCGGCCGACGTCGGTGCATAGTTGTCGGTGACAGTGGAGGTCACCGAATCACCGGTGGTGTCGGAGATTCCGTCGGTGAAGCTGCGGCCGATCTGCTCGGTCAGCTGCGACAGCACGAATCTGTGCCCGCGGCCGACGAAGTCGGCGGCGGCCGCGGCCTCGGCGGCGTTTCCCAGCCGCATCAACAGCGCCGCGCTGCCGGCGGCGCCGAGCAGCTGCGTGTGCTCGCCGCGCAGATGCTCGGACATGGTAATCAGCCGCAGCCCGGCGCGGCCGGTGTGCCGGGCCAGCGCCTCCAACTGCTCGGTGTCGAGGCGATCGGCGCCCGCGACGACCACGGCGCCCGGCGTGGCCGCGGCGCCGGCCCGGACCTCGTGCATCGTCCGGGCGAAGACGAGCCCGTCGAGCAGGTGTTTGCGGCGCGCGTTCGGGTCGGCGGTCGCGACGACGCGCAGACCTGCCCGGGGCCGGACCGGTTCGAGCGTGGCGGCGGCGGGCAGGTCGCCGAGCAGGCGCAGCGCCGCGGTCAGGAATCGCAGCTCCTCCTCGGCGAGCGAGCCGAGGGTTTCGGTGATCCGGTTCAGCCGGCGGATCTCGTTGCCGGACAAGCTGTTGTGCCGCTCGGTGTCGAAGGTGCGGCGCAGCACCGACAGACCGGCCGCGATCCGCCGGAAGGTCCGCGGTGGTTCGAGGCAGTCGTGCACGGCCTCGACCAGCTCGGCGTCCACCGCATGGACTCGTGCCGCATCCGGTGGCGAGCCCCGCATCGCGGCCAGGACCTCGGCCACCATCTCGCCGGCCTGTGCGGAGGGCAGATCCGCGACACCGACCACGCCGTCGCGCGGCACGCGGTCCACTCGCACGCCGTAGCCGACCGTACCGGCCAGCGTCGCCAGTTCCGCCGCCACGCCGCGCTCGGTGAAATCCAGGATCAGCACCGTCGAACCGGTCGACAACAGCGAAAGGCCCAGTGTGGCAAGCAGGCTCGACCAGCCGTCGGCCGTGCCGCCGAATACCGTCACCTGGTTCCAGTCCCGCTCGGGTTGCACCGGATACCACCGCACCGCCGCCGCGAGCCGCTCCTGCTCGCGCCGGTCATGCTCGGCGACTTGGGATTTCCACCGATTCATCGCCGTCTCGAACCGGCTCCATTCCTCGGCCGCCCGTGTCTCGTGCAACCGGCGAGCGGTGGCGTATTGCATTCCCGCGAGGGCGGACCACGCGGCGACCGGCGCCAGTACCACGCCGGCCGCCACCGGCCACCACGCCAGCCCCCACGAGGCGGCCAGCACCGTCGCGAACGCCGCCGTGAGCACCCCGGCGCCCAGCATCAGCGGGATCCCGCGCACCCGCCCGCGAAACCGTTCGAGACTCCGCGGCTCCGCGAACCCCAGCCATTGCGGGGCGCAATCGTGCACAGGACTCGGCGCCGGCGGTGCGGGAACGACATATTCCCAGCCCCACCGTTCCCGCGCACCCAGTAGACGGGCCGCAAGCTGGTGATTGCCCACCATCGACAACTGATCCACGACATCCCCCGGAGAAATTTCAGGCGTGGCGACACTGAAACCGGCACCGACAGAATAAGAGCCGACTGCTATTTCACCGTCGAATCGTTACCGAATAGCAGCCTTACCGGGCGGGCGATGTGCGTGCATCAGGACGGTCCGGAGAATATTGCGACTAGCTACGAGTTGTCTTGTGGCGCAGCGCTGTCCGCAGAGTTCGACCCCACATGGATAAACGGGGTCGATCCATCGGTTAGCTGATATTGCAATTCTTGTCGCTGGAGTTACCGCTGTGTTCTCGTTCGGTGGTAACGCCTGTTCGCTCGTTTGTACGCCGGGCGTGCGTGCGGCCGGACGATGGCTATGGCCGTATCCCGTTGCACCGGGCCACCCGCTGGGCGCGGTCGGACGCTCGGGGCGATGCTTCGGTGCGGTCGAGGTCGGCGAGGTGGTTCAGGGTCGCGGCGTAATCTTTCACCAGGTTGTGGAAGCGGTAGTGTTCGGGCACAACCTGTTCCAGTAGATGGATGTCGACGAGGGCCTCCAGGATCTGTTCGGCGGCGTCGACCTCGATATCGGCCAGCGCGGCTGCGGTGTGGACGTCGAAGTCGCGGGTCGGGTGCAGGCCCAGCAGCCGGAACACGCGTCGCTGATCGCCCGGCAGGTTCTGGAAGCCGGCGGTGAGCGCGGCCGATACGCTGCGGGACCCCGCCGACAGGTGCGCGAGCCGACGGCCGGGTCGCCGAAGCCGCTCGGCCAATCGTTCGATGGGCCAGACCGGACGCGCGCGGAGCCGGCCGGCGGCGATCCGGATCGCGAGCGGGAGACAGCCGCACAGCCGAACGGTTTCCTCCATCGCATCGGGCTCTGTCAGGACTCGGTGGTCATCGACGATGGTGGCGAACAGCGCCGCGGCGTCCTCGCGCGAAAGAACGTCCAGCGACAGGGTTTTGGAGACTTCCAGGTCGACCAGCCGGCGCCGGCTGGTGATCAGGACCAGGCAGTCGGGCGTGCCGGGCAGCAGCGGCCGAACCTGGTCGGCGTCGGCCACGTTGTCGAGGACGAGGAGCACCGAACGAGAAGCGATCCTGGTGCGCCACAATGCCGCTCGGGCGTCCACGTCCGGCGGTATCGACTCGCTCGGCACTCCGGTGGCACGTAACAGCCTGTCCAGCGCCACCATCGGTTCGACGGGTGCGCTCTCCGCGGCATGCCCGTGCAGGTCGAGGTAGAGCTGGGCGTCGGGGTAGCGGCTGCTGAGCCGATGGGCCGCGCGGATCGCCAGCGTCGTCTTACCGACGCCGGCCATGCCATCGATCGCCTGGACCAGCACGGTCCGGCGGGCCTCCCGCGGGGGTACGTCGGCGAGCAGACTGCGCAACTCCGCGCTCCGGCCGGTGAAGTCCGCGATGTCGCCGGGAAGCTGATTGCGGCTCCTGCCCGAGAGGATCCCCTCGCCGGGCTGTCCGGCCTCGACTGCGGTCGAAACCGCTCCACCGCAGTCCGATTCGTCTCGGCGGGTGGCTGTTCGCGAGGTCGCGTCGGCCGGCGGATCGATCTCGTCGCGCAGGATCCGCTGATGTAGTTCGCGCAGTTCGCGGCCCGGCTCGATGCCCACTTCGTCGACCAGCCGGCGCTGCGCGTCCTGGAAGACCATCAGGGCCTCCGCCTGGCGGCCGCAGTGGTAGAGGCCGAGCATGAGCAGCGTCCGGAGCCGCTCCTGCAGCGGGTACGAGGCGACCAGCGGAACGAGGTCCGCGACCGCGTCGGCATGCCGTCCGCGGGCGAGCTTGATCTCGGCACGGTGTTCGAGAGCGGTGAGGTACTTCTCCTGCAATCGGCGGCGTTCGTTCTCGACGAGCGGGCCCGCCAGGCCGCTGAACGGCTCACCACGCCACAGTGCCAGCGCGGCATCGGTATGGGCGGCCGCTGCCGTGAGGTCGTCGTCGCGCAGGCATCGTTCGGCTGTCGCAATACGTTGGTCGAAGGCGACGAAATCCGATAAGGACGGGTCGCCGCGCAGTACATAACCCGTCTCGGCCCATACCAGAGCGGATTCCGACACATTACATACCTTGCGTTGTGCCAAGGCCCGCCGGAGGCGGCTGACATAGGTCTGCACGCCGTTGCGTGCGTCGCCCGGTGGGTGTTGGCCCCACACCGCGTCGACGATGGTATTCACCGTTACCAGATGGTTCATCGCCAGCAGCAGTGCCACGAGCACCGCTTGTTGTTTCGCCGGTCCCAGCTCGATTTCACGGTCGTCCCGCCACGCCGTGAACGAACCGAGCACGCCGTATCTGATCTGGGGTTGCGCCATGGACAAAGCCCTCCTGAACCATGTGCTGCCGATCCAGCATAGGCCGCGCGACCCCCCGTTCGGCCCAAGCACACACCCCTTCCTCGAGCCAAGAAAGATTGGTGTAGCCTCACCCTGGTCTGACCAGCTATTTGCGCATGAGTACAGCGTTGGTCACGCAGGCTGGGACACCCTGGTCGGGTGTATGACTACACGACCGGGGGACCCCGATTTCCGGGACAATCGAAAAAGCCTCCGCTTCACAATAGCTCATCTGATTACGGTCGCCTGTTCAAGCCCGAGCTCGATCATGTCGATCACGCGGCGTATCGGCTGACCCGCCGCGTCGCCGTACTGCCGCGCGCTGCGGTCGGGGATGTCACCCATGCGGGGTCGGAGTGGCCGGCGGGTGCGACGCAGGTCGACGCCGAGGTCTGTCCGTAGGTACCACCGCCGAGATGACACCTGAGGAAGCTTCGCCATGCCATTCGGTAACACATCCCCGTTGCGCGGTCCGACGGCGATTCAGAAAGAGTTGTGGATAGCGCACGAACTGTCGGATGTTCCCAACAACTGCGTCGTATACATCGATATCCGCGCAGATCTGGACACGGAGTGTTTCATCGCGGCTGTGCGGCACGTGTTCGGCGAGTCGGAGCCGCTCAGGGTGAACTTCGTCCGGGGTGCCGACGGCCCGGTGATGGTCGAGCGTGACATCGGGGACTGGATGCCGATACACGTGGATCTCACCGAGAAGCCGGACCCGGTGGCGGCCGCCTTCGACTATATGTCCGGTGAACGGGAGCGGAGTTTCGATCTGGAGCGCGATTCACTGTTGCGAGTCGCACTACTCGAGCTGGGCGACGGACACCACCTCGTGTCGACGTGTTTCCATCACATCATCATGGACGGCGTCGGCGTCGTCGCGTGGGCCCAGCGAGTTCTCGACGTGTACCATACGTCGAGGGCGGGAATTCCCCTCGAGTCGTCCGGATTCGCGCGCATCGAGGATATCGCCGACAGCGATGATTTCTATCGGCTGCATCAGCAGGACGTGGATCGTGATTACTGGCGGGGTCGGATCCCCGCCGGGATCGATCGGCTGAGGCTTCCCGGACACGCCGATGCCGGCGCGGAGCCGGGGCGCATCGGTTGTACACGCGAATTCTCCGGTACGGATCTGGACGATGTGGCGAACGCCGCGCAATCGATCGGCGTCAGACTTCCGTATCTGCTGATGTCGGTAGCGGCCGCCGTTGTCCGGCGTTACGCGCAACGGGACGAATTCTGCGTGCAGATACCGGTTTCCAACCGTGCCGGTATCGCCCGGGGTACGCCGTGTCAACTTTCGGACAACATTCCCCTCCTGATAGATGCGAGCCGTGACCTGTCGCTGGCGGGCCTGGCCGCAGGAATCGGCGAAAGCATATCCGACGCCAAGGGGCACCTGCGGTACGGGATGGCGAATATCCGGCGAGACTCGAGAATGTCATCCACCGATGATCAACCACTCGGTCCGGTCGTCAATGTCATGTCGTTCTTCGGCGCCTTGAGGATGACCGGCGGCACGGCCGATCTCCAGGTCTTCTCGGCCGGTAACAATGGAGATCTGTCGATCGTGTTCTCGTATGAGAAGCGGTCGGACCGCGGTATTTTCCTGCGCGTGGAGGGGGATTCTCGGCTGTATACCGACGATGATCTCCACCGCTATCTCGAATCGACTGCTCGCTGCTTGCGACAGGCGATATCCGACCCGGGCGTCCCGATCGGGTCGGTGGATGTTCTCGGCGCCGATCGCCGGCTGGTGGTGGAGGCGTGGAACGACACGGCGGTGCCGGTCGACCCGGAGGCGACGGTGGTGGGGTTGTTCGAGGACCGGGTGAACCGGGAACCGGACGCGGTGGCGGTGGTGTCCGGTGCGCTGGAGCTCTCGTATCGCCGGCTGAACGAGTGCGCGGATCGTATCGCCCGGGCCCTGACGGCGTACGGGGTGCGCTCGGACGATGTCGTCGCGGTGGCACTGCCCAAGTCGGCGGAGCTGGTCGTCGGGATGCTGGCGGTGCTGAAGGCCGGTGGCGCGTATCTGCCGATCGATCCCGCCCATCCCGCGGACCGGCTGGCGTTCGTCCTCGACGATGCCGCCCCCGTTGCCGTCCTCACCGACGCTGCGACGTCGAAAACGCTGCCGGACATCGGCGTACCCCTTCTGCTCGTCGACGAGGGCGGTGCGGAACCGTCCGTTGTCGCGTCGCCGACTCCGCCGCGGCCCGGCAATCTCGCGTACCTGATGTACACCTCCGGGTCCACCGGCAGGCCGAAGGGCGTCGCCGTCACCCACCGCAATGTGGCCTCGCTTTTCCAGGGCGTCGCCCGGTGGTGCGAATTCCGTCCCGATGACGTCTGGGCCTGGTGTCATTCGCCGGCATTCGACTTTTCCGTCTGGGAGATCTGGGGTGCGCTCCTGCACGGCGGCAGGCTCGTCGTCGTGCCGTGGGACGTGGTGCGCACCCCCGCGCAGCTGTGGGACCTGGTGGTCGACGCCGGAGTGACGATTCTCAATCAGACCCCTTCGGCCTTCCGCGCACTGGCGGAAGCTCGGTCGGTCGCCGGTACTACCGATTCCGCTCTGCGTACGGTGATATTCGGCGGGGAGGCGCTGCGGCATACGCATCTGCGGCCCTGGTATTCGCCCGGTGGTGCGAGTCCGGCTCTGGTCAATATGTATGGGATCACCGAAACCACGGTGCATGTGACAAAGCTGGACGTGCATCCGGAGCATGGCGCTCGGGGTGGTAGCCCGATCGGGTCCCCGCTGGGGAATATGCGGGCGTACGTGCTGGATTCGTGGTTGATGCCGGTTCCGGTGGGGGTGGCCGGGGAGTTGTACGTCGCCGGTGCGCAGCTGGCGCGGGGATATCACGGCCGGGCGGGGCTGACCGCTGTGCGGTTCGTTGCTGATCCGTTCGATTCGGCCGGTGGCCGGTTGTATCGCACGGGTGATGTGGCGCGGTGGAATGCCGGCGGGCAGTTGGAGTTCGTGGGCCGGGCCGATGATCAGGTGAAGATTCGTGGTTTCCGGGTCGAGCCCGGTGAGGTGGAAAGTGCCCTGGCTCAGCATCCTTCGGTGTCGCAGGCGGTCGTGGTGGTACGAGCCGACGGCGATGACGGCGATGACCGGTTGATCGGTTACGTGGTCACCGATCGCGCGAGCGGGAATGGGCCCGATGGTGCGGAGGTGCGGCGGTTCGCCGCCGAGCGGTTGCCGGATTTCCTGGTGCCGGCGGTGGTGACGGTGATCGAGTCGGTGCCGTTGACCGCGAACGGGAAGGTGGATCGTGGGGCGCTGCCGAATCCGGAGTGGGTGTCCTCGGCGCGGTACCGGGTGCCCGGGACGACTCGGGAACGGGTATTGGCCGAGTTGTTCGGCGAGGTTCTGGGCCTGGAGCGGGTCGGCGCGGAGGACAGTTTCTTCGAACTGGGCGGCCATTCTCTGTCCGCCACTCGTCTGATCAGCAGAATCCGGTCGGCGCTGGGGGTCGAGGTCCCGATCCGGACGGTTTTCGATGCTCCGACGCCGGCACGGCTGGCGACTCGGCTGGATGCCGGTGTGCGGGTGCGTCCGATGCTGCGGGCCCGGCCGCGGCCGGCTGTGGTTCCGTTGTCGTTCGCGCAGCGGCGACTGTGGTTCATCCACCGGTTGGAGGGTCCCTCCGCCACGTACAACATTCCGCTGGTCGTGCGGTTGACGGGCGCGTTCGACGAGTCGGCTTTCGTGGCAGCGGTCGGAGATGTCGTCGCCCGGCACGAAAGTCTGCGCACGGTCTTCGCCGAGGCCGGCGGTGAGCCGGAGCAGCGCGTACTCGACGTCGACAGCGTCGAGGCGCCGGTGACCGTCACCGACGTGGATCCCGTGGACGGCGAGGCGGCGGTCGCCGGGGCCGCGCGGTACCGGTTCGACCTCGCCACTCGGATTCCGCTCCGGGCCAGCGTGTTTCGGTGTGGTGCCGACGAGTGCGCGCTGGTGCTGCTGATGCATCACATTGCCGGTGACGGGTGGTCGGCGGCGGCGTTGTTGCGGGATGTGTCGGTGGCGTACGCGGCTCGTGTCGAAGGCCGGGCGCCGGAGTGGGAGCCGTTGCCGGTGCAGTATGTGGATTACACGTTGTGGCAGCGGGAGTTGCTGGGATCGTCTGCCGATCCGGGCAGTGTGCTGTCTCGGCAGTTCGAGTATTGGCGTCGTGAGCTGGCCGGGTTGCCGGAGCAGCTGCGGTTGCCGACGGATCGGCCTCGTCCGCGGGTGGCCGGTTACGGCGGGGACATGGTGTTGTTCGGCATCGATCCTGGAACGCGTGCCGCGGTGGAGCGGCTGGCTGTCGACGAGGGTGCGACGGTGTCGATGGTGTTGCAGTCGGCGTTGGCGGTGCTGCTGTTCAAACTCGGTGCGGGAGAAGATATTCCGATCGGTGCGCCGATCGCGGGCCGTACCGATGAGGCCCTGGCCGATCTGGTGGGGTTCTTCGTCAATACGTGGGTGTTGCGCGCGAGCGTAACTCCGGGGGCGTCGTTCGCCGATGTCGTGGGTCAGGTGCGGTCGAAGGCGTTGGCGGCGTACGAGAATCAGGACGCGCCGTTCGAGCTGCTGGTCGAGTTGCTCAACCCGGCCCGGTCCGCGGCACACCACCCGTTGTTCCAGGTCTTGCTGGATTTTCAGCCCGACGCCCTGTCCGCACTGGAACTGCCGGACGTCCGGGTCGAGGCACGTCCGCCGGTCACCACGACCTCACGATTCGATCTGACCTTCAGCCTCGGCGAGGGCCCCGCCTCGGCCGGGTGGAACGGATTCATCGAGTACGCAACGGATCTGTTCGATCGGTCCACCGTCGAGGCGATGGCGGCGCGGTTGGCACGGATCCTGCGGGTGGTGGCGGCGGATCCCCGGCTGCCCGTGGGGTCGATCGATGTGCTCGATACCGACGAACGCGAGCGGATGCTGTATCGCTGGAACGACACCGCGGCCGGAGTCGACGACGGCACCGTCCTCGGACTCTTCCGGGCACAGGCGGCCCGGACGCCGGACGCCGTCGCGGTGATCCGCGACGACACCGAGATGTCGTATCGGGAGCTGGATATCCGGGCCGAGCGACTGGCGCGCGCACTGTGTTCTCATGGGGTTGGTCCGGACACCGTTGTCGCGGTGGCCTTGCCGCGGTCGGTGGAGTTGATCGTGGCGCTGCTGGGGGTGTGGAAGGCGGGCGGTGGGTATCTGCCGATCGACCCGGCCTACCCCTCGGATCGGCTGGCGCTCGTCCTCGCCGACGCGGCACCGGTCGTCGTCGTGACCGATACCGGGACCGCAAAGCTGTTGTCCCACACCACGACACGACTACTCTGCCTCGACGCATCCGATATCGGCGATGCCGGTCCCGGCCCGGCCGTCGCCGTGCGGCCGCAGAACCTGGCGTACGTGATGTACACGTCGGGTTCGACCGGTGTGCCGAAAGGCGTTGCGATAACGCATCGTAACGCGCTTAACCTGGTCTCCCGGGAATGGTCGATCGGTCCCGGCGAACGGGTGCTGGTGCATTCCTCGATCGGCTTCGATGCCTCGACCTACGAGATCTGGCCCGCGCTCACCGGTGGTGGCGCCTTGGTGCTGGCCGGTGAACAGCGATCGGATCCCGCCGAGATCGTCCGGCTGGTGGAGTCACGATCGGTGACCAGGATGTTTTCGACACCCGCGTTGCTGTCGGTACTGCTCGACCGGGTGGAAGCATTGCCCGGCAACCCCTTCCGGAGTCTGGCCCAGGTGGTTGCGGGCGGTGCGGAACTGTCCTCGGCGGTGGTGCGCCGACTGAGGTCCGTGTGCGCCGGTGCGGAGGTGGTCAACGGTTACGGCCCGACGGAAACCACGGTGTTCGCGACGGTGTTCGCGGCCGACGCCTCCTCGGAGGGGGATGCGTCGGTGCCGATCGGGTCTCCGCTGGGGAATATGCGGGTGTACGTGCTGGATTCGTGGTTGATGCCGGTTCCGGCCGGCGTTCCGGGGGAGCTGTATGTGGCCGGCGCGCAGTTGGCGCGGGGTTATCGCGGTCGGGCGGGTTCGACTGCTGCGAGGTTTGTGGCTGATCCGTTCGATTCGGCTGGCGGCCGGTTGTATCGCACGGGTGATGTGGTGCGGTGGGACGCCGGTGGGCAGTTGGAGTTTGTGGGTCGTGCCGATGATCAGGTGAAGGTCCGTGGTTTCCGGGTCGAGCCGGGCGAGGTGGAATCTGTTCTGGGGCAGCATCCTTCGGTGTCGCAGGCGGTGGTGACAGCGCGTGATCTCGATACGGGAGACGAACAGCTGATCGGGTATGTCGTCCCGGACCGCACTGCCTCGGCCGAGGGCGCCGAGGATGCGGCCGGGACCGATCTCGATGGCTCGGACGTGCGGCGCTGGGTGGCCGAGCGGCTGCCGGACTTCATGGTGCCGGCGGTGGTGATGGTGGTCGAGTCGGTGCCGTTGACAGCGAACGGGAAGGTGGATCGTCAGGGCCTACCGATTCCGGAGTTCGCGTCGCCGGTGGAATACCGGGCGCCGGGTAGTGAACAGGAGCGGGTCCTGGCGGAGTTGTTCGCCGAAGTTCTCGGGCGTGACCGGGTGGGGGTCGACGACGGCTTCTTTGCGTTGGGTGGTCATTCGTTGCTGGCTACTCGACTGGTCAGTCGAATCCGCGCGGTGCTGGGAGTCGAGGTCCCGATTCGGACGATCTTCGACGCTCCTACGGTGGCGCAGTTGGTGACTCGGCTGGATGCCGGTGTCCGGGTGCGTCCGATGTTGTCGGCCCGTCGGCGTCCGGATGTGGTTCCGTTGTCTTTCGCGCAGCGGAGGTTGTGGTTCATTCACCGGCTGGAGGGGCCCTCCGCGACGTACAACATGGCGTTGGCGGTGCGATTGCGCGCGGCGGATATGCCGGCGTTGACCGCCGCGGTCCGCGACGTCGCTGCCCGGCACGAAAGTCTGCGCACGCTCTTCGCGGCCGCGGAGGGTGTGCCGTCGCAGCGGGTGCTCGATGCCACGACCGTCGAAGTGCCGGTGACGGTGAGCGACATCGATATCGCCGAGCTGGACGCGGCCGTGACGGCAGCGGCGCGATACAAGTTCGATCTGTCGTCGGAAATTCCCCTGCGCACCACTGTATTTCGCTACAGCACCGACGAGTGCGTACTGGTGTTGCTGATACACCACATCGCCGGTGACGGGTGGTCGTTGACTCCGTTGTTGCGGGATTTGTCGGTGGCGTACACGGCTCGTCTCGAGGGCCGCGCACCGGGGTGGGCACCGTTGCCGGTGCAGTATGTGGATTACACGCTGTGGCAGCGGGAGTTGCTGGGGTCGTCTGCCGATCCGGGGAGTGTGTTGTCGCGTCAGTTCGAGTACTGGCGGGGCGAGCTGGAGGGGTTGCCGGAACAATTGCGGTTGCCGACGGATCGGCCGCGTCCGCGGGCGGCGAGCTATGGCGGGGACGCGGTGGTGTTCGCTATCGACCGGGATGTTCGTGTCGCGGTGGAACGTTTGGCTGCTGATGCGGGTGCGACGGTCTCGATGGTGTTGCAATCGGCATTGGCGGTTCTGCTGTTCAAAATTGGTGCGGGGGAGGATATTCCGATCGGTGCGCCGATTGCCGGGCGTACCGATGAGGCCCTGAACGATCTGGTGGGGTTCTTCGTCAATACGTGGGTATTGCGTGCGGGCGTGACGGCCGGGGCGTCGTTCGCCGATGTCGTGGGTCAGGTGCGGGCGAAGGCTCTGGCGGCGTACGAGAATCAGGACGTTCCGTTCGAGTTGTTGGTGGAGTTGCTGAATCCGGTTCGTTCGGCGGCGCATCATCCGCTGTTCCAGGTGTCGCTGGCATTCCAGAACAATGCCTTGCCGGTCCTGGAGTTGCCGGGGGTGGGAATCGAGCCCTACCCGGCGTGGACCGCGACGTCGCGGTTCGACCTGTTCTTCAATATCGCGGATGCCCCCTCCGGTCGGGAGTGGAGCGGGTTCGTCGAGTACGCGACCGAGTTGTTCGATCGGTCCACGGTCGAGGAGATGGTGGACCGGTTGGTGCGGATCTTGCGGCGGGTGGTGTCGGATCCCGAACTGCCCGTGGGTGCGATCGATGTTCTCGGCGGGGACGAGCGCGAGCTGGTGTTGCGTCGGTGGAACGCGACTGCCGTACCGGTGGATTCGGATCTCACCGTGGTCGGCTTGTTCGAGGCGCGGGTTGCGGCGGCGCCGGATGCGGTCGCGGTGGTCTGCGGTGATGCGGAGCTGTCGTATCGAGAGCTCGATGCGCGGGCGGATCGGCTTGCGCGGGTGCTGATCTCGCATGGGGTCGGGCCGGACGTGATTGTCGCGGTCGCACTGCCGAGGTCTGCGGAACTCTTGGTGGCGTTGTTGGGTGTGTTGAAGGCCGGGGGTGGGTATCTGCCGATCGATCCGGCGTATCCCTCCGATCGGTTGGCGTTCATTCTCGCGGACGCTGAGCCGGTGGTGGTCGTGACCGGCACGGATACCGCGAAGCTGTTGCCTTGCACTGCGATTCCCCACCTCTATCTCGACACACTCGACAGCGGCGATACGAGCGCGCATGGCCGGTCCGCGGCCGTGCGGCCGGAGAATTTGGCGTACCTGATCTACACCTCGGGATCGACGGGGGTGCCGAAAGGTGTTGGTATCACGCACCGCAACGTCGTGAATCTGGTGTCACAGGCGTGGTCGGCAGGCGCCGGGGATCGCGTGCTGGTGCATTCGTCGGTGGCGTTCGATGCGTCGACGTACGAGATCTGGCCTGCCCTGTGTGGTGGTGCGGTATTGGTCGTCGCGGGTGAGCAGCGTTCGGATCCGGTGGAAATCGTGCGGTTGGTCGAGTCTCGGTCGGTGACGAAGCTGTTCGCGACGCCGGCATTGTTGTCGGCCCTGGTCGACCATGTGGAATCGTTGCCGGACAATCCTTTCCGGAGCATCGAGCAGGTGAACACCGGTGCTGACGCGCTCAGCGCCGGTCTGGTGGAGGCGGTGCGGTCTACATGGACAGGTGTTCGCATCGATAACCTCTATGGCCCCACCGAGGCGACGGTCGATGTGACGGCGTCGGTTGTGCCGGAGACGGTGTCCGGTGTGGTGCCGATCGGCGCTCCGGTGGCCAATACGCGGGTGTACGTGCTGGATTCGTGGTTGACGCCGGTTCCGGTCGGTGTTGCGGGGGAGTTGTATGCGGCCGGTGCCCAGTTGGCGCGGGGGTATCACGGCCGCACCGGTTCGACCGCGGCGCGGTTCGTTGCCGATCCGTTCGGTCCGGCCGGTGGCCGGTTGTATCGCACGGGTGATGTGGTGCGGTGGAATTCCGACGGGCAGTTGGAGTTCGTGGGTCGGGCCGATGATCAGGTGAAGATCCGTGGTTTCCGGGTCGAACCCGGTGAGGTGGAATCCGTTCTGGGGCAGCATCCTTCGGTGTCGCAGGCGGTCGTGACAGCGCGTGACGCCGGACCCGGAGACAAGCAGCTCGTCGGTTATGTGGTCCCCGACAGGTCCGGCCCGGCCGTGGGGGAGGACGAGTTGGTGGGGCAGTGGCGCCGGGTGTACGACACCCTGTATTCGGGTGCCGAGGACGGCGGTGACAGCCCGGGAAGGAATGGGATCGCGGCCGGGTTCGGCGCGGATTTCGGTGGGTGGAACAGCAGTTACACCGGGGCCCGGATTCCGGTGGAGCAGATGCGGGAATGGCGGGCCGTGACCGTCGACCGTATCCGGGAGTTGCGGCCACGGCGTGTGCTGGAGATCGGCGTGGGCTCGGGGTTGCTGTTGTCGCAGTTGGCCTCTCACTGCGACGAGTATTGGGCGACGGATTTCTCCGCCGCGACCGTCACGACGCTGCGGCGGCAGCTGGGTGAGCTGGACGTGGAGTGGGCGGATCGTGTGGTGCTGAGTGTGCGGACCGCTGATGATATCGATGGTTTGCCGGAGGGCTATTTCGACACCGTGGTGTTGAATTCGGTCGTCCAGTACTTCCCGGGGCAGGAGTATCTGCGCAGGGTTCTCGAGCGGGTGCTGCGGGTGCTGGTTCCCGGTGGCGTGGTGTTCGTCGGTGATGTGCGGAATCTGGCTCTGCTGGAGGAGTTCACCACGGCGGTGCAGATCGCGCGCAACGGCGGTGATGATCCGGCGGCGGTGGGCGATCGGGTCCGCAGAGATATCGCGGCCGAACAAGAACTGTTGCTGGCGCCGGAGTACTTCGTGGGATTGTGCCGCGCGGCAACCGGGTTCGGTGCGGTGGATATCCGGCTCAAGCGCGGGCATTCGGTCAACGAGCTGACCAGGTACCGCTACGACGTGGTGTTGTACACGTCCGCGGTGACGCCGGTCGCTGTCGCCGACGTGCCGAAAGTGGAGTTCCGCGACAGGGATCGGTTGCGCGGGCTCCTTCGGGATCGGAATTCCGGCTGTCTCCGTGTCACCGGGATCCCGCACGCCGGGCTCATCGGTGAAGTCGAAGCCGCCCACCGGATACGGACCGGCCGCCCCGGTGACACGTCGGACCCCCTCGGGATCGCTTTCGAAGGAATACTCGACGACCCCGCCGACCGGGCCGGCGCGGCACTGTTGCCCGAAGACCTGCACGTGCTGGGAGAGCGATTCGGGTATTCCACCGCGGTCACCTGGTCGGCGGAGCCGGATCGTATGGACGCGGTCTTCCTCGACGCCGCCGCCACCGACGGTCGACCATTGGCAGCCGTGTACGCGGCCTCCGCCCCTGTGGACGATCCCGCCGCCTACGCCAACAATCCGCGGGCCGGTCTGCTGGCGGCCGATGTGCGCCGGTTCGCCGGTGATCGGCTGCCGGAATTCATGGTGCCCGCGGTCGTGATGGTGGTCGAGTCGCTGCCGTTGACGGCGAGCGGAAAGCTGGATCGGCAGGCGCTGCCGGACCCGGAGTTCGTCTCCTCGACGGAATACCGCGCGCCGGGCACCGTGCAGGAACAACAGTTGGCCGAGTTGTTCGCGGAGGTACTGGGGCTCGACCGGGTCGGTGTGGACGACGGTTTCTTCGCGTTGGGTGGTCATTCGTTGCTGGCTACTCGGTTGGTCAGTCGTATTCGGGCGGTATTGGGTGTCGAGGTGCCGATTCGGACGGTTTTCGATGCTCCGACGGTGGCGCAGTTGGCGACTCGATTGGATGCCGGTGTTCGGGTGCGTCCGATGTTGTCGGCCCGTCGGCGTCCGGACATGGTTCCGTTGTCATTTGCGCAGCGGCGATTGTGGTTCATGCATCGGCTGGAGGGACCCTCCGCCACCTACAACATTGCGGTGGCCGTGCGATTGACGGGCGTATTCGACGAAGCGGCATTCGCGGCCGCGATCGGTGACCTCGTGGCGCGCCACGAGAGCCTGCGCACGCTCTTCGCGGCCGCGGACGGGGTGCCGTCGCAGCGGGTGCTCGATGCCGGCGGCGTCGAGGTTCCGGTCACCGTCGGCGAGGTGAATCCCGGCGAGGTGGACTCGGCGGTGACCGAGTCGGTGCGGTACCGGTTCGATCTCTCCTCGGAGATTCCCTTACGCGCCGGCGTATTTCGCTGTGGCGAAGACGAGTGCGTGCTGGTGCTGTTGATTCACCACAGTGCCGGCGACGGGTGGTCGATGGCGCCGTTGCTGCGAGATCTGGCCATGGCGTATACCGCCCGCCTCGAAGGACGCGCACCGGGGTGGGCGCCGTTGCCGGTGCAGTATGTGGATTACACGCTGTGGCAGCGGGAGCTGCTGGGGTCGTCCGACGATCCGGACAGTGTGTTGTCGCGGCAGTTCGAGTACTGGCGGGGCGAGTTGGCCGGATTGCCGGAGCAGTTGCGGTTGCCGACGGATCGGCCGCGCCCGCGCGTGGCGAGTTACGGCGGGGACATGGTGCTGTTCGACATCGATGTCGAGACTCGGCTGGCGGTGGAGCGGTTGGCTGCCGGTGCGGGTGCGACGGTGTCGATGGTGTTGCAGTCGGCGTTGGCGGTGTTGTTGTTCAAACTCGGTGCGGGAGAGGATATTCCGATCGGGGCGCCGATCGCCGGCCGCACCGATGAAGCCTTGGCCGATCTGGTGGGGTTCTTCGTCAATACGTGGGTGCTGCGGACCGAGATCGTTCCGGCGGCGTCTTTCCTGGAGGTCGTGGAACAGGTCAGGGCGAAGGCGCTGGCGGCGTACGAGAATCAGGATGTCCCGTTCGAGTTGCTGGTGGAGTTGCTGAATCCGGTTCGTTCGGCGGCGCATCATCCGCTGTTCCAGGTGTCGCTGGCGTTTCAGAACAACACCCTGCCCACCCTCGAATTGCCGGGGGTCCGCGTCGAGCCCTATCCCGCGTCCACCGCGACGTCACGGCTCGACTTGTTCTTCAATATCACCGACACCCCGGCGGGCCGCGAGTGGAGCGGGCTCGTCGAGTACGCGACCGAATTGTTCGATCGGCCCACCGTCGAGACGATGACGGCCAGGTTCCTGCGGATACTCCGGTCGATCGTGTCGGACCCGGGCGCACCGGTGGGCTCGCTGGATATCCTCGAGGACGGCGAACGCGATCTGGTGTTGCGCCGATGGAACGAGACCACTGCCGATATCTCCGGCACCGGCGTCGTCGGACTGTTCCGGGAACAGGTCGCTCGGACCCCGGATGCGGTAGCCGTCGTCTGCGCCGACGTCGAATTGACGTACCGGGCCCTGGACGATCGAGCGAATCGGCTCGCGCAGATCCTGGTCTCGCAGGGAGTCGGCCCCGACACGGTGGTCGCCGTGGCGCTGCCGCGGTCGGCGGAGCTGATCGTGGCGGTGGTAGCGGTGTTGAAAGCCGGCGGCGGGTATCTGCCCATCGATCCGGCATATCCCGCGGATCGGCTGGCATTCATTCTCGCCGACGCGGCCCCGGCCGTGGTCGTCACCGACTCCGCCACCACAAAGCTGTTGCCTCCCAGCCAAATACCACATATCTGTCTGGATACGGCCGATCCCGGCGCTGCGGACGGTCCGGGACGAACTCCCTCGGTACGTCCGCAGAATGTGGCGTACGTGATCTATACCTCGGGTTCCACCGGCCTCCCGAAAGGCGTTGCGGTCACCCACGGCAATGTGGTGAATCTGATCGCTCAGGCCTGGTCGACCGGTCCCGGAGATCGCGTGCTGGTGCATACGTCGGTGGCGTTCGACGCGTCGACCTATGAGATCTGGCCCGCCCTGTGCGGGGGCGCCGCATTGATTGTCGCGGACGGGCAGCGGTCGGATCCCGCGGAGATCACCCGGCTGATCGAGGATCGGTCGGTCACGAAGATGTTCGCGACGCCACCCCTGCTGTCGGCGTTGGCCGATCACGTCGAATCCCTGCCCGGCGAACCTCTGCGGACGCTGAGACGAATCATCGTCGGCGGCGCCGAACTGACGGCGGACGTCGTGCGCAAACTGACGGCGAAATACGCAGGCGCTCAGGTCATGAACGGATACGGCCCCACCGAGACGACGGCGTGTGTGACCGACCACGACGTGGTGGGTGACGTCGACGGTGCCGTTCCGATCGGACGCCCGCTGGGGAATGTGCGGGTGTTCGTGCTGGATTCGTGGTTGATGCCGGTCCCGGCGGGCGTGGCCGGCGAATTGTATGTCGCCGGTGCGCAGGTGGCGCGAGGCTATCGGGGACGGGCCGGATCGACCGCGGCCAGGTTCGTGGCCGACCCGTTCGATCCGGACGGCGGCCGGTTGTATCGCACCGGTGATGTGGTGCGGTGGAATGCGGCGGGCCGGCTGGAGTTCGTGGGCCGGGCCGACGATCAGGTGAAGATCCGGGGGTTCCGGGTCGAACCGGGCGAGGTCGAAACCGCCCTGGCTCGACATCCCTCGGTGTCGCAGGCGGTCGTGGTGGTGCGCGAAATTGCCACCGGCGGAACACAGTTGATCGGGTACGTGGTGGCCGACCGGTCCGGGGCGGTCGTGGACGAAGACGAACTCGTGGGGCAGTGGCGTCGAGTATATGACGATTTGTCTGCCGGGAACGGTGCCCGAGCCGTGCGGGACGAGGCCGCGCTGGGTGCCGATTTCGGCGGCTGGAACAGCAGTTACACCGGAGCGGCGATCCCCCTGGAGCAGATGCGGGAGTGGCGGGAGACCACGGTCGAGCGCATCCGGGAACTGAGCCCGTCGCGTGTGCTGGAGATCGGTGCGGGTTCGGGACTGTTGCTGTCGCAGTTGGCCCCCGACTGCGAAGAGTATTGGGCGACAGACTTTTCCGCCGCCACCATCGACACACTCCGGCAACGGTTGGACGGGGTCGATGCCGGGTGGGCCGACCACGTATTCACGAGTGTCCGGGCGGCGGACGATTCCGACGGGCTGCCCGCGGGATATTTCGACACCGTGGTGTTGAATTCCGTCGTCCAGTACTTCCCCGGTGAGAAATACCTCCGCAGGGTCCTCGAACAGGTGCAGCGGCTGCTGGCTCCCGGTGGTGCGGTGTTCGTCGGCGACGTGCGGAACCTGGCTCTGCTGGAGGAGTTCACCACCGCGGTGCAGATCACCCGCTACGGTGCCGATGATCCCGGCGTCGTCCGGGAAGGTGTGCGCCGCAACGTCTTCGCCGAACAGGAGCTGCTGGTGGCACCCGAGTACTTCCCGGCTTCGTGTCGCGCGGGGCTGGGGTTCGATGCGGTCGATGTCCGGCTGAAGCGCGGGTATTCGGTGAACGAGCTGAGCCGATACCGCTACGACGTCGTGCTGCGCAAGGCTCCGACGGATCCGCTGTCGGTCGCCGATGTGCCGAAAGCCGAATTCCGCGACGGTGATCGGCTGCGGACGCTCTTGCGAGCCGGCCGGCCCGGCGGCATTCGTGTCACCGGTATCCCGCACGCCGGCCTGGTCGGCGAGATCGACGCCGCTCACCGAATACGGCGGGGGCAGTCCCTTTCCGAGCGGCGAACCGACTCGCTCGCAGCGGGTTTCGAAGGAGTGCTCGACGCCGACCCGGCACGGGCCGGCGGCGTGCTGCCCGAAGACCTGCATGTGCTGGGGCGACAACTCGGATACGTCACCGCGGTCACCTGGTCCGCGGCGCCGGATCGGATGGACGCGGTCTTCGTTCCTGCGGCGACGGTGCAGGACCGGCCGCTGACCGACGTATACGCGACGTCGGCCGCGGTCGGTGATCCGGCGGCGTACGTCAACAGTCCTCAGGACGCCCTGCTGCCCGCGGCAGTGCGCGGGTTCGTGGCCGAGCGGTTGCCGGATTTCATGGTGCCGGCGGTGGTCATGGTCATCGAGTCGGTGCCGTTGACGGCGAACGGGAAAGTGGACCGTGGGAAGTTGCCGGTCCCGGAGTTCGCGTCGGCGGCCGAGTATCGGGCTCCGAGCAGCGAGCGTGAGCGGGTCCTGGCCCAGGTTTTCGCCGAGATCCTGGGGCGTGACCGGGTCGGGGTGGACGACAATTTCTTTGCGCTGGGCGGTCATTCGTTGCTGGCTACCCGTCTGGCCAGTCGTATCCGGGCGGTGCTGGGGGTCGAGGTCCCGATCCGGGTGATGTTCGAGGCGCCCACCGTCGCTCAACTCGCACACAGCTGGGACCGGCTGGCTCCGTCCCGCCGGCCGGCCCTGCGCAAGATGAATCGAGAGGTGGGGCTGCCGTGATTCCGTTGTCGTTTGCCCAGCGCCGGTTGTGGTTCATCCACCGGGTCGAGGGCCCCTCCGCCACGTACAACATGCCGGTGGCGATCCGGTTGACGGGCGCGTTCGACGCCTCGGCGTTCGCGGCCGCGGTCGGTGACGTCGTGGCGCGGCACGAGAGCCTGCGCACGATCTTCGTCGAGGTCGACGGCGTGCCCGCCCAGCAGGTGCTCGACGCCGGCAGCGTCGAGCCGCCGGTGACGATCGTCGACGTGCCGCCCGCGGAGCTGGACGCGACGGTCGCCGAGGCGGCGCGGTACCGATTCGATCTCTCGACTCGGATACCTATCCGCGTCACGGTAATGCGTTGCGGCACAGACGACTATGTCGTGCTGCTGCTGATCCACCACATCGCCGGCGACGGCTGGTCCATGGCGCCGCTGTTGCGGGACCTGTCGGTGGCCTATACGGCTGGTGTCGAAGGCCGTGTGCCGGAGTGGGAACCGTTGCCGGTGCAGTATGTGGATTACACGCTCTGGCAGCGGGAATTGCTGGGGTCGTCCGACGATCGGGACAGCGTGGTGTCCCAGCAGTTCGAGTACTGGCGTCGTGAGCTGGCCGGATTGCCGGAGCAGCTGCGGTTGCCGACCGACCGGCCTCGTCCGCGGGTGGCGAGTCACGACGGGGATGTCGTGGTGTTCGCCATCGAGCGGGATGTTCGTGCCGCGGTGGAGCGGCTGGCTTCCGGTTCGGGTGCCACGGTCTCGATGGTGTTGCAGTCGGCGTTGGCGGTGCTGCTGTTCAAACTCGGTGCGGGAGAGGATATCCCGATCGGAGCGCCGATCGCGGGCCGTACCGATGAGGACTTGAACGATCTGGTCGGATTCTTCGTCAATACGTGGGTGTTGCGGACCGAAGTCGTTCCGGCGGCGGCCTTCCGCGAGATCGTGGGTCGGGTCAGGGCGAAAGCGCTGGCCGCGTACGAGAATCAGGATATTCCGTTCGAGCTGCTGGTCGAGTTGCTGAACCCGGCCCGCTCCGCCGCGCACCATCCGCTGTTCCAGGTACTGCTGAGCTTCCAGAACAACGCCGTGCCCACCCTGGAACTGCCGGGGGTGGCGCTCGAACCCTATGCCCTGGATATGAGGACGTCACGATTCGATCTGTCGTTCAATATCGGCGATACGCCGGGCGGATGGGACGTGCACATCGAGTACGCGACGGATCTGTTCGACAGGTCCACCGTCGAGACGATGGCGGCGCGATGGGCGCGGATCCTGCGGCTGGTGGTGTCGGATCCGGATGCGGCGGTGGGGTCGATCGACGTTCTCGACACCGACGAACGTGACCTGGTACTGCGCCGGTGGAACGAGACGGCCCTCGAGGTTCCGGACCGCACGGTGGTGGGGCTGTTCGAGGCGCGGGTTGCGGCTGTGCCGGATGCGGTCGCGGTGGTCAGCGGTGACACGGAGGTGACGTATCGGGAGCTCGATGCCCGGGCGGCCTGCTTGGCGCGGGTTCTGGTGTCGCGTGGGGTGGGGCCGGATGCGGTTGTGGCGGTGGCGTTGCCGAGATCTGCGGATTTGTTGGTGGCGTTGGTGGGTGTGTTGAAGGCCGGGGGTGGGTATCTGCCGATCGATCCGGCGTATCCCTCCGATCGGTTGGCGTTCATTCTCGCGGATGCTGAGCCGGTGGTGGTCGTGACCGACGCGGATATCGCGAAGTTGCTGCCCTGCACCACGATTCCTCACTGTCATCTCGACACGCTCGATGTCGGCGAGGTGAACGGTGTCGGCTCGGCGGTCGTGCGGCCGGGGAATCTGGCGTACCTGATTTATACCTCCGGTTCGACGGGTGTGCCGAAAGGCGTTGGTATCACTCACCGCAACGTGGTGAGTCTGGTGTCTCAGGCGTGGTCGGCGGGAGTCGGGGATCGGGTGCTGGTGCATTCGTCGGTGGCGTTCGACGCGTCGACGTACGAGATCTGGCCTGCCCTGTGCGGTGGTGCGACGTTGGTGGTGGCGGGCGAGCAGCGCTCGGACCCGGCCGAGATCGTGCGGTTGGTGGAGTCTCGGTCGGTGACGAAGCTGTTCGCGACACCGGCCTTGTTGTCGGCGTTGGTCGATCACCTGGAGTCGTTGCCGGGCAATGCCTTCGAGAGTGTCGGGCAGGTGAACACCGGTGCCGACGCGCTCGGTGCCGGTCTGGTGGACGCGGTGCGGTCCAGGTGCGGGGACTTGCGGATCGACAACCTCTATGGCCCTACCGAGGCGACGGTCGATGTGACGGCGCTGGTCGTGCCGGAGACGGTGTCCGGTGTGGTGCCGATCGGTGCCCCGGTGGCCAATACGCAGGCGTACGTGCTGGATTCGTGGTTGACGCCGGTTCCGGTCGGCGTTCCGGGGGAACTGTATGTGGCAAGTGCGCAGTTGGCGCGGGGCTATCACGGCCGCGCGGCGTCGACTGCGGCGAGGTTTGTGGCTGATCCGTTCGATTCGGTCGGTGGCCGGTTGTATCGCACGGGTGATGTGGTGCGGTGGAATGCGTCGGGTCTGTTGGAGTTCGTGGGCCGGGCCGATGATCAGGTGAAGATCCGTGGTTTCCGGGTCGAGCCCGGTGAGGTGGAAAACCTACTGGCGCAGCATCCTTCGGTGTCCCGAGCGGTGGTGACAGCGCATGACGCAGCCGGTGACAAACAGCTGATCGGGTACGTGGTTCCCGACCGGACCGGCTCGGCGGGGCGCAACGGGTCCGCGGATGGTGGCGATCTCGACGGCTCGGAGGTGCGGCGTTGGGTGGGTGAGCGGTTGCCGGACTTCATGGTCCCGGCGGTGGTGATGGTGGTCGATTCGGTGCCGTTGACGGCGAACGGGAAGGTGGACCGTCGGGGGTTGCCGGTTCCGGAGTTCTCGTCATCGGTGGAGTACCGGGCGCCGGGTAGCGAGCAGGAACGGGCCCTGGCCGAGGTGTTCGCCGAGATCTTGGGGCGTGACCGGGTCGGTGTGGACGACAATTTCTTTGCGTTGGGTGGCCATTCGCTGTTGGCTACACGGTTGGTCAGTCGTATTCGGGCGGTGCTGGGTGTCGAGGTGCCGATCCGGACGGTTTTCGACGCTCCGACGGTGGCGCAGTTGGTGACTCGGCTGGATGCCGGTGTCCGGGTGCGTCCGATGCTGCGCGCCCGGCCACGCCCGGATGTGGTTCCGCTGTCGTTCGCGCAACGGAGGCTGTGGTTCATCCACTGGTTGGAGGGGCCCGCCGCCACCTACAACATGCCGGTGACCGCTCGGCTGCACGGCACGCTCGATGTCCCGGCGTTCGCGGCCGCGGTCGGTGACCTGGTGGCGCGGCACGAGAGCCTGCGCACGATCTTCGTCGACACCGAGGGAACGCCCGCCCAGCGTGTGCTCGACGCAGGGAGCGTCGAGGCGCCGGTGACCGTGGCCGATGTGGATCCCGATCACGTCGATGCGGCGGTGGCGGAAGCGGTGCGGTACGGGTTCGATCTGTCGTCGGAAATTCCCGTGCGCACCACTGTATTTCGCCACGGCGAGAATGAATGCGTACTGGTACTGCTGATACACCACATTGCCGGAGACGGTTGGTCGGCGGCGGCGTTGTTGCGGGATCTGTCGGTGGCGTACACAGCTCGTGTCGAAGGCCGGGCGCCGGAGTGGGAGCCGTTGTCGGTGCAGTACGTGGATTACACACTGTGGCAGCGGGAACTGCTCGGGTCGTCCGACGATCCGGGCAGCGTGCTGTCTCGGCAGTTCGAGTACTGGCGTCGTGAGCTGGCCGGGTTGCCGGAGCAGCTGCGGTTGCCGATGGATCGGCCCCGCCCGCGGGTGGCGAGCCATGACGGGGATGTCGTGGTGTTCGCCATCGACCCGGATGTTCGTGTCGCGGTGGAACGTTTGGCTGCCGCCGAGGGTGCGACGGTCTCGATGGTGTTGCAGTCCGCGCTGGCGGTACTGCTGTTCAAACTCGGTGCGGGGGAGGATATTCCGATCGGGTCTCCGATCGCCGGGCGTACCGATGAAGCCCTGAACGACTTGGTCGGGTTCTTCGTCAATACGTGGGTGTTGCGCGCGAACCTGACTCCGGGGGAGTCGTTCGCCGATGTTGTCGGCCAGGTCAGGGCAAAAGCGCTGGCGGCCTACGAGAATCAGGACGTTCCGTTCGAGTTGCTGGTGGAGTTGCTGAACCCGGTTCGTTCGGCGGCATATCATCCGCTGTTCCAGGTGTCGCTGGCGTTCCAGAACAACACCCTGCCCACCCTCGAGCTTCCGGGGGTGGGGATCGAGCCTTGTCCAGCCGCTACCGCGACGTCGCGGTTCGACCTGTTCTTCAATATCGCCGACGCCCCCGCCGGTCGGGAGTGGAGCGCGCTCGTCGAGTACGCGACCGAGTTGTTCGATCGGTCCACGGTCGAGGCGATGGCCGCGCGGTGGGTGTGCTTGCTCCGGTCGGTCGTCTCGGCCCCGGACGCTCCGGTCGGATCGATCGATGTGCTCGTCCGCGACGAACGGGAACAGGTGTTGCGCCGGTGGAACGACACCACCGCGGAAGTCCTCGACACTACGTTGACCGAGTTGTTCGAGGCGCGGGTCGCGGCAACCCCGGATGCGCTCGCGGTCGTCTGCGGCGACACGGAGCTGACCTACCGAGTTCTGGATGCTCGGGCGGATCGGCTTGCACGCGAACTGATCTCGCGGGGCGTCGGCCCCGATACGGTGGTCGCGGTGGTTCTGCCGAGGTCGGTCGGGCTGCTCGTGGCGTTCGCGGGTGTGTTGAAGGCCGGTGGTGCGTATCTGCCGATCGATCCGGCGTATCCCTCGGATCGGCTGGCATTCATGCTCGCCGACGCGGCCCCCGCCGCGGTCGTGACCGACTCGGCGACCGCGAAACTCTTGCCCGACACCGCGATACCGCACCTCGATATCGACTCGTCCGGCATCGACGGCACGCGCGACATCAACGACGTGCGGGACCGGAGCGGTTCGAACCGGACCCTCGCGGTGCGGCCGGAGAACTTGGCGTACGTGATTTATACGTCGGGTTCGACGGGTGTGCCGAAAGCTGTTGGGGTTACGCATCGCAACGTGGTGAACCTGGTGTCCCAGGCGTGGTCGGTCTGTCCTGGGGATCGGGTGCTGGTGCATTCGTCGGTAACGTTCGATGCGTCGGCGTACGAGATGTGGCCTGCCCTGTGTGGTGGTGCGGTGCTGGTTGTCGCGGGTGAGCAGCGGTGGGACCCGGCCGAGATCGTGCGATTGGTGGAGTCTCGGTCGGTGACGAGGTTGTTCGCGACGCCACCGCTGTTGTCGGCGCTGCTCGATCACGTGGAGTCCGTGCCCGGTGAGCCTTTGCGATCCCTGACGCGGGTTCTTGCCGGTGGCGCCGAGGTGACGGCGGCGGTTGTTCGAAGGCTGTCTGCGCAGTGCGCCGGTGTTCGGGTCGTGAACGGCTACGGTCCCACCGAGACGACGGTGTGTGTGACCGATTATGAGGTTGCGGGGGATGCGGAGGGTGTCGTTCCGATCGGATGCCCGTTGGGGAATGTGCGGGTGTTCGTGTTGGATTCGTGGTTGACGCCGGTTCCGCTGGGCGTGGCCGGTGAGTTGTATGTGGCCGGTGTGCAGTTGGCTCGGGGGTATCGGGGTCGGGCGGCGTTGACCGCGGCGAGGTTTGTTGCCGACCCGTTCGATCCGGCCGGTGGTGGTCGGCTGTATCGCACGGGTGATGTGGTGCGGTGGAGTTCGGGTGGGTTGCTGGAGTTCGTGGGTCGTGCCGATGATCAGGTGAAGGTGCGTGGTTTCCGGGTCGAGCCGGGCGAGGTGGAATCGACTCTGGCACAGCATCCTTCGGTGCGGCAGGCCGTGGTGGTGGCCCGCGAGACCGATTCCGGTGACAAGCAGTTGATCGGGTACGTGGCCGCCGGCAGGCCCGAGCCGGCCCAGAACGGCGCGGAACTCGACGGCTCGGAGATGCGTCGGTGGCTGGCCGAGCGGTTGCCGGACTTCATGGTGCCCGCAGCGGTGACGGTGATCGAGTCGGTGCCGTTGACGGCGAACGGGAAAGTGGACCGTGGGAAGTTGCCGGTTCCGGAGTTCGCGTCGCCGGTGGGGTACCGGGCGCCGGGTACCGAGTGCGAACGGGTGCTGGCGGAGTTGTTCGCCGAGGTCCTGGGCGTGGAACGGGTGGGTGTGGACGATGGCTTCTTCGAGTTGGGCGGGGACAGCATTCGTTCGATCCAGGTGGTGTCGCGGGCGCGGGCATCGGGTGTCGTGCTGAGTCCGCGGCAGGTGTTCGAATGCCGGACGGTGGCGGCGTTGGCCGCGGTGGCCGTCGAGCGTGAGCCGGTGGCCGCGTTGGCCGACGACGGGGCGGGCTGGATGCCGTTGTTACCGGCCGCTCGGTTCGTGCGCGAGTTCGGTGGCGGTTTCGAGCGTTTCAACCAGTCGATGGTGCTGGATCTGCCCGTGGGTGTGGATCGGGCCGATCTGGTGGCGACGTTGACGGCGGTGATCGATCGCCATGATGTGTTGCGGGCGCGGCTGGTTGACGACGCGCGGGGTGCCGGGCTCGATATCGCGCCGGTGGGGGCGGTCGATGTGGATCGATTGCTGCATCGCGTCGAGTCGGCCGAGGCGGGTGCGATCGGCCCGGAGCTCGAGGCAGCGGTCGCCCGGTTGGCCCCGGCGGCGGGCGTGATGGCGCAGTTCGTGTGGTTCGATGCCGGGCCGGCGCGGGCGGGCCGATTGGCGATCGTGGCGCATCATCTGGTGGTCGACGGCGTGTCCTGGCGAATCCTGTTGCCCGACTTGGCATCCGCGTGGCAACGGGTATCGTCCGGTGGCACTTCCGAAGCGGCGGCGGAGACGCCGCCGAGGACCGGCACGTCGATGGGACAGTGGGCGCGGAGGCTGGTCGAGCAGGCGTCCGCACCGGAACTGGTGGAGCAGTTGCCCTGGTGGCGTTCGGTTCTCGACGGGCCCGATCCGATGCTGGGCTCTCGGCCGCTGGATCCGGCGGTCGATGTGATGGGGACCGTGGACTCGGTGGTCGTCGAGGTTCCCCCGACGGTGACCGAGGCGTTGTTGACGACGCTGCCCGCGGTCTTCCACGGCGGGGTCGAGGACGGGTTGCTGGCGGCGCTCGCGGTGGCGGTGGCGCACCGGCGTCGAATCAGAGGTGCGCCCGAGGAATCGGTGCTGATCCGAGCGGAGGGCCACGGGCGCGAGGAGGAGATCGTTCCCGGCGCCGACCTGTCGCACACCGTCGGCTGGTTCACGAGCGTGTTCCCGGTGCGGTTGCGTGCTGCCGCGGAGTCGTGGGACGAGATCTGCGCGGGTGGTCCGGCGGCGGGGGTTCTGGTCAAGTCGGTGAAGGAGCAGTTGCGTGCGGTTCCGGGTAAGGGGCTCGGGTTCGGGTTGTTGCGGTACCTGAATCCGGAAACCGCTGCTGTGCTACAAGGGTTTTCGACCGGTCAGATCGGTTTCAACTACCTGGGCCGGTTCACGTCGGCGGATCTTCTGCCGCAGCGGCTGCAAGGAGCCGGCTGGACCCCGTCCCGCGACGGTGCGGGATCCGCCGCGGCACCGGACCCGGCAATGCCGGCCATGTCGGTACTGGACATCACCATGATGGTGGTCGACACCGACAAAGGTCCGGTATTGCGAGCGCTATTCGCGGCACCCACCGGAGTGCTGGAGACGACCGAGGCGGAGAGTCTCGCCCGGTCGTGGCGGGACGCGGTCGGAGGCTTGGCCGAGCACGCCTCGATGCAGGGTGCGGGTGGCCGGACGCCGTCGGATTTCGGGTTGGTGCGGCTGGAGCAGGGGGAGATCGAGGTATTCGAGGGCCGCTATCCGGGGTTGCTGGATGTGTGGCCGTTGACCTCGATGCAGTCCGGGTTGTTGTTCCATCGGGCGATGGCGGGCAACGGTTTCGACGCCTATCACATGCAGGTGGTGTTCGGATTTGCCGGGCGGGTGGATCCGGCCCGGATGCGAGCGGCCGGTCAAGGGTTACTGAACCGGTATGCGAATCTCCGGGTCGGATTCACCGACGATGCTCGCGGTGTCCCGGTTCAGGTAGTTGTCGAGAATGTCGAATTGCCCTGGCGTGTGGTGGATTTGCGTGATCTGGACGAGGTGGATCGCGGTGTGGCGTTGGAGCGGTTGCTGGTCGAGGATCGCGATGCGCATTTCGATGTGGCCGTTCCGCCGTTGTTGCGGTTCATGCTCGTGGTGCTGACGGAGCAGCGGTCGGAATTGGTGTTCACCGCGCATCACGCACTGCTGGACGGCTGGTCGTTGCCACTGCTGATGAAGGACTTGTTGCTCCTGTACGGCTCCGGCGGTGCCGCCTTGCCGCCGGTGCCCGATTACCGGGAGTTCCTGAAGTGGTTGGGCCGCCAGGATTTTCACGCCGGTGTGGAGGCGTGGATCGAGGAACTCGAAGGGGTGGGGGAACCCACCCTGCTCGCCGGCGCGGCCGGCAACGCCGATGGCGCCGCCCGGCCCGGAGTCGAGCGGGTCGAGGTGCCGTTGACAGCGGAGACGGCCTCGGCACTGAGCAGGAGGACCGGCGCACTCGGGGTCACGCTGAACACCATCGTGCAGGCAGCATGGGGCATTCTGCTGGGCGCGTCGACCGGTCGTCGTGATGTGGTTGCCGGTGCGACTGTTTCGGGTCGTCCGCCCGCGATCGCGGGTGTGGATTCGATGGTGGGGCTGTTCATCAATACCGTGCCCGTGCGCGTGCGGTTCGGGCCTCACGACACCCTCGGCGGCCTGCTGACAAGCCTGCAAGCCCGGCAGGCTGCCTTGCTGGATCATCATCATGTCGGCTTGAGCGATATTCATCAGGCGGTCGGTCTCGGCGTCCTGTTCGACACGCTCATCGGTTTCGAGTCGTACCCCGTCGACCGGACCGGGATCGCCGACGCCCTCACGGCCGGCGGCATCGCCCTCACCGACCTGCGCCCTGAAGCACCCACGCACTATCCCCTGACGGTCGTTGCGGGCGCCGCGCCCGATCTGGAACTGCGACTCGAATATCGCACCGACGTCTTCGATCGGTCCGCGGTCGAGGCGATGGCGGATCGGCTGGTGCGGATTCTGCGGCAGGTGGTGTCGGATCCGGGTGTCGCGGTCGGTTCCATCGATGTTCTCGGTGCGGACGAGCGCGAGTTGGTGTTGCGCCGGTGGAACGAGACGGCTCTGGAGGTGCCCGACGCCACGGTGGTCGACTTGTTCGAGGCGCGGGCCGCCGCGAACCCGGAGGCGATCGCTGTGGTTTGTGGCGATGCGGAGGCGTCGTACCGAGAGCTCGAGGCCCGGGCGGATCTGCTTGCGCGGGTGCTGATCTCGCGTGGCGTCGAGCCGGACTCGGTTGTCGCGGTGGCGTTGCCGCGGTCGGTGGAGCTGATTGTGGCGTTGCTCGCCGTGTTGAAGGCCGGTGGCGGGTATCTGCCGATCGATCCGGCGTATCCCTCGGATCGGCTCGCGTTCATTCTGGCCGACGCGGCCCCGGTGGCTCTCGTGACCGACTCTACTACCGTAAAACTGTTGCCGCACAATGCTATATCGCAGGTCTGCCTCGATGCCCTCGAGGTGACCGGCGCAGAGAACCGGACCGGCCTCGATCCGCTCGCCAGGGTCCGGCCCGAGAATCTGGCGTACGTGATCTATACCTCGGGGTCGACGGGTGTACCGAAAGGTGTTGGTATCACTCACCGCAACGTGGTGAACCTGATCACCCAGGCGTGGTCGGTGGGCACCGAGGACCGGGTGCTGGTGCATTCGTCGGTGGCGTTCGACGCGTCGACGTACGAGATGTGGCCCGCATTGTGCGGCGGCGCGACCGTGGTGGTGGCGGGCGAGCTGCGTTCGGATCCGGCGGAGATCGCGCGACTGGCCGAGTCGTGGTCGGTCACGAAACTGTTCGCGACGCCGCCGTTGTTGTCGGCATTGGCCGATCACCTGAAGTCGCTGCCGGGCAATGCCTTCGAGAGCGTCACCCAGGTGAACACCGGAGCCGACTCGCTCCCCGCAGAACTCGTGGACGCCATCCGAACCGCGTGCCCGGGTACTCGGGTCGACAATCTCTACGGCCCGACCGAGGCGACGGTCGACGTCACGGCGCTGGTCGTGCCCGAGGCGGTAGCGGGTGCCGTGGTTCCGATCGGTGCCCCCGTGGCCAATACCCGGGTGTACGTGTTGGATCCGTGGCTGGCACCGGTCCCGGTGGGGGTCCGGGGAGAGCTGTATGTAGCGGGCGCACAGTTGGCGCGAGGGTATCGCGGACGGGCGGGATTGACCGCGGCGAGGTTTGTTGCCGACCCGTTCGATCCGGCCGGTGGCCGGTTGTATCGCACGGGTGATGTGGTGCGGTGGAATGCCGGTGGACAGTTGGAGTTCGTGGGTCGTGCCGATGATCAGGTGAAGGTGCGTGGTTTCCGGGTCGAGCCGGGTGAGGTGGAATCTGTTCTGGGGCAGCATCCTTCGGTGTCACAAGCCGTCGTGACAGCCCGTGACGGCGGCAGCGGCGGCAAGCAGCTGATCGGCTACGTAGTTCCCGGCCCCGCCTGCGACGGCCTCGCGGGCGCGGCAGAACTCGACGGGGTACAGGTCCGTGAGTTCGTCTCGGAGCGGTTGCCCGACTTCATGGTGCCCGCGGCGGTGATGGTGATCGAATCGGTGCCGTTGACCGCGAACGGGAAGGTGGACCGAAAAGCGCTGCCGGAGCCGGAGTTCGGCTCACCGGCGGGGTACCGGGCGCCGCGGTCGGACGTCGAGCGAGCATTGGCGGGAGCGTTCGCCGAGGTCCTGGGTGTGGACCGGGTGGGTGTGGACGACGGTTTCTTCGAGCTGGGCGGGGACAGCATTCGGTCGATCCAGGTGGTGTCGCGGGCACGGGCGCTGGGTGTCGTGGTCAGCCCGCGTGAGGTGTTCGAGTGCCGGACGGTCGCGGCGCTGGCGGCGGTGGCCGACGGGCGCGGCGTGGGTTCGGCGCTGGAAGAGTTGGCCGGTGCCGGCGTGGGGTGGATGCCGTTGCTGCCGGTGGCGCGGTTCGTGCGTGAGTTGGGTGCCGGTTTCGAGCGTTTCGGTCAGTCGATGGTGCTGGATCTGCCGGTGGGTGTGCATCGGGCGGATCTGGTGGCGACGTTGACGGCGGTGATGCATCGTCACGATGCGTTGCGGGCGCGGTTGGTCGACGACGACCGGGGTGCGGGCCTCGATGTCGCACCGGCGGAGGCGGTGGATGTCGGGCAGTTGGTGCGGCGCATCGAGATTGCCGGTCCCCGGCAAGAAGTCGGCGTGATCGGCTCGGAGCTGGAGGCGGCGGTCGCTCGGTTGGCCCCGGCGTCCGGGGTGATGGTGCAGTTCGTCTGGTTCGATCCGGGGCCCGAACGAGCCGGCCGGCTGGGGATCGTCGCGCATCATCTGGTGGTCGACGGTGTGTCGTGGCGGATTCTGTTGCCCGACTTGGCCTCCGCGTGGCAGGCGGGGTCGGCGTCGGCCTTGGCGGCGACAGGGACGTCGATGCGCCGGTGGGCGCACGGGCTGGCCGAAGAAGCGAACCGGCCGGACCGGGTGGCGGAGTTGTCGTGGTGGCGTTCGGTTCTCGACGGGCCCGATCCCGTCTTGGGTAGCAGGGCATTGGATCCGGTCACCGATGTCATGGGGACCGTGGACTCCGTGGTCGTCGAGGTGCCTGCCGACGTGACCGAGGCGTTGCTGACGACCCTGCCCGCGGTGTTCCACGGCGGGGTCGAGGACGGGTTGCTGGCGGCCTTGACCGCCGCGGTGACTCGCCGGCGTCACGCGCGCGGTGTGGATGAGGAATCGGTGCTGATCCGATTGGAGGGCCACGGTCGCGAGGAAGACACCGTGCCCGGCGCCGATCTGTCGAACACCGTGGGCTGGTTCACCAGCATGTTCCCCGTACGGTTGCGCGCAGCGGCGACGGAGTGGGATCAGCTGTGCGCGGGTGGTCCGGCGGCGGGGGTTCTGGTCAAGTCGGTGAAGGAGCAGTTGCGTGCGGTTCCGGGTAAGGGGATCGGGTTCGGGTTGTTGCGGTATCTGAATCCGGAGACCGCTGTTGTGCTGCAAGGTTTTTCGACCGGACAGATAGGCTTCAACTATCTCGGCAGGTTCACCTCGGCGGATCTTCTGCCGCAACGACTGCAAGGAGCCGGCTGGACACCCGCGGTCGATGCGGAACAGCTGATCACGCCCTCGGATCCGGCGTTGTCGGCGATGCCCGCGATGTCGGCGCTGACTGTGAACGCGATGGTGATCGACACCGGCGAGGGGCCGGTATTGCAGGCGGTGTTCGCCGCACCTGCGGGCGTGCTGGGGCGGGCCGAGGTGGAGGATCTGGCCGGGCTGTGGCGGGACGCGGTGGCGGGCTTGGCCCGGCACGCGGCGACTTCGGGCGCGGGCGGCCGGACGCCGTCGGATTTTGCGCTGGTAGAGCTGGGGCAGGGGGATATTGAGGTGTTGGAGGGGCGCTATCCGGGGTTGGTGGATGTGTGGCCGTCGACCTCGATGCAGTCGGGATTGTTGTTCCACCGAGCGTTGGCGGGCGAGGGTTTCGACGCCTATCACATGCAGGTGGTGTTCGGGCTGGCCGGGCGGGTGGACGCGGCCCGGATGCGGGCGGCCGGTCAGCGGTTGTTGGATCGGTATGCCAATCTGCGGGTGGGTTTCACGGCCGATGCTCGGGGTGCTCCGGTTCAGGTTGTTGTCAACGGCGTCGAATTGCCGTGGCGCGTAGGGGATTTGCGTGATCTGAGTGAGGCCGATCGCGGTGCGGCGTTGGAGCGGTTGCTGGTCGAGGACCGGGATGCGCATTTCGATGTGGCGGTTCCGCCGCTGTTGCGGTTGATGCTGGTGGAGATGACCGAGGAACGGTCGGAGTTGGTGTTCACCGCGCATCATGTGCTGCTGGACGGCTGGTCGTTGCCGTTGCTGGTCAGGGATTTGCTGCTGCTCTACGGCTCGGGTGGTGCGGCCGCTGCTCTGCCGCCGGTGGCGGATTACCGGGAATTCCTGAAGTGGTTGGGCCGCCAGGATTTCCGGGCGGGTGTGGAGGCGTGGACCCGGGAACTCGAGGGCGTGCACGAACCGACGCTCCTCGCCGACAGTGTCGGCACGCCCCAGGGCGGCTCCGGGCCGGCCGGGGTCGAGCGGGTCGAGGTGCCGCTGACGGCGGAGACGGCCTCGGCATTGAGCCACCGGGCCACGGCGCTCGGGATCACGGTGAACACCATTGTGCAAGGCGGATGGGGCATGGTGCTGGCCGCGACCACCGGTCGTCGTGATGTGGTTGCCGGCGCGACCGTGTCGGGTCGACCGCCCGCGATCGCAGGGGTGGATTCGATGGTGGGGCTGTTCATCAACACGGTGCCCGTGCGCCTGCGGTTCGGTTCCCGGGAGACCCTCGCCGAGGTGCTGACGGGTTTGCAGGCTCGTCAGGTCGCGTTGCTGGATCATCATCATGTCGGCTTGAGCGATATCCATCAGGCGGTCGGTCTCGGCGTCCTGTTCGACACACTCATCGGATTCGAGTCGTATCCCGTCGACCAGGCCGGAATCGATGACGCCCTGACAGCCAGCGGCATCGCCCTCACCGATCCACGACCCAGGACGCCGTCGCACTATCCCGTCACGCTCGTCGCGAATTCCGCTCCCGCCCTGACACTGCACCTCGAATACCGCACCGATGTCTTCGATCGGACCGTCATCGAGGCCCTCGCGGGGCGGCTGGTGCGGATCCTGCGGCAGGTGGCATCGAATCCGGACGCTGCGGTCGCGTCGATCGATGTTCTCGGTGCGGACGAGCGTGAATTGGTATTGCGCCGGTGGAACGGAACCGCTCCGGAGGTGCCGGACGCCACGGTGGTCGACTTGTTCGAAGCGCGGGTCGCCGCGGACCCGGACGCCGTGGCAATCGTCTGTGCGGGAACGGAATCGACCTACCGCGACCTGGATACCCGAGCAGAGCGGCTGGCGCGACTACTGATCTCTCGCGGCGTGGGTCCGGACGCGATTGTCGCGGTCGCCCTGCCCCGGAGCGCGGATCTGATCGTGGCATTGCTCGCGGTATTGAAGGCCGGTGGCGCGTACCTGCCGATCGACCCGGCGTATCCCTCGGAGCGGCTGGCATTCGTACTCACCGACGCCGCCCCGGTCGCGGTCGTCACCGATCGGGACACCGAAAAGCTCCTGCCCCCCAACGGAATACCGCATATCCACCTCGACACCGTCGATATGCGGAATCAGGCCGGTCCAGGCCGGGTCGCCACGGTGCGGCCGCAGAATGTGGCGTACCTGACCTACACCTCCGGCTCCACCGGCGTGCCCAAAGGCGTTGCCATCACCCATCGCAATGTCGTGGCCTTCGCGACCGAGCCGGTGTGGCGGGACGGCGCGCACGCCAGCGTGCTGATGCATTCCTCGGTCGCCTTCGACGCCTCGACGTACGAGATATGGGTGCCGCTACTGGGTGGCGGCAGGGTCGTCGTCGCGCCGCCGGACCGCGTCGACATCGAGGCCCTCGGCCGGTTGCTGGCCGCGAACAGCGTGACAGCGGCATTTCTCACCACCCGGTTGTTCGAGTCGTTCCTCGAGCAGTGCCCGACCGCACTCGGCGAGCTTCGCGAGGTGTGGACCGGCGGCGAGGAGATGCCACCGGACGTATTCCGGCGTGCCCTGCGGACGTGCCCCGAGACGCGGATCGTGCACGTGTACGGGCCGACCGAGGCGACAACCTTCGCCACCCGTCGCTCGTTCGACGCCGCAGAGCCATTCGAGGGCGCGTCGGTGCCGATCGGCTCTCCGCTGGGGAATGTCCGGGCGTTCGTCTTGGACTCGTGGCTGGCGCCGGTGCCGGTCGGTGTTCCCGGGGAGCTGTATGTGGCTGGTGCGCAGTTGGGCCGGGGATATCGAGGCCGTGCGGCGTTGACCGCTGCGCGGTTTGTTGCTGATCCGTTCGGTTCGGCCGGTGGCCGGTTGTATCGCACGGGTGATGTGGTGCGGTGGAATGCCGGTGGTTCGTTGGAGTTCGTGGGCCGGGCCGATGATCAGGTGAAGATTCGTGGTTTCCGCGTGGAGCCCGGTGAGGTGGAATCCGTTCTGGGGCAGCATCCTTCGGTGTCACAGGCGGTCGTGATCGCGCGTGACAACGGTCCGGGCGGTAAGCAGCTGATCGGCTATGTGGTCGCCGACAGGTCCGGTGCGGCCGCGAACGAGGTCGAGGATCGACGCGGGCTCGACGGTGCGGAGGTGCGGCGGTTCGCCGCCGAGCGGTTGCCGGACTACATGGTGCCGGCGGTCGTCACGGTGATCGAGTCGGTGCCGTTGACCGCGAACGGGAAACTCGATCGCGCGGCGTTGCCGGTCCCGGAATTCGCGTCGTCGATGCGCTACCGGGCGCCGGGCAGCGAACGCGAGCGGGTGCTGACGGAGTTGTTCGCCGAAGTTCTCGGGCTCGATCGAGTAGGCGTGGACGACAGCTTCTTCGAGCTGGGTGGCCATTCGTTGTCGGCTACCCGTCTGGTGAGCCGGATTCGGGCGACATTGGAGGTCGAGGTCCCGATCCGGACCGTCTTCGATGCCCCGGCGGTGGCGCAGTTGGCGACCCGGCTGGACACCGGCGTAGAGGTGCGCCCGATGCTGCGGGCCCGGCCCCGGCCCGATGTGGTCCCGTTGTCGTTCGCGCAGCGGCGCCTGTGGTTCATCCACCGGCTGGAGGGCCCCTCCGCCACCTACAACATCCCGTTGGCCGCGCGGTTGAGCGGCGTGTTCGACGAGTCGGCGTTCGCCGCCGCGGTCGCCGACGTCGTGGTGCGGCACGAGAGCCTGCGGACGGTCTTCGTCGACCCCGACGGCGTGCCGTCGCAGCGGGTACTCGACGCCGAGACCGTCGAGGTGCCGGTGACGGTGACCGACGTGGACGCCGCCGCCGTGGACGAGGCGGTGACCGCGGCGGTGCGGTATCGGTTCGACCTGTCCACCGAGATTCCGATCCGGGTCACCGTGGTGCGTTGCGGCACAGACGAATGCGTGCTGGTCGTGTTGATCCACCACATCGCGGGCGACGGGTGGTCGATGGCGCCGCTGTTGCGGGATCTGGCCGTGGCATATTCGGCCCGCCTCGAGCATCGGGCGCCGGAGTGGGCGCCGTTGCCGGTGCAGTATGTGGATTACACGCTGTGGCAGCAGGAGCTGCTGGGGACGTCCGACGATCCGGACAGTGTGTTGTCGCGGCAGTTCGAGTACTGGCGGGGCGAGCTGGCCGGGTTGCCGGAGCAGTTGCGGTTGCCGACGGATCGCCCACGCCCGCGGGTGGCGGGTTATCGCGGGGATCTGGTGTCTTTCGCCGTCGATGCCGATACCCGGGCCGGGCTGGAGCGGTTGGCTGCCGATACCGGTGTGACGATGTCGATGGTATTCCAGTCGGCGTTGGCGGTGTTGTTGTTCAAACTCGGTGCGGGAGAGGATATTCCGATCGGGGCGCCGATCGCCGGTCGTACCGACGAGGCCCTGGCCGATCTGGTGGGGTTCTTCGTCAACACGTGGGTGCTGCGAGCCGAAGTCGCCCCGGAGGCGTCGTTCACCGACGTTCTGGGGCAGGTGAAGGCGAAAGCGTTGGCGGCGTACGAGAATCAGGACGCCCCGTTCGAGTTGCTGGTGGAGCTGCTGAATCCGGTTCGCTCGGCGGCGCATCATCCGCTGTTCCAGGTGTCGCTGGCATTCCAGAACAATGCTCTGCCGACGGTGGATCTGGCCGGGGTGCGGATCGAGCCCTATCCGGGATCCGTTGCCACCGCGCGGTTCGACCTGTTCTTCAATATCGCCGACACCCCGGCCGGCCGCGAGTGGAGCGGATTCGTCGAGTACGCAACGGATTTGTTCGACCGGTCCACCGTCGAGGCGATGGCGGAGAGGCTGGTGCGGATACTGCGACTGATGGTCGCGGGACCCGATGTCCCGGTGGGGGCGATCGACGTTCTCGATGTCGACGAGCGCGAGTCGGTGCTGAATCGGTGGAACGACACCGCTGTGCCGGTGGACCCGGATCTCACCGTGGTCGGGTTGTTCGAGGCGCGGGTCGCGTCGACTCCGGATGCTGTCGCCGTGGTCTGCGGTGACGTGACAATGTCGTACCGGGAGCTCGACAGTCGAGCCGAGCGGTTGGCGCACGTGTTGATCGGGCACGGCGTCGGTCCGGACGCGATCGTCGCGGTCGCCCTGCCCCGGACCGCGGAACTGATCGTGGCGCTACTTGCGGTGTCGAAGGCCGGTGGTGGGTATCTGCCGATCGATCCGTCGTATCCGCCGGACCGGCTGGCGTTCATTCTGTCCGATGCGGCCCCGGCGGCGGTCGTGACCGACTCCGCTACCGCAATGGTGTTGCCGGACAACGCTATACCGCATGTCCATCTCGACGCCATGGACACCACAGCGGATCGGACACGTGTGCGCCGAACCCCCACGACGCGGCCGGAGAATGTGGCGTACGTGATCTACACGTCGGGCTCGACGGGTGTGCCGAAAGGTGTTGGGGTCACGCATCGCAACGTCGTGAATCTGGTGTCACAGGCGTGGTCGGCGGGCTCCGGGGACCGCGTGCTGGTGCATTCGTCGGTGGCGTTCGATGCGTCCACGTATGAGATCTGGCCCGCCCTGTGTGGTGGCGCGGTACTGGTTGTCGCGGGTGAGCAGCGTTCGGATCCGGCGGAGATCGTGCGGTTGGTCGAGAGCCGGTCGGTGACGAAGATGTTTGCGACGCCGGCGTTGTTGTCGGCGGTACTCGATCACGTCGAGTCCGTGCCCGGCGAGCCTTTGCGATCCTTGACGCGGGTCCTGTCCGGTGGTGCCGAGGTGACGGCGGCGGTCGTTCGGAGGCTGGCGGCGACATGCGGCGCCGTGCAGGTCGTGAACGGTTACGGCCCCACCGAGACGACAGTGTGCGTGACCGGCCACGAGGTGACAGGCGACGTCGAGAGTGTCGTTCCGATCGGGCGCCCGTTGGGGAATGTGCGGGTGTTCGTCTTGGATTCGTGGCTGGTGCCGGTCCCGGTCGGCGTTCCCGGGGAGCTGTATGTGTCCGGCGTGCAGCTGGCGCGGGGGTATCACGGCCGTGCCGATCTGACCGCTGCGCGGTTTGTTGCTGATCCGTTCGATTCGGCCGGTGGCCGGTTGTATCGCACGGGTGACGTGGTGCGGTGGAATTCCCGCGGCCTGTTGGAGTTCGTGGGCCGGGCCGATGATCAGGTGAAGATCCGTGGTTTCCGGGTCGAGCCGGGCGAGGTGGAAACTGTTCTGGCACAGCATCCTTCGGTGTCGCAGGCGGTCGTGAACGTGCGTGATACCGACGCCGGCGGTCAGCAGTTGGTCGGTTATGTGGTCCCCGACAGGTCCGGCCCGGCCGTGGGGGAGGACGAGTTGGTGGGGCAGTGGCGCCGGGTGTACGACACCCTGTATTCCGGTGCCGACAATGGCGGGGATGGTGCCGTGGCCGGGCTCGGTGCGGATTTCGGTGGCTGGAACAGCAGCTATACCGGGGCGCCGATTCCGGTGGAGCAGATGCGGGAGTGGCGGGCGGCCGCGGTGGAGCGTATCCGGGGGTTGCGGCCGCGGCGTGTGCTGGAGATCGGTGTGGGGTCGGGGTTGTTGTTGTCGCAGTTGGCCCCTCACTGTGACGAGTATTGGGCGACGGATTTCTCCGCCGCGACCGTCACTACGCTACGGCGGCAGTTGGACGAGTCGGGTGCGGAGTGGGCGGAACGTGTGGTGTTGGATGTGCGGACCGCCGATGATGTGGAGGGGTTGCCGGAGGGCCATTTCGACACCGTGGTGTTGAATTCGGTGGTTCAGTACTTCCCGAGCCGGACCTATCTTCGCGAGGTCCTCGGGCACGTGCTGGAACTACTGGCCCCCGGTGGTGCGGTGTTCGTCGGTGACGTGCGGAATCTGGCTCTGCTGGAGGAGTTCACCACCGCGGTACAGATAACGCGGCACGGCGGTGACGATCCCGCGGCGGTTCGTGACCGTGTCCGTCGCGACATCTCGGCCGAACAAGAACTGCTGCTGGCGCCCGAGTACTTCGCGGGTTCGTGCCGCGCGCTCGGTTTCGGTGCGGTGGATATCCAACTGAAGCGCGGGCGTTCGGTGAACGAGCTGAGCCGATACCGCTACGACGTGGTACTGCACAAGGTCCCGGTGACGCCGGTCTCGGTGGCCGACGTGCCGAAAGCGGAGTTCCGCGACCGGGATTGGTTGCGCGGGCTACTTCGGGATCGGTATCCGGGCGGCCTTCGCGTCACCGGTATCCCGCACGCCGGACTCACCGGCGAGGTCGAAGCGACGCATCGAATCCGCACAGGAATTCCCTGCGGCACCGCCGGCGAACTCGGCCTCGGTTTCGAAGGTGTACTGGAAAGCCGCACACGGCCCGAGCATCTGTTGCCCGAGGATCTGTACGCGTGGGGAGAGCGATTCGGCCACACCACGGCGGTCACGTGGTCGGCGGAATCCGGGTACATGGAGGCGGTCTTCCTCGACGCCGAGACCTGCGACGGCCGGCCACTGGCCGACGTGTATGTGCCGCCGGTCGTCGTGGACGATCCCATCGCATACGCCAACAATCCTCAGGCGGGTCTGCTGGCGGCCGATGTGCGCCGGTTCGCCGGTGATCGGTTGCCGGAATTCATGGTGCCCGCGGTCGTGATGGTGGTCGAGTCGCTGCCGTTGACGGCGAGCGGAAAGCCGGATCGCCGGGCGCTGCCGGATCCGGAATCGGTGTCGTCGGTGGACTATCGCGCGCCGAGCACCGAACGGGAATGGATACTGGCCGAGCTGTTCGCCGAGATCCTCGGACTCGACCGGGTCGGCATCGACGACGACTTCTTCGCGCGGGGCGGACATTCCCTGCTGGCCACGCGACTGGCCAGCCGGATCCGGGCGAAACTGGGTGTGGAGGTCCCGGTCCGGGTGATATTCGACGCGCCCACCGTCGCCCGGCTGGTGACCCGGCTCGACGACGGCGCCGACTCGGGCACGGATTTCGATCCCGTGCTGATGCTGAAGAGTTCCGGATCGCGGCAGCCGCTGTGGTGTATTCACCCCGGCGGCGGTCTCGGCTGGTTCTATCAGCAACTCGGGCCGCACCTCCCGGACCGGCCGGTCTTCGCCATTCAATCCCGCGGATTGGACGGGGGCTCACCGGCCGCCTCGTTCGAGGAGATGGTGGAGGACTATGTCGGCCGGATCCTCGCATTCCAGGACGAGGGCCCCGTCTTCCTGCTGGGGTGGTCGTACGGCGGAATAGTCGCGCATGCGATGGCGCACCACCTGTCCCGGCGGGGTGTGCGGGTCGGATTTCTCGGCGTCGTCGACAGCAAGCCCCCGGTGCGGTCGGACGCTCCACCCGATGTCTCGGAGGAGCAGGCCATGGCGGGCCTGCGGGAGTGGGCGGCCGACAGGTTCGGTGAGCAGCTCGAATCTCCCGTCGTCCAGAATCTGGTGCGGCAGGCGACGAGGATTCTCATCAACAACAGCACACTGCTCGACGGGTACACCTCACCGTTCTACGACGGCGACGCAACGGTATTCGGCGCCACCCTCGATACGGAGGGGCACCGGATCGCCGATCCCGAGAACGACCTGGAGCAGGCCTGGCGCCCGCATATCGGCGGACGCATCGACTTCTTCGAAGTGGACTGCGCGCACGGCGACTTCGACCGCCCCGAGAACATGAACCTGGTGGGCCGAATACTGAACAACCTCTTATGATTTCGCGCCCGGCGTGTGCTCCTGGGAGCCGTAGTCGAGGGGAGACGCCGCGGCGGCGGCGACCGTGTGCTGGAGGCGGGCGAGCCGCTTGTTGCGCCGCACCGAGGACAGGAACGAGCAGGCGAGGATGGCGACCCCGAATGCCGGCCGGCCGCCGTAGAACGCGGCTGCGATCAGACCGAGCAGGGTGATCGCGAACGACCGGCCGAAGGTGGGGCGAGAGCTTCCGGTAGGGCCTACCGGTACCGCTTCTGTAGCTCGCGCTTGACCAGTTTCCCTGTGGGAGTACGCGGCAGCTCGTCGAGGAAGTCGATCGCGCGCGGAACCTTGTAGTGCGCGATTCGATCACGCAGGAAGGCGCACAGCTCGCCGGCGAGCTCGGGAGACGGGGCGATTCCGGGTGCCGGCTGGATCACCGCCCGCACCGATTCCCCCATCTCCGGATCCGGAACCCCGATTACGGCGGAGTCGAATACCTTGGGGTGCAACGCCAGAGCGTCCTCGATCTCCTGCGGATAGATGTTCACCCCACCGGAGATGATCATGAACGCCTTGCGGTCGGTGAGGAACAGGAATCCCTCGTCGTCGACGCGGCCGATATCGCCGGTCGTCGACCAGGTCGGTTGCCGGGGATGCACCGCCTCGATGGTCTTGGCGGGGTCGTTGTGGTAGGCGAAGGGGACCTCGTCGCGTTCGAAGTAGATCGTCCCGATGTCACCGACCGGCACTTCGCGCCCGTCGTCGTCGCAGATATGAATGATGCCGAGCGCGGCCCGCCCGACCGAACCCGGCTTGCGCAGCCACTGCTCGCTGTCGATGAAGGTGACGCCGATGCCCTCGGTCGACGAATAGTATTCGTAGAGAACGGGTCCCCACCAGTCGATCATGGCCCGCTTCACGTCGATGGGACAGGGCGCGGCCGCGTGCACGGCCACCCGCAGGGTGGACACGTCGTACCGGTTTCGTACCGCCTCATCGAGTTTGAGCATCCGCACGAACATCGTCGGAACCCACTGGCTGTGGGTCACGCGATAGCGCTCGATCGCCGCCAGCGCGGCCTCGGCGTCGAACTTCTCCATCACCACCACGGTGCCGCCGAATGCCTGCACCGCACCGCAGAAGCGCAGTGGCGCAGCATGGTAGAGGGGAGCGGGCGAGAGATAGACGGTGTCGGTGTCGAATCCGTACATGGGGCCGAAGACGGACGCGACCATCTCACCCGGTTCGTGCACCTGCCGGTCCTGAAGCGGTGGTTCGATGCCCTTGGGCCGCCCCGTGGTCCCGGACGAGTACAGCATGTCCATCCCCGCGGGCTGCCAGGCCAGCGGCTCGGGCGAGGATTCCGCGAGCGCGTCCTCGTACGAGCCGTACCCGTCGACGAGGCCGCGATACGCCAGCCGCACCTTCACCGCGGACGTCTCCGGGACGATCGCCGCGGCCGTCTCCGCCAGCCGGGCCGAGACCACCAGCGCCCGTGCGCCGCAGTCGTTCACGATATAGGCGATCTCGGACGGCGACAGATGCCGATTGACGGCGGTGAAGTACAGCCCGGATCGCATTGCCGCCCAATAGACCTCGAACGTCTTCGGGTCGTTGTCGGTCAGCAGCGCGAGGTGGTCGCCGCGCCGCAGCCCCGCCGCGTACAGATGTCGTGCCAGCCGGGCCGACCGCTCCTCCAGGTCGCCGTACGTCACCACCTCGGTGCCGTCGGCGACGACGACGGCGGGCTTGTCGGGGAACTGCGCGGCGTGAGCACCCGGATACATACACACTCCTGGAACGAGGGACCACGGCCGGCAGCCAGAGCGCCCGCCGAGATCACCACTGACCTGGTCGAGACCCATTGTGACCCCGGCGACCGCCCTGCAACCACAAACTGCGGAATACCGCCCTCACTTGCCCGGCTCAGCGCACCAGGATGGCACTCAGGCGCTGGGCGGCGGCCCGGACGGAGGCGCCGAACCGCTCCTCGTCCTCGGGGGCGGCGTCGAGCAGGGAGACCCCGACGCTGGCGATGACCTCCGACGCGCGGCCGGGTACGGCGGCCGACACGCCGATCACGGAGGGGACCAGCTCACCGTGGGACACGGCGTAGCCGCGCCGGCGGGCCCGGGTGACCTCCTCGCGCTCGCCGGGCACGGCGGGGCACGCGGCGAGGATCGCCAGGCCGGCGGAGCCGCGGTCGATCGGATCGATCTGACCGGCCTGGAACGCGATGTGCATCCGGGAGCGCCGCGGCTCGACGACCATCAGGGCCCGCACCTCGGCATCGTTCTCCCGGACCACCAGGTGGACGGTGGCCTGCGTGCTGTCGGCGAGTTCCTCCAGCACGGGCCGGGCGAGCGTGCGCAGATCCTGCTCCACCGGCTCGGCCAGCCAGACCAGGCCCAGCCCGAGGAAGACCCGCTTGAAATCGTCGCGCCGGCACAGGTGGTGGTGCTCCAGCGTGCGGACGAGCCGGTGTGCGACCGTGCGGTGCACCCCGATCGTGTCGGCGATCTCGGTGACCGTCACGCCCTCGGTCCGGCGCGCGAGCAACTCCAGGATCTGCAGGCCGTTGTGCAGCGTCTTGGACATGTCCGCCCCGACGTCGCTGCCGGTAGCCGCCGATTTTTCGGACGGCTGTAACTGAGGCATAGCTCAAACTCCTTGACCGTTGTGACCTGCGGCACCTACAGTGTTCATATATAACACACCGCGTGCGATTATCGCACGCATCGGATCGTTTGGAAAGTCATGGCACCACTCCCCGCCGTCGACGTCGACACCGACACCGTCGCGGCAATCCACCAGCTGTACGCTCGGCAAAGCTGGTCGATCGATGCGGGCGCCGCCTCGGAATGGGCGGCGACCTTCACCCCCGACGGCGAGTTCCACTCGCCGACCTACCCGGATCCGGTCGCCGGTGCGGCGGCTCTGACCGAGTTCGCGGCCGGATTCGATCGCGCGGCCCGGGCGGCCGGTGAGCGCCACCGGCACGTTCTGAGCAACCTTCTCGTCGACCGGATCGACGCCGACACCCTCGCGGTGGCCGCCTACCTCCAGGTGGTCGCCACGCGCATCGGGGGCGAGAGCAGGCTGCTGCGGTTCACCACGATCACCGACAGGCTCACGCGCCGCGACGGCGGGTGGCTGATCACCCGCCGGGTCGTCGAACGAGACGACGCGCCCCGCTGAAGCGCTTCCGCCCCTGAATATTCGAAGGAGAAACTCGCCCATGACGACAACAGCCGGAGCATCGAATCCCGGTCGGGTCGACTACGGCCGCCTCGAGGTCACCTATCCGGACATGGTGGGCAAGGCGGCGGTCGTCACCGGCGCCGCGCGGGGGATGGGCGCGGTCTTCGCGGCCGGGCTCGCCGCCCGCGGCGTGGACGTGCTGGGCGCCGACATCAACGCCGAGCAGATGACGGCCACCGCCGCGGAGATCACCGCCGACCTGGCCGGATCGGGGGTCGAGAAGCCCGGCCGCGTCGTCTCCGCGCGCGTGGACGTGACCGTCGCCGAGGAGCACGAGGCGCTGGCTGAGCGCGCGCTCGCGGAGTTCGGGCGGGTGGACTTCTGGATCAACAACGCCGGCATCTTCCCGTTCGCCACCGCCGAGGAGATCTCGCCCGAGCAGATCTCCGCGGTACTGGACGTCAACGTGGAGGGCGTGCTGTTCGGTGCGCAGGCCGCCGCGCGGCACATGCGCCCCGGCGGGGCCATCGTCAACATGTCGTCGGTGTCGGCGGTGCGCGTCCGCCGGGGCCGGGGCGCCTACTGCACGTCCAAGGCGGCCGTCGCGCACCTGACCGAATCGCTCGCGGTCGAGTTCGGCGACAAGGGAATCCGGGTGAACTCGATCGCGCCCGGCTACATCGATACCGAGATGACCCGGTGGGTGCGCGAGGATCCGGCCGCGCTCGAGCACGCGCTGGAGGTCGTCCCGCTGCATCGGCTCGGTTCGCCGGAGGAGGTCTTCGGCCCGCTGCTGTTCCTGCTGTCCGACAGCGCCCGCTACGTCACCGGGCATTCCATCGCGGTGGACGGCGGTTCCCGGCATGTCTGAGTCGCCGATAACCGTGACCTATCCGGACGTCGTGCTGGTCACCGGCGCGGCACGGGGCATGGGGGCCAACCACTCCCGGGCGCTGGCCGCTCGCGGCGTGCACGTCTGCGTCGCCGACATCATCGATACCGCCGAGATCGTCGCCGAGATCCGGAGTGCCGGGGGCAGTGCCTCGGAATACCGCCTCGATGTGGCGGATCCGGCGGCGTGGTCGCGCACGATCGACGGGATCCGTTCTGGCCCAGGGGCTCTCGGCGGACTGATCAACAACGCCGGTATCTCGCGGCGGCTGGAGTTCATGGATACCCCGGACGACATCTGGGAGCAGACCATGCGGATCAACCTGTTCGGCCCGTTCTACGGCATCAAGGCCGCTGCGCCGCTGATGCGCGACGGCGGTGGCGGTTCGATCGTCAACATCTCCTCCATCGCGGGCCGGATCGGCTACTTCTCGCCGGCCTATTCGTCGAGCAAGTGGGGACTCACCGGCCTGTCGAAATCGGCGGCCGGGAACCTCGCGGAGTGGGGCATCCGGGTGAACTCGGTGCATCCGGGCCTGGTGGGCACCGACCTGGTGCGCGGCGCGGACGGATTCGTCGCGTCGTCGCTGCGCAGCATCCCGGCCGGGCGCATGGGGACCGTGGACGAGATCACCGATGCCGTCCTGTTCCTGCTGTCCGACCGCTCCGGCTACATCACCGGCAGCGAGGTGACCGTGGACGGCGGGCTGACCTCCAACGGCCTGTATCACCGCGTGCTCGCGGACGCGGAAGGACAACCGGCATGAGCGAGGACACCTGGGACGTCATCGTGATCGGTGCTGGCGGCGCCGGACTGGCGGCCGCGGTGACGGCGGCCGAGCAGGGTGCGACGGTGCTGCTGCTGGAATCCGAGACCGAACTGGGCGGGTCGACGCGGCTGTCGGCGGGCCTGTTCACCGCCGCCGCGACCAGCGTGCAGCGCGCACTGGGCATCGACGACGACGCCGAGCGGTTCTTCCAGCACTACATGGACCTCAATCACTGGATGCTCAAGCCCGGCCTGATCCGCACCTTCTGCGAGCAGTCCGGGCCGACGCTGGAGTGGCTGATCGGCCTCGGCGTCGAGATCCCGGCCCGGATCTCGACCAACGCCCACATGCCCGGCCTCAGTCAGGCCGGCGTGGAGGACGTCTGGCGCGGGCACGTCCCGAAAGACCAGGGCTACGGGCTGATTCAGGTCCTCGACAAGGCCCGCCGGGCGCACGGTATCGAGACCGTGCCGGCCACGCGGGCGCAGTCGCTGGTCGTGGAGCACGGGCGAGTGGCCGGGGTCGTCGCCGACGACATCGAGGTGCGGGCGGGCGCGGTGGTCGTCGCCAGCGGCGGCTTCGCACGCGATGCGGCGCTGGTCGACCGGTACTTCCCGGCCGCGCGTGCGGCGGGAGAGTCGCTGTTCGTGGTGGCGGCCCCCGGCAGCCGCGGCGACCACCTGCGCTTCGCCGGCGACGTCGACTCGGCGGTGGCCGGGGACGGCTGGGGCCTGCTGCTGCCGACCGCGTACTTCCAGCGGCACCACCACTGGACCTCGGGTTTCCCGCCGAAGTCCCGGGTCTACGTCAACGGGCTCGGGCGCCGGTTCATGGACGAGGACGCCTCGTATGCCGTCTCCACCGGGATCATGGCTGCGCAGCCCGGCGAGGTCTGGGCCGTCTTCGACGAGACCGCGCGCCTGGGCCTGCCGCCCGGATACACCGACTGGATCCCGGAGCGCGTCGCCGCCGAGGCCGAGGCCGGACGGACGCTGCGGGCGGCGACGCTGCCCGAGCTCGCCGACCGCATGGGTGTGCCCGCCGCGGCCCTGACGGCGACGGTGGCGCGCTGGAACGAGCAGCTGCCCGGCGGCCGCGACGACGACTTCCTCCGGCACCGCACCCTGGCGAACAAGGGCTCGGCCGCCGACCCGGACCCGATCGCGCGGGCGCCCTACTACGCGGTCCGCATGCTGCCCGCCGAACTCGTCTGCACCCACGCGGGCATGGAAATCGACGGTGGCGCAGCGGTTCTGGACCGCACCGGAACACCGATTCCGGGCCTGTTCGCGGCCGGTGAGGCCGGCGCCGGGGTGCTCGGCCAGCGCTATGTCGGCGGCGGCAATGCCGTGGCCAACGCGCTCACCATGGGCCGGGTCGCCGGCCGCAACGCCGCGCGGCTCGCGCGCCGCGGGACCTCCCCGGACCGGGCACCGGCCGGAGTCTGATCTCGATCCGCCGGGCCGAGCCCGCTCGCGACAAGGAACTTTCATGTACGGAATCGATACTCCCGCAACGACATCGGATGCCATCACGACGTCCGGCAGCGAAGCGGCCGCCGGGCAGCCGTCCGGCAGGTCGATCGCCAAGATCGTCCGCGCGGCCGTGGTCGGAACCGTCGTCGAGTACTACGACTTCGGAATCTACGGCTACATGGCGACCACCATCGCCACCCTGTTCTTCGCCTCGCACGACGACACCGCGGCACTGCTGGGCACCTTCGCCACCTTCGCCGTGGCGTTCTTCCTGCGGGTGCCGGGCGGGATCGTCTTCGGGCACATCGGCGACAGGTACGGGCGCAAGCGGGCGCTGTCCTGGACGATCCTGTTGATGGTGGCCGCCACCGCGGTCATGGGAATGCTGCCCACCTATGTGACGCTGGGGATCTGGGCCACCGTCGTGCTCGTCCTCGCGCGCTGCCTGCAGGGTTTCGCGGCCGGCGGCGAGCTCGGCGGCGCGAACGCCTTCGTCTCCGAGTCGGCACCGGCGCACCGGCGGGCGACCTACACCTCCATGGTCAACTCGGGGACCTACCTCGGATCGCTGGTGGCGTCGCTGATCGCGCTGGCGCTGACCGGACTGTTCACCGAGGACCAGATCCTGGCGTGGGCGTGGCGGGTGCCGTTCCTGCTCAGCCTGGTGATCGGCGTCGTGGGCATCTGGATCCGCAACCACATGGAGGAGACGCCGCAGTTCCACGAGCTGAGCAGCAAGGGCGAGACGAAGAAGGTGCCGGTCGTGGAGCTGCTGCGCAGTTCCGGCGGGCCGCTGGTGAAGATCATCCTGCTCGGTGCGCTCATCACCGGCGGCTACTACATCGCCTCCGTCTACGCCGCGACCTACCTGCAGAAGAGCGGTGGCCAGTCGTCCACCGTCGCCTTCCTGTCCACCTCGCTGGCGCTGGTGCTCGGCGTCGCCACCCTGCCCGTCGCCGGATACGCGGCCGACCGCTGGGGTCGCCGGCCCATCCTCATCGGCGGCAGCGTGGCCTCGGTCGTGCTCGGCGTGCCGATGTTCATGCTGATGGCGGGCGGCAGCGTCTGGCAGGCCGTCGTCGGCCAATCGGTCCTGTTCATCGCGGTCTCGGTGGTGAACGCCGCCAGTTACGTCAGCTACGTCGAGATGCTCGAGGCCTCGGTCCGCTACAGCGGTCTGGCGCTGGGCAACAACACCACGAACATGCTGCTCGGCGGTACCGCGCCGTTCATCGCGACCTGGCTCATCGACCTCACCGGCAACTCCCTGGCCCCGGCGGGCTACTTCGTGTTCTGCGCGCTGCTCACCCTCGGCGCGGCCCTGTTCGTCCGGGAGACCAAGGGGATCGAGCTGCCGTGAGCTGTGCGGCAGCAGGCGTCGAGGTGTTCGTGCGCCGGCGAGACGGCCGCGTGTTTTCGGGCCCCGCGACGGCGGCCGCCGAATGAGGGGCGGCCGCACTCGCGCGGGTGTGCGGCGACGGCCACGCTGTCGGACGCAACGTACGTCCGCCGTTCCGGCGTGTCTTTGGCCGGAATCCGCGGGTTCCGGCGATGGATATCGGCCGAAAGCATGCCGGGATGATGGGGTGGTCGTGCCGGGATGACGGAAGCGGTGACGCTGGGAAGGCGGAGGTGGGCACGCCGAAAAGACGGGAGCTGTGACGAGTGACGTTGCAGTGTCAGTCCGTGGTATCGGTGAAAGTTCTTGTGCCCGTGGCGAATGTGCCGAGTTCGCGGACCGCGTCGAGCAGGGGGCGCTGCGCGTTGTCGACGGTGGTCCTGCGGTTGGTGACGATGTTGATCGCCGCCGGTCCGTCCCATCCCGGCAGCGGTGCGGCGATGGCGTGGGCGCCGGGGTTGAGTTCCTCGTGGGTGATGATGAAGCCCTGGGCGCGTGCCGTGGCGACGCGGTCGGGTTCGCCGGGGCGGGGCGGGCCGGCGGCCAGGGCGGCGACCCCGCCCGCACCGCGATCGAGGGGATCGCGGTTGCCGAGTCGATAGGAGAACCGCGGGCCGTTGCTCGGGGGCTCGGCGACCAGCGTGGTCACCGCGTGGCCGTCCACCACCTCGACCAGCGAGGCGGTCGCGTCGACGGTGCGCGCGAGGCGTTCGAGAACCGGCCCGGCCACGTCGCGCAGGTGCGGGTGGGACAGGCCGAGCAGCTCGGGCACCGCCGGGCCGACGCGGTAGGCGCCGGCGTCGTCTCGGGTGGCGAATCCGGTGCGCTGCAACGAGACCAGCAATCGGGTCGTGATGGAGCGATGCAGCCCGCACGCCGCGGCGGCCTGCGCGGTGGTCAGGCCGTCGGGGTGGCGGCTCAGCTCGACCAGTACCGCCAGGCCGCGCTCCAGCGTCTGCGCACCGTCGGTGGGTTCAGCGCGTGTCACGGCTGTCATTGTTCTACCTCCGCCGTTGCGTGCGATTTTCGGCCATGGGCAGCTGCCGCGGTGGCCGGGCGGTCTCGGTGTCCGAGGAGGCGAGTTCGGTGTCCGAGGAGGCGAGCTCAATGTCCGAGGAGGCCGAGCGCGGCCAGGTCCTCGTACGGCTCGTCGATGCTGCACGAACCGTAGGAGGCGAACAAGGGCCGGGCCGCCGCGGTGTCGCCGAGAGCGTCCGCGAGGACGCCGCCGTCCCGCTCGGCGAGGAGCGACGCCACCGAGTCGCCGTCGGCGCCGTCGGCCGCGGCGGCCGCGGCGCACAGGATGTTCAGAAATCCGTGGTGCTCGAATCCCGTCGCCGCGCTGGTGTGCCGGACCGCATTGTGCAGCCCCGCAGTGCATTTGAACGGTGTGGACCGGCGCGCGGCAGCGCCGATCCAGGTGGTCAGCTCGGCCTCGGCCGGGAACGCCTCGGCCTGGGTTCCGCCGGTGCGGAATTTCAGCCGCAGACCGCGATCGGCGATGGCGGCGAGCACGTCCGGCCACTCCGGGTGGCTCGGCCGGGGCGCCTCCACATAGGTGGTGGCGTCCCCGCGGTCGCGGTCCGCGATCTCGGTGATCTGGGGAGCGAGCGGCCGCGAGTGGTCCAGCTTGATCTCCAGCGCCTCCATCGCCACGCGACAGCGGCCGGCCACGGCGATCGTCTCGCCGAGCGCGTCCGGCGACGGCACGACGACGCTCACCGGAAGGGCTGCGGGAAACAACTCGGGTGTCGCCAGCTCGGCGGCGGTCGCGAGAGCGCCGGTCCCGACGACGAACGGCCCGACGAGGGCCCGCAGGTGCGAATTCCGGTGGGCGGCGTGCGCCTCGACGGCCGCGGGCAGCGGCAGGGATCCCGGCGGAAAGATCGCGGCGTCGTCGACGAGGGCAGCAAACACGGTCGGGATTGACATGGCTCACACTCTAGCGCACGATGGTCGATAATAGGTTTGTCTATGACCGATTATCGAACGATTTAGCACGCTGCTGAACATTGCCGAGCCGAACATCGAGGTGGGATATGGCGTACTACCGACGCGTGGGGGAGGTTCCGGGCAAGCGGCACACCCAATTCCGCGACAGCGCGGGGAACTTCCGCTACGAGGAACTCATGGGTGAGGAGGGGTTCTCCGCGGACTCCTCGCTGCTGTACCACCGCACGATCCCCTCGGCGATCGTGGCCAGCGAGATCTGGGACCTTCCGGCGCAGTCGACCGTCCTGAACCACCCGCTGAAACCGCGCCACCTGCGGCTGCACGATCTGTTCGACGCCGATGCGGCGGCCGGGGCCGATGCCGTCACCGGTCGCCGGCTCGTGCTCGGCAACAACGACGTGCGCATCGGCTACGTGGTGGCCGGCGCGGTGTCGCCCTACTACCGCAACGCGGTCGGCGACGAGTGCGTGTACGTCGAGTCCGGGCGCGGGGCCGTCGAGACGGTATTCGGCGAATTGCCCTACCGCACGGGAGATTTCGTCGTCATCCCGCGGGCGACCACGCATCGCTGGGTACCCGATCCGGCCGACGGCCCGAGCCGGCTGTACGCGATCGAGGGGAACAGTCACATCGCGCCTCCCGGACGCTATCTGTCCCGCTTCGGCCAGCTGCTGGAGCATGCGCCGTACTGTGAGCGCGATCTGTACGGGCCGGGGGAGATCCTGCTCGGCGAGGGCGCCGATGTGGACGTGCTCGTGAAGCATCGCGGTTCCGGCGGGGTGGTCGGTACCCGGTTCACCTACGCCGAGCACCCGTTCGATGTCGTGGGCTGGGACGGCTGCCTGTATCCGTACACGTTCAATGTCGAGGACTTCATGCCGATCACCGGCAAGGTCCACCAGCCCCCGCCGGTGCATCAGGTCTTCGCGGGCGACAACTTCGTGATCTGCGCCTTCGTCCCGCGCAAGGTCGACTACCACCCGCTGTCGGTCCCGGTTCCCTACTACCACTCGAATGTCGACTCCGACGAGGTCATGTTCTACGCCGAGGGCGACTACGCGGCCCGTAAGGGATCCGGTATCGGTATCGGGTCGGTGTCGCTGCATCCGGGCGGGCACGCGCACGGTCCGCAGCCCGGCGCGGTCGAGGCGTCGATCGGCGTGGAGAGCTTCGACGAACTGGCGGTGATGGTCGACACCTTCCGTCCGCTCGAACTGGGCGAGGGCGGCACCGCGAGCGACGACGGCGCCTACGCCTGGGTGTGGGCCGGCCGGGCGGTGCGCTGACCATGGACAAGGTATGCACATCCGCCGCCGAGGCCGTCGCCGGAATCCCTTCCGGCGCAACGGTTGCCGTCGGCGGCTTCGGACTGAGCGGAATCCCCGCGGTATTGATCGACGCACTGCTGGCGGCCGGGGTCGACGACCTCGAGGCGGTATCGAACAACGCCGGGGTCGACGACTGGGGTCTCGGCATCCTGCTCGGCGCCCGGCGGCTGCGCCGGATCGTCGCGTCCTACGTCGGCGAGAACAAGGAGTTCGCGCGGCAGTACCTGGCCGGCGAACTCGAGGTCGAGCTGACGCCGCAGGGCACGCTCGCCGAACGGCTGCGCGCAGGTGGTTCCGGTATCGCGGCCTTCTACACCCGCACCGGCGTCGGCACCCAGGTGGCCGACGGCGGCCTGCCCTGGAAGTACGCCGCCGACGGTTCGGTCGCCGTCGCGTCCCCGCCGAAACCGGTCGAGACGTTCGACGGTCTCGGCCATGTGCTGGAGCACGCCATCGCGGCCGACTTCGGCCTGGTGCGCGCATGGAAGGGCGATCGCCACGGCAATCTCGTCTTCCGCAAGTCGGCCCGCAATTTCAATCCCCTGGTGGCGATGTCCGGCCGGGTGACGATCGCCGAAGTGGAGGAACTGGTGCCGCCGGGGGAGCTCGACCCCGACGAGATCCACACCCCGGGCGCCTACGTCCATCACGTCGTTCCGCTCACTCCCGCGCAGGCGGCGGACAAGCGGATCGAGAAGCGCACGACCAGCACAGCAACGAAGGAGTCGGTCTGATGCCGTGGACCCGAGAGGAGATGGCCGCCCGCGCGGCCGCCGAACTACAGGACGGTGACTACGTCAACCTCGGCATCGGCCTGCCCACGCTGGTGCCGAACTTCGTCCCCGACGACGTCGAACTGGTGCTGCAGTCCGAGAACGGAATCCTCGGCGTCGGGCCGTATCCGACGGGCGACGGGGTCGACGCCGACCTCGTCAATGCCGGCAAGGAGACCGTCACGGTGCGGCGGGGCGCGGTATTCTTCGACAGCGCAACGAGTTTCGGCATGATCCGTGCCGGGAAGATCGACACCGCGATACTCGGCGCCATGCAGGTCTCCGCCCGCGGCGACATCGCGAACTGGATGATTCCCGGAAAGATGGTCAAGGGGATGGGCGGCGCGATGGACCTCGTGCACGGGGCCCGTCGGGTCGTCGTGCTGATGGAGCATGTGGCGAAGGACGGCACGCCGAAACTGGTCCGGGAGTGCACGCTGCCCTACACCGGACGTGCCGTCGTGCACCGGATCATCACCGATCTCGCGGTTCTCGACGTCACCGCCGCCGGGCTTCGCCTGGTGGAACTCGCCCCGGGGGTGCGCGTCGAGGAGGTACGCACGCACACCGAACCACCGATAGTCGTCGACGAGTCGATGCTCGCGGAGGTGATCCGATGACCGCGGCCGACCGCCTCGCCACCGAGGGCTTCGGCATCACCCATCTGCCGTACGGATCGTTCTCGGCATCCGCGGCCGGACCGAAACTCGGTGTCCGCCTGGGCGGTCACGTAATCGGTGTCGCCGCACTGCTACGCCACGCCGGTGCCGCACCCGGCGATATCGAGGCCACGGACGGCCCGAACCTCGACCGGCTGCTCACGTGTGATCGCGCCGTCTGGGATCGGGTCCGCGCCGGGATCGTCCGCGCGCTCACCGAACCATCCTTCGCCGAAAGCGTTGTCGCCGAGGCCGTTCCGATCTCCGAAGCCACCCTGCATCTGCCGTTCACCGTCGCCGACTACGTGGACTTCTACGGCAACGAGTTCCATGCCTCCAACGTGGGCAAGATCTTTCGCCCCGGACAGCCGGCGCTGACTCCGAACTGGAAGCATCTGCCGATCGGCTACCACGGGCGGGCGGGCACCATCGTCCCCAGTGGCACCGAGATCCCGCGGCCCAAGGGCCTGCGTCCCGAACCCGAGGGTCCACCCACCTTCGGCCCGAGCCGCCGGCTCGATATCGAGGCCGAGATGGGGTTCGTCCTCGGATCCCCGGTGCCGCGAGGCGAGGTCGCCCTGGCGGACGCCGACGGCCACATCTTCGGGCTGGTGCTGACCAACGACTGGTCGGCGCGCGACATCCAGGCCTTCGAATACGTCCCGCTGGGACCGTTCCTCGGTAAATCGTTCGCCACCTCGACGGCGGTCTGGGTGACGCCGCTGGCTGCCCTGGAACGGGCCCGGACCGCGCCCCCGGCCCGGGAACCGGCTCCGGCCGCCTACCTCGACGACTCCACCACTCCCGCATGGGCTTTCGACATCCGTATCGACGTCGTACTCAACGGTGAGGTGGTATCGACCGCGCCGTACGACACGACGTACTGGACGGCGGCGCAGATGCTCGCCCATATGACGGTCAACGGTGCGGGACTGCGGGCGGGAGACTTCTTCGCCAGCGGCACGATCTCCGGGCCCGAGCGCAACCAGCGCGGCTCCTTCCTCGAAATGTCCTGGGGTGGGACGGAACCGCTGTCGCTCGCCGACGGCACCGAGATCTCGTTCCTCCGCGACGGCGACGAGGTGACCCTGCGGGCCAGGGCCGTCGCTCCGGACGGGAGTACCCTCGCCCTCGGCGAATGCACCGGCCGGGTGCTGCCCGCACGCTGAGACTCTTCGCACCGGCTTGCCCGCCCGAGCTGACCGACCAGCTCCCGTTCGGCCTCCGACGCCAGCGGATCCTCCGGCGCGGCACCCTCTCCCCGAACAACGATCTCCACGTGGGGTCATACCTCGCTCCCGAGTTTCCCTCTCGCTGTGCGGCACAGGGCGCGTGCCGGCTCCTCCGCTATCCGGAGGGTAACCGAACGCCTCCCACTGCCGAGTGACATCCAAATCTATTTGTTCCCGCCGCTTTTCGATCTCGGCTCCGGTTCTTCCCACTACTGAAGGGGAGTTCGTGTCGCTTCCATCCGCCGGATGAGCGCCTGCTTCGCTCACGACGATTCCTGCGAGAAACGAGATTCCGAGTGGCCTCTGACGCGCATCCCTGCCGCCTCATCCTGGTCCGGCACGGCGAAGCCCACTGCAATGTGGACAACATGATCTGCGGCGAACGAACCTGTACCGGGCTGACGGAACGCGGCCGCCGGCAGGCCGAGTCGCTGGGTGAGTTCCTGGCTCGCGATGGGCGCCACGGCATCTCGGCGGTCTACAGCACCCGGGCGGCGCGGACGATCCAGACGGCGGAGCTGGTGGGGACGGCGATCGGGCGGACGGTGCGGCCGGAGCTGCTGGCCCCGGATTACGGAGCGGCCGAAGGTCTCCGGTGGCCCGATGCGATCGCGACGTCCGGGCTGACGCCGGCCCTGGCGCCGGATCTGCCGTTGGCGGAGGGTGCCGAATCCTGGGTATCGCTGGTGCAGCGCACCAGCCGGGAACTGGCGGTGGTGCTGCGCCGGCATCCGAGCGAAACCGTGCTGGTGGTGGCGCACGAGGCAACGGTGATCGCCGCGGCCCAAACGCTTCTGCAACTGCCGCCGTCGAGCCGGGCGGCGGTCACGTTCCGAGTGGATTTCACCAGTCGGACGGTGTGGCAGCGAGAACAGCTCAGCTGGAGTGACCAGCGCGAGAACCGCTGGCGCTGGCGGCTGGTGCGAGCCAACGACACGCGGCACCTGGCCGACCGGGGCGGACCGTCGCCGACACAGGTGTTCTGAACGGCGGTTCCCACTCGCCTACGGTGCCTCGTGAGATTGCTCCAGCCGGTCCGACAGGGTCATGGCCGCGGGCGGAAACCGTTCACACCAGCCACGATCGACCGGCCTACCGGTCGGCCTCGGTGAACCGGATCACGCCCCGAATATTTCGTCCCGCCAGCATGTCCCGGAAGCCGTCGCGTTCGACGCGGTCGACGAGTTCGGCGGCGGTGACGATGTCGTGCACGCCCGAGCGTGAGCTGTCGTGTCGACGACACAGATGCCACCTGTGTTCCGGATTGACAATATATGGTTGTCGGTTCGGAAAATATCGGTGTTTCTCGACCCGCATTCGCCGTAGCTAGCGTTGCCTGTATGAAATCAATTGTTTCCTTCGGCGGTGCCGACGTTCATTATTCGATCTCGGGCGAGGGGCCGGGTTTGGTATTCGTGCACGGCACCAGCATGGACGGCGCGACGAATTTCGGGCACATGACGGGGCAGTTCACAGATACGCGCACGGTGGTTGTTCCGGACTATGCGGGCAGCGGCGATACCGTCGTACCGGACGGTGCGTGGACCCTCGATCTCCTGGTCGGCCAGGTGGTGGCCGCCGCGCGTGCGGCAGTTGACGGCCGGGTGGATCTGGTCGGCTTCTCGCTCGGCGCGGTGATCGCGGCAGCGGTCGCCGCCCGGCACCCCGAGCTGGTCCGGCGACTGGTCCTGGTGGCCGGCTGGGCTCATTCCGGCGACGCCCGGCTGCGGCTCGGTCTGCAAACCTGGGCCCGCGCCATCGACACCGATCCGGAACTGGCCACTGCCCAAGGGCCTTTGATGGCGTTCAGCCCCGGCTTCCTCAGCGGGCTCGGCGACGCCGGGCTCGCCCAGTTGCGCACCGGCGATGTGGCGCCGGGCACACGCCGTCAGATCGACCTGGACCTGCGCATCGACATCAGCGACGAGCTTCCGCTCGTGCAGGCGCCGACCCTGGTGGTCGGTTGTACGCTCGATTATCTGGTGCCGGTGGCGCACTCCCGCGCGCTGCATGCGGCGATTCCGGGCAGCCGGTACGTGGAGCTCGACAGCGGCCATATGGTCTTCGCCGAGAAACCGGCCGAACTTGCCGAAATACTGCGCCGATTCGTCCTCCACGAGTCGACGGCAGCCGATGCACAGCCGGCCGATGTGGTGCGACGGTACTTCGGGCACATCTACGCGGGAGAAATCGATGCCGCGGCGGCCATGCTGCACCCGGACTTCACCTGGCTGGTGGGGACCGAGAGTGCGGAACTGACCGCGGCGATACCGTGGGCAGGACAGGTGTGGCACGGCCGCGACGGCCTGCGGGACCTGGTCGAGATGCTGTTCGGGGAGTACGAATCGGCGGAATTCCAGGCCCGCGATTTCTACCCGGTCGGTGGACACGTTTTCGTGCGTGGGTACTTCGATTTCCGCCACAAGAGCACCCGAAAACGGGCCGCCGGTGACTGGCTGGCGGATTTCGAAGTGATCGATGGCGCGATTCGCGGCGGCCAGTTCTTCGAGAACACCTATGCGGTCGCTGCCGCGCGAACCGGCGGCGAGCCGGCTCCTCCCGGTCAGCCGGCTTCGGCGGCGCACACAGCCAGCCACTGATTGCGGCGTGCCACTGTCCGCAGGCTGTCGAGCACGGTTCCGAACTCGCCGGGGAGCGAGGGTGCTGTCATCATCGACCACCGCATGACCGGGGTGGGGTCGACGAGCGGCCGGAACACCAGATCGGGTGGCGGCTCGGCCCACGCCACTGTCGGTGTGACACAGCCGTACTCACGCAGCACGGTGGCCGCGGCCACGGAACCGTGGGTGACGCCCGGCCAGCGCTTCGGGGTGACGCCCGCCGCGCGGCAGAACCGGTCGACGAACTCCAGCCATTCGACCGCGGCCTCCTCCGACGGCAGCAACAGTTCGACACCGGCGAGCTGAGCCACCGCCACCGCATCCGCCTGCGCCAGCGGATGATCGGCTGCCATACCGAGCAGCACCGGCTCACGCCGGATCGGTTCGGACGGCACACTGGCGGGCCGATGCGTGTCCAGCGCGATCAGCACATCGAGCTTCCCGGCGAGCAGTGCTGCCATGCCGCGCGGCGCACCGTCCTCGACCTGATGGATCGGCTGCCGCGGGTGCTCGCGGCGCAGCGTGCTGAAGATTCGAGCGCCGGTTTCGAGGCCGGCGGAAGAGACGTCGATGCGCAAGGGTCGCGGCTGTCCGCCCAGCCGACGGGTGTGGGCGACCGCGTCGTCGACCATCGCGATCGACGCCCGCGCCGATTCGAGCAGTGCCTCACCGGCCGGCGTCAGGGTTACCGAGCGCGTGGTGCGCTCCAGCAGCCGGACACCGACGTCGCGTTCGAGTTGCTGGATGATCCGGCTGAGCGCTTGCTGGCTGATGAACAGGTTGCGGGCCGTCGCCGAGAAGTTCAACTGCTCGGCGACGGCGACGAAATACCGCAGATGTTTCAACTCCACGCCCATGATTGCCGATGCAACCTGCGCACCGGGCCGCGTATTCCTACCGCTGTCGACGCGGCAATCCCAGCAATACGACGACGGCACCGAGCAAGGGGAGCGCGGTGGCCGCCGCCGCTCCGTATCGCACGGCGGACTCGACTGTGCCGGAAGAGGATTCGGCTATGGACCCGCCGTTCAGTCCGAGGTTCATCGCGGTGGCGACAATCGCCAGCCCGAGGGCGCCGCCGATCTGCAGGGCGGTGTTGTTGAGGCCGGCGGCGGAACCCTGGTCCTCGGATTGCGCGCCGTGCACGCCGCCGAGCGTGGCGGCGGGGTAGGCCAGCCCCATCCCCAGCCCGAAACTGATGACGACCGCGACGACCGTGACCCAGATCGGCAGGGGCTCGGGCAGCGCCAGCAATCCGGCGTCGCCGACCGCGACCGCCGCGAGTCCGGCGGCGAAGACCGTCCGCAGGCCCCACCGGTTGATCAACACCGGCGCCACGTACCGGGCCACGACCGCGGAGGAGGCCGCGCCGGGCAGCAATGTCAGGGCCACGTACCACGGTGAGCGATGTAGGGCGTCCTGCAGGTACACGGTCACGATGTAGGAGACGCCGAATGGTGCGGCCAGTACGGTCAATGCCGCGAGGTCGGCGATCGCGAGCGTGGGCGATCGCAACACCCGCAGCGGCAGCAACGGTGCCCGGATGCGCCGTTCGACGAACAGGAAGGCCGCGAACAACACCGCCGCGAGCGCTATCGGCAGACCGACTGTCCCGACCGACGGGCCGGGGCCGCCGGCGCGCGTGACGCCGTAGGTCAGCAGCACTGCGGCCGCGGTTGCGGTGAGGGCGCCGAGGACGTCGTAGCCGCCTTGTCGATCCACGCGGCCGGCGCCGGGGACGACACGGACGGCGACGAGGAGAACCAGGACGACGGCGGGCACCTTGGCCAGGAATATCCAGTTCCACGACAGCCCGCTGGTGATCAGACCACCGAAAACGAGTCCGGCGCTGAAGCCGCTCGACGCCGCGGCGGCGAAAACGCCGAAGGCCCTGGTTCGCTCCCGTTCGTCGTCGAACGCGCCGGCCAGGATCGCCACCGCCGCGGGCACGGTGAGTGCCGCGCCGACGCCCTGTACGGCTCGTGCAACCACCAACATCAGCGTGGCCCCGGACAGTCCGCAGGCCAGAGACGCGGCGCCGAAGACGGCCAGGCCCGCCAGAAACACCGTCCGGCCGCCGAACATATCGGTCAGCCTTCCCCCGAGGAGCAGAAATCCGCCGTAGGTGACCACATACGCCGCCGCGATCCACGGCAGTGCGCCGGGCCCGACCTGCAATGCCGACTGGATCGCGGGCAACGCCACCTGGGTGATGGACAGATCGAGCGCATCGAAGAAGATCGCCGCCGATACCACCGCGAGCAATCCGGCCGCCCGCGCGGTGGTCTTACCGGTGAGGCCGCGCCGAATCCCGATCATCGCAGCCCCGCCCGCATCGGCAAGCGACCGTCTGCCGATCCCGTTGTGCCGCTGTGTCGTACAGGTGTCCGCCGACGTGCGTCGGCAGGCGGCCCGCCGTCGGCAACGCACCGGTCCGGGCCGAAGGCTGATGCGGCGGCGGCCCGGTTCCGCACCGGCGCTGTCGATTTCACTGCGATGTCAGGCATACTCCGACGCTAGAAAACGGAACCTGCTCGCGGAAACACGCATTGTGCAGGCAATTCACAACTGTCCGGTGTGAATGACGATATCGCTGCTATCCGCCCGGACGTGTGGTCGGCCGGCCTGCGGGCCTTACGTTCGCGTGGCGTGAACTCGAAACTCGTGCTCGGTGGGGCCGGCCGGATCGGGATGCGAATGCTCGCCCACGCCAAACGATTACGCGGCACGCGCCTCGGCCCCTTCGGCCGTCGATCTCCTCGGAAGCCTCCGGTATCAGCGTCGCCGCGCGGCCACCACAAGAGTCCACGCTTCCGACGGCGGGCGAGGGCTCCTGGCCAGGTCCGCCGCCTGCTGCTCGAGGATGGAATTCGCCGCCATGGCCTGATCGGCCGCATCTACGTGCGCATCTGGCCGCTCCCTCCGTGCGCATCTGGCCGCTCCCTCCGTGCGCATCTGGCCGCTCCTTCTGTGCGCATCTGGCCGCTATCTTTGTGCGCATCTGGTCGATACTTTGGCGAGCCCCGCCGAGTCGGCTGCCGGACTACTCGAGCCGGTGTCCCCGGGGCCGGCCAAACCCGTGGTCTTTGGCACCGTGCTCTTATATCAACGGCTGCAAGGTATTTTGAGCGTCAGGTTCCGCGCCCGAAAATCGCTGGCCCGCTCGCGGCTTCGCGCCGACCATGGAGCCATGGCCGAACAACCGGTTGAAGGAGATGCCTTCGGGGCAACGCTGCTGGCGCAATGGGATTCCAGCGACGTCACCGAGTTGATCGAGCGCGACGACGGATACCTCGTCGCCGGGCAATCCGTGGCAAAGTACTTCTCCCTGCCCGATCAATGGAACCCGCTCGATGTGCTCGCTGTCGAGCGATGCACGGGCCGGGTACTCGACGTAGGCGCCGGAGCGGGGCGGGCATGTCTGGAGTTGCAGCGGCGTGGCCTCTCGGTGCTGGCCTTGGATACTTCAGAGGGCGCCGTGCAAGTGTGCCGGCGCCGAGGAGTCGAGGACACGTTCCTGGGCACGGTCTACGACCTGGCCGGTGAACAACCCGGTCGGCGCTTCGATTCGGTCTTGCTGCTCGGGAACAATCTCGCGTTGCTGGAGTCTCCGGCCAAGGCACCCCGGTTCCTCGACGCCCTGAGCCGGTTGACAACTCGCGACGCGATCATCGTCGGGCGTGGTGTCGACCCCTACGTCACCGACGATCCCGACCACCTGCGCTACCACGACCACAACCGGTCATTGGGGCGTTGCGCAGGCCAATTACGGCTGCGCGTCCGGTACCAGCGCCTGGCGAGTCCGTGGTTCGAGTACTGGTTCCTATCGGAAGACGAACTACGACAGACCCTGTCCGGAACCGGGTGGGAACTGCGGGAACGGCGCCACGACGACGTCGGCAACTACATGGCGGTCCTCGGCAAGCGCTAGGACGAGTCGTGGTCTGGCCGGCAGATCGTAGAAGCGGGGGAGGGAGTGTTGTCCGGTGTAGAGGCGGCGGCTGCGACATCAAGACCCTCGCCGCCCAAGCCGAGGTCGACCGCACCGCCTTCTACGGCAGCCGGCCCTACGCGCACCTGCGCGCCGAATTCGAACACCGACTCCAGCAACTCCAACAAGACGGCGAAACCCCGGACCCGAAACTCGGCCGGATCGAACGTCTGAAAGCCGAGATCAACAAGCTCAAAAACCGTCTGGCACAGGCAGAGTCAACAAACGAGCAACTATCCGACTTCCGGACCCAGGCCCTCGCCAGAATCGCTGCCCAACACGACGAAATCGAGCGGCTCCGCACAGCTACGTCCTCAGCTTCGACAGTCACTCGGCTGCCGCCCGCGCGACAGAAGATCATCGGCCCATGCTGACCAACATGGGCAGTGACATACATCATAAGCACGCGGACCTTATCGCTACACAGCAGGCGATCGACATCGCGAACGCTCGCCCGAAATCGGCTCAGCTCCAATGCAACACGAACCCGACCGCACACGGCGACTGCGGACACAAGCCACATGTGGGCCACCGACGCGGTCAGCAACGGCCTACCCGTCCATATCGCCTCGAAGCTGTTGGGGCACAGGTCCATCAGCACCACCCAGATCTATGTAGCCGTGTTCGACGAACAGCTCGTCCGCTCTTACCGAGCGTTCCTCGATGCCCGCCGAGCGCTGCGTCCCGAGGCCGAATACCGTGAGCCAACCGGCGAGGAATGGGATCACTTCCAGCAGCACTTTGAGCTGCGTAAGCTCGAACTCGGCACCTGTGGGCGCCCTTACGGCAGTCCGTGTCGCCATGAGCACGCATGTATCAGGTGCCCGAGCCTGCGGGTGGAGACCCGTGCCCGAGATCGGCTTGCCGAGATCGCGGCCAACCTGCGTGACCGGATCGCTGAGGCCCGCGCCAACGGTTGGACCGGTGAGGTCGAGGGCCTGCGTGCCGGCCTCAACGCCGCGGCAGCGAAGCTGGCCAGCATCGATCGGATAAACCAGCGCTCTGACGGCTCCACCCTGACCGCATTGGGCATGCCGGAAACGAAGACATCCGCGTCGGCGCAGGCGGCGTCACCGAACGTGGTTCCGCCGAGTTGGAACTGTCGGAAACCCTGCGTGGTTTGATCGCGAACCTCGGCACGAACGCGAGAACCGACATGCACGCCGCCCGAACCATCTGTTTGCCGTCACTGAGCCGCGGCCGTTGACCGGCGGCCGCCTCGTACCCTGCCATCGAGCAGTTCCGTTGCGGCGGCGAGAGTGATGACCGAGTCACGTTGCAAATAGCTCATGGCGTTCAGCGCGGAGTGATGCGCTGGCTCCGACGATCCGTAGACCGCGTCGGCCACAACTCGGAAGTGGTAGTCGTTCTGGTGGGCGTCAACGGCGGTGTAGTGCACACACACATCGGTCAGGCCTCCCGAGAGGATGACGGTGCTGGCTTTGTATCCACGCAGGATCGTGTCGAGATCGGTGTTGAAGAAGGCCGAGTAGCGCCGCTTGCGTACTTCGTACTCGTCCGGCCGGGGCCCGAAGTCGTCGATGAACCCCGCCCCGGGAGTGCCCTCGATGCAATGCAGATCCTCTACACTGTCGACCTCCCGACCGAGGTCGGTGAGCGTGGGGTGATGAACTTCGCGGATGAAGATGACCGGGATCGAGGCACGACGAGCGCTGTGTACAAGGCTGCGGATCGCAGAGATCTCTGGTGCGTCGAGTCCGTTATCGGTGGTCGGGGCGAAGTCGCGCTGCACATCGATGCAGATGAGGACGACGTCGGACGTCGCAGGGGCAGGTAGTTCACGCATCGGTACTGATCCTTTGACTTGTTCGACGGTAGCGAAGGAACACAGTGGCGCCGAGAACGCCGGTGAGCAGGTACATCAGCAGGCATCCCCACTCGACGTACCAGTTGGCGCCGACGTCGCGCGGCCATGAGATGTTGATGATCTGCAGAAGCAGCCATAGCGTGGCGGCCGCGTTGACAATCAGGCCGCCGAGTTTGCCCAGTGTGAATACTCCAGGGGTCCACATTCCACGGACGCGGGTGAACAGCATTGCGGCCACAGGAAGGAAGAAGGCGATGTAGAAGCCGCCTGTGGACATAGCGATCATCACATCGTAGAAGCCGAATCCGACAGCGAGAATCAGCAGGCTGCACGTTGCCACCGAAGTCGAGGTCAAAGCGTTGCGCGGCAATCGATCTCGGCCGGACAAACGCGTCAGTGCCGCTGAACCCGGCAGCGATCGCTGGACGGCCATCGCGTGCACGATGCGCGACAGAGCAGTGCTCACCGCGGCGATCCCGGCAGCGAACCCGATCGATACGACCACCGACATCGGCACGACGACCGCGCCACCCAGATTGGACGACAACGTCTCCACGACCGAATCATCGATCGATCCGGCCGCCACGGCCTCGAGATCGGGGACCGCCAGGATCAAAGCCAACCCGGCGTACATCACGGTTGCTGCGACCAAGACCAGCGAAGCGATCTGTGCCAGCGGTACGTTGCGCCCGGGGTTCTTCACCTCGGCGGCAAGGTCGCCCGCGCTTTCGAAACCGATGAACGCCCATCCGACTACCGCAACCGCGGCGAGAAACGGTCCGACGGTGAAAGCCATTCCGCCATCGTCGAATCCGGACCACAGGACCGAGAGGCTGTTGTGTCGGTGGAAGGCGAGCAGAACCGTCCCGACAAAGAGGCTGCCTATCACCTCGCACGCAATCGACAGCGCGACGAACACCCTGAGCAGGCGCCGGTCGAGACTGTTCACCAGAGTAGCGATGATCATGAATCCCACCGCGAAAGCCAGCCGCATCCCGGTTCCGGGGTTGTCCAACCCGAACACCGCGGCGGCAAAAGTACTGGCGGCGAATGCAGCGGCGGCATTGAGTGTGATGAGCGTCCAGATATAGACCCACCCGGTCAGCCACCCGTAGCTCTCGCCCACCAATCTTTTCGACCAGGCGTAAACGCCACCCTCTTCTGGCCACCGGCTCGACAACTCACCGAAGACCACAGCCACGAGCAGTTGACCACCGAGGACAACCACAAACGCCCACCAGAACGAAGGCCCTGCGATACCCAACGCGATATCGAAGATCGTGTACAGCGCAATGATCGGCGAGATGAACGCGAAAGCGATTCCGAAAACAGAACTCAAACTGAAGTCGCGGAGGTCGTCGCTGACGGCGCCGGGCCCATCGCGACCAGTATGAGGCACTGACGTTCCAGCGATCGCACTATGACTTTTATTGATCACCCGACCTATATTCAAGGCTTGTCGCGACGCGGCCATGTCGTCTGCGTTACGAACGCATGAGGCGAGGTAACCATCAGATGACCCTGAACTGCCTTATGACACCATGAACCTGTGGAGACACGAGGTCGAGGGCGCCCCCGCGCGAGCATCCCGACACGCGCAGGCGGTAACACGCGTAGTGAGATCCTCGACGCGGCAGCAGAGTTGATTACGACCCAGGGTTTCGGGGCGACCAGCACCCGACAGATCGCCGACGCCGTCGGGGTGCGCCAGAATGTGCTCTACCATCATTTCGCATCGAAAGACGACCTTCTCGGCACACTGCTGGAGGCACTCGTCCGGCCTGCGCTCGACGCCGCCCGCGCGCTGTCTACGTACCCCGCGGCCGACGCGGTCGACCGCGCAGCGCGTCTGTACGCTCTGTCGCTCTACGACTCCCAGGTGCTGGCCACCTGGAAGTGGAACCTCGGCGTGCTGTTCTTCTTACCCGAAGCCCATTCGGCGGTCTTCGACTCGGCACTGAACATGCGCCGCGCGCTGAGGCAATTCCATGTCGACTTCGCTGCCGAGGTCGCAGACGACACAAAAAGCGGACCCGTCGACGATCACACATTTCGACTAGTCGAATCCGTCGCCACCATCCGGGCCGACGGCACACTCACACCGGATAGTCCGCGCCACCTAGCCGTGGCATGCCTGCGCCTAGCCGGATGGACTACCGACTTGGACCGCGTCATCGACCGGGCGAACCACCTACTGGAAAACATTGACGCACGCATCACTGCCACCGCCCCCCAGGCAGGGAGTCAAGGTCTCGAGTAGCCACCCCGCAGGGGGTGGCCTTTCCAGCCGCGCCATGTCAAGTTTGATCGACAGAATCTCAGTTCTCGGTGCAGATCGGTTGTGAAACAACGCATTCTGAGCCGCCGACACGGGGATCGGCTGCTCGAGGACTTGTCGTTTCTCGTTCGAGCAGGATCCAAGCGCTGGGGCAGTGGCATCCGTCGGATCGCACTGGAGCGGACTCGACCGCACCGACGCCGTGGGGCACGAACGCGCGGTCATCACCCGACCGCCGAAGCAACGCTGCACCGACTGAACTTCGATTGCGCCACCGCAGGTTTCGCAGCGCTCCGATGCTCGGCCATCGCGGCCTTGAACTCCGGGGAGTCGAACGGATTACCCGCATCCAGGTCCGCGGTGCGTACCAGACTGGAGTTGGGTTGCGCTGTCGTCGACTGTTTGAGACCGAATGAACGGAGCCGGACGGGTGGAGCCAGTCGAGTTGGTGTCCGTGGATGGTGTCGCGCTGGATGCCGTCGTTCACCGGGCGGCTGCGCCGACGGTGCGGGGGTCGGTGTTGTTGGTGCACGGCATTACCGTCGACCTAGATGAGGGTGGCGGGATGTTCGTTCGGCTGGCCGACCGACTTGCCGGACTGAGTTTCGATGTAGTGCGGTTCTCTTTCCGTGGACATGGCAACAGCGGCGGCACCGAGCGCGGGGTGACGATCGCTGGAGAGCGTCTGGATCTGCATGCTGCTGTCGAGTTGATGCACGAGCGGTGCGTGGGTCCGTTGTCGATCGTTGCGGCCAGTTTCGGCGCCGTATCCACGGCGCTGTCGTTGCCGTGGTTGGAGGAAGGGCTGCACAGTCTGGTGCTGTGGAACCCGGTGTTCGACTTGAGGCACACATTTCTGGAGCCCGAGTTGCCTTGGGGTGTCGATAATTTCGGCCATTCACGGAAGAACCTGTTGCAGAGCAAGGGTTTTCTTTCGGTAGATGGCGAATTCGATTTGGGGCAGGTGTTGTTCGACGAGTTTGGTGTGTACAACCCCTTGGGTGCGTTTCTCGCCAGCCACGTACCGACGTTGATCGTGCACGGTGACCAGGACGCTGCGGTCTCGTATCCCATCGCTGCCGAGGCAGCACGGAAACGGCCGGGCACGCGTTTGCACACTGTTGTCGGTTCCGATCACGGTTTCGACTCTCGCGAGCGGGAAGACGAGGCAATCACGGTGACAGTCGATTGGCTGGTCGAGCAATCGCCTGTCGTGTCAGGAACCTGACCGACCGTATGCCTGTTGCTGTCTGCCGAAAGGGGTGGAGCTGGCCCCTACGGTTGCCGTTCGAGCAGGAACACCGCCACCGCCAGGTGGACGAGGCACTCGTCTGGGGGGTGGTCTCGGTGAGCGAACCGCAGTTCGCGGGCTCGCGCCTCGGTCAGTTCGAGTAGCCGTACCTGGCACATGAATTCGGCCAGCGGGCCGTCTGCTTGAACAAAGCTATTGATAGTCAATGGAATTGGTTTCCTGGTTGTAGGGTGGCGCGGCTGCGGCGCCGCGTCAGGGCTTAGCGTTGGCCGTGCTTGCCGGAGTTGCCCGATGCCGAACTCCCGCCCTCAGGCCACACTCGCCGTGGTGGAAACTCCGTCCCATCCCCGTCCGGGCCCTGTTCCGGTGGCAGCCGCAGCCGTCCCGCCCGTACCGCCGTCACCAGTTCATCGAACGACTCAATGCACCAGCTCAGTTCGGCTACGTCCCGCTCGCCGTGCTTCGAGTCGTGCTGCCGGAGCGCGTACAGGACGTATTTCCAGATAAGCCACGACACCCATTGGCCGCTGCTCGAAGACATGCCGCCATATCCCCGCCAACTCCCGTGCCGCACGCAGCATCACCGTGGTCGGTTCTTCCGCTCCGCCGCAGACCCGAAGGAACGGTCCGCACTCCGGTAGCGGCTGATCGGGCGTGGCTTCCACCGGCGGCACCGTGAAGGCGAGCGGATGGTCCGGGCTGGAGCCGTAATAGATGGTGTAGGTGGGTCGGTCGGATGACGTGGCCAGGCGGTCATCGGGCATGGAGGAGGTGACCTTTCGGTAGGAGGAAAAGGTGAATGTGAAAGACTTGCTGCTCAGTCCCATAACTTCGCGCACGGCAACGGCGGCAGATCCGGGTGCACCTCGTCATCGACCGTGACAACGAACTCCGGAAAACCTTGCGCCAGTTCATCGGCCACGTTCTCGGCCTGTTCGGCGCTGGCCTGGAAGTCCAGCTCGAGCGCCCCGGACTCGATGTGGATGTGCCGCCTGCGCCCGGTAGGTAGCGGGGGATGGAGAGGCCGCATAGTGCATCACATCCCTGGCGGAACCCTTTGGCCCGCTGCAATTTCAGCGGCCGGTGTTCCTGGGTTACCCCCAGGTCGGCGGTTGCCCGCCGCAGCTCGCTTTCCGCCGGCGCGGCATCGCTGAGCTGCTTCGCCGCCCGGCGGTACTCCCGCTTGCTGTTCGATCAGGGCGACCGTCTGGTGCATGGCCAGGGTGTGCATGATCGGGACCTCGTTTTCGTGGCGGAATGTCGAAGACGCACCCGGCACCAAGGGCTTTCCCCAACCGGCTCACCTGCCTCTCCGGCAACCGGCGCGCCTGTCGGGGGATGGAAGGTGTCGTCCCGGTGCCGGGTGCGGTCCCGACCGTAGGCCGGGTTTCAGGCCGTTGAACGGCGCAAATAAACGAAACCCCTGAAACATCCGGAAAACCGTATACAGTGCCGTTTGAGGGTAAATCCTTGCCCGGCAACGCGTCCCGAGCGTTTAGGTCGATCTTGCAGATGTACGTTCGTCAGGAAACGGGGCAGCAGCATGCATATGACAACCGGCGAGGTCATTCGCCGGGTTCGTAAGTCGCTCGGTATGACGCAGGCCGAACTCGGGGCCATCCTCGGCTACACCCAGCCGGTGATCTCACAGCTGGAACACGACAGCGCCGCCGTGCACGATGTGCGGGTATTGCGCCGTGTGGCCAAAGCACTCCGTGTACCCCTTGCCATACTGGTAGTGGAGTCAGACGAGGAGGCGGACGTGAATCGTCGCAATTTCCTACGAGCCAGCACCCTCGGCGCCGGAACCGCCATGACAGCCGCCGCAATCCAGCAGGCCGAAGGGGCCACCGGCACGATCCGGGTCGGAGCCGGCGATGTCGCCGAGATCAATGCCACGGTGAATCAGGTGCATGAGCTGGACCTGGTCGTCGGGGGCGACCGGCTGTGCAGATTGGCGGCCGGATATGTCCACTACGTTCAACAGCTGCTCGACACCGCTAGCTACAGCGAAGACACCGGACGCCAGCTCACCAGCGCCGCAGCCGAGATGATGACCGCGGCCGGCTGGGTGCATTATGACGCGGGCCGACAGGAGAAGGCGCGCCGCTACTACGCTGATGCGGCTCAAGCGGCCAGCGCCGCCGATGATGGCTTCGCAGCAGCCCACGCACTCGGTAACGCCAGTGGATACATGGTCAACCGGGTGTGGGGCCGAGACAGTTCCGCAAGCGATCAGATGGGGGTGCAGTATGCCCAAGCGGCGTCACGGGCGGCACTTCCTAAAGGCGGGCCGAAGCTCCGCGCATTGATGGCACTCCGCGAAGCGGAAGCCCAGGGTGCTCGGGGCGACAAAACAGAGATGGCCAAGGCGATCAGCCGGGCGTATCGCGCGTACGAATCGGCGCGGGGGCATGACCCCGACTGGGTATACCTGCCGGAGGCTGAAATAAGCGGCATCATCGGTAAAGCGCACATGTGGTTCGGTGATTATCCAGCTGCCGTAACCCATTTGGGCCGAGCCGCCGAGCATTCGGCAGTCTGGCCCCGGGAACGAGCCTCGTGGCAATTGCACCAAGCGCACAATCTCGTGCACAGCGGTGAGGTCGGCCAAGCATGTGCACTCCTGACCGAGAACTTTGCCGCGATTTCCGACCGGGACTCGGCCCGGTTGCAGCAACGGCTGGGTGTCCTCGCGGATACGGTTCGACCCCATGCACGCGTCCCCGAAGTGCGGGAATTCTTGGGGCTGGTGGCCAGCCGCTGACGCGCTCGGAGCCGTCAAGAGCGACGGTCACGGTCCGCCCGTAGGCCGTGGCTGTCGCTGTCGCATCGCCTTGCCGATCAATACCCGCGCTGTCTCGCCGACCACCGCTTGATCCAAGAGCGTCTGGAACACCTGTTCGTACAGCACCAGTTCTCGCGGTTGCGTGATGGTCAGCTCGGCCGAGATCGTTTCGACGCTGGCAACCTTGCGGTCGAAGATGACGAAATTGGTGGTGGGAACATGGTAATCCGACATCTGCGGGATGACGCTCACGACGACATTCGGCAGCCTCATCATGCTGAGCAGATGGTCGAGTTGGCCGATCATCACCTCGTCGGAACCGACCGTGGTGTACAGGACTTGTTCGGCCAGAACGAAATTGAAGCGATGGTTGCCGTGCCGAAGCACTTGTTGCCGTTCCAGCCGCGCGATGATGCCCTGGTCGACCGGTTCGTCGTGACCGTAGAAGGCGGCGACCTTGGTGAGCATGGCGCGCATGTAGTCCGGGGTTTGGAGCAGGCCCGGCATGATGACCGGTTCGAACCAGCGCGTCAGCCGCGTGCCCTCTTCCAGAGTGTGCAGTTGTTGCTGTTTGCGCCGGATACCGGCGATGCGTTTCCACTCGACGTAGGCGGCTTCGACGTTGCGGAGGGTGGCGATCAGGTCAGGTAGCTGCTGTCCGGCCTTGCAGTGGCGGCACCAGATGCGAATGTCGGTTTCGGCCGGCGTCTGTTTGCCGCTTTCGATCTTCGAGACCTTCGAGGAGTGCCACCCCGCCAGCTCGGCCAGCTGGACGCCAGAGAGGCCCGCGTCTTTGCGGATGTCGCGCAGACGACCGCCTAACGCCTCTCGGGCATCACGAACGCTGGAGCTGGTCACTTGGCAGCAGCGTAGTCGCTTCCCACATAGTCAGCGTGCGGGATGCCGAGGCCCCACACCGTGTCACGAACGGCCACCAGGTGAGCCGCGATCACTGGGTCTTCGGTGACGGCGAACCCGCCGAAGTCACCATCGTCTTCGAAGGTGACGAAGACGACCAGGTGGTCATCGAACAACCAGTAGTCATCACTGGTCAGCCGGCTCGGGTCGATGAGGGGCCGCGGGAGCCACTTGATCTGTTCGCCCGCCTCGATGTTCAGCGGGGCGATGGTGAGGCCGAACCGGGTGTAGTCCACGTGCGGGATGCTGACCAGCCGCACCCGGTGCACCTGTTTGCCCCGAGCAGTGACGTCCCGGATCAGGTCATCCCAGGAACGGCACCATTCGTAGTCGTCGGGCTCTCCGGCCAGGAACTTGCGGAAGGGCTCGTGCTCGTCGGCAACGAGATACTCGTCCTGGGTTTCCAAATGGAAGGCCCGCTCCCACTCACCGGTGCGGAAGAGGCCGACAAATTCTTCGCCCTGGATCAGTTTCATACGGGCCGGATTTCCTTTCCCTTCACGACTTCGATGGCTGTCTCGTGAGCGGGCAACTCCATCTGCTGCAAGGCTTCCGGGTCCGTCACGGGGGTGCCGCTCAGCGTGAACGTGCCACGCCCGGTATCCGTGAGCGGCGTGCCCAGGCACGTGCCGGTCTCCAGGAAGCCCAGCAGCATGTGCGGGATCTCGATCATCGCGTCGTCCGGCTCCGTGCGCCACCCCTGGATGACGTACGTTTCCCGATCGGACGCGAAAAGCGTTGGGCACGTTCCATTCTGACTACCAACACCGAGGCATCGTATGCGCATGGCGACCGTCCCTTGATCTCGTGATGCACGGTTTCGCTCGAACATCAACATCGTGGCTGGTCTCGTTGCCGCTGGTCAACGGATCGGGCGTGCCCGAAGCAAATCCGAGCAGAAGCATGGCCGTTCGCTCGGCTGCCGTCCTAGCGTCGATGCACAGGCGCTCGGCACCAGGTGAAAGCCCGCTCGGGACAGCATTATCGGCTTGCTTCTTCCCCGGTGCCGGGCTGCCCTCATAACGAGAGCGAGGGGAGCGAATGTCGCTGAGCCAGTATCTCGTCCGGGTCCACTGCTGCGGCAGCCGGTGGCTGATCGAAGTGCCGGCGGTAGAACGATGGACGCCGGTCGATGACAAGAAGTCCATCACCCAGACCGCCAGAGCGATGATCGCTGCCGTCACCGATGCATCCGCTGACGCGTTCGGCGTCGACCTGGTCGAAGGCCGGGTGCTGGGCAGCATCGACGAGTTCGCTGCCGGGGCAACCGGACTCCGGCGTTGGGGCGCCGTAACCCCGGCCGATGCCCTGTGCGAGTGAACCGCTAACCGTTCACGGTATTTCCCCTCGGGCGCCTGGCGATTCTGAGCGTGATCACCCGCAGGCCGCGGGCTACTGGGCTTTTGGTTGACTGGCCGGGTGCCCTCGAACAGCACCATCACCCACGTCCGTAGTCTCGACGGTCTGCAACTGGAGGCCACTCTCGTCACCCCGGACCAACCCACGCCGCGCGCTGTCGTGCTGGTGCACGGCGGCGGTGTCACCCGGGAAGAGGGTGGCTTCTTCACTCGCCTCGCCGCCGGCCTTGCCGAGGCAGGGGTGACGTCGCTGCGGTTCGACCTCCGCGGCCATGGGGATAGCGAAGGGCGACAAGAAGACTTGACCCTTGCGACCATCCTCAACGACATTCGCGTGAACCTGGCCCATGTGCGCGAGGTGGCCGACGCGACGGAGGTCAGCCTGCTCGGTGCCAGTTTCGGCGGCGGGATCTGCGCCTACTACGCGGCCAAGCGGCCGGAACACCTGAGCCGGTTGGTGTTGCTCAATCCGCAGTTCGACTACAAGCGGCGCACCATCGACAGCCGGGGCTACTGGACAGACGACGCCCTCAGCGACGAACGGGCCAAAGAGCTGAATGAGACTGGCGCCGTGCAGTTTACGCCGAGACTGAAGCACGGACGGCCGTTTCTGAACGAAGTGTTCTGGCTCGAGCCGAACGACGTGCTCGGCGAGATCACGGTCCCCACCCTGATCGTTCACGGCGACGCCGACACCCTGGTGCCGATCGAGGGCACGCGCGACGCCATCACAAAATTCATCGCGCCGGTGGAGTTGGTCGAGATCGAGGGCTCGCAGCACGGTTTCGCGGTGCATGACGATCCGCAGTATCTGAACCCGAAGAGCCAGGAATATCAGGCCGAGGTGATCGGAATCGTTTCCCGTTGGCTGACAACGGGATCGACGCTACGGCAGTAGAAGCTCGCGCAGTTGCCGCACTGTCGGCCGGATGCCACGCCGCTGTTGCTGAACCACAGCTACTCCCGGCGAGCTGCACGTGTCCAGTACGGTGCCCGGTCTGCCGCACGCGCGTGGGTGTGCCCCACGGTCGGCAGTCCCTCTGGGTACCGATCGCGTACCGGGAGGGCGATCTGGAAGGTCGCGCCGAGACGTATTGCGACTGAGCGTGTCTCGCGTTTACTTGTCGACGGGGCGGTCGAATCCTTCGATCGTGGCCTTCGAAGTAGAGCGGTCCTGGAGGATCAGCTCCCACGGGCCGACGTTGACTTCGAAGTTCTTACCGAAGCCCACCCATTTGCCCGCCATTCGGGTACCGGTGAGTTCGATCAGCAGTTGGATCGCGCCGTGGTAGCGAGCACCCCGGTAGTAGCCCTGTGGCGCGGTCCGCTCGTTCCACACTCCGGTTGCCACATGCCCGTCCACCGTGAGGTCCAGTTCGAGTGACGACTTCGCGGAGCCCGGCAGGCTCCGCACCGTCAGGCGGTCGTCGTGCTGCAAGACCACGACGTAGTGGCTCGCGGTGAACGTCTGCTTGCGGCCTGACGAGTAGAACTCGTACCTGGACAACCAGATCCCCGAGTATGTGCCCGAATGCTGTGGAGGCAGGCCCGAGCCGGGGTGGCGCTCGTGCGGTACGGCGCCGATGTCCGAGCTGACTTCGTGGCCCGCGTCGTTGCCGCCGGACAGGCTCCGCCCGGCCATCACGGTTCCGAAACCGAGCGATTCGATCGGCAAGCCCATGACCTTCTCCAGTGCCCTCGCGTGCGATGGCCGCGGGTTGGTCGTGTAGCCGGACTCCCAGCGCTGTACGAGGCGTTTCGTGGCGCTGGCGCATCCGACGTCGCGGAGTGCGCGCGCCAAGTCGTCCTGCGACATGAGGCGTGCACTCCGTGCTGCGCGAAGAGCCGTGTTCGGTGTCCCCATACCTTCACACCGTAGCTTTTGGACGCCGAAATGTCGCCCCCAATGTGGACGGATTGACGCCTCCGTTGTCGTCGCCGCGACCAGGCCATTCGGTGGACGCTGGGGGTGGCCTCGCCGCCGGGTCGAAGATCGGCCCCGAACGATGTCGCCGACCGACCCAACAGGCACCTTCCGGTCGAAGGCATCACACTCCCCGGCGGCGAGTGCTCCCACACCGATAAACGAGCAGTGGAGGGGATGACATGGATTCCGGTGAGCAGCTGCACGACAAGCCGACAGCGGTCTGCCTCGTACGCCCGGATGTGTCGGGGCTCGAAGCACCGCGGCACGCGGTAGAAACCCAAAGGCACACAGCGAAACTGGGGTACGTGGTCCTGTACACGGTGCGGCCGCCGGCCGACCATCCGGATCCGGTCGGGTACGCGCTCGGTCTGGCGGCTGGGCTGGCCGTCGTTGCGGTGGTCGTCTACGACCTGGCCACTGTCGACAACATGCCCTCGCGGGTGTGCGAGATGTTCGACCTGGAGACGGTGTGCCCGCCGGTCACGTGGACAGCGGAACAGCAAGAGGTTGCCGGCCGTGAGCATGCGCACCCCGGCCACCCGCTCACAGTCGACGAAGCGCGGCGAATCATGCGGCAGCACATCGGTTGTCGCGCTCTCGATTGCGCGCGGAAGGCGAGTGCGTACACGTGTCTGGTCCGGGCCGGGAAGATCGTGCCTCCGGCCGAAACGCCGCGTGAACGTGCCGCTGCGCGGGGAGTCCGGTTCCCGCCGCGGTCGTCGGACCCGCCGCCGCTAGCCGGGCCGGACTTGTCGACGTTGCTGGCGTTGCTCGATGGACTGGCCGCCGATGCTCGTTCCGGCCTGGCTGCCGTGCGCCCGTTGTCCGGGGCCGGTGGGTAGCGGTGGGTTTCGACTGGTGGCGCAACCGCGCGGACGAGAACAGTGTGCGGGAGATCCGGGAGCGGATCGAGCGGGAACAGCAGGCGGTCGGCTGGACTCACGAGGCCCCGGACCAGCCGCTCGCGGTCGATGACTCCCATCGGATCCTGCAGCAGCACCGGGACTGCGACGTGAAGGACTGCCCACGGAAACGAGCCGCGTGGCAGACGTTGGTCGAGGCCGGGCGAATCAAGCCGGACTCCAGCCGCACCCGATAGGAGGGATCGCTGATGGCGCCCGAACTATCCCCCGGTGCGGCTGGTGGTCGTTCGTGCGCTCACCGAGGTCGGTGGTGCACGTTGCGTCGTCGTGCTTGCCGATGTGGCCGACCGAATACTCCTGGCCGCCCGAGCCCGGTGCAAGCGGGCTCTGTACGTGAGGACCGAAGAACGGAATGGGGAGGACAAGAGTATGGAGCTGTTGCCCGGCATGAGGCGGCTGCTGGCGGTGTGGGACGGCGCCGAGGAATCGGCGACCACGCTCGAGCACGCGAGCCAGGTGTTCGTGACGATGTGGACAATCCGCTTCGACGGCCTGGATCTGCTGAACGTCTCGAATCAGCACAGCGGTGTCCTCGGCGGCCAGGCGGCCGGGCTGGGCCAGTGTATCGCGCGGGCGATCGATGACGAGGTGACCTGGCAGTTGGGGAACCGGGCCGAGTCCGTGACACTGATCGACGACGACCTGCCGGAGACCGTGACGGTGGGGGAACTGCTCGGCCGCATCGCGATGGTCGCGGTCTTGATGGACAAGGTGCCGGGCCGTCCGGAAGACAACCCGTTCGGTCCGGTCCTCGCCGATTTCGGTCGGCGGTACGAGTCGCTCGCGGTGGACTTGGTCGCGGGGCGTCGCCGACAGCCTCGCCGCCGGTCCCACGGTGCGCCCCCGATCCCCCCGCCGCAACGGATCGACCTGGCATACCTGCCGCGGAACCAACAGAGAGTCATCGGCGAAGGCCGACAACGAGCACGACCGCCGAAACACGGCGACCGAGATCGGTGAAATGGTGACGAAGAGCCGGGGGCTTACGAGGCTGTAGTGCCCGCCGCCCGCTCCGGGGGCTCGCCGAGAACGACAGGCGCTGAACAGAATCCAGACCGGTTTGGGGGCTACAGCGGGGTCATGCCGCTGACCAGCCAGTGGCCGTCGTGTTTCTCGGCCGTGACTGTCACTCGGCTGGAGCTGGTGGTTGGGGACGGGGCGGCGGTGCTGATCGTTACTTGGTCGATGTACATCAGTAGTGTGGCGCGGTCGGTGGAGGCCGACAGGACTCCGGTGGAGACCACTCGTGCCTTGGTGCTGACGCCCTTCTCCTTCGCTACCGGGACGATCGTCCGGTTCACCAGGTTGTGGTAATCGTCCTGGAAGGGGCCGGTGAGGCCGGGGACGGCGGCGAGGTCCTTGTCGACGGTGTCGGCGGCGTAGCTGAGCATCGCGGCGATCGTTTCGCGGGCGGCCGGTGGTGCGTCGCGGCGGGCGGCGGCCGTGGCGGCGTCGTGACGGTTGTCGCGCACCAGGAGGACGGCGGCCACTGTCAATGCCACGATCAGGGCCGATATTAGCGGAATTAGACTGAGTCGCAGGATTTTTCGGGTGCGCCGGGTGAGTGCGGATCGGTCGGTCACGGCACGAACTCCACTTCCGACATCTTCAGGATGCCGTCGACTTCCTTGATCTTCACGCTGAACCGGTACGAGCGTTTCTCCTGCTGCCGGTTCTGGGTGTTGGTGACCTGTGCGTCGGCGGCGACGATCACGGTGGTCGTGCCGTCGTCCGTGGGGCCTTTGCCCGGGATGTCGTTGCCGTCGTCGGCCGCCGGGCCGGCGGCGACGACCTCGCCGGTGGACAGCACGTCGGCATCGCGGATGGCCTGGAGATAGTTGGCGGACTGGCTGTGCAGTTCGTCGGCGAACGGTGCGGTGGTGAGGTCGGCCAGGCGGGTGAAGTCGGCGTCGGCGCTGTCGCGGCGGATGTTGATCAGTGCGGTGACGCCGCGGCGGGCGGTGTCGACGACGGCGGACTCGTGGTTCGCCGCGGCCTCGGTCCGCTGGTGCTGACGCAGTGCCAGGGTGGTTACCGTGGCAGCCGTTGCCAGTGCCACCACGGCGAGAATCACCGCGAGAAGGTGAAAACCCCTGCGTCCCAGTTTCACCCGAGGGATCCGGGGCCGTGGAATCCGGGGCGGCCTGCCGCGTGTGCGAGGCGTCCGTTCCGGGGCGGCCGGTCGCGTGAGCGTCGCGACAGCGCCGGTGTCGGAGCGCTCGGGCGACTCACCCGGCGGCCCGGTCGGCCGGGTGGCCTTGCGCCGTCGCGGCGGTGCCACCGTGGCGGCCGAGGCGCGGGTCAGGGAATCGGTGCGGTCAACAACGACGTCCATGGCGGATCCTGACTGGGTGATCGGTCGGGCTGGGGTTCGATCTCGATGTGGCGGTAGGGAGTTCCGTCGGGGCCGACGTACATCGGGCTGCCGGGGAGGTACCGTGCGATGCCCGCGGCCCCGGGTTGAGGTGCACTCGGCTCAGGTGCTGCCCCGGGCCGCGCTGCTGTGGTGGGCCGTGACGCCGTCCCTGGGGCGGATGCTCCGGGGTCAGGTGCGGCCGCAGTTGCCCCGGGCTCTGGCGGGGCTCCGTCTCCGGGCGGGGTCGCGGTCCCCAGTGCGGTCGCGGCCCCCGGTGCGACTCCGGTCCCGGGTGGGGACCCGGCCGCAGGTGCGGCTCCGAGCGGAGACCCGGTCCCGGGTCCACCCTCGGTTCCCGGCGCAGACACGGGCGGGGGACCGGCGGCGGCCGGCGGCCCCACCTCGAACGGCCCGTTGTCCCCGCTCGGCGGCCTGACTCCCGACCGGCACTGTTCGGGCGTCGCTGCCCGAACCCCCGGATTCTCCAGGCACGGCAGATTCCGCATGCCGCGGACCGAGAACTGCGAGTCCTGCGGGACATTGCAGTACAGGTCGGTGGGAGTGTCGGGAGTATCTGTGGCGGTGGGGGATCGGCGCTGATCGGCCGAGAGATATCCGGTGGTGCACGCGGCGGGGTCCTGCACCTCGACGGAGAAGATGACATTGACGGCCCCTTCGGGCACACCCCGCTTGCCTGCGGTGTTCTGCGCGGCGAGCATCGGCGGCAGCAGCACCAGAACCTCCTCGATGGCCGGGTTGTAGGTGAGCGCCACCTGCCCGACGGTCGTGAGGTTGGTCAGCAGCACAGGCAGTGTCGGCGCGAGGTTCTGGAACAGTTGATTCGCGTCGTCGGCGGCGCCGGGAGCGCGTTGCAGTATGCCGCGCAGGGCGGGATCGGCCGCATTGAGCTGCTCGGTGAGGTCGGCGAGATTCGCTGCCCAGGAACGTATTTCGGAGTCGCTGACCAATTGTGTACGCAGCAGCGGCGTGAGCTGCTGGACGAGCGTGGTGACGGCGTCGCCGTTGGCGGACAGTGCGTCGACGAACGTGGTGGTGGAGTCCAGCAGGGTCGCCAGAGTCGTTCCGGCACCGCCTATTCCGCGCGCGGTCTCGTCCAGCACCGTGTGCAGGGTGTCGGGCGGCAGGGAGGCGAGGATCGCCCGGGTCTGTTCGAGGATGGGCCCGATCCGGTCGGCGACCCGGACGCGGTCGGCGGTGATGCGGGCGCCGTCGCGCAGGTACGGCCCGTGCCCGGCGGCGGGTTGCAGATCGACGTACTGTTCGCCGATCGCGGACATGCTGCGCACCCGCGCGGTGAGGTCGGTGGGCACATCCACGGAGTCGATGAGCGACAGGGTGGCGGTGACGCCGCCCGGCGTGAGGTCGACCGAGGTGACGCGCCCGATGGTGTGCCCGTCGTAGGTGACATTCGCATTGCGGTACAGCCCGCCGACGCGGGGCAATTCGACGGTCACGCGGTACCGGCCGATATCGAGCGCGGCGGGAATCCGCAGATAGGAGATCCCCGTGAAGACGGTCGACACGACCGCGACGACGGTGAAGATGGTCAGCTGGAGGCGAACGACGCGGGAGATCTTCATCGTCCTTCTCCCGGCGGCGGTCCGGTGGGCGGTGGCGTACTGAATGGGGTGCCGAACAGTAGACCCTGCTGTAGCCGCGGCAGCGTGAGATCCGCCTCCGCCCACAGGTTCATATAATCGCCGCGCACGCCGTTGTCGATCAACACTGGCGGGAAGGGGAAGGTGGCGAGCTGGTTGAGGTTGGCGATCAGGTCGTCGCCGGTCTCGGCGACCTTCCGCAAGGTCGGCGCGAGCCCGGCGAGGGTCTGCTTCAGGTCGCCGTGGACGTTGTCGACGAGGGTCGTGCCGGCGTCACCGAATCGGGTCAGCGCGGCAAAGGCAGTGGTGAGATCGGCACGCTGCCGGTCGAGGACGCCTAGAGCGGGATCCACGGCCGAGACGGCGCGGCCGAGGGCGTCGTTGTCACCGGCCAGGTGTGCGGCGAACCGGTCGAGATTGCCCAGGGTGGCGGTGATTTCGTCGCGCTGGGTATCCAGCTCGCCGAGCAGCGTGTTCATCCGGTCGATGACGGCGCCTGCCGAATCCTGATGTCCGGCAATGGCTTTGTTCGCCTCGGTGACGATGGTTTGCAGGTGTCCCAGCCCGCCCCCGTTCAAGACCATGGACAGCGCGGAGAGGGTCTGTTCGGTGGTGGGGTAGTCGCCGGCGCGGTCCAGCGGGATCACGCCGCCGTCGGTGAGCGTGCCGCGCGGCTCGGCGGGTGCGGCGAGTTCGACGTGGGCGGTGCCCAGCAGGCTGGTCTGCCCGATCTTGGCCGTGGCGTTGGCGGGCAGGACGGTCTCGCGGTTCAGCGTCACGGTGACCCGGGCGTGCCAGTTCTCGGTGCCGATGGCGGTGATGGAGCCGACCTCGACGTCGTCGACCAGCACCGGTGAGTTCGGGGTGATGGTGGTGACGTCCGGCATCTCGATGGACACCTGGTAGCTGCCCGGCCCGTGGCCCTTGGTCCCGGGCAGCGGCAGCGAGTTCAGTCCGGTCCATTGGCATCCGGATACCGTGGCGCACAAGGTGATTGCGAACAGTACTGCCGCTGGACGGCGCAAGGTTTTCATCGTGGTTGCCCCGGCACCATGAGCTGCTCCAGGCTCGGCGGACTGTAGATGACCTGTCCGGGTGCCGCGCCGGTGCCGATGGTGGGGTTGATCGATATCGGCGGGTAGTTCATCCGCAGCGTGTTCAGCAGCGGTCCGAGGTACTGCTCGCACAGCTTGGCTCCTTCCTCGGAAGTGGCGTTCTCGAGGGCGGCGATGCCGCCGCAGATGAAATTGATCGGATTGCCGAAGTTCTGCGGCCCCGGCACGCCGGTGATCGCCCCCTGGCCGGGGTTGTAGGTGTTGTAGTAGTTCGACAGCGCGGTCGGCGCCCGGTGCAGCACCGTTTCGAGCGAATCACGTTGTGAGGCAATGGCTCCCGTGGCATCGGACAGCTGCTGGAGTTGCGTGGTGATGCCGTCGCGGTGCCGGGTGACGAAGGACTGGATGTCGCCGATGGCGGTGTCGAGGTTGGTCAGCGCGGTCGACAGGTCGGTGCGGCTGCCCGCCAGCACCTCGGTGACCGACGCCAGCCGGCCTTGGAAGACGACCATCTGCTGCTCGCTGGCCGACAGCGCGGTGGTGAACGCCTGCAGATTGCGGAGGGTGGCGAACAGGTCGGCGCTGCCCTCGGACAGTGTCGCCATGGTGGCCGACAGCTGGTCGAGGCTCGCCCGCAGGGTGTCGCCGTTGCCGTCCAGCGCCGCGGCAGCGGACCCGAGGAACCGGGCCCCCGGACCCGCGGGATCGTCCGGCTTCGGCGCCAACGCGCTTGTCACCCTGGACAGTTGGGCCTCGACCTGGTCCCATTCGACCGGCACGGCGGTCCGGTCGAGCGGGATGTCGACGTCGTGCCCGGCGTCGGGGCCGCCGGTCCAGGCCGGGGTGAGCTGCACGAACCGGGCGGCGACCAGGCTCTGGGCCATGACCACGGCCTTCACGTCGGCCGGCAGCCGCAGTGAGCGCGGCACCTTCATCCGGACCCTGAGCGAGGTGCCGTCGGGCTCGATGGCCTCGACGGACCCGACCTTCACCCCGACCACGCGGACCTCGTCGCCCGGGTACAGGCCGTTGCTGGCGGTGAAGTGCGCGGTGACGGTGTAATAGCGCGCCTGCTGCACGAAGTGGTATCCGGTGGCCGCGACCGCGATCACCACCACCGCGGCGGTGATGCGGATCATCCACCGGCGCTGCCGGTTTCGGTTGCCGCCGGAGATCGCGGCTCGGATTCGGGCGATCATCGGATCTGCGGAATCGGCAGAGGGGCGGCCGGGAGCCCGAACACCGTGTTGAGCAGGGGCTGGGTGTAGTCGGCGGGCACGAGGTTCTGGAGGTACGCGTAGAAGTACGGCCCGCTGGCGACGGCGTCGCCGAGGGTGCCGATATATTTCGACAGTCCCTGGATGCTCTGGGAGACGTTGTCGTGGTTCTTGTTCAGCACGGTCAGCACCTGTCCGAGCTTGTCCAGCGCGGGGGCAAGTTCGGCGTCGTTGTCGTGCACCAGCCCGGAAAGCTGCTGTGACAGCTGATTGATGCCGGTGATGAGCCCGCCGAGCGCCTGGCTGCGGGACTGGAGTTCGCCCAGCAGCGAATTACCGTCCAGCAGCAGGGAATTCACCTGTGGCCCGCGTTCGGCCAGGGCGGCGGTCACCTTCTGAGCACCGGACAGCAGGCCGCGCAGCGCTTCGTCGCGCTGATTGACCGATTCGGCGAGGCGCCGCATCCCGTCCAGCGCGGGACGCACCTGCGGCGCGGCCGCGGCGAGCACCTCCGAGGTGCTGTCCAGCGCCCGGGTCAGCTGTCCGAGGTCGATGTCGCGCAGCGTGGTGGTGGCCTGGTTGAGGATGTTCGGCAGCGTGTACCCGGATCGGGTCCGTTCCACCGGGATCGTGCTCTGCGGTCGCAGCCGGCCCGCTCCGGCCGGTGCGAGTTCGACGGCGCGGCGGCCGAGCAGCGAGGTGGTCTTGATGGCCGCGGTGGTCGCGTCGCCGAGGGCGATGTGCGGATCGGCGGTGAAGGTGACCCGCGCGTGGCCGCCGTCCACGGCGATCGCGGTGACCTCGCCGACGCGCACGCCCGCGGCCGAGACGTCGTCGCCGGCGGCGAGGCCGCTGGCATCGTCGAACAGCGCCGCGTACCGCGCCTCGGGCGCGGCGAGCAGCGGGATCCGGTCGAATTGCAGGGAGACCAGACAGATCGCGACGGTGAGCACGAGGCCGACGATGCCGACCCGGGCCGCTCGGTGTGGTGTGAGTCGCTTCATGGGTTCGGTGCGCACCTTCCGGTCTTCTGGTCGGTCAGCTCCACGACCTTCGGATCACCGTCCGGGCCCGGCACTTTCAGCGACAGGCCGCACAGATAGAAGTTGAAGAACGATCCGTAGGCGCCGGTGCGGGTCAGCTTGCGGTAGTCCTCGGGCAGCCGACCGAGCACCGCGTCCAGGGTGTCGATCCGGTTCACGGTCGGCGTGAGCGCGGCGTCCATCTGCCCGACCGTGGCGGCCAGATCCGGCCGCACGTCGGTGAGCAGGCCGGTGAACGTGTCGGCGGCGTCGTCGAGGGTCGTGACCGCGCGGCCGATCACGTCCCGGTCCTGCGCCAGGCCCGACACGAGCTGTTGCAGATGGTCCAGCGTGCTGCTGAACTGGTCACCGCGCGAGGCGATCTCGCCGAGGACGGTGTTCAGGTTGGTGATCACGCGGTCGATGATCTGGTCGTGGTCGGCCAGCGTGGCGGTGAGCCCGCCGACCCGCTGCAGCACCTGGGTGACGGTTCCGGTGCGGCCCTGGAAGATCTGCAGCAGCGCCAGCGACAACTCGTTGACCTGCTTCGGGTCCAGCGCCTGCAACAGCGGCTGGAATCCGCCCAGCAGGGCGTCGAGATCGAGCGCCGGCGCGGTGTTCGGCGGCTCGATGGTGGAATTCGCCGGCAGCGCAGCGGTATCCGGCCCGCGTTGCAGCTCCAGATAGCGGTTGCCCACGAGGTCCTCGTAGCGGATCGCCGCGCGGGTGGAGGTGGTCGGCCGGTCGCTCGTGGTGATCGAAAACTCGACGTGGGCGCGGTGATCGTCGCCGTAGGAGACCTCGCCGACCTGCCCGACCGGCACCCCCGCGATGCGCACCTTCGCGCCGGACTTCATGCCGGACGCGTCGGCGAACACGGCGTGGTAGGTGCGCGAACTCCCCGCGTTCACCTGCGTGAACACCAGGATCATCGCGCCGTTCACGACGAGCATGACGAGGACGAAGAGGCCGAGCTTGACCGGTAGCGCGCGGGTCATCGGCCACCGCCCAGCCCGAACAGGTAGTGCACGAGATCCGGTGTGCGCAAACCGATTCCCTGCTTCGAGGGATCGAACGGATTCACGCCGATGTCGGTGACCACGTACGGCACGTTGACGACCGGATCGATGGTGGGCAGCCCGAGGCAGTGCGGTCCGCCGGTCGCGTTGACCTTCGGCAGGTCGTCGGGATAGCGGTACGGCGTCGCGCCCGGCACCAGCCCGGCGAACATCTTGACACCCGGCTGCGCGGAGTAGGCGGCCGGGTTGACCCGGTTGGCCTCCGTGATCGCCTGGAACACACACGGGATCTCGGGCGAGTACTCGCCCAGCAGCGAACTCGTCGGCGCACCCAGCCGCAGCGTATCGGTGATCCCGGAACCGTTGCGGTCCAGCAGGTCCGAGCCGGTGTTGGACACCGCCGTGCCGCTCGACAGCGTCTTCGCCAACTGCTGTTGCTGGTCGACCACGGTGCCGCTCGTTGTGGTGAGGGCGCCGAGCGTGCGCATCAGATCGGGCGCGATATCGGCGTACAGTCCGGTGGCCGGTGCGGTGGTGCGCAGCAGTTCGCCGAGTCCGGGATCGGCCGCATTCAGTTGCGCCAGAACGCCGGACGCGTGGTCCAGCGCCGCGCCGAGCCGGTCGCCGCGGCCTTGCAGCGCGGTAGCCAGTGCGCCCAGGGCGGATTCGAGCTGTGCGGGGTCGACGACCCGCAGCAGATTCGTCAATTGCTCGAAGACCGTGTTGATTTCGACGGTAACGCGGGAGATGTCGATCTCGGAGCCGGGCGCCAGCCGTGCCGCCGCGGCCGGCCCGGGCGCCTCGAAACTGACGAACTTCGCGCCGAACACGGTGCTGGAGGTGATCTCGGCGGTGACGTTGGCCGGGATCGATGCCAGCGCCGAGCGGTGCAGGCGCAAGGTCAGCCGGGCGCGATCGGCCCGATAGTCGATGCCGGTCACCTCGCCGACCTCCGCGCCGGTCATGGTGACCTTGGCGCCGCGGTCCATGACCAGGCCGGCGCGATCGGCGACCACCGTGACGGTAGCCCAATCGTCGAACCGCTGCTGATAGCTGCCCAGCACCAGCCATCCGACGCCCGCGGTCGCGAGGACCAGCGCCAGGATCGCCAGCTTCGGCAGTATCCGATGAACCATTGCGCGGCCCCTATCCCGACAGATGGAAATTGCCTGTGCCGCCGTACAACCCGAGCGACACCAGCAGCACGACGAGGACCACGACGATCAGCGACATCCGCACCGCGCGCCCGACGGCCGCGCCCACGCCCGCGGGCCCGCCGGACGCGGTGAAGCCGTACTGGGTGTGCACGAGCATCACCAGCATCGCGATCAGGATCGCCTGGAAGAACGACCAGGCCACGTCCACCGGATTGAGGAAGGTGGAGAAGTAGTGGTCGTAGAGTCCGGGGGACTGCCCGAAGATCACGACGGTGGTGAACCGGCCGGCCAGGAATGACGCCGCCAGCGCCAGCGAGTACAGCGGGACGATGGTGATCATCCCGGCCGCGACCCGGGTGCTCACCACATAGGGCACCGGCCGGATGGCCATGGACTCCAGCGCGTCGATCTCCTCGGCGATCCGCATGGCGCCGATCTGCGCGGTGGAGCCGGCCCCGAGCGTCGCCGACAGCCCGATCCCGGCGATCACCGGTGCCGCGATCCGCACATTGATGAACGCCGACAGGAATCCCGACAGGGCCTCGATGCCGATATCGCCCAGCGAGCTGAAGCCCTGGATGGCGATCGTGCTGCCGGTCGCCAGCGTCATGAACCCGATGATCGCCGCCGTGCCGCCGATCATCGCCAGCGCGCCGCTGCCCATGCTGATCTCCGCCACCAGCCGCAGCGTCTCGCCCGGATGCCTGGCCACCGCGCCGGGTATCTGCACAATTGTCTTGCCGTAGAAGATGATTCGGGTACCGACGTCGTCGACGGCGCGGTCCCAGCGGCCCAGCCGCTGCCTGGTGCGGACGAACTTCCCGGTCTCGGCGATGTGCATCCGGCTCACCTCCCCGATATCCGGATGCCGGCCGCGGTCACCACCGTGTTCACCACGAACAGGGCGATGAACGCGTAGACGACGGTCTCGTTCACCGCCTGCCCGACGCTCTTCGGGCCCCCGTTCACCGACAGCCCGCGATAGCAGGCCACCAGCCCGGCGATCATCCCGAACAGCAGCGCCTTGACCGCGGAGATGCCCAGCTCGGCCGACCCGGTCAGCAGGGTGACGCCGGAGGCGAACGCGCCGGGATTCACGCCTTGCAGCAGCACCGAGAACACGAAGCCGCCCGTGATTCCGATGGCGCACACCAGCCCGTTCAGCAGCACCGCGATCAGCGTCGACGCCGCCACCCGCGGGATCACCAGCCGCTGGATCGGGTCGATACCCAGAACTTCCATCGCGGCGATCTCCTCGCGGATCACCCGCGACCCCAGATCCGCGCACATCGCCGTCGCCCCCGCGCCCGCGACGATCAGCACCGTCACCATCGGCCCGACCTGGGTGACCGCGCCGAACGCCGCCCCGGCCCCGCTCATGGTGGCCGCGCCGATCTCCCGCAGCAGGATATTGAGCGTGAAGCTCACCAGCACCGTGAACGGCACCGCCACCAGCACGGTCGGCACCAGCGACACCCGCGCCAGCATCCAGCTCTGCTCGACGAACTCGCCCACCCGGAACCGCGTGCTGACCAGCCCGCGCCCGACATCGGCGAGCATGGCGAAGAACTGACCGACCTCGCGTACCGGTGCATTCAGTCGTTCGAGTTCCATCGATCCTCCAGCGGACTGCTCGGATGCTGCGGACGATGCCGATGCCGAGTCGGTCGAATGCCTAACTATTGCCGTTACAGTGTGATCGACGATACATGAGCGCCGCAAGACGCACGGGCGTTTGCGAGGAATTCCAGCGCCCCGGTCGGCAGTCCGCTCGATGGCGGATCTCTACCTGTGCGTCACGGCAGTCCAGGCGTCGGACACGATGGTGCCGATATCGGATCGTGCAGGGGACCAGCCGAGTTCGGCCATGGCCTTGCTCGGGTTGCTGATCAGCGCGTGGGGTTCGGCCGCGGCCGGTCGTCGAATCGTCGGCACGGTCAGCCCGGACACGCGTTGCACGGCGGCCACGACATCGACCACGCTTGTTTCCCGCCCGCTTCCGATGTTGTATCTCACGGCCGGGCCGGCTGCGCCGGTGTGGTCGATGCAGGCGACGAAGGCGTCGGCCGCGTCGCCGACATGGAGGTAGTCACGGAGGGACGACCCGTCGCCGTTGATCTCGAGCGTGGTCCGGTGGGCGGCCGCCGAGATGACGCGCGGGATCAGTCTGGTGGGGTCGGGGTCGCTGCCTCCGGCGACATTGAACAGCCGCACGATGATCGCATCGAGCTGGAGGGCTCGGGCTTGGGCATCGATGGCGAGTTCGGCGGCGAGTTTGCTCGCGGCGTACGGGTGCGGGGCGCGGTCGGGCAGCGTCTCGTCCATGGGCTGCTGGTCCGGGCTGCCGTAGATCGCGCCGGTGGAACCGAACACCAGCCGCGGCACGCCGGCGTCGGACATGGCATCGAGCAACTCGATCGTTCCGCCGGTGTTGACGCGGAAGTATCGCAATGGCTCGAGCAGTGACTCACGGGCACGGGTGAGCCCGGCGAGGTGGCAGACCGCATCGGCTCCATCGACCGCCTCGCGAAGGGCGTCTACGTCGAGCAACTCGGCGACTCTGGTTGCTGTCGCGCCCGGAATCGGCTCGCTCGGCTTGTGGACCATGGCGACAGGTTCGTGCCCAGCGTTGTGTAATGCGGCGACCACGGACCGCCCGAGGTAGCCGCCTGCACCGGTGACCAGGACTCGCAACGGGTTCAGCTTTCCCGCGCGGGTAGCAGCAGGTCGCGGTGTCTCCATGTCAATGCCAGACAGGCTGCGGCGGCCGGGGCGAGCGGTTCGTGGTCGAGCGCGTACCGCACGTTCGTCGGCGTCCAACGAATTCCGACTGTTCCGTAGTCCGACGGGTAGACATCGCCTTCGGCGTTATGCGCGACGATCTGGGCGAACGCGGTGTCGAACACTGCGGAGTCGATAACGGCGGTGGTCAGGATCTCGCCCGCCGGTGTCATCGGGTCCAGCCCGATTCCGAAGCACCAGGCTTTCACGTCGCTGGTCCGCACGCCCTCGTTCAGGGTCTGGAATGGTTCCTCGTTGTAGTCGACGGGTGCGCCGCTGCTGCCGTCGTGTTCGGGGGTGTCGAGGAACTCCTCGGAGAATTCGCGAAGCATGTTGCGCCACAGGCTGAAATCGTGCATCACGTTCGCACGGCCGATGGCCGCAGGCTGGAAAACGCCGGCAGGAATGACGTGGGTCAGTCCGGCGGCTGTCGCGACCTTTGTCGCATCACGTCGATGCAGGAAGAACGTGTCTCCGTCGGGCGCACGCCGGATCGTCAGCGTGTTGATGCTAGGAAGGACCGGACGACGCGTGAGGTCGAACAGATCCCCGACCAGTCGCCGGAACGGCAGATGGTCCATGGAGATTCGTTGGTCGGGGGTTCGCAGCGACATCCACGCGGCGGCGGTTTCGTGGGCGAGGACTTCACTGGTGTCGACCATGTCGAAGTACGTCGTCAATCCGAACCGCATGTACCGGTTTTCAGCCGCGAGCGATGCGTCGAGCAGGCGGTAAGAGATGCGGTTCTCGAACAGGGACGGTTTCGCGATTTCGCGTACGGCCTGGCTGTAACGGCGATACCGGTTGTCTGCCGAGCGCGGTGCACGGCAGGCAGCAGTCTCGGGCTCGCTGCCGTCGAGGAGCGGTGGCGTCGTGTCCGACTCGAATCCGAGCTGGATCGTGTGCAACTCGACCGGCTCCGGCGCCAGCCATGACGGGCAGCTGAGACACGTGGTCCCCTCGATGCGGACAGCGTCCCGATACAACGGCTCGACCAGGCTGTTCAGTGTGTGTCGGTGTGCGTTGAGCGTCCCGCGGACCGACCGCCAGACCATGTCCGCGTCGGCGATGGTTGTTCGGGTTCCGGCGCGTAGAGAAATGTGCTGCTTGTTGTCTACCTCTTGATCACGGAGTGACCGGCGTTCTACATCGGCTCGCTGCCGTAAGGCAACCAGTTGTCCATCTGCGCCCAGCGCGGCGTCTATCGCAGCAACAAGCTCGTGCGAGGGAAGGGTGGAATCCTCCCATTCGGTCATGGTGACGTACTGGCGCGAGTAGCCGATCTTGGAGGCCAGTACGCGCTGGCTCAGGCCGGCCGCATTCCGGAGGCGCTTGATTTCGTGCGCCAGCCGGTCGGCAATCATCGTCGGTTGCCGTTCGGGTTCGGTGGTCGGGTGGTTCATCGGCCCCTGCTCATGGATTCATTCTTGCGTATCCGAGGGGTGTGGCAAGTCGGCTTTCGGCAGACTTGCCACCTTTCTTGCCTCACTGCTGCGGCGTTCTACTAGGTGTGGGCAACGCGAACCGCGGATCTGAATCGAGTGGTGAGCGCGCCGCCTGTACTCTTCGTGCTCCGATTGCGGGCGGTACCTCATTTTTGGTCTGATGAAGGGAAAACCCATGCTACGCAGAATGATTCGTGTTCTGGTGTTGTTGCTGGCGATATTGTTCGTCGGAGCCGGTATCGCCGCGGCTATGCCGCCCCATTCGAAAGGGTGGTGCGACAACCGATATCAGGAACTGTCCAACTCCTGTTACGGGCGGTTCTCCGACTCCACCTCCGTGCGCTTGTGCCTGAAGGAAGCTGGCGAGTGGTATCAGAACTGCCTGCGTACCGCCTGCGACTGCTGATTGTGAGAGGGTTCGAATCATGACCACCTCTGACGTTCCTGCTGTGGAACTCGGCGACGTGATCGCGTCGAGATCCTATGACGACCGTGGCGGCGTGCCCCTGTCGATCGAGATCGGCCGTCCCGTACCGCACGAGTCGCACGGTTGGAAATGCCCTTGGCGCATCACCGGGCTTCAGCGCGGCCCGGAACCGTTCGACGGCTGGGTCTACGGTTCCGACACGGTGGATTGTCTCACGTACGCGCTGTGGATCGTGGAATCGATCCTGTCCGATCCGCGTAACGATCCCCCGGTCACCCTGGGCGGCCAGGCCGATCTCTACTTGCCGCGGAGGCCGGAATCGGCCGATCCGGCCGGAGGTGACAGTTGATGTGGGTGACGGTCGATCGGCTCCTGGACGGACAGCAGGTGACGGAGACCGGCGATATCGACCTTGCCCGTCGAGCCGCGCGGGATCATCTCGTCGGAGGCCGTCAGTAGCCATACCGTGGGCACTTTGAAGGAACTGAGCATCTCGCGGGCGACTGCGCGGAGCCGGTCGGCGGTCATCGTGGAGGTGTCGCATACGACTGCCGCGGCGACCCGATCGCCCTGTGGGCCGGGCACATCGGTGACGAAGGCATTGGTAACCCCGTCGATGCCCCGCAGCGCGCGCTCGACTTCGCTGGGATAGACGGTGGCGCCGCTGACCTTGAACATGTCGTCGGATCGGCCGTGGTAGAACAGGAATCCGTCGTCGTCGAGGCGGCCGAGATCGCCGGTGTCGTAGAAGCCGTCGGCGGTGAAGACGTCTTCGCGCCGGCGCCGGCACATTCCCCGCAGCGTGTGCGGCCCCCGAATCTGGATGACACCCACGGTGCCCGAGGGGACGGGCCGCCCGTTCTCGGGATCGGCGATGCGGACCTCCGTGCCGGGAAACGGCCTGCCGCAACTGTTCCAGGCCGAGGGCGGCATATCCGTGTCGGCCGGGTACCCGCAGTACGGTCCGAACGACTCCGTCATGCCGAACAGGTTGGCGCGGGCGCCGGGCCGCGCACGCAGGTGTTCGGGCAGCATCGCCGCCAGGCTGCCCGGCCGCAGGGTCGGTACCGTGACACCGAGCCGTTCTGCCTGCCGGGCAAGGGATTCCGCCTGATCGGGCCAGCCGCGAAACAGCGTGACCCGCTCCCGGCGCAACAGTTCCAGCGTCGTTTCCGGATGGGGCACGGCCTCGGTGACCAGCGTGGCGTCGGCCAGCAGCGCGGTGAGCACGCCACCGCCGAAGCCGCCCACCCAGAAGAACGGCATCGGCAGATAGAGCCGAGAGCCCGCGTCGATGCACCGGCTCCGCAGGCCCGATCGCACCGCGCCGAAGGCGCTGCCGTGCGTGTGCACGACGGCCTTGGGCAGGCCGCGGCTGCCGGAGGTGAACATGATGGCCAGGGGATCGGCGGCGGTGACGGTGGTGGTCGACGGGCCCACGATCGCCGTGGCCCGCGGGTCGGCCGCGGCGGACAACAGCTCGCCGGCGGTCCGGATGTCGCGCAGCGCCGGCAGTTCCGGGTCCCGGAGGGGACCGCGATGCACCGGGAGCCCCAGTTCCTCGAGGTAACGCCGGCCGCGGAACTCCTCGACCGTGATCAGCACCCGCACCGAGGCGACACGCAACTGCGCGCGCAGCTCGGGCGGGCGCAGCAGGGTGCTGAGCGGAACGAGGACGCCCCCGATCCGGGTGAGCGCCAACGCGATTCGTACCCAGTCGGTGCCATTGGGCATGAGCAGGCCCACGCGGGTGCCCTTGCCGACCCCGGCATCGATCAGCGCCGCGGCCGTATGCCCGGTGGCGGTGTCGAGTTCCCCGTAGCTCAAGCGGTGGCGCGGATCGATCACCATCGCGGTGTCCGGGTCGCGGGCCGCGCGCAGGCGCAGCACCCGGTCGACGGTTTGCGCGGTCGCCATGTCGTCAATCATCGAACACCTGCCTCAGTCGCCGCGCATCCACCTTGCCGCTGGACAGCAACGGGATGTCGGCGATGGTGACGGCCGCGAAGCGCGCGGGGACCTTGTACGCCGACAATTCGGCCCGCAGCCTGGCCCGCAGGTCCGCTTCGTCGAACGCCGCCGGATCGGCAACGGTGACGACGGCGGCCACCACCTGCCCCCGCTCGGGGTGTGGGAGGCCGATCACGTGTGCGGTGCCGCCGGTGATCTTCACGATGGCCTTCTCCACCTCGGCCGGCGCCACGTTCGCGCCCGCTGTCTTGATCATGGCGCCGCTGCGGCCGACGAAGTACACGAAGCCGTCGGCGTCGGCGCGCACCAGATCGCCGGTGTGGAACCAGCCGTCGGTGTCGAAGCACTCTTCGCGGCTGCGTTTGTAGTAGCCCTGCATGAGAAAGGGGCCTCGCAGACACAGCTCGCCGACCTGCCCCGGAGCGACGGTCGCCCCGGTGCCGGGATCGATGATCCTGGTGTCGAAACCGGGTGCGGGCCTGCCGTAGGAGCCGCGGCGGTGCTCGGGCTGATCGGATTCGTCCCCGCTGATCAGGACGACCCCGCCGGCTTCGGTCATGCCCAGCATGTTGTGCCGGAGTTCAGGGTCGCGCGGGCGCACGTCGCCGGGCATGATCGGGTAGAGATTGCCCCGCTGCATCGAGGACAGGTCGCGGCGGGCGAAACTCGGGTGCCGGGCCAGATGCGCGATTCCCGCGGCGAAACCGTTTGTCACGGTAGGCTTCTCGGCTTCGAGCAGATCGAGGGTCGCGGCGGCGTCGGTGGCGTCGGAGCACACCAGCGTGGAACCGGCGACGAGGGTGGCGAGCAGGCCGAACGCGAATCCGCCGATCCAGAAGAACGGCGAATTGCAGAACAGCACATCGGATTCGGTGAGGCCGCGAACGGCGTTGAGATTGCGCTGGTGTTCGAGCAGCGCCGTGTGCGTGTGCACCACGCCCTTGGGTGCGGCGGCCGATCCGGAGGTGTAGACGACGGCCAGCGGGTCGGTGCCGTCGACATCGCGTTCCATCGCCGTGAGCAGCGCCTCGTCGACGGTGTCGGCCAGCCGCCGAGTCTCGATGATGTCGCGGACGCCGGGCGCGGCGCCGTCGGTGATCGCGATGTGCCGCAGCTGCGGCACGGCGGCACAGAACAGGCGTTCGGCCGCATCGAAATCGGCGTCGATGAGCACCTCGGACAGCCGCTGCACGTAATCGTGTGAACGGTACGCGGCGGTGGCGAGCAGGATGTGAACATCGCTGTGCACCAACTGCTCTCGAAGCTCCCGCGCGGTCGCGAAGGTGGAGAAGGGGACCACCACGGCGCCGATGCGCGCGGCGGCCAGCGCGCCGGTGACGAATGCCGTGCCGTTGGGGTACAGCAGGCCCACATGCGTGCCCTTGCCGGCGCCGAGCGCGATCAGCCCCCGCACGAGGCGCGCCGAACGGCGCTCGGCCTCGGCGTAGCTCATTCGGTCCGCGTCGCAGATCAGCAACGGATGGTCGGGCCGGGTCCGTGCGTGCAGACGGAGAAAGTCGGCGACCGTGGGCGATTCGGTGGTCACGATGTCCTCGGCGACGTCGTGGCCGATCATCAGCGGATCCTCGGTTCGGGCCGGTCGCCGTGATCACGGGTGGCCGCCAATTCCGCCTTGCCGAGCGGGTTTCCGAGCCGCGTGTAGAGCAGGCCCTGATCCAGCGCCGCACGATACGGCTTGTCCAGCGACTCCCAGATCGCCCGGACGGTGCCCTGGGTGGCGGCGGGGGGCTTCGCGGCGATGGTGGCGGCGATCTCGTGCGCCCGCGGCCACAGCCGATCGGAGGAGACCACCTCGGAGACTAGGCCGATGCGCAGCGCGGTCTCCGCGCAGACGCGTTCGTCGTTGCCCATCAACGCGATTCGCAGCGTCTCGCCCAGGCCGATGCGCCGCCGCAGCCCGATCGGCTCCAGGGCCGACACCAGGCCGGTCGACACGTGCGAGTCGAAGAAGGTGGCATCCGACGAGCAGAGGACCACGTCGGCCTCGTTGACGAAGTAGAACCCGCCGGCCGTGCACATCCCCTGCACGGCGCACACCACGGGCTTCCACATCTTCTGCCACTTGGGGCTCAGCGCCTCGCCCGGATCCTCGTGATGCCACACGCTCGACGGCTGGCCGTAGGGCTTCTTGATGTCCAGGCCCGCGCTGAACGCCCGGGTCCCGGCTGCGCGCAGCACGACCGCGTGCACCGCATCGTCGAGCTTGACCAGCCGCCACGCCTCGATCAGCTCCTCGCACATGGTCCGGTCGAAGGCGTTGAGGCGCTCGGGGCGGTTCAGCGTCAGGGTGGCGACGCGGTCGGCGCGGTCCACCTCGAGCCGGATCGTGTCGAATGCGGTGCCCACCGGTTCGGCGCGGTGGTTGTCCGCGGGTGTCTCGGTCATCGGCGCTGCCTGACATCGGGCGGCATGGTGCTCTCCTCGTGGGTCATCGGCCGTGGAATTCCGGCGCGCGCCGTTCCCGGAACGCGGCCAGTCCCTCCTTGAAATCGCTCGTTCTGCACGATAATTCGAGATCGAAGAGCTCCTGGTGCAGCGATTGCGCGAGCGTGGCGTGCTGGCCGTACGCCAACGCCTGCTTGGTGAGCCCGATCGCGACCGTGGGGCCGGCCGCCAGCCGCGCCAGCAGGTCGCCGGCGGCGGCCTCCAGATCGCCGGCGGGTACGCAGCGGTCGATCAGCCCCCAGTCGGCGGCCTCGGCGCCGCTCACCTTGTCGCCGAGCAGCAGCATCCGCCGCGCGCGTGCCAACCCGACGAGTCGGGGCAACAACCACGTCGATCCCGAGTCGGGGCTGAAACCGCGGGCCAGGAACGGCTCCCAGAACAGGGCATCGTCGGCGGCCACGGTGAAGTCCGCGGCCAGTGCGAGATTGCAGCCGAGCCCGGCGGCCCAGCCGCGCACGGTGCACACGACGGGCAGCTGGATGGTCTGCAGGAGCTCGATCACGCGGTGGGCGGTGTGCGGGATGCGACGGACCAGGTCTCCCGTGCGCGGCCGCTGCCCGTCCGCGCCGTTGCCCGCCACCCAGTCGACACCGGAGCAGAAGTCGGCTCCGGCGCCGCGCAGCCCGATCGCGCGCAGCGAGTCGTCGGATGCCGCCTCGGTGAGGGTGTTCACGAGCGTGTCGACCATCGTGCGGCTCAGCGAATTACGCCGGTCCGGGCGATCGAGGACGAGGTGCAGGACCGCGCCGTCGCGCTGCACCGTCACGGAACCTGCACCGGTGGATTGGGAGTCTCGACTCACTGTCTCTCGCATCTCACGAGCATACTGTTTTACATACGGTATGTGATACCGTTGTGCCTTGTACAAGGTAGCAGGCAACCTTCGCCGAAGAAAGAGGATGTTTGCCGGGCGGCCGGCTCCGGGCGAGGGGTGCGGAATCGGTACGCGACCCCCGCTCGGTCGCGGGAAGGCCGCGGCCGTCCTCCGGCGCCCACGGGGTTGCTGCTGTCGTCGGAGCAGCCGCATCCGGCGGTCGACGATATGCTCGCGCGATTCCGGAGCGGGAGCGCCCGAGAAGCACTCCCTCGCCTTTGCGGCGTGTCTGGTGGCCGGGAATGTCCGGCTATTTCGCTGCGGTGGCCTTGGTGGGGCGGCGTGCTGCCGACGTCCCGGCTGCCGGTGCCTTCTCGGCGGGGGATGTGGTGGCCGTCGCCGTCTTCTCGGCGGTTCTCGCGGTGGGCGTCTTCCTCGTCTCGGTGCCCGATTCCGATTCGATCAGCCGGGTCGCGTATTCCAGGATGCGGTCGAGGCCGTATTCGAAATTGTGGTCGTCGGGGGCGCCGCTGTGCAGGCCCTTCGAGCCGGCCGCGGCGAGCAGCGGCGTGGTGTCGGGAGAGATGGTGAGGTTCTCGTAGTAGGCGCTCGGCCCGGACTCCGATTCCTTGTTCTTGTCGTAGAGGCGTTGCAGCACAACGGTTCCGTGGACGTGCAGTTGAACCGCCGAATAGGTGTCGACGGCCTGGTCGGGCGACAGACCGGCCTCGACCAGGGTGGCGATCACCTGCTCGGTCTGGCGGGCGCCGAGCTGCGCGGCCGCCGGGCTCAACGCGGACCTGATCAGTATCAGATCGCAGAGGATGGGGTTGCCCCGGAAGGTGTCCCGCATGGTGCGGGCGTGTCTGCGCAGCGATTCCTGCCAGTCGCGCGCCTCGACGAACGGCGTCACGAACTCGGCGTACCGGTGCAGGGCCCGATCGGTCATGGCGTTGAGCAGGTCGTCCTTCTTGCGGAAGTACCAGTAGATGCTCGTGACGCCGACGTCGAGATGTTTGCCCAGCATCGGCATGCTCAGGTTGTCCAGCGATACCTGATCGGCCAGTTCGAACGCGCCGCCGAGAATATCCTCGGGGTTGAGGGAACCGCGCTCGCGCCGCGGTCGCTTCTCCGCGGTTGCCCGCTTCGCCATGTTTCGGCCACCTCCGTGAAGTCCTGTCCGATGCAGCTGTTTCCGGCCCCGGGGGTCCGGCCGGAATCAACAATAGTACCTATAACCGTAAATGATACCGTCAGGTCTTCATCGGTGCGCCGTGTGTGGTCGGAAACACTCGGGAAGCGGCGGCCGCCCCGCGGAACGCCTGGCGCGTGCCACGCCCGCGGCGGGCACCGGCCCGGATGCTGTCGTCACGGCACCCGCTCGAAGAGGGCGGCGAGGCCCTGGCCGCCGCCGATGCACATGGTCTCCAGGCCGTAACGCAGGTCGCGACGATGCATTTCGCGGGCCAGGGTGGCGAGCATGCGGCCGCCGGTGGCGCCGACCGGATGGCCCAGCGAGATGCCGGAGCCGTGCACGTTGGTGCGTTCGAGATCGTCGTCGCCGAATTTCCACTCGCGCATGACCGCCAGGGCCTGCGCGGCGAACGCCTCGTTGAGTTCGATCAGGTCGACCTCGGCGAGGGTGAGTCCGGCCCGGGCCAGCGCGGCCTCGGTGGCGGGCACCGGTCCGATGCCCATGATCTCCGGCGGGACACCCGCCACCGCCCAGGACTTCAGCGTGACCAGTGGCGTGAGGCCCAGCTGCTCGGCCTTGTCGCGGGTGGTGACCAGGCACATCGCGGCGGCGTCGTTCTGGCCGCTGGAATTGCCCGCCGTGACGGTGGAATCCGGGTCGATCTGCGCGCGAACGGGTTTCAGCGCCGCCAGCGCCTCGAACGTGGTGTCGGCGCGCGGGTGCTCGTCGGTGTCGACCACCGTCTCGCCGCCGCGCGAGGCGATGGTGGCCGGAACGATCTGTTCGGCGCTCGCGCCGCTGCGTTGCGCCTCGATCGCGTGCCGATGGGAGCGGACGGCGAGCCGGTCCTGTTCCGCGCGCGGGATGTCGTAGGTCCGGCGCAGGTTCTCCGCGGTCTCGAGCATGCCGCCGGGGACGGGATGGTGTCGCCCACCGGCGGTTTCGCGTCCGCGGGCGAGGCCGTCGTGCACCCGGACGCCGTTGCGGGCTCCGCCCCAGCGCATGTCGAGCGAATAGAAGGCGGCATTGCTCATGCTCTCGGCGCCGCCCGCGACCACGATGTCGTTGGCGCCGCTGCGGACCTGCAGCACGGCCTGGATCACCGCCTGCAGCCCGGAGCCGCAGCGCCGGTCGATCTGCATGCCGCCGACGGTGACCGGCAGCCCGGCGTCCAGCGCGATCACTCGCCCGAGGGCGGGCGCCTCGCTGTTCGGATAGCAGTGCCCGAGCACGACATCCTCGACGAGTTCCGGGTCCAGCCCGGTGCGTTCGAGCAGTCCGCGCAGCGCGGTGACGCCGAGATCGACCGCGGTGAGCGAGCGGAAGACGCCACCGTAGCGGCCGATGGGTGTGCGAACGGGTTCACAGATCACTGCCTCACGCATGGAATCGCTCTCCGGGAGAAGGGAATTCGGCGGTCAGTTCGGTGTGGGCCGCGGCTTTCCCCGTGGTGTCCGTGCTGGTCACAGCGATATGCGACGCGATCGGTCGGCAGCGGCACGGCGAAACCTCTTCCGGGATCGGCGATCACTCCGGACCTCAGTACTGTGTCGAGCCCAGGTCGACGGCGATCTGGGCGGCCGTGATCGACCGCGCGTCGTCGCCGGCCAGCCAGCACACCGTGGCGGCGACATCCGCCGTTTCGGCGATCCCCGCGGGCAGGAACGGCGTGGTCATATGGGCCAGTTGCGGATTCGATTCGAAGGCGCGCTGTAGGGCCGTAACCATGTCCCCGCTGCCCATCGGCGTGTTGACCGCGCCGGGGTGCACGCTGTTGACGCGGATGTTGTGCTGTCCGAGTTCGGCCGCCAGGGCCCGGGCCATGCCGGTGACGGCGTGTTTACTCGCCGTGTAGTGCACCATGAACGGCTGCATCTTGATGCCCGCGGCGGAGCTGATCAGGATGATCGACCCGCCGCGGCCGCCCTCGATGATGTGCCGGGCGGCGGCCGTCACCGTGTTCCAGGTGCCGGTGACGTTGATGTCGATGACGTCGCGGAAGGAGTCGGGCGTGATCGCGTCCCAGGGCTCCGGTACGCAGATCCCGGCGTTGGCGACGATGGTGTCCAGCCGGCCCAGGGTGGCCACCCCGCTGTCCACCGCCTTGCGCAGACCGTCCAGGTCACGGGTGTCGGCGGCGGTGGCCACGATGCGGCGGCCGGTCCGCTCGACCAGGCGCACGGTCTCGGCGAGATCGTCCGGGGTCGCCGAATCGTAGGGCACCGCCGGGGGCAGCGGGCCCGCCAGATCGACGGCGATGATGTCGGCGCCCTCGGTGGCCATCCGCACGGCGTGCTCGCGCCCCTGACCTCGTGCGGCTCCGGTGATGAATGCGACCTTGCCGGTGAGTCGTCCGGTCACGTGCCCTCCTGTAGTTCTCCAGCGTCGAGGTGCCTCGGCCCAGTCGGGACGGGGGACGAGGCCACCGTGCGGCCGTTGCCGTGGCCGGACCGTCGGAGACCGATATCGTGAGCAATATCGTAAGACCAACGGTATATGTCGGAAACCACTCTATGGACGCCGCGGCCCCTGCGCAAGGGTGTCGTCGACCGCGGGCGACGGGCGGTTCCGCGCCCAGGGGTCGGTGGCGCTGTTACAGTTTTGCTTACTGGAATATTCACTATTCGTGCTGTCCCAGCGTGTGGTAGGCCGACCCGGGCCGAGTGTGAGTGAGGAGTGCGCGGATGTCGCAGGTGATCGGCTTCGTAGGGGCTGGACAGATGGGTGAGCCGATGGTGTTCCGATTGCTGGGGGCGGGGCACCGGGTGGTGGTCTACGCGCGTCGGCCCTCGGTGCGGGAGCGGGTGCGGGCGGCCGGGGCGGAGGTGGTCGACTCGGTCGCCGAGGCGGCCGCGGCGAGCGATGTCGTGATCGCGTGCGTGTTCTCCGACGAGCAGTTGGTGGAGGTGCTGGGCGGCCCCGGGGGAGTGCTGGCGACGGCGAGCAAGGAGTGCGTCGTCGTGTCGCATACGACCGGCACGATGTCGACGGTGCGCGGATTGGCCGGCCCGTATTCGCAGGGGCCGGTGCTGCTCGACGGGCCGGTGAGCGGCTCGGCCGAAGATATCGCGGCGGGGCGGCTGACCGTCCTGCTGGGCGGCCCGGCCGCCGCGGTGGAGGTGGCGCGGCCGGTGCTGGAGTCCTACGCCGAAACGATCGTCGCCACGGGAGATCTGGGCAGTGCCCTGGCCGTCAAGCTGGTGAACAACGCGCTGTTCGCCGCGAACGCGCAACTGGTCGCGTCCGCGGCGGAGGTGGGGCGCCGCATGGGTATCGCCGACGACGAGCTGGTGCGTGCCCTGCTGGCGTGCAGTGGCCGCAGCTACGCCGCCGAATCGGTGCACCGCACCGGGGGGTTGCGGGGTTTCGAGCGCATGGCCGCACCCTTTCTTCGCAAGGACGTGGCGGCGTGCCTGGCCGCCACGGCGGACAGCGGATTCGAGCTGGGACAGCTCGCGGCCGTGATCCACGACGGCCCGCTCGAGCTCGGCTGAGTTCCGACCGAAAGCCGGCACGGATGGGCACGGACACCACGCAGCAGCCGATCGGCGACGCGCGATTGACGTAATGATTACGTCATAATATCGTGATGGTGTGCTGTTCCCGACGCCCATGCTGACACCTGCCGATATCCATGTTCTCGCCGATGTGGACAGGATGCGCGACGAACTGCGCCATGAACTCCAGGGGAAGCCCGGGAAGTGGGCGGGTGGCCTTCGGAAGTTCCTCACCGCGGACGCTGTCGCCGCATCGAACTCCATCGAGGGGTTCAAGGTCTCCACCGTGGACGTGGAAGATCTGATCGCGGGTGAACGGGACGTCGAAGTCTCGGAAGAGAACAAGGCCGAGACCCTCGCTTACGAACAGATGATGACCTACATCCAGACGCTCCATGACGTGGACGATTTCTCCTACAGCAAGGGCCTGTTGAACGCGCTGCATTGGATGTTGCAGGGCCACAGGCATGCCGAACGTCGCCCGGCCGGGCGGTGGCGGCGGGGCCCGGTCTACGTGACCGATGCTCGCGACCCCAGCATCGCGGCTTACACCGCGCCCGACGCCGATCGGGTGCCCGCGTTGATGAGCGAACTCGTCGACTGGCTCGATACCGATGACGGCGCAACGCATCCGCTCGTCCGCGCGGCGATGGCGCACCTGCATCTGGTGTCCATTCACCCGTGGGCGGACGGGAACGGCCGGATGTCGCGGTCGCTGCAAACTCTGATGATCGCCCGCGAGGGCGTCTTGTCCCCGGAGTTCTCGTCGATCGAGGCGTGGCTGGGGCGTCCGGGGAACACCTGGGAGTACTACCAGGTTCTCGGCCGCCGGGGCAGCACCTATCGGCCGGATCAAGATGTCTCCGAATGGATTACCTTCAACCTGACTGCCTACCACCAGCAGGCTCAGACCGTTCACGCCCGGTGGGTACGGGCGCGGACCGTCTGGGCGATGCTGGAGGAGTTCGTCGCCGGCCGCGGGCTGGACGAGCGGATCGTGGCCGCGTTGCACGACGCGGCGATGGCGGGACGGGTCCGCCGTACCCGGTACGAGCAAGCCGAGGGGCTGAGCGTGCAGCAGGCGCAACGCGATCTGCGCGATCTCGTCGGCCTCGGAGTGCTCGAGCCCGTCGGTCGTACCCGGGCCCGTTTCTACACCGCTGGGCCGTCCTATCCGTCGGATGTGCTGGAGATCGCGAGCACTCCGGCCGTCCTCGACGACCCGTACCGAACGGATCGTTGAGTCGCCGCGCCGCCGTCGGCGCAGATCGGGTGGCGGTGTTCGGCGGTCGTGTGGTTGCCGGGAGCCGGGGCTTCGAACTGCCGGATCCAGGTTCCTCGGCCTGCCTTCCGTCACCGCGGCTGAACGGCTTGCGCTACCTGCTCCGGTGATTCTCGTAATATTTCCCGTATGTCTTACAGTTGATGTAACCTCACTGGGGTTGGGGAGCATACGACCGAGGAGGCAGCGTTGTCTCGTTCCGCGACCGAATCAGAACCGTCGACCGCGCAATTCACGCTGGTAGCGGCCGCCGATGCCGCGGCGGCCGCGCTCCCGGATCGGGAGCTGGTCGTGCAGGGCGGCCGGAGTTACACGTACGCCCAGATCGCCGATCGGTCGAAGCGACTGGCCGCCTATCTGTGCTCGTGCGGGCTGGGATGCCACACCGAGCGGACGGCGCTGGCGGGCCATGAGGTCGGGCAGGACCTGCTGGGCATCTACGCCTACAACGGCCCCGAGTACGTGGAGGGGATGCTCGGTTCCTTCCGGGCGCGGGTGGCGCCGTTCAACGTCAACTACCGGTACGTCGAGAACGAGCTCCGGCAGCTGCTGGCGGATTCCGGTGCGACGGCGCTGATCTACCACGCCGCCTTCGCGCCGCGGCTCGCCGAGGTGCTGCCCGGTCTCCCGCAGGTGCGTGTGCTCGTTCAGATCGCCGACGATTCCGGCAACGAACTGCTCGACGGCGCAGTCGACTACGAGACCGTCATCGCGTCGGCGGATTCGGATCCCGTGCTGCCGCAGGCTTGTCCCGACGATCTCTACGTACTGTACACCGGCGGCACCACCGGAATGCCGAAGGGGGTGCTGTGGCGCCAGCACGACATCTTCATGGCGGCCTGCGGCGGCCGGGACAACAACACCGGCGCGGTAGTGGGTTCCTACGCGGAGATCGCCGCTCGGGCGGCGTCGAATCCCGGTGTCCGGCTGATGATTCTGCCGCCGCTGATGCACGGTGCGGCGCAGTGGGCGGTGCTCACCGCGATGACGACGGGGCAGACGATCGTGCTCTCCTCGGTGGTCGGCCACACCGACGCCGGGGAGATCGTCCGCACCATCGAGCGGGAGCGGGTCACCATCGTGATCGTGGTCGGTGATGCGATGGCCCGGCCGCTGCTCGCGGCGGTCGAGGCGAAGACGGCCGACGTGTCGTCGATGGTGGCGCTGGCCAGCGGGGGCGCCGTACTCGGCCCGGCGATGAAGCAGCGATGGATCGACGCGGTCCCCGGACTGGTCGTGCTCGACGCCGTGGGGGCGTCGGAGACGGGCGCGCAGCTGCACCACGTGTCGGCGGCCGGAGCCGTGTCCACCGGTACGTTCGCGGCGGGGGTGGACACCTGTGTGGTGGCAGAGGATTTCGGGGCGGTGCTGGATGCGGGCCACGACGGCATCGGGTGGCTCGCGCAGCGTCGTTTCACGCCGCTCGGTTACAAGGGCGACGCCGCCAAGACCGCGGCCACCTTCCCCACCATCGACGGTGTGCGCTTCGTGCTGCCGGGAGACCGCGCGCGGCATCTGGCGAACGGATCCATCGAGCTGCTGGGCCGGGACGCGGTCACGATCAATTCGGGCGGTGAGAAGATCTTCGCCGAAGAAGTCGAGCTGGCGATCTCGTCCCATCCGGCCGTCGCCGATGTCGTCGTGGTGGGCCGCCCGAGCGAGCGCTGGGGTCAGGAGGTCGTCGCGGTCGTCGCGCTGGCCGAGTCGGCCGGGGCCGGGGAACTGATCGACCATGCCGCGAAATCCATTGCACACTACAAGGTTCCGAAGGACGTGGTGTTCCGTCCGGAGATCGTCCGCAGCCCGGTGGGCAAGGCCGACTATCGCTGGGCTCGCGAACAGGCCGTTGCCGCCGACTGAGCGGGCAACGCGGGAGGAGGCGGCTGGCGTGGCCACGCAGGTCCCGTTCGGACACAGTCGATTTCACTACGCAGAAGGGACCTAGATGGATTTCGCCAGGGTGGACCTGTCCGCCGAGGACCGCCAATTCCTCGACGAGGCACGGGATTTCCTCGCGACCCACGTGACCGAGGACGTGTTGCGCCGGGCGCACGAGACCGGCGACGGATTCGTCGAGGATCTGCACCTGGCGATGGGTGCGCACGGGTGGCTCGAGCGCGAGGTGACCAGCGCGGAGGACGGCGGATTCACGGCGGTGCAGCGCCGCATCTGGGATCTGGAGCGGCGCCGCCGCAAGGCTCCGCTGGTGACCTGGGGAGCCACCATGATGATCCTGCAAGCGGTGCGGCAGTACGGTTCTCCGGAACTGCTCGAGGAGGTGCTGGGCGGGGTGTACCGAGGCGAGATCCGGTTCGCGATGGGCTACACCGAGCCCGAGGGCGGCTCCGACATCGCCACCTGCCGGACGCGGGCGGTGCGCGCGGGTGAGGAGTGGATCATCAACGGGCAGAAGATGTTCACCTCCGGCGCGCACAACTGCCGGTACGTGTTCCTGCTGACGAATACGGACCCGGACGGTCGCCGGCACCGCAACCTGACCATGTTCCTGGTACCGCTGGATTCGCCCGGCATCGACATCCAGGGTCTGCGGACCGTCGACGGGGAACGCACGAATATCACGTACTACCAAGACGTTCGGATCCCCGACAGGTATCGGCTCGGCGAGGTGAACGACGGCTGGCGGGTGCTGAACGGCCCGCTGTCGGCCGAACACGGCGCCGGCGGCCCGGATCCGGACGGACTCACCGACATCGCGATCATGAGCGGCTTCGGGTCCACGATGGCGGTGGCCGCCGATCTGGCGACGGCGGCGGTCGCCGCGCCGGAGCCGGACGGCCGCCGGCGCCTCGACGACGGTGCGATCGCCTACCGGCTCGGGCGCGCGCATGCTCGCATCGAGGCGGCGTTGAGTGCCCCGAGCCTGTTCGGTCGTGTGGCGATCGGGCAGACCATGCGCGAGATCGCCCCGGACCTCATGGACGTCCTCGGCACGTCGCCGCGGTCGGGGAACGACGGGGGAGCGGCGGCCACCGCCGCGGCCGACTACCTCTACCGCTGGGCACCGCTGGTCGGCATCTACGGCGGCACCCTGGACGTGTTCCGCAATATGATCGCGCAATACATCCTCGGCCTGGGCCGGCCGAACTATTCGCCCGCGAAGTAACAGGGCAACCGAAACGACCTCGGTTCTGCCGACCGCCACCCCGGCCCGAGCCACGATCCGGCAGCCGGCGGGCCGTCGATTCGGCCTCCGCACGCCTTCGTCGATCGCGGGACAGCGCGCTCGGCGCGCCACGGCGCCCATCGGCACCGAGATGGGTGAGTCGGCTATTGCCCCGGGCGCTGGGCGTTCTTCACCAGGCCGCCGCCGATGATCAGGCGCTGGATCTCGCTGGTGCCCTCGTAGAGTCGCAGCAGCCGGACGTCGCGGTAGATGCGCTCGACGGTGACACCGCGCATGTAGCCGGTGCCGCCGTGCACCTGGACCGCGGAATCGGCGACCTTGCCGGCCATTTCGGTGCAGTAGAGCTTTGCCACGGAAGGGGCGATGCGCCGGTCCTCCCCGGCGACCCAGGCGCGGGCCGCGTCGCGGACGAGGGCGCGGCCCGCCATGACGCCCGTCTGCATATCGGCCAGCAGAGCTTGCACCAGCTGGAACTGCCCGATCGGCGTGCCGCCCTGAGTGGCCGTCGCGGCATAGGCCACCGATTCGTCGAGGGCGCGCTGCGCGGTGCCGACGGCCAGCGCGGCGATGTGGATCCGGCCGCGCGCCAGCGACGTCATCGCGGCCCGGTAGCCGATGTCCTCGCTGCCGCCGACCAGCGCGTCGGGGCCGACGTACACGTCCTGGAAGCGCACCTCCGCCGTCCAGGCGCCCTCCTGGCCCATCTTGCGGTCCTTGGGGCCGACCTCGACGCCGGGCGCATTCGCCGGGACGAGGAAGACCGAGATCCCGGGCCCGTCCGCGTCGGCGGGTCGCGTTCGGGCGAAGGTGACGAACAGGTCCGCGACGGGGGCGTTGGTAATGAATCGCTTCTCCCCGTTGAGGATCCAACCCTCGCCCGACCCGGCCGCCGTGGTCCGCAGAGAGGCCGGATTCGATCCCGCTCCGGATTCGGTGAGCGCGAACGACGCCACCACCTCGCCGGAGGCGATGCGCTCCAGCCAGCGCGACTTCTGTTCGGTGGTACCGAAGCCCACCAGTACCTGCCCGGCGATGCCGTTGTTGGTGCCGAACATCGACCGCAGGGCGAGGGTGGTGTAGCCGAGTTCCATGGCCAGCTCGACGTCCTGCGTCAGATCCAGCCCGAGACCGCCCCATTCCTGGGGGACGGCGTAGCCGAACAGACCCATGGACTTGGCCTGTCCGACGATCTCGCCCGGCATGCGGTTCTCGTCGACGATCCGCTGCTCCTGCGGTATGACCACGGAACGGACGAATTCCCTTGTTTGGGAAAGGATATCGCGGAAGTCCTCGGCGGTGACGGCGTCGGTTCCGGTGGACGTGCTGGTCATTGGCATGCCTCCTCGTGACCGGCTACTCGGCGCCGGCCGGTTACCTACCGCGTGGTCCTCGCCGATCGTAGTTCGGGGCGAGCCGGCCGTACCGGTTCCGCCCGGCGCTATTCGGGCGCGTCGTCGTTCGCCTGACCGTGAGTTTGTATTGTACAGTATTACTGTAAGTCATGCGGTATGCACTTCTGGAGTGTCCGGCCGCGCGACCGTCGATCAGCTGCCGCACAACTCCGCACCGGGGGTCGAGGTGACCGCCGTGGCAGCCCTGTACAACGGTGACTGATCGGTCACGGTCGGGATCGCGCGCCGGGCGCGGAATTCGCCGGGCGTCGTGCCGGTGTCGTGTTTGAACGCGCGGTAGAACTGCCGGTCCGAGGCGAAGCCCGAGGCGGCCGCGACCGCTGCGAGCGGCCGGCCGGTGGTGCGAAGCAGGGTGCGGGCGCGGTCGATTCGCGTGCGGCGCAGGGTGGCGGCGACGCCGTCGGCGCTGTCGAACAGCCGGTACAGCGTGCTGCGGGACACCGCGCAGCCGAGTGCGATCTGCTCCACGGTGAGAGCGGGGTCGGTGCATCGGCGCCGTATGAACGACAGCACCTGCTGCCGGATCAGGACCTGCGCCGACGGCCCGCGCGGCGGTATCCCCGTCGCCAGCTGGACCGCCGAGGCCAGCAGATCGATGCCGTGCCCGGCCAGCACGCTCGCTGCGGTCGAATCCGTCCGATTCAGTTCGGACAGGTCCCGGATGAACCGGCTGACGAGTCCCATTGCGCCGCCGGTCGATAGTGGGACGCCGGTGCGGATCCGATCCGGCCCCAGTCCGGTCAACTCCTGGATGCGGCGCATGGGCACCCGCGCGGCAATGCGTTCCCAGGGGCCGTCCAGCTGCACGGTGAATGGGCGTGCCGTGTCCAGGAGGTACATCTCTCCCGGAAGCGGTCCCGCCACTCGTTCGCCCTGTTCCAGCCAGCCCTGCCCGGCGACGTTGATCGTGACGCCCAGGAACGGCTCCTCGGAGCGGGCGATGAGCCGGGCGGTGCGGCGGACACATTGCGCACTCGAACGAATCCTGGACAGCTCGAGATCCTCGAAGGAGGCCAGATCGACGGTCCCGTGGAAGCTGTCCCCACCGACCGGTGTGACGGACAGCGGCACGTAGGCGGAGCTCATGCCCGCCTCCCACTCCTCGAATGCCTGGCCCGCCGGCACGTGCGCCGAGGAGCGAACATCGAGGACAATCTGCCCAGCCGGGGTGTTCACCTTCGCCATTGTTGCGGCTGCCGTGCGTCGGCGGAGCAGAACCGCGTTATCATCCGGCTCAGATGTCGACGGTGTGCCTCGTCCCGTACTGGTCCGCCGCCAGGAGCACCGCCGAGTTCAGCAGTCCCGCACCGTGTTCGGCCATCCCGATGGCGAGATCGATGTCGGCGGTGTGCAGTTCGGCCAGATCGGCGAAGAACCGGGTCACGACGCCCACCGCTCCGTCGCCCGGAACCGCGATGGCCGTCGGCAGTTCGGTACCGGACAGACCGGTCCCGTCGAGTATCTGGGCCAACGGTGCCCGCACGATCACGGACTCGCTCCAGCGCTCGGAACGGCAGGTGAACGGACGGCTGGTGTCGCAGAAGGTGATCGAACCGGGGACGGCGATTGCGACGCGGCCCCGCTGCTCGAACAGGCAGCCCCCGGCGGTCGGAACGAGCGCGACCAGATATTCCTTTCCCGGCCGCGCGATCTGCCGCGGAGTCCGCCACACCCGCTGTGGGCTGCTCATGACCACGGACATGCCGAACCGGTCGAATTCGACGTCGGTGACGCTGCCGCGGAATTCGCCCGGCCCGAGCGGCCCGATGGATATCGGCACGAAGATCCGGCTCAGCGTCGATTTCCACTGCTCGAAGGCCGACGAATATGCCACGACGCTCCCGTGCTGCGATGCGGGTCGACGGATACATCCCATTCTGCGGGGCTCGGCCGGTGCGGGGCACCGACATACCGTCCCGTCGCACTGACCGGGTGTGTCGCGTTTGGAGGGGATCGGTCACCGGCCCGGGACGAGTCGCCGGTGTGCCGTAGCGCACCAGGTCCCAGGGTGGATGCATGGTGAGGAACGAACAGAGGCCACGGGCGACGATGGACGACGGGACCGCGCGGCACGCGCTGAGAGAGTACGACATCTCGCCCGAGGAATCGCTTCGCCTGCTGGCCGGTGTCCGGCTCGGGCGAGTCGCATTCTCCCGCAACGCATTACCCACCATCCGGCCGGTCAACCATGCCGTCGCGGACGGCTTCGTGATCATTCGTGCGAACCTCGGCAGTGCCCTCACCTCCTCCGAGCGGCAGGTTGTCGCCTTCGTGGCCGATGCCATCGATCAGGAGACCCACTCCGGATGGTGGGTCATCGTCACCGGCTTCGCCGAGGAGATCGTCGACCGGGAGTTGCGCGACCGCTACCTCGCCGTGCTCCCGTCGCTGTTACCCGGGCCCCGCGACCAGGTGGTCGCGATCCGGCCCGACATCGTCACCGGTGTGCGGCTCGCCGATCCCGACGACGCCACTGCGGGATGCGAGGAACCGCCGCCGCGGTGACGGCAGTGGCCGCCGGGACCGGTGGTGGACGGTCGATGATCATTCGTGTCGTCAACGATCATTATCGCCTCGAACGGAGCGGGCGGGCTCGGTGAAGTGACGGCGTACCTCGCCGAGGTCCGCCTTGCCCGACGGTGTCCTGGGAAGAGCCGCCACGACCGCGATGTCGGTGGGGATCTCGTAGGCCGCCAGCCGGTTCCGCAGGAATTCCATCAGCTCGCCGGGATCGGCCGACCGCGAGTCCCGCGGTTCCACCATGGCGACGGGCGTCTCGCCCAGCCGGTCGTCGGGCCGCGATACGACCGCCGCGCCACCTACGTCCGGGTGGCTCTCGAGGGCGGTGCGCACGTCGTCGGGCATGACCTTGAAGCCGCCGCGGATGATCGCCTGATCGGCCCGTCCCAGGATCCACAGGAAGCCGTCGGCGTCGATGCGTGCCATGTCGGTGGTCCGGATCCAGTCCGCGGAGGGGCCGAGCTGGCCGGGGATCACCTCGAGCAGGCCGGGGTGATCGGTGCCGAGGTCGGTGCCGCCCTCGTCGACCACCCGCAGCCGCGCCCCACCGCTGGCGCGGCCGACGCTGCCGCGCTTGGCTTTCCAGTACTTCTGATGGTCGGACAGCGTCCAGCCCGCGACACCACCACCGAATTCCGTTGCGGCGTAGGACGTGAGGACCGGGATGCCGAACCTCTGGTAGAACGCGTCGGCGTCGGCGGCCGACAGCGGCGCGGTGCCCGACGTGACGACCCGGATGCCGGCCAGATCGTCCCTGCCCAGATCCGAATGCAACACCATGCGCACCGCGGCCGGGACGAGTGAGACGGCCTTCGGGCGATGCGTGCGCACGGCCCGCGCCCAGCGGTCCAGATCGAATCGCGGGAGGAGCACGAACGGGCGGGCCTCGGCGACGCATTGCAGCACCCGGAACACGCCGCCGATATGGACCAGCGGCGCGTTGACGATCGCGACACCCGTGCGTGGCTGCGCCGGCGCCGGTGCCCGGTCCGGATCCGGCCCGATCACGCTGCGGGCCAGCATGTCGTAGGTGATGTCGAGGCGCTTGGGCGGGCCGGTTGTTCCGCTGGTGAGCATGCGCACCGCCACGCCCGACCGGTCCGTGCCGGTGAAGGGGCGCCGGCCCGCGGAGGCGGTCAGCCGTGGTTCCGCCGCCAGGCCCGTGAGCGAGACGACGGCCGATCCGGGCGCCGGTGTCACGAGCGTCGCGAGATCGTCGGGGGCGCCGATGATCAGGGGTAGTCGCAGCTCGGTGATGTCGGCCCTGGTGCGGTCGTCACCGCGGGAGGGGTTGATCACGACGACGGTGCCCCCGGCCAGCAGGACACCGAGGAACGCGGCGACGTGTTCGGGCCGGTTGCGCAGCAGGATGCCGACCTGACGCCGGCCGACGGGATGGACGGTGGTGAGCGAGCGGATGCGCTGGGTGAGTTCGCTCAGCTCGCGCCACGTGTGCCAGTGCTCGTCGAACTCGATCGCCGGTGAATCCGGTTGCAGCGCAAGCATCTCGGCGATCCGGCGGCTCAGCACGTGGGCGGAGTGGCTCATCGGCACTGCCATTGTGGTGTCCTCTTCTCGACGAAGGCGCGCGGTCCTTCCAGTGCGTCCTCGGTGCGGGTGACGCGCTCGCGGAAGGATTCGGCGAGCATGTCGGCCTCGTGGAGTGGCAGGTCGAGGCCCTCGAGGATGGCCTTGACGTCGGCGCCGGTGCAGAAGGCGCGGCCGGTGCCGGTGACGACGAGGGTCCAGACCTTGTCGTCGTTCTCGGCCTCGGTGTAGGCGGCCCGCAGTTCGGTGATCATGTGCGGGCTCAGCGCATTCAGCGCGTCGGGGCGGTTCAGCGTGATCGTGGCCGTGTGCCCGTCGACACGGTAGGAGATGGAATCGAACGGCATGGGGTTTCCTTCGGGGGGCGATCGTCGGAATGAGCGGGGCCGAGTCCGGTACGGCCGGGGCGGCGCCGCCGACGGCAGGGCGAGCACGGCCGCCTCATGAGGCCGCGGTGCCGTCCGGCCGCTGCGCCACAGCGGAATTCACGCCCCTGGACGCGTGGGATTCGATGAGCCGGCTCGCGTGGTCGAGGATGCAGCGCAGGCCGTACTCGAAGTTCCGGTCGTCCGGTGCGCCCGACCGCAGGCCCCTGGCCATCGCGTCGGCGAGCAGCGGTGTCGTCTCCGGCTCGATCAGGATGCTGTCGTAGTACGCCCGGCCCTCCGCGTCCAGTTCCGTGTTCTTGTCGTAGAGTCGTTGCAGCACAACGGATCCGCGAATATGGAGATTGATCGTGGAGTAGGTGTCGATGGCCTCGTCGGCCGACAGACCCGCCTCCACGAGGCTGGCCACCGTCCGCTCCACCTGCTCGGCCCCGATCCGGCCGGCATGCTGACTGAGCGCCGATCTGATCAGGATCAGATCGCACAGAATCGGGTTCGTCAGGAAGATGTGCCGCATGGTGCGGGCGTGGTCGCGGAGCGTCTCACGCCAGTTGCCGGCCTCGACGAACGGTGCGGGCAGCGCGTAGACGTACAGCCGCAGCGCCCGATCGGTCATCGCGTTGAGCAGGTCGTCCTTCTTGCGGAAGTACCAGTAGATGCTGGTGACCCCGACGTCGAGATGCCGTCCGAGCAGCGGCATGCTCAGCCCGTCGATCGAAACCTGTTCCGCGAGTTCGAAGGCGCCGTCGATGATGTCGTCCGGGTTCAGCGAGCCGCGCTCGCGGCGCCGCCGCTTCTGGGCCGTCCCTCGGGAGTTCCGGGCCGCCATGGCTACCCTCCCGTGCCCCAGGCGCCGGTGAACACCGGTGCGCGTTTCTCGGCGAACGCCGCGAACGCCTCGATGACATCGGCGCCCGACAGGTTGATGGCCTGGGCGCGTGCCTCGCCGGCGAGGGCCTCGCGCATCGTCCGGTCGGTGCCGTCGTTCAGCAGGGACTTGGTCTGCGCGAGCGCTTTCGGCGGCCCCGCCGCCAGCCCGGCCGCCAGCTCGTCGGCGAAGCCGTCGATGGCCTCGTCGGGTTTCACCCAGGTCACCAGCCCGAGCGACCGCGCCTCCTCGGCGCCGATCATCTCGGCCAGCATCGCCAGGCGCTTGGCCTGTTGCAGGCCGACGAGCTTGGGCAGCAGCCAGGACCCGCCGCAGTCCAGCGACAGGGCCCGGCGGGTGAAGATCTCGCAGAACCGCGCGTCGGGCGTCGCTACCACCAGATCGCAGCCCAGCGCGAGATTCAACCCGGCTCCGGCCGCCACGCCGCGGACCTTCGCCAGGGTGGGCACCGGGAGGTCGTGCAGTTGCTGTACGGCCTCGTTGATGGCCAGCATCTCCTTGCTGGGATCGGGGAACTCGTCGACTCCGGCGGCATCGGAGATGTCGGCGCCCGAGCAGAACGAGCCGCCGGCGCCGGTCAGGATCACCGCGCGCACGTCGTTGCCATAGGTCACCTGGCGGAACACGTCGCGCAGTGCCGCCCAGAGTTCGCGGGTGACGGCGTTCTTGCGATGCGGGCGGTTCAGCGTCAGGGTCAGCACGCTACCGGACCGTTCGGTGAGCAGGACCGGCTCGTCGGCGGAACTCAGTTCGCCGGCAAGTGGTTTCGCCGTGTCCGGTGCCGTGTGCCCGGTCGCCTCGTCGGTCGCGGTCGTGGTGGCGTTCTGTTCGCTCACTGTGTCGTCCTTTCGGGTCCGGGTCGGCGGATCGGGTGGTCGGCCTCGATTCCGAGGGCGCCGGTCGCGCGCAATCGGGCGATGTCGTCCGTATCGAATCCCACTGCGGCCAGGGCACTGTCGGTGTGCTCGCCGAGGCCGGGGATGGCGCCCATGGGAGGCTCGTATCCGTCGGCAGCACCCGGCCGGCGACGTAGGAGGCGGTCGTCCTGATGCTCATCGCAGCCTCCCTATCGCTGAATTCTCCTGTGACTCAGGCAATGACATCGAACGTCACCGGTAATGCGTTGGGCGAGCGGAACGGCTGGCCGAAGATGTGCGGATCCTCCTGCGTCAGCAGGGTGAACCCGGTCAACCGGCTCAGCAGCGATTCCACGGCGACCCGCGTCTCCATCCGGGCCAGATGCAGACCCAGGCAGGTGTGCGCCCCGGCGGTGAAGCTGATGTGCGGGACGTGATTCCGGAAGATGTCGAATTCCTCCGGCCGCTCCCAGCGGTTCTCGTCGCGGTTGGCCGAGCCCAGGCACACGTCCAGCACCGCGCCCCGGGGGAGGGCGACCCCTTCCAGTTCGGCGTCCTCGGTCACGTACCGCTGCACCAGGGTCAGCGGCGTCTCGTAGCGCAGCCCCTCCTCGACGGCCTGGGGAATCAGATCGTGCTTGCGCTGTATCGCCTCGAACTGGTCCGGATGCCGCAGCAGCAGGTACAGCAGATTTCCGGAGGACCGGTAGGTGGTCTCCAGCCCGGCCGGCAGCAGCAGCCGCAGGAACGAGTAGATGGCCTCGTCGGTCAGCTTCTCCCCGTCGACCTCGGCGGCCACCAGGTCGCCGATGATGTCGTCGGTCGGCTTCGACCGGCGCTGCTCGATGTGGCCGAGGAAGTACTCCTTCAGGTCGTTGGAGGCTTGCAGCGCCCGCGGCACCTTGTCGGCGTAGCTGATGATCGCCACCGCCGCCTTGCGGAAGAACGGCAGATCCTCCTCGGGCAGCCCGAGCAGCCGCGCGATCACACGGGTCGGGAACTCGAAGGTGAACTCCTTGATCAGGTCGGCGCTGCCCCGGTCGGCGAACTCGTCGATGAGCGCGGCGCAGATCGGCCGGACGATCTCCGGTTCCCAGCGCTGGAGCGACTGCGGCTTGAATGCGGTGGCCACCAAATTCCGGTGTGCCCGATGGGCTTTGCCGTCCATCGCGAGAATGGTCGGGCCCATGAAGACTCCGATGGTGGAGTCGTAGAGCTTGGAGCTGAACACCTGACTGTTGCGCAGCGCCGTATTGGCGGCGGCGTAGGAGACCGCGGCGTAGGTGTCCGACGGGCGCAGTGACTCCGGTGTCTTGGAGTAGTCCATGACCGTCCCGTGAAAGACACCTCCCTCCCGCCGCCGCGCGGCGAAGAACGGGTACGGGTCACGAAGGTCGAGAGTGCTCCCGGCCGTCACCGATTCGTCTTGAACGGGGATATCCACAGTTCACCTCTGCGTCGTTACCGAGCGGCTCGTGGGCGGTATAAGTTACTGTAATTAATACAGTATAAGCGATTGCCCGTTTCCGCGTCGTGTTCGGGCCGTGCCCGGCCGGGCGCGCGGCGGAGGGGTCACAGCTGAATCGGCGTCCCCGCCACCAGCGGTGCGACGAACCCGCCGTCGACGTGAATGTCCTGACCGTTGATCCAGCGCGCCTGCGGCGAACCGAGAAACGCGATCACGGGCACGATGTCGTCCACGGTGGCGTGCCTGCCGACCGCGGCCTTCACCGTGTCGAGCACGTCCTTGCCCATCGACTCCTCGAAATCGGGGAGGATCGGCGTCTCGACCGGACCGGGGCTGACCGTGTTCACCCGGATGCCGTACTTCTGCCAGGCCGCGGGCGCCAGCCGCTTGGCGAAGACGATCGCGGCCTGCTTCGAGGTGCTGTACACCGGATAGTCCGGATCCTGTTGTGCCTGCCAGTGTTCGACGGCCGCGCCGTCGGTGGCGTCGAGCAGGCCCGCGAGGTCGTCCACGCGCTGCTGCCAGCCCAGTGCCGCCACCGACGCGACGGTGACGATCGCGCCGTCGCGGCGCAGCAGCGGGAGCATGCCCGCGGCCATCAGCCGCATGCCGAGGTAGTTCACCTTCAGCACGTCCGCCGCGGGCGCCGTGCCCGGCACGCCGGCGACATAGGACAGCAGGTCCCAGCCCGGGCCGATCCGGTCCAGCAGCGCCGCGATCGCCGCGGCGTCGCGCAGGTCGCACTGCTCGTGCCGGGCCGCCGGGGTGTCGTTGGGGTGCAGGTCGACTGCGAGGACGAAGTCGCCCTGTTCGTGGAAGTGCGCGGCGGTCGCCGCGCCGATTCCGGACCCGGCGCCCACCACGACGACCTTGCGTTTCTCGGATGTCATGAATACCACCGTTCCGGCCGGACGGGCGTTATAGAATGATTGACAGTAAGGGTCACTATAAATCACTCTAGTGGTCGCGACAACGGGCCGGTCCACCCCGGCCGAGCAGCACAGCACGCAACGAAAGAGCCCCTCATGAGCATGCCGATCGTCGACGACGCCGCGAAGGTACTGGCCGATCCGACTGCCTACGCCGACGAGGCCAGGCTGCACGGTGCACTGACCGAACTGCGGGCGAAGGCTCCGGTGTCGCTGGTCGATGTGCCCGGGTACCACCCGTTCTGGGCGATCACCAGGCACGCCGACATCATGGCGATCGAGCGCGCCAACCGGCTGTTCACCAACTGGCCCCGGCCGGTGCTGATGACCGCCGCGTCGGACGAGATGCAGGCCTCGGCCGGGATTCGCACGCTGATCCACATGGACGAGCCGCAGCATCGCGTCGTCCGGGCGATCGCCGCGGACTGGTTCAGCCCGAAATCCATGAAGGCCATGGGCGAACGGATCGAGCAGCTCGCGAAGCAGTACGTCGACAAGATGCGCGACGCCGGGGGCGAATGCGACTTCGTGCGGGAGGTCTCGGTGAACTTCCCGCTGTACGTGATCATGTCGCTGCTCGGCGTTCCCGAGGCGGACTTCCCGCGGATGCTGAAGCTCACCCAGGAACTGGTCGGCAGCGACGACGACGAACTGCGGCGCAGCGCACCGCCGGACGAGACGATGAACTCGCTGCTCGAGATGTTCGCCTACTTCCAGCATCTGACGGCGGCCTGGCGGGAGCACCCCACCGGCGATCTCGGATCCACGATCGCGAACGCCCGCATCGACGGCGAGCCGCTCTCGGACGTCGACACCATGTCGTACTACGCCATCATCGCCACGGCCGGGCACGACACCACCAGCAGCAGTATCTCCGGCGGGTTGCGCGCGCTCATAGAACATCCCGAGCAGCGGGAACTGTTGCGCGCCAACATGGATTCGATGCCGCGGGCGACGGAGGAGATCGTCCGCTGGGTCACGCCGGTCAAGGCATTCATGCGCACCGCCGCCGAGGATACGACCGTGCACGGCGTTCCGATCGCCGCGGGGGAGTCGGTGCTGCTGTCCTATGTGTCCGGCAATCGTGACGAGGACGTCTTCGCCGACCCGTTCCGCTTCGATATCGAGCGCGAGCCGAACAAGCATGCCGCGTTCGGCTTCGGTGTGCATTTCTGTCTCGGCGCCGGACTGGCCCGGATGGAGATCACCAAGTTCCTCACCGAGCTGCTGCCGCGACTGCGGTCGATCGAGTTGAACGGCGAGCCGGAACTCAGCGCGACGACCTTCGTCGGCGGGCTCAAACATCTCCCGATCCGCTACTCGCTGAGGTGAACGGAGGACGTGTCATGACGAATGCTCAGACCTGGAAAGCTGAGACCTGGAAAGAGACGCTCGAGGATCTCGAGCGCCGCCGGGACCGCGTGCGGGCGATGGGCGGGCCCGAGCGGGTCGCCAAGCATCACGGCAAGGGTGAGCTGGACGCGCGGGCGCGCATCGAAAGGCTGCTCGACCCGGGCACTTTCCAGGAGTTCGGAACCCTCGTCGGGGGTGAGGTCGCGGCTGATGCGATCGTGACCGGAGCGGGCCTCGTCAACGGAACGCCGGTGATGGTGGGGGCGGAGGACTTCACGACCCAGGCCGGAACCATCGCGCCGGGCAGCAATGCCAAACGGTATCGGCTGGCCGAACTCGCGGTGCGCAACAAGGTGCCGCTGGTGATGTTGCTGGAGGGCGCGGGTTTCCGGGCCACCGGCAGCCATTACGGCCGCACTCCGACCGACCTGCTGGCGCAGGCGCGATGCTCCGGCCGGGTGCCGACGGTCACCGGCGTGCTCGGCCCCTCGGCCGGGCACGGCGCCCTGGTCGCGCCGGTGTCGGATTTCTCGATCATGAGCCGCCGGGGCGCGATCTTCACCGCCGGGCCGCCGGTGGTGAAAGTATCTACGGGAGAGGATATTTCGAAGGAGGATCTCGGCGGGCCGGAGGTCGCGCTGCCGAGCGGGGTGATCCACAACCTGGCCGAGACCGACGAGGACGTGCTCGACGAGATCCGCCGTTACCTGTCCTACTTCCCGCCGAGCGCGTGGTCCTATCCGCCGGTGTATCTGCCCGACGATTCCACCCGTCCGCGCGCCACACCCGAACTGCTGGACATCATCTCCCGCGACAACCAGCACACCTACGATATGCGCGCCGTACTGGACGTCGTCTTCGACGGTACCGACTGGTTCGAGGTACAGCCCGGTTTCGGCGAGGCGATCATCTGCGCCCTCGCCCATCTCGGCGGCCACCCGGTCGCCGTGGTGGCCAATCAGCCACAGGTGCTGGCGGGTTCGATCGACTCCGCCGCCGCCGACAAGGCCGCCCACTTCATCTCGGTCGCCGACGCCTTCCACCTCCCGATCGTCTTCCTGGCCGACAACCCGGGCATGCTCCCGGGCGGCGAGTCCGAGCGAGAGGGCGTATTACGCAGTGGCGCAAGGATGTTCGTAGCCCAGACCACGGCAACCACCCTGAAGGTCCACCTCACCCTGCGCAAGGCGTACGGATTCGGCTCCATGGTGATGTCCCTGATCGGATTCGACGGCCAGGAGTCGACCTTCGCCTACCCGGGCGCAACTATGGGTGCCATGGGAGCCGCGGCCCTGAGCAACGCCTCCCAGGCCGAGGACGAACTCGCCGCCGCACTACGCGATATGGAATTGCAGGCGTCATACCACTCGGCGGAGCACATGGGTTTCGACGAACTCATCAGCCCGGAGGAGACACGAAACATGTTGCTCCGCTCCGTGCAACGGGGGATCTATGCGCGCCAGTCCGCCGCCGAGCCGGTGACTCGCACGGCCGTCATGCCCTGACCACGCCGCAGAGGGAGGCGGTCCGGGGTCTACCGGCCGGCCATCACGATTCGCCTTCGGGGTGGGTGTTCCACTGACTGGTGGTGGCGTCCCAGGTGCCGACGGCTACGGACTGGTCGAGCAGCGGGTTCAGGCATTGGGCGAGGGCGGACAGGGCGGCGTCGAGGCGATGCAGCTCGGGCGGCAGCGAGCTGGAGCGGGCCTCCTCGTGGTAACCGGCTTCCCATTGGGGGCCGGGGCTGGTGATGGCGGCCGGCAGGTCGAGTCGGGCGCGCCGTTGTTGCTGAATATGTAGTGCCGATGTGGTTTTGGCTGCATCGAGTGGGAACCGGCGGATGATGAGCAGCAGATCGACCAGGTCATGCCAGCGGGTGGAGGGAGTCGCATCGGTGCCGTGGATCTCATACATGGCGGCAACTTTGTCGGCGACCTGATCGGCCAGCGACAGGCAGCGGAACCTGGGTAGGTCGGCGATGTCGGGGATCTGGAGAATCGTTCTCGGGGCGACTCGGTCGATATCGGAGGCCAGCGTGGTTCGGATGGACAGGTCGACCGGGAAGGTGTGGACTCGGGTCGCGCCGAGGTAGACCGTCGCGATGAGCTGGGCGGCGTCGCTGGTTCCAGGGTCATTCTTGCCGCGCTGGATTTCGAAGATGAACGGGTCGAGGTCGCTGGCTCGGTCGCAGAGTTGCTGTAGTTCCACGACGGCTTGGGTCGCGTCGACGTCGAGGCGCAGCAGGTCGGCGTCGCGGCTGTGGCGCGCACCGTCAGTGATACGCACCAGCAGCCCCGATCCACCCTTGAGAACCCAGGGGCTGTCGGGATCGAGGAAGACTCTGCCCAGGAACCGGAAGAGATAGAACTCGCGGTGGAGTTCGGCGGCTGGGCGGCCGGTTGCCTTGGCAAGTTGCCGGACTTTGGCGTTGATCGACATCCGCACTGCGGATCCTGATCGGCCGGGTCGGTTCAGGACGACTCCTCGTTGGCGGCACCGTGCCCGTGTGGCGCGGTGAGGTTGTGGGTGATCAGGTTACGGATCTGGCCGATCAAGTCGGCCCACGCGGGCGATGAGACCAGTGCGTCGAGGGCTGCGTCGCGCACCGCGGCGGGGACCGGTGCGCTGGTGTCGAGTGCGGCTGCCCTGAGCGCGGCGAGGTCCAGGGTGGAGGTGGGAATCCCGGCTTGCTGAACGAATTCGGCAACGAGGCCGGTGCCGTCGCCGGGGCGGAGTCCGTAGTAGTGAGCGTAGGAACGGAGCGCCTCGGCGACCTGGGCGGAGGTGGTGTCTCCGGTGAGGATGGCGTCGCGCACAACCGTGGCGAGGTGGCCGCCGTCGGTGCGGTCGGCGGCAAGGTCGACGACGGTGCGCAGGGGGCGGGTTACGGGAAGACCGTCGATACGGCGCCAGTCCTTTCGCTCGAGTGTTCCGCCGCGGAAGGCGACGTCGGGGCTGCGAGTGTGGCGGCGCTTCGGGACGGTGAAGACGTTGACATCGGCGTCGAGGTCACCGAGGTCTTGCAGCACCGCCGCGGAGCGATGCGACACCACGCCGACGGGCACCTGGTCACGCAGTCGGTCGGCGGCGCGGCGTTTGGGTTCCAAGGCCAGCCATTCCGCGCGCAGCGTTTCGAGGGAGGACTCGGGGGCGCCGGAGAGTCGGTACACGCCGTGGCGTAACCGGACGAGCAGTCCGCGGTCCGTGTAGCGCTTGAGCTGTAGCGGGCTGACACCGATTCCAGCGGTCTGGCCGGTGGTGAGCAGGCCCCACTGTCCCTCTGCCAGGTCGGCTAGGGCCAGGAGATGCTCATCAGTCATGCACCAATAATATCACCATGTGCATCAATAATTGCCGCCAGAGTGAAATTATTGGTGCGCACAAGCTCTGTTGAGGTGCGCACCGTCGCCCCTGGCGGTGCACGACTTCGAACTGGCCCCGCTTGACGGAGACGTCAGCCGCGCCCGATCTGCCTTCCTTGCTCCGTCTCACATGTGCCCCACCCCCTGCGCGCGCTGGACAGCGCGTGCCGCTGGGGTGTTCGAGTGTGGCTGTGGGGGACTCTTGTGCAAGAGGCTACCGATAGGTATACAGTAGACATATCTATTCGACCTGCGGCAAGTTGTTCGGCGGCGGGAGGTGGCCCTGAGATGGACTGGTACGCCGGGCTATTGGACCAGGTTGGACTGTATGACCGTGCCGACGGAACGACGTTGATGACCGGCTCGGGTGCCGGGCACTGCTGAATGACCATCCGGCGAACTGGAAGGACGCTGATGACCGCGCTCGACTACAAGGCGATCGATGTCGACAATCACTACTACGAGCCGCTCGACGCATTCACCCGGCACCTGGACCGGAAGTTCCGGCGGCGCGGCGTGCAGATCGTGCAGGACGGCAAGTACCACACCGCGATCATCGGCGACCGGGTGAATCGGTTCATTCCCAACCCGACCTTCGATCCGATCATCGTCCCGGGCTGTCTGGATCTGATCTTCCGCGGTCAGGTGCCCGAGGGCGTCGATCCGGCGACGCTGATGCGGGTCGAAAGCCTGGAACTGCGGCCGGAATACCGCGATCGCGACGCCCGCGCCGCGGTGGTCGACAAGCAGGGGATCGAGACCGTCTTCCTGTTCCCGACCTTCGGCTGCGGCGTGGAGGAGGCGCTGCGCGACGATATCGAGGCCACGATGGCGTCGCTGCACGCGTTCAATCTGTGGCTGGACGAGGACTGGGGTTTCGACCGGCCGGACCACCGGATCATCGCGGCGCCGATGATTTCGCTGGCCGATCCGGAGGAGGCCGTGGCGGAGGTCGATTTCGTGCTGGCGCGCGGTGCGCGCGTCGTCCATGTGCGGCCGGCCCCGGTGCCCGGCGCGGGCAAGCCGCGTTCGCTGGGGCATCGCGCGCACGATCCGGTGTGGGCGCGGCTGGCCGAGGCGAACGTGCCGGTCGCGTTTCATCTGGGCGACAGCGGATATCTGAAGATCGCCGCCATGTGGGGCGGGAAGGACACCTTCGAGCCGTTCGGCGGTCCGGGCGACGCGCTGGACAAGGTCCTGGTCGACGACCGGGCCATTCACGACACGATCGCCTCGATGGTCATTCACGGTGTGTTCGACCGTCATCCGGCGTTGCGGGTGGCCAGCATCGAGAACGGGTCGGATTTCGTTGCGCGGCTGTGCAAGCGGATGAAGAAGCTGGCCAACCAGTCGCCGAGGTCGTTCCCGAACGATCCGGTGGACACCCTGCGCGAACACGTCTGGGTGGCACCGTATTACGAGGACGATCTGCCGCGGCTGGCGGAGACGCTGGGCGTCGACCGCATCCTGTTCGGGTCGGACTGGCCGCACGGCGAGGGGCTGGAGGAGCCGGTGGCGTTCACCGGCGAGCTGACCGCCTTCGACGCGGGCGATGTGCGAAAGATCATGCGCGACAACGCCCTCGAATTCCTGGGCGTACCGGTCGCGGCGGCCGCGTGAGGGCGGGACGGGGACTGCTCTGATGGGTATGCCACCACCCGCGGCCCGTCGCCGCGAGAACCGGCCGCGCCGCCGACCGGGGTCCGGTACCGGGGGGCCGCGGTGACGGAATGGAGTATCGCCGCGGCGTTCGACGCCGTCGCGACCGCGGTGCCGGACCGGACGATGACCGTCTGCGGCGGCCGCAGAAGCACATTCGCCGAGTCCGCGCTGCGCACCCGCCGGTTCGCCAACTATCTGGCGGCCCGCGGTTTCGGCGAGCAGACCCCGCGAGACCGGCTCGACCGGTGGGAATGCGTCCAGGACCGGATCGCGCTGATCATGCGCAACGACCGGTATCTCGACGCGCTGATCGGCTGTATGAAGGCCCGGGCCGTCCCGGTCAACGTCAACTACCACTACACGCGCCGGGAGATCCGCGAGCTGCTGGCCTATATCCGGCCGCGCGGCATCGTCTACCACCGGTCGTTCGGCCCGCTCCTGGCCGAGGCCGTGCCGGACGGCGTGGAGCTGCTGGTGTCGGTCGACGACGGTGCCGAGACCGCCGAGCCGGCGGGCGCGGTGCCGTTCGAGGACGTGGTGACTCTCGGTGACGCCGAGCGGGTCATCGCGACGACGCCCGACGACCTGATCATGCTGTGCACCGGCGGTACCACCGGGCGGCCCAAAGGCGTGCTGTGGCGGCAGAGCGATCTGTACGTGTCGGCGATGAACGGCGCCGATCACGAATCCGCCTCGGCCCTGCACGATCTCGCCCGTTCGACCGGTCAGGTCTGGTACGCGGTCTCGCCGCTGTCGCACGCCGCCGGCATCATGACCGCGTTCGCCGGACTGCTGGCCGGACAGACCATCGTCCTGTACGACGACCGGAACTCCTTCGACCCGCGGGTCGCCATCGACACCGCACGGCGCGAGAACGCGGCCCTGATGACGATCGTGGGCGATGCCTACGCCGGACCGCTGGTGCGCGAACTGCGTTCGGGCGGAGCCGATCTGCCGTCCTTGTTCGCCATCGGGACGGGCGGAGCGGCGACCAACCCGCAGCACAGACGGCAGCTGCTGGAACTGCTTCCGCACGTGATGATCGTGGAGGGGTACGGCGCGTCGGAGACCGGTGGCATGGCCTACGGGCGAAGTAAGCACGGCGCCGAGGTCGAGACCTTCGAGCCCATGCCCGGCGGCACGGCCGTATCGCACGACCGCACGCGCTTTCTCGAACCGGGCGACCCGGAGACCGGCTGGGCCGCCAGGATCGGCCGAGTTCCCCTGGGCTACTTCGACGATCGCGAGGCCACCGAGCGGACGTTCCCGGAGATCGACGGGCGCCGGACGGCCGTCCCCGGCGATCGGGCGAGGATCGACGCCGACGGCACGCTGCGGCTGCTGGGCCGAGATTCGCTGGTGATCAACACCGGCGGCGAGAAGGTGTTCGTCGAAGAGGTCGAGCAGGTACTGCGGGCACACCCGGGAATCTCCGACGCCCTGGTGGTGGGCCGGCCGAGCCCGCGCTGGGGCCAGGAGGTCGTGGCGCTGGTGTGCCGCCTGCCGGGCGAGGACGTCACCGACCGGGCGCTGCGGGAGGCGTGCAAGCGCGAGCTCGCCGGATTCAAGGTGCCGAAGGAGTTCGTGTTCGTGGCGGAGATCCGGCGCCTCGGCAACGGCAAGCCCGACTATCGATGGGCCGCGCGGCGCGCCTCGCAGGAGATCGGTTCGGAGAGTGTCGGTTCGGAGGAAGTAGGGGCATGACTGTGCGCAAAGTGATCGACGGCCTGGTGAACGTTCATTTCGGCGAGCGCGAGCAGCCGTCCTGGATGCAGAAGGTGCGCGACGACTATTTCAAGGGCCCCGCCTCGCTGTACGCCCAGGTGGATCTCGCCGAGTTGCTGGAGGAGATGGACGAGCAGGGTGTCGAGAAGGCCGTTCTGATGTATTCGATGGCGAAACCGTCGAATACCGCGCTGAAATTCGCCGAGGCGCGGCCGGACCGCTTCTCGCTGGCGATCAACGGGGTCGACCTGCTGCATCCGGTCGCCTCCCTGCGCGAACTCGACGCCCTGGTGCGTGACCTTCCGGTGACCTATACGGCGGCGGGGCCGAGTTTCTGGGGCGACGGACAATATCCGCCGACCGACGCCGTCTACTATCCGCTGTACTACAAATGCGCGGAGCTGGGCCTGCCGCTGTGCATGAACACCGGAATTCCGGGACCGCCGATTCCGGGTGAGGTACAGAATCCGATCTACCTGGACCGGGTGTGCTACCGGTTCCCGGAACTCCGGTTGTGCATGATCCACGGCGCCGATCCGTGGTGGGACACCGCGATCCGGCTGCTGTTGAAATACGAGAACCTGCGCATGATGACGTCGGCGTGGTCGCCCAAGCGGCTGCCGGAGAGTCTGTTGCACTTCATGCGGACCAGGGGCAAGCAGAAGGTGATCTTCGGATCGGATTGGCCGGTGCTGGCCATGCGCCGCGTGGTGCCCGAGGCGCTGGCGCTCGACCTTCCCGAGGACGTGCTGGACAACTATCTCTACAACAACGCCGAGGAATTCTTCTTCGCCGGCCGATCCGTCGGCGACCAGGGCGCGCGCCGGAACGAGGAGTGAGGACGATGGATCGCTACGAATTGCGCAGGCAGGATTACAGCCTGTCCGAGGACCAGACGGAACTTCAGGCGGTGTACGCGAAATTCTTCAAGTCGCGGTGCCCGCTGGAGGTGGTGCGCGCGGCGGAGCCGACGGGCTTCGACAAGAATCTGTGGGAGCAGCTGTGCGCGACCGGAGCGACCACGATGGCACTGCCGGAAACGGCGGGCGGTGACGGCGCGACACTGGTCGACCTCGCCCTGGTCGCGGAGGAACTCGGCCGCGTCCTCGCGCCGGTGCCGTGGATCGACCATGTCTGCGCGGTCCGGCTGCTCGCGCGGCTGGGGGCACTGCCGCCCGGCACCGACGGTGCGGCCGAGGTGGCCGAGGGCAGGCAGGTGGTCGCGCTGGATCCGCGCCTGGATTCCACCGCGGGGCGCCGGCTCATCGCGTCGGGATCGGTCGCCGATCACATCGTGCTGCGCGACGGCGACGACATCGTCCGGCTGAGCCCTGCCACCCGGCCGGCGCAGGTCGACAACATCGGCCGCATGCCGATGGCGTGGGTCGACCCGGCCGCGGTCGATCAGCGGACCGTGCTGGCGACCGGGTCCGCGGCGCCGGCGGACTACGAGCGGGCCCTCGACGAATGGCGGGTGCTCACCGCGGCCGCGCTGGTCGGTCTCGTCGACGAAACCCTGCGCGTGGCAGTCGAATTCGCGAAGAACCGCTACACCATGGGTGTGCCGATCTCGACGTTGCAGGGCATCTCCCATCCGCTGGCCAATATCGCGATCGTCGTCCAGGGCGGCCGCAACCTGGTCCGGCGGGCGGCCTGGTTCCTCGAATACGAACCGGATGTGCAGCCCGAACTCGCGTCGGCCGCCTTCGTGTATCTGGCCGAGGAGGCGGCCCGGGCGGCGACCATGGCGGTGCACGTGCAGGGCGGACTGGGCGTCGCGACGGAGTCGGCCGCGTCGGCATATCTGTTGCGCGCCAGGGGATGGCCGCTGGCGGCGGGCGACCCGGGCGCCAGCGCGGTCCGTGTCGCCGAACTCGCCGCGCGCACGTAGCAAGGAGTTACCGATGGACTTTTCCCGAGTCGAACTCTCCGCGGACGACGCGGCATTCCACGATCGCGTACGGCAGTTTCTCGACACCCACGTCACCGACGACGTCCGGCGGCGCGATCGCGAAACCGGTGACAACTTCGACGAAGGTGTGCACCTGGCGATGGGCGCCGACGGGTGGCTGTCGGCCGAGATGAACACCGGCGCCGACGGCGGGATGACCCGGGTGCAGCGACGGATCTGGGATCTGGAGAAGCGGCGCGTGCACGTCCCGTGGGTCACCTGGGGCACCACGATCATCGTGGCGCAATCCGTGCGGCAGTTCGGATCACCCGAGTTGCGGGCGGAGGTGCTGCCGCGGGTGCCCACCGGCGAGGTCCGGTTGTGCCTGGGCTACACCGAGCCCGACGGCGGGTCCGATGTCGCGACGTGCAAGACCCGCGCGGTGCGCGACGGGGACGGCTGGATCGTCAACGGCGCCAAGATGTTCACCACCGGCGCGCACAACTGCCAATACGTCTTCCTGATCACGAACACCGACCCGCAGGCGCGAAAGCACAAGAGCCTCACCATGTTCCTGGTGCCGCTGGACACCCCGGGCATCGAGATCCAGGGCATCCGGACGGTGGACGGGGATCGCACCAACATCGTCTACTACGGCGATGTGCGCGTTGCCGACAAGTACCGGCTGGGCGAGGTGAACGACGGCTGGCGGGTGCTCATGGAACCGCTGAGCGTCGAGCACGGCGTGGTCGACGCGGACGCGGACGGCCTGCAGGACGTCTCGGTCCTGGTGCACCAGGGCACGGTCATGGCCGTCTCGGCCGACCGGGTCGCGGCGGCAGCGGGCCGTCGGGGACCGGACGGCCGCCGGCTGCTCGACGACGGATCGGTCGGATATCGGCTGGGCCGCAGTCTCGCCCGGGTGGAGGCGGCGCTGGCGACGCCGAACATGTTCGGGCGGGTCGCGATCGCGCAGGCGATGCGCGACGTCTCGCCGGACCTGATGGACATTCTGGGGGCCGCGGCGGCGCTGCCGATCGAGACCGACGGCGCCGCCGACGACGGCGGTGCCGAATACCTGTACCGCTGGGCGCCGCTGTGCGGCATCTACGGCGGCACCCTCGAGGTGTTCCGCAACATGATCGCGCAGCACGTGCTCGGCCTCGGACGTCCCAACTACTCACCGCCCAAGGCGAAAACGAGCTGAGAGGAGCGTGCGGCCATGCCGTCACGACAGGTCGGATTTCCGGTGTTCGACGCCGACAATCACATGTACGAGACGCGGGATGCGCTGACCAAGTTCCTGCCCGACCGGGCCAGGAACACGATCCGCTACGTCGATATGGACGGGCGCACGAAGATCGTGGTGCGCAATATGATCAGCGAGTTCATCCCGAACCCCACCTTCTCCGTGGTGGCGAAACCCGGTGCGCAGGAAGACTATTTCCGGCACGGGAACCCGGAGGGGAAGTCCGCCCGGGAGATCATGGGCGAGCCGATGAAGTCGATCCCGGCGTTCCGCGAGCCGGCGGCCCGGCTGGCGAAGATGGACGAACTCGGCATCGACTACGCCCTGATGTTCCCCACCCTGGCCAGCCTGGTGGAGGAGCGGCTCAAGGACGATCCGCGGCTGACCCACGATGTCATCCACGCGCTCAACCAGTGGATGTACGAGCAGTGGACCTTCGACTACGAGGGCCGCATCTTCGCGGTGCCGGTGGTCACGCTGCCGATCGTGGACCGGGCGCTGGAGGAGTTGGAGTGGTGTCTCGAGCGCGGCGCCCGCACCGTGCTGGTACGTCCCGCGCCGGTGCCCGGATTCGAGGGCAGCCGGTCGTTCGGCCTGGAGGAGTTCGATCCGTTCTGGAAAGCCTGTGTGCGGGCGGGGATTCCGGTCTCGATGCACGCCTCGGACAGCGGCTACTCGGACGTGCTGAACGTCTGGGAGCCGGCCGCGGAGTACAAGCCGTTCATTCCCACCGCATTCCGCACCGCCGCCCTGGGCAGCCGCGCGATCGAGGACGCCATGGCGGCGCTCACCTGCCACGGCGCGCTGTCGCGGGTGCCGGACCTGAAGGTGGTGCTGATCGAGAACGGCGCCGACTGGCTGCCGACGCTGTTCCGCAATCTGGAGCACGCCTACGCCAAGCTGCCGCACCTGTTCCCGGAGGACCCGATCGAGGCGTTCAAGCGGTGCGTCTACGTGAATCCCTTCTGGGAGGACAACTATGCCGAGGTCGTCGAGTTGCTGGGTGCCGATCACGTCATTTTCGGCTCCGACTGGCCGCACCCCGAGGGCCTCCAGGATCCGCTGAGCCTGCTCGACTACTTCGGCGGGATCTCCGACGAGGACGTCCGGAAGATCATGGGCGGCAACATGGTGCGACTGCTGGGCCTGGAATCCAAGATCGCTGCCGACTGACCGGGTGTCCTGCTGCTGCGAGCGGACCGATGACCCCGGGCACTCGCTGCCACCCCGTCCCTGCCGAAAGGATCGTGCGCCGGTGACCGCGGAACTACTCGCCGACGATGCCGGCTTCGAGACGGTGACGACACGGGTCGTCGACGTCGACGGCATTCCGATGTCGGCACTGTGCGCCGCGGTGGGCGAGCCTCGCGCCGTGCTGGTGGCCGTGCACGGGGGCGCGACGACCTCGCGATATTTCGACTTTCCGGGCCGGCCGTGGTTGTCGCTGTTGCGCCTCGGTGCCCGGCTCGGCTTCACCGTGCTGGCCGTGGACCGGCCCGGCTACGGCGCGTCCGCACCGCACGGCCAGGTCTTCGACCCACCGGCCCGGCGCGTGGATGCCTGCTATCGCGCGATCGATGCGCTGCTGGAGTCGCGCCCGCGGGGAGCCGGGATATTCCTGCTGTCCCATTCCGCCGGGTGCGATCTGGGTGTGCGGATGGCCGCCGACGCTCGGGGCGCCGGCCTGCTCGGCGTGGAACTGGCCGGCACCGGCCTGCGGAAGCACGCGGACGCGGAACGTCTCATCCAGCAGATGCGCCACACTCGCAGCGCCGCGGCCGTCGGCGCACTGCTCTGGCATCCCGATCACCTGTATCCGCCGGAGATCGTCGGGGGCCGGTCGATCAGCTTCCCGAGCCCCCGGTACGAGGCCGCGGTGGTTCGCGACTGGCCCGCCGACTTCCGGAACCTCGCGGGCCGCGTCACGGTGCCCGTGCGGTTCAGTCACGCCGAGTACGAACGATTCTGGCGCTCGGATCCGGAGGCGCTCGCGGAGATCCGGGGATTGTTCCGTGCCGCACCCCGATTCGTGCCCCACGCCCAGCGCGGCAGCGGGCACAACCTCAGCGTGGGGGTCGCGGCGGCGGCCTATCACCTCGGCGTGCTGTCGTTCGTCGAGGAGTGCGTGCTGCGCTCGGCCGTGCTCGATTCGACAAGGAGTCTGCCGCAATGAAATACGTGCTCGAGTACCCGAGCGAACTGCCGGCGGCGTCCGAGGCGTTCCTGCGGCCGGACGTGATGCGCGAGGTCGTCGCGGCGGCCGAGGCGGCCGGATTCTCCGCGGTGGCGTTGAGCGAGCATCCGGCGCCGTCGGTGAAATGGCGGCGCAACGGCGGGCACAACACTCTCGACCCGATCGCGGCGCTGAGTTTCATGGCGGGGGTCACCGCACGAATTCGGTTGCTCACCAACCTGTATGTCCTTCCGTTCCGCAATCCGTACCTGTCGGCGAAGGCGCTGGGCAGCCTGGACCTGGTCTCGGGGGGACGGCTGATCGCGGGGGTGGGGGCGGGCTATCTGCGCGCCGAGTTCGCGGCGCTGGGAGTCGAGCACGAGCGCCGCGCGGCGCTGCTCGACGAGTCCCTGGCCGCGCTCCGGCAGATCTGGACCGATCCCGAAACTCCCGTCCGGGGAGGTGATTTCGCGGCACCCGGGCCGCTGTGGTTGCAGCGGCCCGCGCAGCGGCCGCACCCGCCGATCTGGCTCGGCGGCAACGGCCCGCCCGCGTTGCGGCGCGTGGTGCGGCACGGCGACGGCTGGATGCCGATCATCGCCGATGCGGCCATGGCCGCCGCGATGCGCACCAGTGCCATCGAAACCCCTGAGCAGTTCGGTGCCGGGGTCACCACGCTGCGGCGGAAGCTGGCCGCGGCCGACCGGGATCCCGACTCGGTCGACGTGCAGGTCGTGTGCCCGCATCTCGACTTCGGCGACGCGGATACCGTCCGTGCGGCGGAGGCGTACCTGGACGATCTCGAAAAACGCGGTGCCACTTGGGCCGTGGTGCATGTCGACGGTTCGAGCCCCGAGGCCGCGGTGCGTTTCGTGCGGCGGTTCGGCGAGGTCGTCATCACCGCGCGGTGAGGTGACTGTCCGGCGGCTGGCCAGGCCGCCGCCATATGTATTACTGTAAATGTATCAGTAAGGCTGTCTCGTCCTCGGAGGGCTGGAGGTGTCACGTGAAGGTTCCCTTCACCTGGAAGGTCACCGGGTGGTTCATGGTGGGGTGGTCGGCCGAGTTCCCGCACGGCGAGGTCCGCCCGCTGCGCTACTTCGGTGAGGATCTGGTCGCCTACCGCGACGAATCCGATGAACTGCACATCCTGACCGGCCACTGCCGGCATCTCGGTGCACACATCGGCTACGGCGGAAAGGTGGTGGGCGACTGTGTCGAATGCCCGTTCCACGGGTGGCGATGGGGGCCCGACGGCCGCAATCGCAGGATTCCGGGCGAGGACCGGACGAACCGCGGCCTGCGGTTGCGGGTCTATCCGGTAGTCGAGCGGAACGGCTGCGTATTCATGTGGCACCAGCCGGAGGGCAAGGAGCCGCAGTGGGCCATGCCCGACATTCTCGGGCTGTTCCCGGAGGTCGGAACCTCGCCGACGGGCTACTATCGCCCGTACCCGGAGTTCTCCCGCAAGACCGAGCGCGAGCCCGTGCATCCCCAGGTCGTGCTCGAAAACGGCCCGGACAGTTTGCATTTCGAGTATGTGCACGGCGCCACCGTGACCCCGCGGATGCTGGACTGGAGCGAGATCGACCACACCTGGAACTTCCTCACCGGCTGGCCCGACGCGCGCAGCGACGACCCGGACAAGATGGCGTTGCGGATCCACGCGCAGATGTTCGGTCTCGGCGGTTCCATCAGCGCCTTCGAGGGCTCGTCGAAACACCGGCTCATCTTCGCCACGACGCCCGTCGACGACGAATGCTCGGACCTGTTCTACTCGATCTGGTGGCCGCGGAACCCGGGCGACGACTCCGACGTCCCGCCCCCGGAGGTGCGCGAGCGCGTCGAGAAGCAGTTCCTGGTCACGGTCTGGGAGGACCTCAGCATCTGGCGCCACCAGGAGTACGTCGAGCATCCGCCGTTGTCCCCGAGGGACGCGAAACCCTATCTGTCGCTACGCAAGTGGGCCAAGCAGTTCTACGAGGTGCCGCCGGTGGACACCGCGGGCGCTCCGGTGTGAGCAGTCGGGCATACGGCGTGAGCGACGGGCCCGGAGTTTGCAGCGCGCGTAATCACGCAGGGCCCTGTACGGGCCGTCGTCGGGCGCAGTGGCGGTGACGGCTCCAGCGCTGACACGGGGCCCCGCCCGTGCTACATCTGCAAGGAGCGGAGCCAACCGCGCAGGGCTCCGCTCATACCGGAAGGAACAGCATGAGCGGCCGGAAGGCACTGGCGGACCTGGTGGCGCCCGAGCACACGGCGATCGTCACGCAGGAGTGTCAGGGTGCGGTGGTCGGGGCGAGCGCAGGCCTGCCCGCGCTCGCGGAGGAGGCTCGGCGGGAGGCGCTGCCCAATATCGGCAAGCTCCTGCCGGTGGCGCGGGCGGCCGGAGTCCGGGTGGTGCACTGCGTCGTGTGGCGGCGGGACGACGGCCAGGGCTCCAATCACAACGCCAAGCTGTTCGCCCTCGGCCGCCGCGGCGTCGCGGCGACTCCCGGTACCGCCGGCGCCGCGGTACTGCCGGAGTTCGGGCCCGAGCCGAGCGATCTGGTGCTCTCCCGCCGCCACGGCCTCGGCCCGATGGGCGGCACCGACCTGGACCCGGTACTCCGCAACCTCGGTGTCTCGACCATCGTCGCGGTCGGTGTCTCGCTCAACGTCGCCGTCCCGAATCTCGTCATGGATGCGGTCAACGCCGCCTACCAGGTGGTCCTGCCCCGTGACGCCGTCGCGGGCGTACCGCGCGAGTACGGGTCGGCGGTCATCGACAACACCTTGTCGCTGTTGGCGACGGTCACCACGACCGAAGACCTGCTGGCGGCCTGGGGGAGCGGCGACGCTCGCTGATCCCGAGTACTGCAACGGCACTCGTTACCAGTACCCGTCATCCCGGCATGCTTTTGGCCGGGATGCCTCGCTGGCACCAGTGGATTCCGGCCAAAAGCGCGCCGGAATGACGGAGGTGCCGTTGCAGTGCGGAGTGAGTCTGGCATCAATCGGCGGCGAACTCCGTTGCGGCGGTTCGGGTTCGCGCCGCGGCGACGGACCCTGCCTCCTCAGGTCCGGGAGTCGGGACGCCGCACGTTCCACTCCCCGGTGAACGACGGCGGCCGTTTCTGCCCGAAGGCCGCGTAGGCCTCCGGAACGTCGGCGGTGGCGAAGGCGACGGCTTGCGCCCGCGACTCTCCGGCCAGCGCCTCGCGCATCGTCCGGTCGGCGCCCTCGTTGATCAGCGCCTTGATCTGAGCCAGGGCGATCGGAGGTCCGGCGGCCAGCCGCGCGGCGATCTCGTCGACGAACCCGTCGATCTCCTCCGCCGATTCGATCCAGGTGACCAGGCCGAGCGCGTGGGCTTGCGCGGCATCGATCGTCTCGCCCAGCAGAGCGAGTCGCTTGGCCTGCTGGACGCCGACGAGTTTCGGCAGCAGCCAGGAACCGCCGCAGTCGAGCGACAGGCCACGGCGGGAGAAGATCTCGGAGAACGTCGCGTCGGGCGTCGCGACGACGAGATCGCACCCCAACGCGAGGTTCCAGCCGGCGCCCACGGCGACGCCGCGGACCTTGGCGACCGTCGGCACGGACAGTTCGTGCAGCTGCTGGGCGACCTCGGTGACTGCCCGGAGCTTGGGAAACGGCGCCGCGTACGGATCGCTGTCGACGACGTCGGCGCCGGAACAGAACGCCCCACCGGCGCCGGTGAGAACCAGCGCCCGCACCGCCGGGTCGTGCGCCGCCGCGCGCAGCGCGTCGTGCAGCGCGCCCCACAGTTCGAGGGTGAGGGCGTTGCGGCGATGCGGCCGGTTCAGGGTGAGCGTGCGCACCCCGCCGCTCTGGGACTGCCGCAGCGGTGGTTCGGATAGCGTTGCCTCGCTACCCATTCCATCCTCCTCCGTCGGTGCCGGTTGCTCGCGCGGTGTCGGGTCAGGTCGTGACGATCGTCGCCCCGGCCGTGCCGGGAGCGCCGTAGAGCAGGGCGAAACCCGTCCGGGGATCACCCGCGACCTGGCGGTCGCCGGCGGTGCCGCGCAGTTGCAGCACGAGCTCGTGCAGCTGGCGCATCCCCGACGCGCCGATCGGCTCGCCGTTCGCGATGAGCCCGCCGTCGGTGTTCACCGGCATCGATCCCGTGATCTCGGTGGCCCCCTCCGCGATCAGCTTCTCCTGGTCGCCGTGGCCGCACAGGCCGGCCTCGGCCATGTGGATGACCTCGGCTCCCGCGTCGGTGTCCTGGAGCTGGGCGACATCGATGTCCGTCGGCGATATCCCCGCGGACTCGAATGCCGCGCGCGCGGCATAGACCGAGGGGGCGTCGTCCTCCTGCACCGGCGCGTAGGTCGTGTTCACCTCGTAGGCGCCGTACCTGCGGGTGCGAATCTCGACCGCGCGCACGTACACGGGCTTGGCCGCGAAGCGATGCGCGATATCGGCGCGGCACATGATCACCGCGGCGGCGCCCTCATCGGGTGCGCAGAACATGTAGTGCGTCAGCGGATAATTGAGCACGGGTGCGGCCAGGATCTCCGCCTCGGGAATCGGCTTGCGGCGGAAGGCGTTCGGATTCAATCCGCCGTTGCGGTAGTTCTTCGCGGCCACCTTGGCCAGGGTCTGCTGCGAGATTCCGTGCTCGTGCAGATAGCGATTGGCCTTCATCCCGAAGAACTGCGTGGTCAGGTATTGACCGTTCTCGCCGTACCACTTCGGCATCCCCACCAGGGTCGGGTCGACGGTGAACGCGCCCCGGGGATGTTTGTCCATACCGATCGCGATCCCGATGTCGTACTTGCCGAGCCGGATGGCATCGGCGCAGGCCTCGGTGGCGCTCGCGGAGGTGGCACAGGCATTGAAGACATTGGTGAACGGGATACCGGTGAGTCCCATCAGGCCCACGATGGCGTCCGGGTTCGCCACCTCCCAGCTGCCGCCCACCGCGAACTGGATATCCCGCCATTCGAGCCGGGCATCGGCGAGCGCGGCGCGAATCGCGTCGGCCCCCATCTGCATGGCCGTCTTGCCCTCGAACCGGCCGAACGGGTGCATCCCGATGCCGATGATCGCCACATCGTTGGTCATATGAACTCCTGTTGGTCACAGCGGCCGGAAGGCGAAGGTGAGCACGTCGTTGCCGTCGCCGTCGGTGCCCAGCGGCACCGTCGTCAGGGCGACCTCCATGCCGAACGCCAGTTTGTCCGGATCGTTCTCGGTGAGCCGGCCTTCGACCCGGATCACCTCGCCGAGCTGGACCAGCCCGACCCCGAACGGCACGAAGGTCTTCGCCGTCTCGTCCCCCAGGTAGGGCGGTCCGGGCAGGAACCCCTGGGTCGTCCAGGCCACCAGGGTGCCGGCCGGTGGCAGCTCGATCCTCTCGACCGCGGGCAGGCTGCACCGCGGGCAGAGATCCTGAATCGGGAAAACGGTTGCGCCACAGTCGCCGCAGGCCCCGCCGACCAGCCGGAGATCCCGCTCCGGCCAGTTGGAGATCTCTGGTGCGATCATTCTCTGCATCGTGTGCTCCTCCACTCCGTCGCCGCATTAGGATGATAACTTACGGTAAGGTCAACGGTAAAAGCTTCTAGGTGGAGCCATGAACTCGAAAATTCCCACCGGACTCGAGGATCTCCTGCGCCGGCCGCTCGTCGGAGTCCTCGCCACGGTGACGCCGAACGGATCCCCCGACCAGTGGCCGATGCGGTTCACCTGGGACGGTGCGCATCTGCGGATGAGTCATACCATTCCCCGGCGGAAATTCACCAGCCTGCAGGCGAATCCGAACTACTCCTTCCTCGTCACCGACCCGGACGCTCCGTCGAGATGCCTCGAGGTGCGGGGCTGGCTGGTCACTGTGGGGGGTGACCAGGACGGGAAGTTCTACTCGGAGCTGAGCGAGCGCTACGGAGACATCGGCATCGAACTGCCCGCCGATGTGGAGGACCGGGTCGTCCTGATCCTCGACGCGACCGCGTTCGTCGCCCGATAGCCCGTCGGGCCGGTATTCGGGCCCGCCGGGAAAGCACCGCAGGGGTTCACCCGATCCGTGCGGAGTCGTGGTTCGGCCGAGCTATAGTTGGCCTTACAGTAGAGTGCTCGGAAGGGAGTGCCTCCGTGGACAAGAACGATATGATCCTCGTCAGCGTCGACGACCACATCATCGAACCGCCCGATATGTTCGCCCACCATCTACCGGCCGAGTACGCCGCCGACGCGCCGCGGTTGGTGCACATGGACAACGGCGCGGACATGTGGAAATTCCGCGACCGTGTCATCCCGAACGTGGCGCTCAACGCCGTGGCCGGACGCCCGAAGGAGGAGTACGGGCTCGAGCCCGAAGGGCTCGACGAGATCCGCCCCGGCTGTTACGACGTCGACGAGCGGGTGAAGGACATGAACGCGGGCGGCGTACTGGCCCAGATGAACTTCCCCTCGTTCCCCGGATTCGCCGCACGCCTGTTCGCCACCGAGGACCCCGACTTCTCCCTGGCCCTGGTGCGGGCATACAACGACTGGCACATCGACGAGTGGTGCGGTGCCTACCCGGGGCGCTTCATCCCCATGGCGCTCCCGGTGATCTGGGACGCCGAACTGTGCGCGCAGGAGATCCGCCGGGTATCGAAGAAGGGGGTGCACTCACTGACCTTCACCGAAAATCCTGCGGCCCTGGGCTATCCGAGCTTCCACGACGAGTACTGGAACCCGATGTGGAAGGCCCTGGTGGACACCGACACCGTGCTGAACGTCCACATCGGTTCCTCGGGCACGCTGTCCATCCCCGCGCAGGATTCCCCGCCGGACGTGATGATCACGCTGCAGCCGATGAACATCGTCTCGGCGGCCGCCGACCTGCTCTGGTCGCGCCCGGTGAAGGAGTACAAGGATCTCAGGATCGGGCTGTCGGAGGGCGGCACCGGCTGGATCCCGTACTTCCTCGAGCGCGTCGACCGAACCTTCGAGATGCATTCGACGTGGACGATGCAGGATTTCGGGGGCAAGCTGCCCAGTGAGGTGTTCCGCGAGCACTTCCTGACCTGCTTCATCAGCGACCCCGTCGGCGTCCGGCTGCGCCACGATATCGGCATCGACAATATCGCCTGGGAAATGGACTATCCGCACAGCGACTCGATGTGGCCGGGCGCGCCCGAAGAACTCGAGTCTGTGTTCACCTCGAACGACGTGACCGATGCCGAGATCGACAAGATGACTCACCGCAACGCGCTGAAGTGGTACTCGTTCGACCCCTTCGCACATGTTCCGCGCGAGAAGGCCACCGTCGGCGCGCTGCGGGCGGCGGCGGCCGGTCACGACGTCAGCATCAAGGCCCTGAGCCATCACCAGAGCACGTCCGACGAGAAGCTGGCAGCGTTCCGGACCCAGATCGACGCGGCCACCGCCCATATCGCCGGCAAGTGAGAGCGCCGGCCGTAGGCCGAGCGATCCACCGCAAGCTCACGCCGGACTGAACCACCGGCACCCGAGACGGGGCGGCCCGGGGGCCCGCCCCGTTTTCTCCTGAGCGCCGGATTCTGGACGTGTGGGACCGCAATGGCGCCAGCCGGTGAGTACCCGCCGAACCTCAGCGACTGGGCACGGGAGTTCCTCGGTCCGGACGGCGGCGCCCTGGCACTGCTGGCGGAGTGGCAGGCCGAACGTGCGCGAGCCGACGGCCGCAGGATCTTCCGCTGATAACCCCGGGTATCAGCGCCGAGCTTGACAGCGACCGCCAGCGTCCAGGCAGGTGCAGGGTGTATAGACAAGACGGCGCAGGTATATGCACACCGCGGCGTAGTCTTATGACTCGATCATTGTTCGAGTTGGGGAGGCTTCCTGATGTCGCGTCGGTACATCACGACGGCGATTCCATACGTGAACGGTCGTCCGCATCTTGGTCACATGATGGAGCTGGTGCAGACCGACGTGATTGCCCGGCACTGGCGTCATCGCGGGCATGACGTGCGGTTCTTGTCAGGCACGGATGACAACAGCCTGAAGAACGCCATCGCCGCCGAATCCGAAGGGGTGCCGACAAGTGAATTGGTCGACCGCTACGCCTCCGCGTTCTACGAATTGCGGGGTCCCCTTCAGATCAGTTTCGATGATTTCATTCGCACATCCAGCGATCCGCGGCACGAGCCCGGCGTGGATCGTCTGTGGCGTGCGGCCGACGAGGTGGGTGATCTCTACCGCAAGCATTACGAGGGCCTGTACTGCGTCGGGTGCGAGCAGTTCTATGCCGAGAGCGAACTGATCGATGGATTGTGCCCGGAGCATGTGACCCGGCCGCAGGTGGTGAGCGAAGAAAACTGGTTCTTCAAGCTGTCCCGCTATGAGGACCGGCTGCGACGTCTGATCGAGTCGGGCGAATTGAAGATCGAGCCGGAGTCGCGACGCAATGAAGTGCTCGGCTTCATCAACACCGGTCTACAGGATTTCTCGGTTTCCCGATCGACCGAGCGGGCCCGCGGCTGGGGCCTGAAAGTTCCCGGCGACGACGGCCAGGTAGTTTACGTCTGGTATGACGCGCTCGCCAACTACATCACGGCTCTGGACTACGGCACCGACGGGGAGAACTACCAACGGTGGTGGGTTGACGCAGACGAACGAACCCATGTCATCGGCAAAGGCATCGTTCGTTTCCATGCCGTCTATTGGCCCGCGATGCTCATGAGCGCCGGACGGCCGATACCAAAGACGATCTTCGTTCACGACTACCTGACAGTGGACGGCCGGAAGCTCGGCAAGAGCCTCGGCAACGCTATTGATCCTGATGTGCTGCTCGGCAAGTTCGGGGTCGATGCCTTGCGGTGGTGGCTGGTGCGCGATGTTCCGCGCGTCGGTGATGCCGACTTTACGACCAGTCGGCTTCTCGACCGGTATCACGAAGACTTGGCGAACGGGCTCGGGAACCTGGTCAATCGGACCGTGAGCATGGTCCACAAATACCGGAGTGGCATTGTTCCGGCATTGCCGGATCCTTTGCCTGAGCTGGCGCTGACTTCAGCAATCGCTACAGTCACGGCGCGGGTGGATGCTGCATTGGATCGGTTCGATTTCCGGCAGGCAACGGCAGCGGTCTGGACGGTTGTCGATGAAGCTAATCGTTTTGTCGCCGAAGCGAAACCGTGGGGTTTGGCGAAGGCCGAGAAGGGTGGCGACAGCGCGGCCGGCCGCGAACTCGATGACGTGCTCGCTGTGCTGATTCACGCTGCCCGGGTCGCGGCCGACGAACTGACGCCGTTCTTGCCGGACGCAGCCGAACGAGTCGCCGTCCAGCTGGGTTCCGGCGGCAATCAGCTCAGCGAACCGCGACCGTTGTTCCCCCGGATCGAGGTCGAAGAGGAGGAAGCCGCGTCGGCATAAGCCGAGCGCGGCTTCACTCGACGTCTGCTGCTCAGCCGGGACGGAGCGGTTCGATGTGCTGTTCCGGCAGGTGGTAGTAGCAGCCGTCCTGCCAACCCCAGCCGCGCTGACGAGAACTTGCCGACGGATGTCCCGCGGGATGTCCGCTGCTAGCCGGTCAGATACTTCTCGAGATCTTCGAGATACCGGGAGCGAACGAACTCGTATCCCGTTGCGGGGTCGTACAGCCGGAATCCGTCGGGTCCCGTCGCGCCCGGTTCCGCGATCTTGCGATCCATCCCGAATCCCGCTCTCGCCGCGCGCTTCTCGATCAGCAAGGCACGGTCACGATCCGGATCATCCGGCCACATGTAATCGGTGATCGGCATCAACGACCCTTCAATTCCGTTCCGTGTGTGCGGCACCGGGGCCGTGCCGTCGCCACAGTTCCGGTAGAGCCCGCGCGCTGGCCTCCAGTGTCATGACTGTGAGATCGGCCGACAGCACCGTCCTGCGATGGCCAGCCGTGGGTATGTAGTGCACGCCGAAGCTGTCGGTCGAGTCCCGGGGCATTGAGGTTCACCCCGAATGATGGACAGGGGGTTTACAGATTTCAGGCGGCGGCGGTTCGAAGTGAACGCTCGTAGTTGTCGGGGCTTTGGTTCCCGATCGCGAAATGCCGCCGGGTAGTGTTGTAGAAGTTCATCCACTTGTCAACCGAGGCAACGAGTTCGGTTTTCGTGGCGTAGGTGTGGCGGTAGTAGTGTTCGTGCTTGAAACTCGACCACAGTGATTCGGAAGGGCTGTTGTCCCAGCATATTCCGGTCGCGCCCATCGACCGCCGCAGTTTGTGGCGCCAGCAGGCCTGGGCGGTGAGATGCGCGGTGAACTCGCCACCGCGGTCCGAGTGCAAGATCGTGCCCTGGACCCGGCCGCCGCGCACCGCGACCGCGGCATCGATCGCTGTGGTGACCATGCCGGCGCCGATGTGATCGGCCAGGCTGTAGCCGAGCACCTTGCGGGTGTGGCCGTCACGGACCGCGCAGAGGAACATATCGCCCTGACCGCAGGTCAGATAGGTGATATCGGTCGTCCAGACGGCGTCGGGACGACCCTGATCGAAGCGGCGTTCCACCAGGTCCGGTGGGAACGACGCCGCCGGATCGGCCACGGTGGTCTTCACTTTGAACGTGCGAGGGCTGATGCCTTCCAGCCCGATACGGGTCATGATCTCGGCGACGGTCTCGGCCGAGACCCGCTCACCCTGATCACGTAACTCGCCGGTGATCCGCGGTGATCCGTAGGTGCCGTGCGATTCGCGATGAACCGTGGCGATTTTCGTTTCCAGATCCGCGCGCCGCTGCTGGCGGTCGGTGAGAACCGTTGCCGCCCTGCGTTTCACATACGCGTAGTAGCCCGAGGCCGATACCTGCAACAGTCGTGCCATGCGGCGAACCGAAAACCGTTGCCCCGCAGGCTGACCGGTACCGGCAACACCGGTGACATCGTCGGGGCCGGCGTACTTCACCATCAGGCCGAACCGGGCCGGTTCGTCTGCATCGCGGCAAAGTACGCCGACGCTTTTTTCAGGAACGCGATGTCTTTGTCCTGCTCGGCGACCTGCCTTCGCAGTCGCGCCAGCTCGGCCCGCTCGGCGGCATCCAAAGGCTTTTCCCCGTGGACCTCGGCGGCGGCGATCCTGCGCCGCTCGTCTTTGACCCACGTCCCCAGCAAACTCTCGTGAATACCCAGTTCCCGGGCGACTTCAGCGACCGTGCGACCCGAATCGATCACACGATGCGCAGCCTCGACCTTGTACTCGGCCGTGAACGACCGACGCTTACGAGGAGGCATGCAGACATCCTTTCAACAGGATCGGTGATCCTGTCAACTCGGTGTCCATAACCCGGGGTGAACCTCAGCGTCGCTGACAAACGCAATGCGTTGTTCGTAGACGCGGCTACCGTTGCACACCCGGGAGACGACGGAGTACACCTGAGCCGCGACTCACACGAGCCGCTTTCAAGGCTGATCGCCCAAGAAATCGGCAGGTGACGCAATCGGCTCGAGACTCCCATGAACCCGACCGGGCCAGCGCTCGTCTTCACCCCCGCCGAGTGGGACGCCTTCACTACGGGCATCAAGGGTGCCGGGACGTCCTCGAGCGCTTGGAGCGCGATTCGCTGATGCGGACGTGGTACGACCGGTGAGTTATCCGGCGACGGGGATTGATACCTCCGAAATCGGCCGTTCCCCACGACGGCCGGTACCGGACCACCCGCGATCCCCGTCGCACCCGGCGACCACGGCCGGTGCGCGACGGAGGTCCGCAGGATGCTCCGATACCGTTGCGGGACAGGGTATCCGACCGGCCCGGGTGGCTCGGAATCAGTCGCTGGAGGGCAGGGCTTTGGCCTGCTTGATCTCCAAGGGGGTGTCGCCGACGGTGAGGGTGCCGGTACCCGGTCGGGTGACGAGCAGTTCCGCCCCGGAATCGTGGACGTACCGTTTCCCGAGGGCGGTGCCGCCGGCGAAGCGGGGGTCGAGGTCGGCAGTGGCGCCGTTCTTCTCGCCGATCGGCACCATCGGCGTCCCGCCGCAGCGCAGGTCGTCGAGGGCGGTGGTGGTTCGGATGACGATGACCTGGGTTTCGCAGACCTGGCTCTCCAGGCGGGCGCCGCTGTTGATCATGAGGTTTCCTCGATGGTCGGTTCGGTCGGGGTGAGTTCGTCGACGAGGCTGCGCCGCAACACTTTTCCCGTCGGTGTGGTGGGTAGTTGCGTGCGGAAGACGACGCGATCGGGTGTACGGGAGCCGCGGAGGCTGGCGCGCACGTAGTCGCGCAGGGTGTCCGGTTCGGGGGTGGCGTCGGGTGCCGGGACGACGACGGCGACGATGCTCTGGCCCCACTGCGGGTCCGCGATACCGACCACCGCCGCCTCACGGACCTGCGGGTGCTCGACGAGGACGTCCTCGAGTTCGGCCGGTGCGATGTTCTCGCCACCGCGGATGATGGTGTCGTCGCTACGGCCGGCGAGGAACAGGTAGCCGTCCTCGTCGAGGGCGGCGAGATCCTTGGTGGGGAACCAGCCGTCGGCATCGAGCACGGAGCCGATTCCGGCGTAGAAACCCGACACCTGAGGGCCCCGGACGAACAGTTCACCGGTCTCGCCGGGGGCGGCCGCCGCGCCGTCCGCGCCACGGATGTCCAGCTCGATGCCGGGAACCGCCCGGCCGACCGATGCCAGCCGTCTCGCGACGGCCGGGTCGTCGGCGTCATAGGCGATGCGGTGGTCGTCGGGGGTGAGCACGGTGATGGTCGAACTGGTCTCGGTGAGGCCGTAGGCATTCACCAGCCCGACGCCGGGGAGCAGCTCGAGCGTTCTGCGCACGAGCGGCAGCGGGGCCTTCGAACCGCCGTAGGCGAGGGTGCGCAGGGTCGGCAGCGCCGTCGGTGTGCTGTCCAGCGCGGTGACGATCCGGTCGAGCATGGTGGGCACCACGGTGGCGTTGGTGATCTTCTCGTCGTTCACCAGGCCGATCCAGCGGTGCGGGTCGAAGTGCCTGAGGTACACCATCTTCCGGCCGGCGTACAGAGTGGACAGCGCCGCCCCGACGCCCGCGATGTGATAGGGCGGCACGCAGATCAGTGCGGCGTCACTGGGATCGGCCGAGCCGAAGTCGACGGTGCCCATGACGTAGCCGGTCAGGTTGGCGTGCGTCAGTTGCACCGCCTTGGGGCGTGCCGTCGTGCCCGAGGTGAACAGCACGACCGCGATGTCCTCGGGGGCGGGCTCGGCGGTTTCCGTCGCCGTCGCTCCGGCCCGGGTAGCGGCGAGAAACCGGTCGGAGTCGATGATCCGTGTGTCCGCGCCCTCGACCGCGCCGGCGTATTCGGCATCGACCACCACCAGGGGAGCGGGCAGCCGGTCGATCAGCTCGCGCAGGGCCGGGGCGCTGAGGCGGTAGTTCAGCGGGGTGAACGCCCGCCCCGCCCGGGCGGCCCCGAACGCCAGCAGGGGCACCATGATGCCGCCGGTGCCGACATACGCGACGTGGCCGACGTCCGGCGAACCGATCAGGCTCGCCGCGCCTCGGGTCATATCGCCCAGTTCCGCCGCGGTGACCCGCACGCCGTCGGAGACCACCGCGACCCGGTCGGGGTCGCTCGTCTCGACCATGTCGAGCAACAACGTAATGCTCAAATCCTCACCTCGCCAGGGCTGTTCACCGCACCCGCAATGGTGATGTTCACGAAAGGGGAAGTGCGGCCGTCTCGCCCGGGTGCGGTGGAACGGCCGCGTGCCGCAACAGGGAACGCGTGACGGCTCAGGGGCCCGCGCTAGAGGATGGCGCCTGCGTCCTTGGCGGCGGTGATCTCGTCCCAGTCCATGCCCAGTTCGAGCAGGATGGTCTCGGTGTGCTCGCCGTACTGGGGTGCGCGGCTCGGCGGCGCCGGCTGCTCGTCGAATTGCACCGGCGCGCTGACGGTTCGGAAGGTCTTGCCGGTGTCGTCGGTGACCGTCATGAGGTAGCCGTTGGCGGCCACCTGCGGGTCGTCGAGGACCTCCTGCGGGCTGGCCAGGGTGGCCCAGACCGCGGGCTCGTCGGCCAGCACCTTCTGCCACTCGGCGAGATCCCGTTCGGCGAAGGTCCTGCGCAGTTCTGCGGTGGCTGCCTCCTGGTTGACGACCAGATTGGCCAGCGGGGTGAACCGTTCGTCGGTGGCCAGGTCGGGCTTGCCGATGCGCTCGCAGAAGCCCTTCCAGAAGCGGTCGGCCTGGAGCAGCATCAGCTGCACCCAGCGCCCGTCGCGGGTCTTGTAGCGGTTGACCGCCGGATTCAGGGAGGTTCCGGCGGGACCGGCCGGAATGCGGTCGATGTCGTAGTAGTCGGCGGCCGCGATATCGGGCGCCACGGCCCACATCCCTTGGGCCAGTAGCGAACTGTCCACGAGGGGCGCGTGTCCGGTGCGCTCGCGATGGAACAGCGCGGCCGCGATGCCGCCGGCGAGGGTGATGCCGCCCTGGAGATCGCCGAACGCCGGTCCCTGGGTGACCGGGAACTCGACGTCCGGCGGAGTCAGGGCGTACGCCACGCCGGCGCGGGCGAGGTAGCTGGCGGCATCGAACCCGCCCCGGTCCCGCTCGGGCCCCCGGCTGCCGTGACCGCTGCCGCGCGCGATGATCACGTTCGGGTTGAACTCCCGGATCCGCTCGACCGTCAGCCCGGCGCGCTCGAGCGGGCCCGGCAGCCAGTTGGTCAGGAAGACATCGGCATTCGCGATCAGCTTGCCGACGATCTCGCGCCCCCGCTCGGACTTGAGATCCACGCCGATGCTGCGCTTGCCGTGGTTGCCGAGCTCCATCATGAAATTGGCCCGCACCGGCGACTGCGCGGGATCGAGCCCGCCGACGACCAGGGCGCGGCACGGATCGCCGCCCTGGGTGTCCTCGATCTTGACAACGTCCGCGCCCCAATCCGCCAGCGCGGCGCCGCCGCTGGGGACGTATGTCCACGACGCGAGTTCGACGATCCGGATGCCGTTGAGCAGACCCGACATAGGTGCTCCCTTTCCTGCGATTGCCACCTACCTTGAAGAACTATACGGTAATGATTACAGTTAGTCATCCAGGATGGAGTCCCGGGTGGGCCTTGGACAGCGTCGTCCGACGGGGATCGATGCCGCTCCCCGCGGCCCGGAGGCGACCCACCCGCCGCGCGGCCGGTGGCCCGGCCCGACAACCGCGGCCGGGTGATCAGGAGGAGATGTGAACGACATCGTCGGGCAAAGCCCGGCTCCCAGTACGGTTTTGGGGCGCCGGGTCGCCGAGCGAGCCGAGTCCCGCATGCTCGTGGACGGAGAGTTGACCGGATCGGTCGCCGGTGCCACCTTCGACAACGCCAGCCCCGCGACCGGCGCGGTGCTCGGCAGCACGGCCGCGGCGGTCACGGAGGACATGCTGCGGGCGATCGCCGCGGCACGCCGCGCGTTCGACGAGACCGACTGGCCGACGAACCGTGCGCTGCGGCGGCGGTGCCTGGATCAGCTGCAGCAGGCCCTGGAGTCGGAGAAACAGGAACTCGGCGAGGAACTCGTCGCCGAGGTCGGCTGCCCGGTCATGACGCTGGGCAACGCCCAGCTGGACTGGCCGCTGGCGGACGCGCTGCGCTACCCGTCGCGGCTGATCGACGAGTTCGACTGGGAACGGACGCTCGACGGTGGCGGCCTGTTCGGCGACCGCAACGTGCGCACGGTGGTGCAGGAGCCGGTCGGGGTGGTGGCGGCGATCTGCCCGTCGAACTATCCGATCGAGGTGGTGCTCAACAAGCTGGGCCCGGCGCTGGCGGCGGGAAATACCGTGGTGCTCAAGCCGGATCCGAACACGCCGTGGAACGCCACCCGGCTCGGCCGGATCATCGCCGAGTTCACCGACATTCCGCCGGGCGTCGTCAATGTCGTTCCCACACCGTCGAACGAGGTCGCCGGGTTGCTGGGCACCGATCCCCGGGTCGATATGGTCTCCTTCACGGGGTCGACGGCGGTCGGCCGCACGCTCATGCGGCTGGGTGCCGACACCATGAAGCGGACCTTCCTCGAACTGGGCGGGAAGTCGGCGCTGATCGTCCTGGACGACGCCGACCCGGCGGCCGCGATACGCAGCGCGGCCGGTGTTTGCGCGCACGCGGGCCAGGCGTGCGCCGCCACCACCCGGATGCTGGTGCACCGGTCGACGTTCGACGACATGGTCGCCGGCGTCGCGTCGGCGTTCGAGGCCGTGCCGGTGGGTGATCCGGCGCTGCCGGAGACCCTGGTGGGCCCGGTGATCAGCGCCGCGCAGCGCAAGCGTGTCCTCGACGCGTGCACCCGCGCCACCGCGGACGGCGCCCGTCTGGTCACCGGTGGCGGCGCGGTGCGGACATTGCCGCCCGAGCTGGCGGGCGGGCACTACGTCGAGCCGACGGTGTTCGTATGTGACGATCCCGGCCTGCCGATCGCCCAGGAGGAGATCTTCGGGCCGGTGCTGGTGATGATCCCGTTCGACGAGGACGACGACGCCGTGCGGATCGCCAACGACAGCGCCTACGGCCTGGCCGGTGCGGTGCTGTCGGCGTCGACCGACCGGGGCATGGCCGTCGCGCGCCGCATCCGGACCGGTGCGATCGGCGTCAACGGCGGCATGTTCTACGGCGCGGACGCTCCGTTCGGCGGCTACAAGAACAGTGGCGTGGGCCGCCAGTGCGGCCTCGAGGGTTTCCGGCAGTACCTGGAGACCAAGACCATCGGCTGCCGAATTCCCCGGCAGCGCTGACCGATTCGCGGCCGACCGCTAGAACGAGAGGATGCCTCCAGTGGGTAAATTGGACAACAAGGTCGCGGTGGTATCGGGCGCCGCGCGCGGGCAGGGGCGGTCGCACGCGATCAATCTCGCTGCCGAGGGCGCGAGCATCATCGCCCTGGACATCTGCGCCGACCTCGAGGGCAACACCTATCCGCTGGCCCGCCCGGAGGACCTGGAGGAGACCGCGCGGCTGGTCGAGAAGGAAGGCGTCCGCGCGCATCCCGTGATCGTCGACGTGGGGGAACGCAGCGCGGTCCGGAGCGCCGTGGCCGAGGGGGTCGAGGCGCTGGGCCGGCTCGACGTCGTGGTGGCGAACGCCGGAATCTCCGCGATGGGGAAGGGGCAGACGCTGCGGTCGTGGTCGGACACCATCGATACCGATCTGGTGGGCGTGTTCAACGTCGTGCAGGCCAGTCTGCCGTATCTCGACGCCGGGGCGTCCATCATCGCGACCGGGTCGCTGGCGGCCCAATTGGGTAGTTCGACCAAGCAGGGTCCCGGTGGCTCGGCGTACAGCTTCGCGAAACAGGTTGTCGCACACTACGTCAACGATCTGTCGATCCAACTGGCGAAGCAGTCGATCCGGGTCAACGCCGTCCATCCGACCAACGTGAACACCGCCATGCTGCACAACGAGGGCATGTACAAGGTGTTCCGCCCGGACAAGGAGTCGCCGACGCGCGAGGAGGCCGAGGTGGCGTTCCCGGCGATGCAGGCGATGCCGGTCCCGTACATCGAGCCGCAGGACGTCTCCGAACTCGTGGTCTTCCTGGCCAGTGACGCGGCGCGCTACATCACCGGCAGCCAGGTCCGCGTGGACGCGGGCGGTTTCGTCAAGGCCGTGCCCTGGGGCAAATAGGAGAACGATGAACGAGACCACGACCACCTACAAGTTGTATCGCTGCGTGATCTGTGGATTCGAATACGACGAGGAGCTGGGCTGGCCCGACGACGGCATCGCGCCCGGCACCCGCTGGGACGACATCCCGGACGACTGGACGTGCCCGGACTGCGGCGCCGAGAAGTCCGACTTCGAGATGGTGGAGGTGAACCGGTGACGGTCCTGCCCGACGGCCGCGTCGTCATCGCCGGCACCGGGATCGCCGGGGCCACGGCGGCGGAAACCCTGCGCAAGGAGGGGTTCACGGGATCGGTCGTCGTGGTCGGCGACGACCCCTCGCTGCCGTATCGGCGACCGATGGTGTCGAAGGAACTGCTGTCCGGCGCGGCGGCCGCGGACAAGGCGTTGCTGCGTCCCGCGGATTTCTGGTCCGGGCGCGACATCGATCTCCGCGCCGGGACGTCCGTGCGCGCGATCGATGTGGCCGCGGCCCGGGTGGAGTGCGGCGACGGCACCGAGCTGCCGTACGACGCGCTGATCCTGGCGACCGGCGGCCGGCCGCGCCGGCTGGACGCGCTGTTCGCCGACGGGCACTGCCTGCGCCACATGCACGATGTCGCCCCGCTGCGCACCGCGCTCGAGCGGGGCGCGGCCGGCGGCGCGGCGTCGCTGGTGATCGTCGGCGGGGGACTGGTGGGTATGGAGGTGGCGGCGTCGGCCCGCGCGCTGGGTGCGGACGTCACGGTCCTCGAGGCGGGCGAGCGCATTCTCGAACGCGTACTGCCGGAACCGGTCTCCGCCGCCTACGAGCGACTGCACCGTGACCGCGGCGTCGCGGTGCACACCGGGGTGCGGTTGGCCGGCGCGGACGATGCGGCCGGCCGGACCCGGGTGCGGGTCACCGACGGTCGCGAGTGGATCGCCGACGCCGTCGTCGTCGCGGTGGGGATGACGCCCAACGACGAATCGGCCGAACGGGCCGGTCTGGCGGTCGCCGACGGCATCGTCGTCGACGAGTTCTGCGCCACGTCGGCATCCGGCGTCTACGCCGCGGGTGACGTCGCGCGTTTCCCGAACCGGATCCTCGGCGGCACCGAACGCGTCGAGCACTGGAACCACGCCCAGGCGCACGGTGCGGCGGCGGCGCGCAGTGTGCTCGGGGCGGCGACGCCGTACGAGGAGGTGCCGTGGTGCTGGACCACCCAGTTCGGCCGGACCTTGCAGATATCCGGCTGGCCGGGGGCGGGGGCCGAGGTGATCGTGCACGGCGATCCCGGCGACGGCGACTTCCTGGCGCTGTGCCTGACGGACGATCGCCTGGTCGGAGCCCTCGGTGCCGGTCGTCCGCGCGAGGTGCGGGCGGCGCGGTCGCTGATCGGGGACGGGCCGTTCGTACCGCGCGAACTGCTTCGCCGCGACGACGTCGACCTTGTCGAGATGGCCGCCACACCAGAGCGATTCGGTGCACGACCGATAGCGGAGTCACACCGGAACGCCGTCACGTAGTAGCCGAGGTGAGCATTTCGGAGACTGTACTGTATGACACACTGTATGTTGTAAAAACATTCGAGTTCGCTGCGCCCGAGGGTGCGGCTCGACAGGTCAGAGGTTGAGAATCATGGCCAAACCCGTCATCGTCAGCGCGGCGCGCACCGCGATCGGGCGATCCTTCAAGGGGGCGCTCGCGAATGTGCCCTCGGAACAGCTCGCGATCACGATCCTGCCCGAGGTGGTGCGCCGCGCGGGCATCGATCCGTCGGCGGTGGACGACGTCATCCTCGCCGAACTCAATTACGGCGGCGGTGATCTGGCGCGGCATGCGGCGGTCGCCGTAGGGATGGAAAGCGTTCCGGGGCAGGCGGTGAACCGGCACTGCACGGGCAGCCTCACGGCGATCGGCAACGGCGCCGCGCACATCGTCTCGGGGATGGAGCGGGTGATCGTGGCCGGCGGCGTGCAGTCGCTGTCGTCCGCGCCGGTGATGAAGTGGCGGGTGCCGGGCACGGCCGAGTTCGTGGAGCCGTGGATGCCGCCGTCGCATCCCGAGACCCCGGACGCGCCGACCCTCGACATGGCGATCACGGTCGGCTGGAACACCGCGAAGAAGGCGGGCATCAGCCGGGAGGATATGGACGCCTGGGCGTTGCGGTCGCATCAGCGGGCGATCGCCGCGATCGACGCGGGGAAATTCGCCGACGAGATCGTGCCCCTGAAGGTGCAGCAGCCCGACGGTTCGGTGACCGATTTCGCCGTCGACGAATTCCCGCGCCGGGACACGACTTTGGAGCGGCTGGCGTCGCTTCCGGTGCTGCATCCCGAGATCGAGGGGTTCTCGATCACGGCGGGCAACAGCAGCGGGATCAACGATGCCGCCGCGGCCGTGGCGCTGGTCGGCGACGACTACGCCGCGGCCGAGGGCCTGGAGGTGCTGGGGACGGTGCGGGCGTGGGCCAATACCGCGGTGACTCCGGCCGACAACGGTCTCGCGGCGGGGAAGGTGATCGGCAAGATCCTGGATCGCACCGGTTTGAAGCCGTCGGATGTGGCGTTGTGGGAGATCAACGAGGCGTTCGCGTCGGTGCCGATCGCCGCCTGCCGCGAGCACGGGCTGGACGAGGAGCTGGTGAACTTCTCCGGCAGCGGATGCAGTCTGGGACATCCGATTTCGGCGTCGGGCGCCCGCATGGTGACCACCCTGCTGTACGAGCTGCGGCGGCGCGGCGGGGGGATCGGCGTCGCGGCGATGTGCGCCGGCGGCGGCCAGGGTGGCGCTCTCGTGGTGGAGGTCTGACATGTCCGACGTCGTTCTGCGCGAGCGCCGCGGGCGCACGCTGGTGATCACGATCAACCGGCCGCAGGTGCGCAACGCCATCAACACCGCGGTCAGCCAGGGGCTGGCCGACGCGATCGACGAACTCGACGACAGCCCGGAGCTGTCGGTCGGCGTGGTGACCGGCGCCGGCGGAAACTTCTCCGCGGGAATGGATCTCAAGGCGTTCTCGGCGGGCGAGATCGTGATCGTGCCCGGGCGGGGGCTCGGCTTCACCGAGAAGCCTCCGGCCAAGCCGATCATCGCCGCGGTCGAGGGGTACGCGCTGGCGGGTGGCACGGAGGTGGTGCTGGCGACCGATCTGATCGTTGCCTCGAAGACCGCGCAATTCGGTGTGCCGGAGGTCAAGCGGGGCCTGGTCGCCGGGGCCGGCGCGCTGCTGCGGCTGCAGCACCGCATCCCGTATCAGAAGGCCCTCGAATTGGTGCTGACCGGTGACAACTTCACCGCCGAGGAGGCCGCGGAGTACGGGTTCGTGAACGCGCTCACCGAGCCGGGGAAGGCGCTCGACGAGGCGTTGGCCCTCGCCGGCCGGATCACCGTGAACGGGCCGCTGGCCGTCGCGAAGACCAAGGAGATCATTGCCAAGTCGGGGGACTGGACCTCCGACGAGATGTGGCAGAAGCAACTGGAGCTCGTCATTCCGGTATTCCAGTCGAAGGACGCCCAGGAGGGCGCGCTCGCATTCGCCGAGAAGCGCCCGCCGAAATGGACGGGCGCGTAAGGGCTTTCGTCTCGTCAGTGCCGGTTTCGGGCGCTCGGCAACCGTTGTCGTGAAGCAGAGTTAAGGAGACACAGTGTCTTTCGAAGGTGAAGTAGTGCTGGTGACCGGCGGTGCCGGCGGTCTGGGTGCGGCGAGCGTGCGCCGGCTGCACGGTGCCGGAGCCGCCGTCGTGATCGCCGACGTCAACGACGAGAAGGCCACCGCGCTGGCCGACGAGCTCGGCAACAAGGTGGCCTACGTGCGCACCGACGTGCTCGACGACGAGACGGTCGAGGCCGCGATCGCGAAGGCGGGGGAGCTGGGCGTGCTGCGCTACGCCGTCATCGCGCACGGTGGTTTCGGCGTGCTGGAGAAGGTCGTGAACAAGGACGGCAGTCCGCACACGTTCAAGGGTTTCACCGACACCATCGGGCTGTATCTCAGTGGCACCTACAACGTTCTGCGTCTCACCGCCGCGACGATCGCGAAGCTCGACCCCAAGGAGAACGGTGAACGCGGCGCCATCGTGATGACCAGTTCCATCGCCGGCTACGAGGGCCAGATCGGCCAGTCCGCCTACGCCGCGGCCAAGGGCGGCGTGATCGGCCTGACCCTGGCCGGCGCCCGCGACCTCAGCTCGGTCGGCATCCGGCTCAACAGCATCGCCCCGGGCACCATGCACACGCCGATCATGGATTTCCTCGGCGAGGAGAAGCTCGCGAACTTCGCCTCCTCGGTGCCCTTCCCGAAGCGGCTGGGCGCACCGGACGAGTACGCCTCGCTGGCCCAGCACCTGCTGGAAAACCCTTATATCAACGGCGAAGTCGTGCGCATCGACGGCGGGCAACGCTTCCAGCCGCGCTGAGCCAGGTCCGACCGGGTGACGAGGTGTTGGGCCCGGCCAGTTCGCGCCATTCGGCTATCGGCGCGGTGGCCGGCCGGGTGGTGAGAACCTGCAGGCAGACGTGATCGGCGCCTGCGTCGAAATGGGCTTGCACTCGCTCGGCGATGGCGTCGAGTGCCTTGTGCCCGCCTCCCGCTACCAATGCGTCGACCACACGGTCGGCCGTCGGCCTACCGGGGCCTCGCGGAATCGATCCTGGCCGCCGCGGTCGAGGGGTCAGACCTGAATGCCAGCGTTGAGAGCATGCGCGCCGCCGCCGGCGTGCTCCTGGTCGAAGCGCAAAAGGCCGGAGTCATCCGGCCTGATATCTCTCCCGCCGAGGTGTTTGCTCTGGCCTGCGGGGCGGGCACCGCAAGCCGGTACGCCACCGCCGATCTCGATCGCCTTTTGCGCCTCGTCGTCGAGGGGTTGGCGACACGGTAGTGAACCGGCAGCCCTTGTATTTACAGTTCAGGCAGCATATTTGGAAACTGGGCAGTCGCCATTTCTTGTATACGATATGAGGAATTGGGAACCCGAATAAATCCCAGTCGCGAGAGGTGTGGCGCTTCAGTACTATGCGGGTAGGGAGGTTCACGGGGACCGGGGAGGCCACAGTGGTCATGCGTAGTTTCGTTACGGTATGCGGCGCAATGTGCCGCAGTGTTGCTGCCAGCTGCCGTCGATGTCACGGACGGGAGTCCATGCCGTGGTAGAGGCAGCCCACCCGGCGGTCGCCGAAGGTTTCGCAAGCCGGCGAGAGGCGATCATCCTTCGGTACCGCGAGGGACTGGAAGCTGCCAGTAGCCCATTGGTCGCCGATGAGGAGCTGTGGGCCGAGTGTGCGGCACGGGCCAGGGAGGTGGTGGCGGATTGCGCGGAGTCGCTGGTGACCGGTCGCCCGGTGCTGGGGCGTGACAATCTGGACGTGGTCACCTCCATGGCCGAGCAGCGCGCGAAGCGGGGGATCCACCCGGACAGCTCGGTCCGCTCCGCGATGTTCCTGTTCGAGTTGATGGTCGACGAACTCCACGATGCGGCGCGTTTGTGGCCGGACTGCGCCGAGAACATGGACGTCGCCATGATCACCCTCGGGCGCGGACTGTTCGCCAGGCTCGAAGCAGGCGCCAACGGATACGACGCCTACCTGTCGAATCGAATCGGCACGCTCAATGATTCGGGACGCCGCAGGTTAGCGCGTGACCTCCATGATCGGCTCGGCAGCATCCTCAGCACGTCCATGCGGCAACTGGAAATATCTGCCGCCGACGGTTACATGGGCACACCGGAAATACACGCGGCGATCGAAACTCTGGCCGAGGCCATTCGTCAGGTGTCCGACGTGATCACCGATCTGCGGTTGAAGGACGACGGGGAAAGCCTGAACAGAGCCCTCCACGCCTTCGTCATGGCTATGCGTTCGGCCGAGCCGGACGTCGAGATCGATATCAGCGGCGTGGAGCATTGGGTGGATCGCGAGACGTTGGACGAGGTCTTCCTGATCCTGCGGGAAGCCCTGCGCAACGTCTTCGCCCACGCCGGCGCGCGGCGGGCGTTGGTCACCGTCGACATCGCTCCGCACGAGATCGTCGCCGTGGTCGCCGACGACGGTGTCGGGTTCGACGAGGCGACAGTGGAGCGCGGCAACGGTTTACAGTCGATGGCCGAGCGTGCGGAGTTGCTGTCGGGATCGGTGGCGGTGGAGTCGGTACCGGATCGTGGTACGCACGTGAAACTGTGGGTCCCGATCGGGAATGTTCCGGCCCGCTCGTCGTGATCCGGTACCGCCCGGCCCCGGCCGGGCGGTTCCCGGAACGGCTGGGTGTTCCCGGAACGGCTGTGACTTCGGGGGTACGCGAGGCCGCGGAGGTACACGACGAGAACGACCGGGGTCATTCGCCCGCCACCTGCAAGAGGCGGGCGAGTTCGCCCTCGACGAGTTGTGCGACCTCCTTGTACCGCGTATCGGTGTAGAAGTGCCCGCCGTCGAACGTATACGACGAGAAGGGGCCCGTGGTGTGGTAGCGCCAGTGGTCGGCGTCCGCGGCGAAGACGCGTGGATCGTCGGCCCCGCGCAGCGTGATGATCGGGCAGCTCAGATCGGTGCCCGGCACGAACCGATACGACTCGGCGGCGCGAAAGTCGTTGCGGATCACGGGGAGAACCAGCCGCAGCATTTCCTGGTCGTCCATCAGCCGGGAGTCGGTGCCGTTGAGCCGTTTCAGCTCCGCCAGCGCATCGTTGTCGGACATCATCGGCACCGGGACGGGCGGGCGCAGCGAAGGGGCACGCCGGCCGGAGGCGAACAGGCACACCGGGGCCCGGCCGCGTAGCGACCACCGGCGCGCCACCTCGTAAGCGAGGGTCGCGCCCATGCTGTGTCCGAAGAAGGCGGTCGGCATGTCGTCGTATTCATCCAGCGCTCGGGTCACCACGTCGGCGAGTTCGTCGAGATTGTCGACCAGCGGTTCGTTGTGCCGATCCTGTCTACCCGGATACTGCACCGCCTGTACCTCTACGGCGGAGGCCAGCACGGCGGAGAACGGCCAGAAGTAGCTGGCCGACCCGCCGGCGTGCGGGAAGCAGACCAGCCGCACGGGCGCGCCGGGCGCCGAGTGGAAGCTCCGCAACCACAGCGCGGAGTCGATGGTGTCGGTCGGATCCATGTCGCTACCTCTTGCTCGTTGTTCGACCCTTGCTGTGCAGATCCGCTCGGGGCGCGTCCGGATACACCGTGCCTCGTCGACGAACTATGTGGTGCGCCACGCGGGACGGGTGTATCCGGCGGTGCCCGTGACGGGTCTGTACATGCGTCGGGCCGGAACGTTGGAGGAGTGGGGCCATGGCCGCCGATCAGAACAACGACATCGTCGGAGCCCTCCGGAGGTCGATCAGGGAGACCGAGCGGCTGCGGCGGCAGAACCAGCAGTTGCTGGACCGGGCGAGTGAGCCGTTGGCGATCGTCGGCATGAGCTGCCGATTCCCGGGCGGGGTCGGCTCACCGGAGGAGCTGTGGGAGCTCGTCGCCGGTGGCCGCGACGCACTGTCCCCGTTTCCCGGCGATCGCGGCTGGGATCTGGAGCGGCTGTACCACCCGGATCCGGACCACCCCGGAACCGCGTACACCCGCGAGGGCGGATTCGTCGACGGGGCAGGGGATTTCGATGCGGACTTCTTCGGGGTGAGCCCCCGCGAGGCGCTGGTCATGGACCCGCAGCAGCGGCTGCTGCTGGAGGGCACCTGGGAGGCGCTCGAGGATGCGGGCATCGACCCGATGTCGTTGTCCGGTACCGATACCGGCGTTTTCTGCGGTCTCATGTACGCGGACTACCAGTTCGGTGCGGGGCTCAGCGACCGGCGGCCGGAGATCGAGGGCTACCTGATGATCGCCTCCGCGGCCAGCGTGGCCGCGGGTCGGATCAGTTACACCTTCGGCTTCGAGGGACCTGCCGTCAGCGTGGACACGGCGTGCTCGGCCTCGCTGGTGGCGATCGATCAGGCGTGTACAGCGTTGCGGGCCGGGGATTGCTCGCTGGCCGTCGCCGGTGGCGTGACCGTTCTGGCCCGGCCGAACATTTTCGTGGAGTTCAGTCGGCAGCGCGGGATCTCACCGGACGGCCGGTGTAAGTCCTACGCCGCCGCCGCCGATGGTGTCGGGTGGGGCGAAGGGGCGGGCCTGCTCGTGCTGGAGCGTCTTTCGGATGCCCGACGACATGGGCACCGGGTGCTTGCGGTGGTCCGCGGCAGCGCGGTGAACCAGGACGGTGCGAGCAACGGGCTGACCGCGCCGAACGGCCCCTCGCAGGAGCGGGTGATCCGCCGGGCACTGGCCAATTCCGGGCTGCGTGCCGCCGACATCGATGCGGTGGACGGACACGGCACCGGCACCACGCTGGGCGATCCGATCGAGGTGGAGGCACTGCTGGCGACCTACGGCCGGGAGCGGTCGAACGGTCCGCTGCGGCTCGGTTCGGTCAAGTCGAATATCGGGCATACGCAGGCCGCGGCAGGCGTCGCGAGCATGATCAAGATGGTCATGGCCATGCGGCACGAGACGTTGCCGCCGACCCTGCACGTGGATTCGCCGTCGCCGCATGTGGAGTGGGACGCGGGCGAGATCGAGTTGCTGACCGAAGCGCGCAAGTGGTCGCGGAACGGCCGGGTGCGACGGGCGGGTGTTTCGTCGTTCGGGATCGGCGGCACGAACGCGCACCTGATTTTGGAGGAGGCGCCGCCGGAACTCGGTGCGCCGGCCGCGACGCCGGGCGAACGACCGTTGAGCGTGGTTCCGGTGCTGATCTCGGCGCGCGGGGAGGCGGCGCTGCGGGCGCAGGCGGATCGGCTGCGGGCGTACCTGATCGCCCGACCGGAGGTGTCGTTGCTGGACGTCGGATTCTCGCAGGTCACGACACGTGCTCAGCTCGACCGTCGGGCCGCGGTGGTGGCCACCGATCGCGGATCGTTGCTGAGCGGACTGCGCGCGCTGTCCAGCGGTGACCCTGCGTCGAACGTGGTCATGGGACAGGCGGCCGGTGGCAAAGCTGTTTTCGTATTTCCGGGGCAGGGTGCGCAGTGGGTGGGTATGGCGGTGGAACTACTGGCGTCGGCTCCGGTGTTCGCCGAGGAGATCGCCGCATGCGAAGCGGCGCTGTCGCGCCATGTCGATTGGCGGCTCGGCGACGTGCTGCGCGGTATGCCCGGCGCACCGTCGCTGGACCGGGTCGATGTCGTTCAGCCCGCCCTGTTCTCGGTGATGGTCGCGCTTGCCCGGCTGTGGCGCTCGCAGGGCGTGGAACCGGTTGCGGTGGTGGGGCATTCGCAGGGTGAGATCGCGGCGGCCTATGTTGCGGGCGCGTTGTCGCTGGACGATGCCGCCCGGGTGGTGGCGCTGCGCTCGCGGTTGATCGGGGAGCAGCTGGCGGGCGCGGGTGGGATGGCGTCGATCGCGCTCGCGGTCGAACGGGTCGAGGAATTGATCGAGCCCTACGGCGGTCGAGTGTCCGTCGCTGCGGTGAACGGCCCTGCCGCCGTGGTTGTTTCGGGGGAGACCCAGGCATTGGATGAGCTGCTTGCCACCTGTGACCGCACCGAGGTCCGGGCTCGCCGGGTGGCTGTGGACTATGCCTCGCATTCGGCTCAGGTCGAGTCCATCGAACAGGAGCTGATCGAACTGCTGGCCACGGTGGAACCGGCAACGGGTCGAATCCCGTTCTACTCCACCGTGGTCGGTGAGTTCATCGACACCGCGACGCTGGATGCCGGGTACTGGTACCGGAATCTGCGCGGTCGCGTCGGTTTCGAACCGGCGATCCGTGCCTTGGCGGACAACCGGACGAATTGCTTCGTCGAGATCTCCCCGCATCCGGTGCTGACGATGGCCGTCGACGAAACGGTGCAGACCACGGGCAGTGCGGGCCGGATCGCGGTGGTCGGGTCGTTGCGTCGCGACGAGGGCGGTCCCGAGCGCTTCGCGCTCTCGTTGTCCGAGGTGCATACCGCCGGTATCGCGGTGGACTGGCCGGGGTACTTCGCCGAGACCGGCGCGGCACGGGTCGCTCTGCCGACGTACGCGTTTCAGCGGAGCCGATTCTGGCTGCTGCCCGGTGCGGCGGCGGGCGACGTCGGCGCGGCGGGGCTCGGCCGGGTCGAGCATCCGATTCTCGTCGCCGCGGTACGGGTCGGCGATCGGGACGAATGGGTGTTCACCGGCCGTATCTCGCAGCAGACCCATCCGTGGACGCGCGATCACGCGGTGTTCGGGACGGTGCTCGTGCCCGGCGCCGCGCTGGTCGAGTCGACCCTGACGGCCGCCGCGGAGGTGGGCTGCCCGGTGTTGGACGAACTGGTGCTCGAGGCGCCCCTGGTCCTCGGCGACGAGACTGCCCAGCGCATCCAGATCACCATCGGCCCGGCAGACGCGGACGGACGTCGTGAGGTCGCGATCTATTCTCACCCCGAGCTTGCGGAAGCGGAGGCGCCGGAGGTGACCAGGCACGCGCGCGGCTGGTTGGCCACGGATGCGCCGCCGCCCGAGCCCTTCCCGCGGCAGTGGCCGCCGCTCGGCGCGGAACCTGTTGCCGTGGCGGCTTTCTACGCGCGGCTCGCCGATATCGGGCTGGACTACGGACCCCTGTTCCAAGGCGTCGGAGCGGCCTGGCGCAGCGGTAACGAGGTCTACGCCGAGGTGTCGTTGCCCGAAGACGCCGGAGGCGGTGGCTTCGGCATCCATCCTGCGCTGTTCGACGCGGCATTGCATTGCGCGATGGTGGACAAGGACGCGAACTCGGCGCCGGAGTTGCCGTTCTCGTGGTCGGGAGTGCGACTCGGGCAGTCCGGCGCCGACCGAGTGTGGGTAAGGATCAGTGCCGCAGGCGAATCCGCGGTACGCGTCGATATCGTCGATGCCACCGGGGCTCCGGTGCTGGCGGTCGATGCCCTCACCCTTCGCGCGACGCACGCCGATCAGCTCGGCCGCGCGGCGAACGGTGAGCAGGACTCCTTGTTCCAGCTCGACTGGGTCACGGTGACCGCACCGGCATCGCCGCCGGCGGAGATCGTGGTATTGGGCGAATGTGCGTGCGCGGGTGCGCGGTTCACCGATCCGGACAGTCTGGAGCGGAGCATCGCGGAGGGGGCGGCAACGCCGGACGCGGTCCTCGTGTCGGTACCGGCGAACGACGACGGTTCCGCGGTGGTCCGCGCGCACACCGGCACCACGCATATGCTCGAGCTGACGCAGCGTCTGCTGGCGAGCGAACGGCTCGCCGGCATCAGACTCGTCGTGGTGACACGCAACGCGGTCGCGGCCGGCGCACGGATGCCGGACATCACCCAGTCCGCGATCTGGGGACTGGTACACAGTGCGCAATCCGAGCACCCGGACCGGTTGTTGCTCGTGGACCTCGACGACGGCGACGAACCGGACTGGAGTGCCCTTCTCGAACTGGACGAACCGCAGCTCGCTGTCCGTGACGGCGCGTTACTCGCGCCCCGGCTCGCCAGAGCCGGCCTGGCGGAAACCGAGGCGCCGTGGCGGTTGTCGACCACGGGCAAGGGGTCGCTGGAGAATCTGGCGATCGTGCCCGCCGACGGCGGACGGCCCCTGGGCGCCGACGAGGTTCGGATCGGTATCCGTGCGGCGGGACTGAACTTTCGTGACGTTCTCATCGCACTCGGCATGTACCCCGGTGATGCGCCGCTCGGCAGCGAGGCCGCGGGTGTGGTGCTCGAAGTCGGTTCCGGTGTCGGCGATCTCGCCCCGGGTGACCGCGTATTCGGCTTGATCCCCGACGCATTCGCCCCGATCGCGGTGGCCGACCGGCGCACGATCGTGCCGGTGCCGCGGTGCTTTTCCTTCACCGAGGCGGCGGCGGTTCCCGTGGTGTATCTGACCGCTTACTACGGTCTCGTCGATCTCGCCGGTCTGCGGGCGGGCGAGCGACTGCTGGTGCACGCCGCCGCCGGTGGCGTCGGCATGGCGGCGGTGCAACTGGCCCAGCACTTCGGCGCCGAGGTGTTCGCCACGGCGAGCACGCCCAAGCGGGATGCGGTGCGCGCCTTGGGGATTGCCGATGAGCGGATCTTCTCGTCGCGAGACCTGGACTTTCGTGATGCCGTGCTGCGGGCGACCGACGGCGCCGGTGTCGACGTGATACTCAACTCGCTGGCAGGCCGATTCGTCGATGCCACCCTGGAACTGCTGCCCCGGGGCGGCCGGTTCATCGAGATGGGCAAGACCGATATCCGCGATCCGGAGGTGGTCGCCCGCGACCATGCCGACGTGCGGTACCGGTCCTACGACCTGATCGAGGCGGGTCCGGAGCGGATCCAGCGGATGCTGACCGAGATAGTCGGGTTGTTCGAACAGGGCGTGCTCACGCCGTCGCCGATCCAGGCCTGGGACGTGCGACGCGGCCACGAGGCGTTCCGCTACCTGCGTGAGGGCCGCAACGTCGGCAAGGTGGTGCTGACCGTTCCCGCGCCACCGGATCCGGCCGGAACCGTCCTGATCACCGGCGGCACCGGAGGTTTGGGCGCACTGTTCGCCAAGCATCTGGTCGCCCGTCACGGTGCTCGGGAGTTGCTGCTGGTCAGTCGTCGCGGTGCGGCGGCCGAGGGGGTCGACGAGTTGGTCACCGAACTCGCGGAACTCGGCGCGAGGGTGCGGGTGGAAGCCTGCGACGTCTCCGATCGAGATCAGCTCGCCGCACTGCTGCGATCGGTGACGCGGCCGCTGACCGCGGTGATCCACACCGCGGGCGTGCTCGACGACAGCCTGGTCGAGTCGATGACCCCCGCCCAGCTCGAACGAGTGCTGCGCCCGAAACTCGATGCGGCACTGCACTTGCACGAGCTCACCGCGGAGCTGGACCTCTCGGCGTTCGTGCTGTTCTCCTCGGCCGCCGCGCTGCTCGGCAACCCGGGTCAGGCCAACTATGCCGCGGCCAACTCCGCCGTCGACGCGCTCGCGGAACGCAGGCAGGCCGCGGGCCTGCCCGCCCTCTCGCTGGCCTGGGGCCTGTGGGCCGACGCCACCGGGATGACGGGCGAGCTCACCGAGGCGGATCTGGCGCGCATGGAGCGCACCGGTGTCGGTGCGCTGCCGGCCGAACTCGGACTCGAGCTGTTCGACCGATCGGTCGGCACCGAGGCGGCCCTGCTGGCCCCGGTCCGGCTGGATCCGGCCGCGCTGCGGTCGCAGGCACGGTCCGGGTTGTTACCCGCGCTGCTGCGCGGGTTGGTGCGTGACCGGCCTCGGCGCACGCAGTCCGGTGGCGGGTCGCTGGCGCAGCGGCTGGCTGGAGTTGCGGCGGACGATCGCGAGCAGGTCGTGCTCGAGATCGTGCAGACGCAGGTCGCGGCCGTGCTCGGGCACGCATCCGGATCGGCGATCGATGCCGAGCGCGCGTTCAAGAACCTCGGGTTCGACTCACTGGCCGCGGTCGAACTGCGCAACCGTCTCACCCAGGCCACGGGTACCCGGTTGCCTGCGACCTTGATCTTCGACTACCCGACTCCGACGGCGGTGGCGCGGCTCTTGCTCGCCGAGCACGGCGGTGGTGTCGCGGAACCCGTTTCTTCGCCGCTCGACGACGCACTGCGGCACCTGGAGACCGCGCTGGGCGCGGTGGCGAGCGACGAACAGCAGTTGGTCGAGCTCGAGCCCCGGCTGCGCGTGCTGGGTAATCGGCTGCGCTCGCTGCTGAACGGGACCAACGGTTATGGCATCGACACCGACGACGATGCCGACGATCTCGACGTGGCGTCGGACAACGAGATGTACGCATTGATCGACAGGGAGCTCGGATCGGCATGACCGAACACACGGACGAGCAGAAACTCCGCACTTACCTGCGGCGGGTGACCGCCGAGCTGCGCACGGCCAACCGCAGGGTGCGCGAACTGGAGGACAACGCCGCCGAGCCGTTGGCGATCGTCGGGATGAGCTGCCGGTACCCGGGCGGCGCCGATTCGCCGGAGCAACTGTGGGAGCTGGTAGCGGCGGGACGCGACGCGATGTCGCCGCTGCCGACCGATCGCGGCTGGGATCTCGAACGGCTCTACGATCCCGATCCCGAGCAACTGGGCACGCTGACCGCGCAACGCGGTGGATTCATCGACGGGGTAGGCGATTTCGACGCGGAGTTCTTCGGGATCAGCCCGCGTGAGGCGCTGGCCGTCGACCCCGCCCAGCGGTTGCTGCTGGAGACCGCGTGGGAAGCGCTGGAGGACGCGGGGATCGATCCGATCACGTTGCGCGGCAGCGATACCGGTGCCTTCATCGGGGCGGTGACCTCCGACTACGGCGGGGCGATGCCGCCGGAGTTGGAGGGATACCGCTTGACCGGCACCCAGGGCAGCGTGGTGTCGGGCCGGATCGCCTACAGCCTCGGACTGGAGGGGCCGGCCGTCACCGTGGACACCGCGTGCTCCTCGTCGCTGACGGCGCTGCACCTGGCATCGCAGGCGCTGCGCTCGGGGGAGTGCTCGCTGGCACTGGTCGGCGGCGTCACCGTGCTCGCCGGGCCGTTTCTGTTCGTCGAGTTCAGTAGGCAGCGTGGTCTCGCGCCCGACGGCCGGTGCAAGGCGTACGCGGCGGCCGCGGATGGGACCGGGTTCTCCGATGGTGTGGGTCTTGTTGTGTTGGAGCGTCTTTCGGATGCTCGGCGTAATGGTCATCAGGTGCTTGCGGTGGTGCGTGGGAGTGCGGTGAATCAGGATGGTGCGAGTAATGGTCTTACCGCGCCGAATGGTCCGTCGCAGGAGCGGGTGATCCGTGCCGCGCTGGCCAACGCGGGACTGAGTGCCGCCGAGGTCGACGCGGTGGAGGGGCATGGCACGGGCACCCAGCTCGGTGATCCGATCGAGGCGCGTGCGTTGCTGGCGACGTACGGGCGTGAGCGTACCGCCGGGCCGTTGCGGTTGGGGTCGATCAAGTCCAATATCGGCCACACCTCCGCGGCTGCGGGTATAGCCGGGGTGATCAAGATGGTGCAGGCGTTGCGGCACGAGGTGTTGCCCGCGACGCTGCACGCGAATGTGCCGTCGCCGCACGTGGATTGGGATTCCGGGCAGGTCGAGTTGTTGACCGAGCCGCAGGTGTGGCCGTCGAACGGGCGGCCGCGGCGGGCGGCGGTGTCGTCGTTCGGGATCAGTGGCACGAATGCGCATGTGATCTTGGAGGAGGCTCCGGTGACGGGGTCTCTGGAGGGATCTGGGCCGACCGAAGCGGCTGCGTTGGTGAATGCTCCGGTCGAGGAGGTCGGCCTGCCGGTGTCGCGGTCGGTGGTGCCGGTGGAGGGGACTGTGCCGGTGCAGGCGGCTCCGGTGGTTGAGGGGTCTGTGCCGGTGGTGGTGTCGGGTCGGTCGGTGGCGGGGTTGCGGGGACAGGCGGCGCGGTTGCGGTCGTTTCTGGTTGGGCGGCCGGAGGTTTCGGTGCTGGATGTGGGGTGGTCGGCGGTATCCACGCGGGCTCAGTTGGAGTATCGCGCCGTGGTGGTGGCGTCCGGTCGTGCGGAGTTGCTGGCGGGGCTGGCCGCGCTCGCGGAGGGTGAGCCGGTTTCGGGTGTGTCCGAGGGCGGCCCGGTGCCGGGGAAGACAGCGTTTCTGTTCACCGGTCAAGGAGCCCAGCGGGCCGGGATGGGTGTCGAACTGGCGCAGGCATTTCCGGTGTTTGCGTCCGCGTTGGATGAGGTGTGTGAGCACCTGGATCCGCGGGTGGGTCGTTCGGTGCGGGAATTGATGTCGGCGGAACCGGATTCGGTCGAAGCGGGTCTGCTGGACAAGACGGGATACACGCAGGTGGTGTTGTTCGCGGTCGAGGTGGCGTTGTTCCGGTTGCTGGAGTCGGTGGGTGTGCGGCCGGATTACATGATGGGTCATTCGGTGGGAGAGATCGCCGCCGCGCATGTGGCGGGTGTTTTGTCGTTGTCTGATGCGTGTGAGTTGGTGGTGGCGCGTGGCCGGTTGATGGGTGCGTTGCCGGTGGGGGGTGCGATGGTGGCGGTGGAGGCGACCGAGGGTGAGGTTGTGGAGTCGCTGGCGAGGTTTGCGGGCCGGTTGGATGTGGCGGCGGTGAACGGTCCCCGCGCGGTGGTGGTGTCGGGTGATGCGAACGCGATCGAGGAGTGGCTGCCCTTGTGGGAGGGCCGGAGGACGTCGCGGTTGCGGGTGAGTCATGCGTTTCATTCGTATTTGATGGAGCCGATGCTCGAGGAGTTCGAGCGGGTGGTGCGGGGTGTGGAGTTCGGTGTGGCGCGGGTTGCGGTGGTGTCGAACGTGTCTGGTGGGTTGGCGGGTGAGGAGATGGCTGATCCGGGGTATTGGGTGGGGCATGTGCGGCGGGCGGTGCGGTTCGGTGACGGTGTGGACACGCTGTATGGGTTGGGTGTGCGCCGGTTTGTGGAGGTGGGTCCGGATGCGGTGTTGACGGCGATGGCGGGGCAGTCGCTGGAGGGTCGTGAGGATGTGTTGGTGGTGCCGGTGTTGCGGGCGCGGCAGTCCGAGCAGGAGGCGTTCGCGGGTGTTCTGGGTCGGTTGCATGTGGCTGGTGTGGGTGTGGATTGGCCCGGGTTTTATGCGGGTTCGGGTGCGCAGCGGATCTCGTTGCCCACCTACGCATTCCAACGACAACGGTACTGGCTCGCGCCGAACAGTGGCTCCGGCGACGCCACGGCCGCGGGTATCGGCCGATTCGAGCATCCGCTGCTGGCCGCCGCGATCACCATCGGGGATCGTGACGAATGGGTGTTCACCGGCCGCCTGTCCACCGAAACGCAACCGTGGATCGCCGAACATCTGCTCCTGGGCACGATCGTTATGCCTGGCACGGGTCTGGTGGAGCTGGCATTGGCTGCGGGCCGGCAGGTCGGATGCCCGGTACTGGACGAATTGATCCTCGAGGCACCACTCCTGCTGGACGACAGTTCGGTACGGCAGGTACAGGTCACCGTCGGCGCGGCCGGCGAGGACGGCCGCCGCGAGGTAGCCGTCTACTCACGCCCGGGGGAAGGTGACGAGCACGACGTGACCTGTCATGCGCGTGGCATCCTCGGCGTCGACCCGGACCCGGCCCTGGCCTGGCCGACGGAATGGCCACCCGCCGAGGCGGAACCGCTCGCCGTCGACGCGCTCTACGAGCGCCTCGGCGAGATCGGCTACGACTACGGCCCCCTCTTCCAAGGGGTGCGGGCCGCGTGGCGTGACGGTGACCAGACCTATGCCGAGGTGGCCCTTCCCGACGACACCGGCGGTGGATTCGGTATCCACCCCGCGCTTTTCGATGCCGCGCTGCAGAGCGGCGTCATCCTCCTCACCGATCGCGGCGACGAACACCGAATGCCCTTCAGCTGGACCGGTGTACAGCTCGACCGCCGGGGTGTGTCCCGGCTACGCGTGCGCGCCGTGGCGACCGGCGATTCCGCGCTCCGACTCGATGCTGTCGATGAGGCCGGGCAACCGGTGGTCTCGCTGCGGTCGATCGCGGTCCGGCCCGTCGAACAGGCAAAAATTGAAGGGGCGCAGCGTAATCTGCGCCCCCTGTATGTCGTCGGGTGGTCCGAGGTCGTTGCCGGGGGCGATCCGAAACGGATCGCGGTGCTCGGGGCGCAGATCGCTACCGGTGACCGCTACGCCGATCTCGATGCGCTCGAACGTGCGATGGCGGACGGGGCCGCGGCGCCCGAGGCCGTCGTCGCCGTCGTCGAGACGCCGGCGGCCGCCGGTACCGCCGACCGGACTCGGACGGTCACGGCCGGTGTCCTGGAGCTGCTACAGCGCTGGCTGGCCGGTTCGTGGCCCGCCGATACTCCGCTCGTGGTGGCAACTCGGCGAGCGGTCGCCCTCGACGGTGAGATCCCGGATATCGCCCAGGCCGCGGTGTCGGGACTGGTGCGTAGTGCCCAGTCCGAACACCCGGGCAGGTTCCTGCTCGTCGACGTGGACGAGCAGGAACCCGGCTGGGCCGCGCTGATCGGTGCTGACGAGCCACAACTTGCGGTGCGGGCGGGACGGGTGCTGGCACCCCGCCTCGAGCGGGCCGACTCGACGGTGACCGCGCCGTTCCCGCTCGACCCCGACGGCACCGTGCTGATCACCGGTGGCGCCGGAGGTTTGGCTGCGGTGTTCGCCCGGCATCTCGTGCAGGCCCACGGGGCGCGGCGGCTCCTGCTGGTCAGCCGTCGCGGTACCGAAGCCGAGGGTGTCGACCAGTTGATCGCCGAGTTGACGACGCTGGGTGCCCGGATCCGTGTCGCCGCCTGCGATGTCGCCGATCGAGACCAGCTGGCGGCGCTGCTCGGCTCGCTGGACCGGCCGCTCACCGCGATCGTGCACGCGGCGGGGCTGCTCGACGACGGCCTCGTCGAATCGCTGACCCCCGCCCAGCTCGACCGGGTACTGCGCCCGAAACTCGATGCGGCGCTGCACCTACACGAGCTCACCGCCGACCTGGAGCTGTCGGCATTCGTGCTGTTCTCCTCCGTCGCGGCGCTGCTCGGCGGCCCCGGGCAGGGCAACTACGCCGCTGCCAATGCCGCCCTGGATGCCCTTGCCGCACAACGCCATAGCGCCGGGCTGCCGGCAACCTCGCTGGCGTGGGGGCGGTGGGCCGAGACGGGCGGCATGACGGGCGCCCTCGACGAGGCCGATCTGGCACGGCTCGAACGCGCCGGCGTCGGTGCCCTGTCGACCGAGCTGGGGCTCGCGCTGTTCGACCAGGCACTGCGCTCGGGGTCGGCAGCGCTGGTGCCGGTGCACCTGGAGGCGGCCGCACTGCGTACCCAGGCGCGGAGCGGTCTGCTGCCGGCCCCGCTGCGTGGGCTCGTCCGGGTACCCGCCCGCCGCGCCGATGCGAGCGGGTCACTGGCGCAGCGGCTTTCGGAGGTTCCGGAGGCCGATCGGGAACGTGTCGTCCTCGATCTGGTGCGGGCACAGGTTGCCGTCGTGCTCGGATATGCCGTCGCGAGTACCGTCGATACCGCTCGCGCGTTCAAGGATCTCGGCTTCGATTCCCTCGGTGCCGTCGAGCTGCGCAATCGGCTGGCCCAGTCCACCGGTGTGCGGCTGCCCGCCACGCTGGTCTTCGACCACCCGACGCCGGCGGCGGTCGCACGGCTGATCCTCGCCGAAGTCGGCGGCGCGGTGACCCGGTCGCCGAAGATCACTCGGCACGGACGAACAGCGGCGGACGAGCCGTTGGCGATCGTCGGCATGAGCTGCCGCTACCCGGGTGGCGCGGACTCGCCCGAACAGCTGTGGGAACTGGTCGCCGCGGGCCGCGACGCGGTGAGCGGACTTCCCGAGGACCGTGGCTGGGATGTGGAGCGGCTCTACGATCCGGATCCGGATCATGCGGGGACGGTGTACACGCGTGGTGGTGGTTTCCTGGAGCGGCCGGGTGATTTCGATGCCGAGTTCTTCGGGATCAGTCCGCGTGAGGCGCTGGCGATGGATCCGCAGCAGCGGCTGCTGCTCGAGGCGTCCTGGGAGGCGCTCGAGGATGCCGGCATCGACCCGAACTCGTTGCGCTCCACCGAGACCGGCGTCTTCACCGGCGTCGTGACCACGGACTACGGTGGGCCGGGCTCGGCGGAGCTGGAAGGGTACCGGCTGACCGGCACCACGACGAGCGTCGCGTCGGGCCGGATCGCCTACACCTTCGGGCTGGAGGGGCCCACGTTGTCGGTGGACACGGCCTGCTCCTCGTCACTGGTCGCGCTGCATCTGGCGGCGGGGTCGCTGCGGTCGGGTGAGTGCTCGCTGGCCCTGGCCGGCGGCGTGACGTTGATGGCGGGGCCGTATCTGCTGACGGAGTTCAGCCGGCAGCGGGCGGTGTCGCCCGACGGCCGATGCAGGTCATACGCGGCCGGCGCGGACGGGACCGGATTCTCCGACGGTGTGGGTATGGTTGTGCTGGAGCGTCTTTCGGATGCGCGGCGCAACGGGCATGACGTGCTGGCGGTCGTGCGCGGGAGCGCGGTGAACCAGGACGGTGCGAGCAACGGTTTGACCGCGCCGAGCGGCCCGTCGCAGGAGCGGGTGATCCGCCAGGCCCTCGCCAACGCGGGCCTGGGCGCCGCGGACGTCGATGCCGTCGAGGGACACGGGACGGGAACCAAGCTCGGCGATCCGATCGAGGCGCAGGCGCTGCTGGCCACCTACGGTCAGGAACGCGACAGCGGCCCGTTGCGGCTCGGCTCGATCAAGTCGAATATCGGGCACACCTCGGCGGCGGCCGGCGTGGCCGGTGTCATCAAGATGGTGCTCGCACTGCGGCACGGCATGCTGCCGCAGACCCTGCATGTGGATTCGCCGTCGCCGCACGTCGATTGGGATTCCGGAGCGGTGGCGCTGCTTACCGAGCCGCAGAAGTGGTCGCGGAACGAGCGGCCGCGTCGTGCGGGGATCTCGTCGTTCGGGGTCAGCGGCACCAACGCGCATCTGATCCTGGAGGAGGCGCCGGAACAGGAGCCGACCACGCGGGTCGCGGGTGAGGTCCCTTCGGTCGTACCGGTGTTGGTATCGGCGCGCGGCGAACAGGCGTTGCGGGCGCAGGCGGCGCGACTGCGGTCGTATGTGCTTGCCCGGCCCGATATTTCGTTGCCGGATCTCGGTCTCTCCAGCGTGGCGACGCGGGCCCAGCTGGAGCATCGCGCGGCGGTGGTCGCGGCCGATCGGGACGACCTGCTGGCCGGATTGGCGGCCGTCGCGGCCGGAGAGCCCGCGGCGAACGCGGTCGAGGCCCGAACCCTCGGCAGCCGTGCGATTTTCGTGTTCCCCGGTCAGGGCGCGCAGTGGACCGGTATGGCGGTGGAGTTGCTCGATTCCGCCCCGGTCTTCGCCGACGAGATCGCGGCGTGCGAGGAGGCGTTGTCGGAGTTCGTGGAGTGGCGGCTGCGAGACGTGTTGCGCGGCGCCCCCGACGCTCCCTCGCTGGAGCGCGTGGACGTGGTGCAGCCCGCTCTGTTCGCGGTAATGGTCGCCCTGGCCCGGTTGTGGCGCTCCCTCGGTGTGGAACCGGTTGCGGTGGTCGGCCATTCGCAGGGTGAGATCGCGGCGGCCTGTGTCTCGGGCGCGCTGTCCCGGGCAGACGCCGCGCGGGTGGTGGCGCTGCGATCGCGCGCGATCGCCCGGCGGCTCGCGGGCTCGGGTGGGATGGCCTCCCTCGCGCTGCCGGTCGAGCGCGTCGAGGAATTGCTCGGAGCCTATGCCGGCCGGGTGTCGGTCGCCGCGGTGAACGGCCCCGCGGCCGTGGTGGTCTCGGGTGACCCGGACGCGATGGACGATCTGCTGCGCGGCTGCGAGCAGGCGGAGATCCGGGCTCGGCGGGTCGCGGTGGATTACGCCTCGCATTCGGCCCAGGTAGAGACCATCGAGCACGAACTGCTCGACGACCTGGGCCCGGTCGCACCGATGTCGAGTCGAATTCCGTTCTACTCGACCGTCGTCGGCGGATTCGTCGACACCGCGACGCTGGATGCCGGGTACTGGTACCGCAACCTCCGTGGCCGAGTCGGATTCGAGCCGGCCGTGCGAGCGCTGCTCGACCAGGGCGCGACCTGCTTCGTGGAAATCTCCCCGCATCCGGTGCTGACCATGGCCGTCGAAGAGACGGCCGACGCCTGTGGCGCCGCCGAACGGACTGCCGTGCTCGCCTCGCTGCGCCGCGGCGAGGGCGGCCTCGCACGCTTCGCGCTCTCACTGGCCGAGGCGCACACCGTCGGCATACCCGTGGAGTGGCCGGCGTTGTACGCGGGCAGCGGCGCACGGAAGATCCCGCTGCCGACGTATGCGTTTCAGCGGCAACGGTTCTGGCTCTCCCCGGTCGCCGGGCCCGGCGATGCCACCGCGGCCGGACTCGGCCGGGTCGAACACCCGATCCTCGCGGCCGCGGTGCAGGTCGGCGATCGCGACGAGTGGCTGTTCACCGGACGGATATCGATCGCCGCGCAGCCGTGGACCCGCGATCACATGGTGTTCGGGCTCGTGCTCGTACCGGGTGTCGCGCTGGTCGAGCTGGCATCGGCGGCCGGTCGGGAGGCGGGCTGCCCGGTCGTGGACGAGTTGGTGATCGAAGCACCGCTGGTCCTCGAGGAGGACGCGGTCCGGCAGATCCAGGTCACGCTGGGCGCGGCCGACGCCGACGGACGTCGTGAGGTCGCGCTCTTCTCGCGTCCCGAGTCCGCCGGCGAGGAGCCGGGGGAGGCGACGTGTCACGGGCGCGGCCGGCTGGCCGCGACGACGGCACCGGCGGAGCCGTTCCCCGCGCAATGGCCACCGGCCGGGGCCGAAGAGATCACCGTCGACTCGGTCTACGCCAGGCTGGGTGCCTACGCGCACCTGACCGATCCGGATTTCGATTACGGGCCCGCGTTCCGAGGCGTGCGCGCGGCCTGGTCGCTCGGCGATACCGTCTTCACCGAACTCGAGCTGCCGGAATCGGCCGGTGCCGCATCAGGGTTCGGCCTGCATCCGGCACTGTTCGATGCGGCGCTGCATGGTGGTCTCGGCAAGCTCTACCAGGGCGAATCTGGGCCGGGCGGACTGCCGTTCGCGTGGTCCGGGGTGCACTTGGAGCGCATCGGCCACACCCGGATCCGGGTACGAATCGGGCTGGCCGGCGACACCTCGCTGCGCCTCGACATCGCCACCGAGGACGGTCTGCCGGTCGCGAGCGTGCAGCGCCTCGATGTTCGTCCCGTGGATCAGGCACAGCTCGAGGCCGCGCGACGCAGCGGACAGCGTGCGCTGTTCCAGGTGGACTGGGTCGCGGTCGCGCCGTCGCAGCGGCAGGCTCCGGTGGCGATCCTGGGCGAACTCACCGGTGTGGGACCGCATTTCGCGGATATCGAAGAGCTGGAGCGGTCGCTCGGTGACAGAAGGGCCGCCCCGGAAGCGGTCGTCGTCGGCATCGAGACGCCGGTCGGTGCCGATGACGGAGCCGCGGCCGCACGGGCGGTCGCCACGCGGGCGCTGGCACTGATGCAGCGCTGTATGTCCAGCGAATGGCTCACCGACACAAAGGTGTTCATCGTCACCGAGCGCGCGGCGGCGGTCGGCGCGGAAGCCCCCGACGTCGCGCAGGCCACGGTGTGGGGTCTGGTGCACAGTGCCCAGTCGGAACATCCGGGCCGCTTCCGGCTCGTCGACGTCGACGGTGCCGACACCGCCCCGGACTGGGGCGCGCTGGTCGATCTGGACGAACCCCGGCTGGCGGTGCGGGAGGGGCGGGTGCTGGCTCCGCGGCTCGCCCGCGCGTCGGCGGAACCCGGTGCGGCCGCGCTGAATCCCGACGGGACGGTGTTGATCACCGGCGGAACGGGCGGTTTGGGCGCGTTGTTCGCCAAGCACCTCGTCGCGCGGTACGGCGTGCGGGATCTGGTGCTGGTGAGCCGTCGTGGTCCGGACGCGGCGGGTGCCGGCGAGCTGGTCGCCGAGCTGGCCGCGCTCGGCGCCCGAACCAGGGTCGCCGCCTGCGATGTCGCTGACCGCGATCAGCTCGCGCGGCTGCTGGAAACGCTCGAACACCCACTCACCGCGGTGATCCACGCGGCGGGTGTGCTCGACGACGGTCTGATCGAATCATTGACCCCCGATCGGCTGGCGGGGGTGCTGCGACCGAAACTCGATGCGGCGCTGCACCTGCACGAGCTCACCGCGGAGCTGGAGCTGTCGGCATTCGTGCTGTTCTCGTCGGTCGCGGCGCTGCTCGGCAGCCCCGGCCAGGGCAACTACGCGGCCGCCAACGCCGCGCTGGACGCCCTCGCGGCCCGGCGCCGCGCCACCGGGCTCCCCGCGACGTCGCTGGCCTGGGGACTGTGGGCCGACGCCACGGGGATGACCGGTGAGCTGGACACGCCGGAGCTCGCCCGGCTCGAACGGAGGGGAGCGAGCGCGCTGCCGACCGAGCTCGGACTCGAGCTGTTCGACCAAGCCCTCCGGCTCGACACGGCGATACAAGCCCCGGTGCGGCTGGACACGGCCGCATTGCGAGCTCAGGCACGGGCCGGCATGCTGCCCGCCTTGTTGCGCGGTCTGGTGCGAGTCTCGGTGCAGGACACCGAGTCCGGCGGCGGATCTCTGGCGCGGCACCTGGCCGGCGTCGCCGAGGCGGATCGGCCGAAGGTCGTGCTCGACCTCGTGCGGACGCAGGTGGCGGGTGTGCTCGGGCACGGCTCCGCCGCGGACATCGATCCGGATCGGGCCTTCCAGGCGATCGGATTCGACTCACTCGGCGCGGTCGAACTGCGCAACCGGCTCGGCCGCCTGTGTGGGGTGCGGTTGCCCGCGACACTCATTTTCGACCACCCGACACCGGAGGCCGTCGCCCGGCTACTTCTTGCCGAGATCGGCGGCGGCGCCGCGGAACCACCGATCGACCGGGAATTGACCAAGCTCGAGGACCTGCTGGCCGCGAGCACCGACGTCGAGAAGGAACGCGTGGCCGCCCGCCTGCGCGCGCTGCTCGCCACGACGACCGCGGGCGGCGAGCACACCAGCGCCCGGATCGAGGCGGCCGGCACGGCGGATGAGGTTTTCCAGCTGATCGATGCTGAGTTCGGCGAGGCATGACGAGGAACGAGAGCATGAGCGAAGACAGCACGGATCCCCAGCACGAGAAGCTCGTTCGGTACCTGAAGAAGGTCGCCGTCGATCTCAGCGACGCCAGAGCGAGACTGCGCGAGTACGAGGATCGTGCGAGCGAACCGCTGGCGATCGTCGGCATGAGCTGCCGGTACCCGGGCGGGGTCGACTCGCCGCAGGAGCTGTGGGAGCTGGTTGCGGACGGCCGGGACGGCATGTCGGCACTGCCGACCGACCGGGGCTGGGACCTGGAGCGGCTCTACGATCCGGATCCCGACCGGGCGGGAACCGCCTACACGCGAGTGGGCGGATTCGTCGACGGCGTCAGCGATTTCGACGCCGAGTTCTTCGGCATCAGCCCCCGCGAAGCGCTGGCGATGGACCCGCAGCAACGATTGCTGCTGGAGTCGGCGTGGGAGGCGTTCGAGGACGCGGGTATCGACCCGATGTCATTGCGCGGCACCGATACCGGAGTGTTCTGCGGTGTGGGCGCCTCCGACTACGCGTCGGTACCCGCGGGCGCGCTGCCACATCTGGAGGGCTTCCGGCTGACCGGGTCGACGACCAGCGTCGTGTCGGGGCGCATCTCCTACACCCTCGGGCTGGAAGGCCCCTCGGTATCGGTGGACACCGCCTGCTCCTCCTCGCTGGTGGCGCTGCACCTGGCCTCGCAAGCACTGCGGGCACGGGAGTGTGCACTGGCGTTGGTCGGCGGCGTGACCGTGCTGTCGGGGCCGTTCTTGTTCCTGGAGTTCAGCAGGCAGCGGGCACTCGCACCGGATGGCCGGTGCAAGCCGTACGCGGCCGCCGCGGATGGGACCGGATTCTCCGACGGCCTGGGCCTGGTTGTGCTGGAACGGCTCTCGGATGCCCAGCGCAAGGGTCATCAGGTGTTGGCGGTGGTGCGCGGCAGCGCGGTGAATCAGGACGGCGCGAGCAACGGGCTGACCGCGCCGAACGGTCCCTCGCAGGAGCGGGTGATCCGCCAGGCGCTGACGAATGCCGCCCTGAACGCCGCGGATGTCGACGTCGTGGAGGGGCACGGCACCGGGACCAAGCTCGGCGATCCGATCGAGGCGCAGGCGTTGCTCGCGACGTACGGCAAGGACCGGCCGAACGGCCCGCTGTGGCTCGGCTCGATCAAATCGAATATCGGGCACAGCTCCACCGCGGCCGGGGTGGCCGGCGTGATCAAGATGGTCCAGGCGCTGCGTCACGAGGTGCTGCCGCCGACCCTGCACGTGGATTCGCCGTCACCACATGTGGATTGGGGTTCCGGGCGGGTCGAACTGCTGACCGAGGCGCGGGATTGGCCGAGGAACGAGCGCCCGCGACGGGCAGGTATTTCGTCGTTCGGGGTGGGCGGCACGAACGCGCACTTGATCGTGGAGGAGGCACCCGCCACGGAGCGGACGACCGAGAGCGCCGGCGAACCGTTGTCGGTGGTGCCCGTGCCGGTGTCGGCACGGACCGAGGCCGCGCTGCGTGCGCAGGCGGCACGTTTGCGGGCGTCTCTGCTCGAGCGGCCCGAGGTTTCGCTGCTCGATGTCGGGTTCTCGGAGGTTTCGACGCGGGCACAGCTGGAGTGCCGCGGCGTGGTGGTGGCCTCGGACCGTGCCGAGTTGCTCGCGGGACTCGAGGCATTGAGTTCATCCGAGCCGGCGGCGAATGTCGTTGCGGGGCAGGTGGTCGGCGGCAAGGCGGTCTTCGTGTTCCCCGGCCAGGGCGCGCAGTGGGCGGGAATGGCGGTGGAGCTGTTGGCATCCGCACCCGTGTTCGCCGACGAGATCGCCGCCTGTGCAGAGGCGTTGTCGGAGTTCGTGGATTGGCCGCTGCGGGACGTGTTGCGAGGCGAACCGGATGCTCCGTCGCTGGAGCGGGTCGACGTCGTACAGCCGGTGCTGTTCGCGGTGATGGCCGGGCTGGCTCGGCTCTGGAGCTCCTACGGTGTGGAACCGATTGCGGTGGTAGGGCATTCGCAGGGAGAGATCGCCGCGGCCTACATTGCCGGTGGGCTTTCGCTGCGGGACGCCGCCAGGATCGTCGCCTTGCGGTCGCGGTTGATCGGGTCGCGGCTGGCCGGTGGCGGTGGCATGGTGTCGATCGCGCTGCCGGTAGAGCGGGTCGAGAAACTGCTCGAACCGTATGCCGGCCGGGCGGCTGTGGCAGCGGTGAACGGTCCGGCGGCCGTGGTGGTTTCCGGGGAACCGGCGGCGCTGGACGAACTGGTGGCCGCGTGCGAGGGCGCGGACATCCGGGCGCGGCGGATCGCGGTGGACTACGCCTCGCATTCGGCCCAGGTCGCGACCATCGAGGACGAGTTGCGCGGACTACTGGACACGGTTGCTCCGGTATCCGGTCGAATCCCGTTCTACTCCACCGTGGTCGGCGACTTCGTCGACACCGCGACGCTGGATGCCGGGTACTGGTACCGCAACCTGCGCGGCCGCGTGGGTTTCGAACCGGCGGTTCGAGCGTTGGTGGACCACGGCGCGAGCTGTTTCGTGGAGATCTCCCCACACCCGGTGCTGGCGATGGCCGTCGACGCGACGATTGAGGCGCACGCCGGACCGGGCCGGGCGGCGGTGGTCGGTTCGCTCCGCCGCGACGAAGGCGGTCTCCGGCGCTTCGTGCTGTCGGTGGCCGAGGCGCACGCCGGTGGAGTCGCGGTGGACTGGTCTGCGTACTTCGCGAACCGCGGGGCCGAGCGGGTCGCCCTGCCGACGTATGCGTTTCAGCGGCAACGGTTCTGGCTCGCGCCGAGTGCGGGCTTCGGGGAGGTGAGCGCCCCGGGGCTGAGCCCGGTCGAGCATCCGATGCTCACGGCCGTGATGCGGGTCGGTGACCGGGACGAGTGGGTGTACACCGGTCGGATTTCGCAGGACGCACAGCCCTGGACCCGGGATCACGTGGTGCTCGGCACTGTCGTCGTGCCCGGGGTGGCCTTCGTCGAGGCGATCCTGGCGGCCGGTCGCGCGACGGGCTGTGCGGTGCTCGACGAACTGGTGCTGGAGGCGCCGCTGGTATTGGACGATGACGCCGTCCGGCAACTGCAGATCACCGTGGGGAGGCCCGGGGCCGACGGCCGACGGGAATTCGCGGTCTACTCGTGGCCCGAAGGCGGTGGCGTCGAGGAAGGCGGTGGCGTCGAGGACGCCGAGCCGACCAGGCACGGTAGTGGCTGGCTCGGCATCGAATCCGAGCCGGTCGCCCCGTGGCCGCAGGCATGGCCGCCGGAGGGCGCCGAGCCGCAATCGGTGGACGCGCTGTACACGGGCATGTCCGACCTGGGGTACGACTACGGCCCGACGTTCCGGGGCGTGCGTGCGGTGTGGCGGCGCGGCAGCGAGGTCTACGCCGATATCGCGCTGCCGGACGGCACCGACGACGCCGGCTTCGCCCTCCACCCGGGTCTGTTCGATGCCGCGCTGCACGGGGGACTGCTCGAGAAGGTACCGGGCAATGCGGTGGTGCTGCCGTTCTCGTGGTCGGGCGTTCGGCTCGGCGCGACCGGGCCGACCGGGGCGCGCGTGCGGATCACCCCGGCGGGCGACGCCGCGCTGCACGTGGACATCGTCGGGGAGCACGGTGAGCCGGTGGGCAGCATCGCCAAGCTCGTCTTCCGTGAGGTGGAACCGGGACAGCTCGACCGTGCCGACGGCGATCGGGGAAATTCGCTCTGGCGGGTCGACTGGACCACGGTGACCGCCGGAACCTCGACGGCGCGGGTGTCGGCCCTCGGTGACTTCACCGGCGCGGGTGCGCGATTCGCGGATCTCGATGCGCTCGAGCAGGCACTCGCGGACGGTGCCGCGGTGCCCGACGCGGTTCTCGCCGCGGTGCAGAATCCGGTGGGCTCCGCGGACGCGCAGGCGGTCGCCACCGCGACCCTCGCCCTGGTGCAGCGGTGGTTGTCCAGCGAATGGCTCACCGACGCACAGCTTCTCGTCGTCACGCACGGCGCGGTCCCGGTCGGCGGCGATGTTCCGGACACCGCGCAGGCCGCGGCGTGGGGTCTGGTGCACAGCGCCCAGTCCGAGCATCCGGGGCGGTTCGTGCTGGTCGATCTCGACGACGGCGACGAGCCGGAGTGGGGCGCGCTTCTCTCTCTCGACGAACCCCAGCTCGCGATGCGCGGCGGCGCCGTGCTCGCACCCCGGCTCGGCCGGGTGCCCACCGGGCCACAGGGCCTGGCATGGCGGTTGTCGATCGGGCAGCACGGGTCGCTGGAGAATCTGGCGATCGTGCCGTCGGACGGTGACAGGGCGCTGACTCCGGGGGAGGTCCGGATCGGGGTGCGGGCCGCGGGCGTGAACTTCCGTGACGTGCTGATCGCGCTCGGCACCTATCCGGATGACGCGCCGCTGGGCAGTGAGGCCGCGGGGGTCGTGCTCGAAGTCGGTTCCGAGGTAAGCGATCTCGCGCCGGGAGACCGGGTATTCGGCCTGGCGCTGGAATCGTTCGGTCCGCTGGCGGTCACCGATCGGCGCCTGCTCCGGCCGATCCCGGCGGGCTGGACCTTCGCCCAGGCCGCCGCGGTGCCCGTGGCATATCTGACCGCATACATCGGGCTCGTCGAACTGGCGGAAGTACGGGCCGGGGAACGGGTGCTGGTGCACGCCGGCGCGGGCGGCGTCGGATCGGCGGCGGTGCAGATCGCTCGCCACCTGGGTGCGGACGTATTCGCGACGGCGAGCCCGGAGAAATGGGATACGTTGCGCGCCTTCGGTATTCCCGATGACCATCTCGGCTCGTCGCGGGACCACGGCTTCCGTGACGCCTTCCTGGAGCAGACCGGTGGCGCGGGAGTCGACGTGGTACTCAACGCGCTCGCCGGTCCGTTCATCGACGCGACGCTGGATCTGCTCTCGCGCGGTGGGCGGTTCATCGACATGGGTAAGGCCGACGTCCGCGATCCCGGGGTTGTCGCCGAGACACATCCGGGCGTGCGGTACCGGGCGTTCGACACCTTCGACGCGGCCGGTGTAGAGCGTGTGCAGCGGTTGCTCGGCGAGATTGTCGAGTTGTTCGAGCGCGGTGTGCTCAGGCATCCGGCGATTCGGGCCTGGGACGTGCGCGACGGTGCCGCGGCACTGCGGTTCCTGCGGGAGGGCGCCAATGTCGGCAAACTCGTTCTGACCGTGCCCGCACCGCTCGATCCGCACGGCGCCGTGCTGATCACGGGCGGGACCGGCGGCTTGGGCGCGCTGGTCGCCAGGCACCTGGCCGAGCGCCATGAGGTGGGGGAGCTCGTGCTGGCGAGCCGTCGCGGTCCCGCGGCGGCGGGTGCGACCGAGTTGATCGCCGAACTGGAGTCGGCGGGGACCGCGGCGCGGGTCGTGGCATGTGACGTGTCGGACCGGAAACAGCTTGCCGCGCTGTTGGATTCGATCGATCGCCCGTTGACGGCTGTCGTGCACGCCGCCGGTGTGCTCGACGACGGGGTGATCGAGTCGCTGACCCCCGAACGATTGCACCGCGTGCTGGAGCCGAAGCTCCGGGCGGCACTGCACCTCGACGAGTTGACCGCGGATCTGGATCTGTCGGCGTTCGTGCTGTTCTCCTCGGTCGCCGCGTTGATCGGCAGTGCCGGCCAGGGTGGCTACGCGGCGGCGAACGCGGGCCTGGATGCGCTGGCGGCCCAGCGACGGGCCCAAGGGCGGGCGGGCCTCTCACTGGCCTGGGGCCTGTGGGCCGACGCGACCGGCATGACCGGTGCGCTCGACGCCGCGGAGATGACCCGGCTGGAGCGAACGGGCGTGCGGCCGCTGTCCGCCGAATCAGGGCTCGAACTCTTCGACCGGACACTGGATTCGGCGGACGCGCTGCTGGCCCCGGTGCACCTCGATCTCCTCTCGCTGCGCACCCAGGCGCGGGCAGGCATGCTCCCGGCGCTGCTGCGCGGTCTGGTCCGTGCCCCCGCGCGACGCGGCGAAGCCGCGGGCGGCTCGCTGACGGCGCGCCTGGCCGGAGTGAGCGAGGCCGACCGGGTGCGGGTCGCGCTGGAACTCGTCCGGACGCAGGTGGCCTCGGTACTCGGATACGCATCGGCCGACGCGATCGCCGCGGACCGGGCCTTCAAGGAGATCGGCTTCGACTCGCTGAGCGCGGTCGAGTTGCGCAACAGGCTGACCCAGCTCACCGGTCTGCGACTGCCCGCGACGCTGGTCTTCGACCACCCCACCCCGAATGCGGTGGCGCGGTTGCTGCTCAGCGAGATCGGCGGTGTCGCCGAGGCCCCGCGGCCGGCCGCGCCACGGCGCACGGAGACCGGTGACCCGGTGGTGATCGTCGGTATGGGCTGCCGCTATCCCGGTGGAGTCGGCTCCCCGGACGAGCTGTGGGACCTGGTCGCCGAGGGACGTGACGCGGTATCGCCGCTGCCGACAGATCGCGGCTGGGATCTCGAACGTCTCTACGACCCGGACCCGGATCACCAGGGCACCTACTACACCGAGGGCGGCGGGTTCGTCGACGGCGTCGCCGACTTCGACGCGGCGTTCTTCGGCATCAGCCCGCGCGAGGCGCTGGGCATGGATCCGCAGCAACGGCTGCTGCTCGAGTCGGCGTGGGAGGCGCTCGAGAACGCCGGGATCGATCCGATCTCGTTGCGCGGCACCGACACCGGAATCTTTGCCGGTGTGGCCCCCGCGGGCTACGGCGGGTCGATGCCGCCGGAGCTGGAGGGCTATTACCTGACCGGCGCGACCACCAGCGTCGTCGCCGGCCGGATCGCCTACAGCCTCGGACTGGAGGGCCCGGCACTGTCGATCGACACCGCCTGCTCGTCGTCGCTGGTGGCGTTGCACCTGGCCGCGCAGTCGTTACGCGCCGGTGAGTGCTCGCTGGCGTTGGTCGGTGGTGTGTCGCTGCTGACCGAGCCCTCGCTGCTGATCGACTTCAGTAGGCAGCGTGGTCTGTCGCCGGACGGCCGGTGTAAGTCGTATGCGGCGGCCGCGGATGGGACCGGGTTCTCCGATGGTGTGGGTCTTGTTGTGTTGGAGCGTCTTTCGGATGCTCGGCGTAATGGTCATCAGGTGCTTGCGGTGGTGCGTGGGAGTGCGGTGAATCAGGATGGTGCGAGTAATGGGTTGACGGCGCCGAATGGTCCGTCGCAGGAGCGGGTGATCCGTGCCGCGCTGGCGAATGCGGGGCTGGGTCCGGGTGATGTGGATGCGGTGGAGGGTCACGGGACGGGGACGAGGCTGGGTGACCCGATCGAGGCGAAGGCGTTGCTGGCGACGTATGGGCGTGAGCGTACTGCGGGGCCGCTGTGGTTGGGGTCGATCAAGTCGAATATCGGGCATACGTCGACGGCGGCCGGTGTGGCGGGTGTGATCAAGATGGTGCAGGCGTTGCGGCATGGGGTGTTGCCGGCGACGTTGCATGTGGATTCGCCGTCGCCGCATGTGGATTGGGGTTCGGGGGAGGTCGAGTTGTTGACCGAGGCGCGGGAGTGGTCGTCGAACGGCCATCCGCGCCGCGCCGGTATTTCGTCGTTCGGGGTGAGTGGCACGAATGCGCACGTGATTGTGGAGGAGGCGCCGGTAGCGGGACCCGTGGTAGCGGGAGCCCTGGCCGAGGGGCCGGTGCAGGTGGCGTCGGATGGGCGGGACGAGCTGATGGTGCCGGTGGTGGTGTCGGGTCGGTCGGTGGCGGGGTTGCGGGGTCAGGCGGCGCGGTTGCGGTCGTATCTTGTTGCGAGGCCGGAGGTTTCGCTGTTGGATGTGGGCTGGTCGGAGGTGTCGACGCGGGCGCAGTTGGAGTATCGCGCTGCGGTGGTGGCGTCCGGGCGTGCGGAGTTGCTGGCGGGGTTGGCCGCGCTTGCGGAGGGTGAGCCTGGGGCGGGTGTGTTCGAGGGGGCTCCTGTTCCGGGGAAGACGGCGTTTCTGTTTACCGGTCAGGGTGCGCAGCGGGCCGGGATGGGTGTGGAGCTGGCTGGGGCGTTCCCGGTGTTTGCTTCGGCGTTGGATGAGGTGTGCGAGCACTTGGATGCCCGTGTGGGTCGTTCGGTGCGGGAATTGATGTCGGCGGCACCGGACTCCGCGGAAGCGGGTCTGCTGGACGAGACGGAATACACGCAGGTGGTGTTGTTCGCGGTCGAGGTGGCGTTGTTCCGGTTGCTGGAGTCGGTGGGTGTGCGGCCGGATTGTGTGGTGGGTCATTCGGTGGGGGAGATTGTGGCGGCGTATGTGGCGGGGGTGTTGTCACTCTCGGATGCGTGTGAGTTGGTGGTGGCGCGGGGCCGGTTGATGGGGGCGTTGCCCGCGACGGGTGCGATGGTGGCGGTGGAGGCCGGTGAGGGTGAGGTTGTGGAGTCTCTTGCTGGGTTTGTGGGCCGGTTGGATGTGGCGGCGGTGAATGGTCCTCGGGCGGTGGTCGTCTCGGGTGATGCGGAAGCCATCGAGGAGTGGCTGCCGGTGTGGGAGGGCCGCAGGACGTCGCGGTTGCGGGTGAGTCATGCGTTTCATTCGTATTTGATGGAGCCGATGCTCGCCGAGTTCGAGCGGGTGGTACAGCGTTTGCGGTTGGGTGTGCCGCGTATTCCGGTGGTGTCGAACGTGTCGGGTGAGCCGGTGGGTGAGGAGATGAGCGACCCGGGGTATTGGGTGGAGCATGTGCGCCGGGCGGTGCGGTTCGGCGACGGTGTGGCCACCCTGTATGAGCTCGGTGTGCGCCGGTTTGTGGAGGTGGGTCCGGATGCGGTGTTGACGGCGATGGCGGGGCAGTCGCTGGAGGAGCGGACGGATGTTGTGGTGGTGCCTGTACTGCGGTCACGCCAGTCGGAGCAGGAAGCGTTCGCAAGCGTTCTGGGCCGGTTGCATGTGGCTGGTGTGGGGGTGGATTGGCCGGCGTTTTATGCGGGTTCGGGTGCTCAGCGGATCTCGTTGCCCACCTACGCATTCCAGCGCGAACGTTTCTGGCTGGCTCCGGGCGTAGGCACGAGTGACGTCGGCGCGGCCGGGCTCGGCCGGATCGAACACCCGATGCTGACAGGCATTGTTCCGGTGGGTGATCGTGACGAGTGGTTGTTCACCGGCAGCCTGTCTACCGAAACCCAGTCGTGGACACAGGATCACGTGGTGCTGGGTGTGACCATCGTGCCGGGTACCGCGCTGGTCGAGCTGGCGTTGGCCGCCGGACGCGAGGTCGCAAGTCCGGTCGTCGAGGAACTGGTGCTCGAGGCACCGCTGCTGCTCGATGCCGGAGCCACCCGCCAGGTGCAGGTCACCGTCGGCCAGGCCGATGGCGACGATCGCCGTGAGGTCGCGATCTATACCCGACCCGAGGCCGGGGCGGATACCGAACCTGCGGAGATGACCTGCCATGCGCGCGGCGTACTGGCACCGGATCACGAACCGCTACGTGCCCGAGACACCGAATGGCCGCCCGCCGGAGCCGAGCCCGCGTCGCCGGATGTGCTCTACGCGGGGATGGCCGATCTCGGATACGACTACGGCCCGATGTTCCAGGGCGTGCACGCGGTGTGGCGCGCCGGCGACGACGTCTATGCCGAAGTAGCGCTGCCCGACGACGCCGGCGGAGCCGGATGGGGTATCCATCCGGCACTGTTCGATGCCGCCATGCACGGCGGACTGTTGCAGCAGGGCTCCGAAGTCGCGGCGGTGCTGCCGTTCTCGTGGTCGGGCGTACGCCTGGGCACACCCGGGCTTTCCCGGGTCCGCGCGCGGATCAGCCCGGCGGACGGCACCGCGCTGCGCGTCGACATCACGAGCGAGCAGGGCGAGCCGGTATTGCGGATGGATCGACTCGACATGCGTCCGGTGGAACCGTCGCAGCTCACGAACGGTCGTCGCGCGACCCGGAATTCGCTGTTCGGGCTCGATTGGAGTCCTGTGACGGGCGCCGCCGCGCCGGTACGGATCGTGGTCCTCGGCGAACTCGCAGCCGAAGGCGAGCGGTTCGCCGATCTGGATGCGCTGGAGCGGGCGCTGGCCGAGGGCGGGCAGGCACCGGACGCGGTGCTCCTCGCGTTCGACGACGTGCTTCAGGGCACCGATCTCGCCGCGGCCGTGCGGTTGACCACCGGCCGGGCACTCGAGCTGGTACAGCGCTGGCTGACCAGCGAATGGCTCACCGACACAAGGCTTGTCGTGGTCACGCGGCGTGCGATGGCCGTGGGTGGCGAGGCGCCGAGCGTGGCGATGGCGCCGGTTCCCGGATTGCTGCGCAGCGTCCAATCGGAACATCCGGGCCGGTTCCTGCTGGTCGACGCCGATGTCGACACGGCCGTCGACTGGGCCGCGATCCTCGGCGCCGACGAACCGCAGCTGGCGGTGCGAGCGGGACGGGTGCTGGCACCGCGGCTGGCCCGAGTAACGGCCGAACCTGTTGCGGCCCCGATGGATCCGAGTGGCACGGTGTTGATCACCGGTGGTACCGGCGGTCTCGGTGCGCTGTTCGCCAGGCATCTGGCGCAGCGATACGGCGCCAAGAATCTGTTGTTGGTGAGCCGGCGGGGCCCGGCGGCAGACGGCGCCGACGCGCTGGTCGCCGACCTGGCGCTGCTGGGCGCCGAGGCGCGGGTCGCGGCGTGCGATGTCGCGGACCGCGACCAGCTCGAGCGACTGCTCGGCACACTGGAGCAACCACTGACGGCGGTCGTCCACGCGGCTGGCGTCCTCGACGACGGCCTTGTCGAATCGCTGACACCCGAACGGCTGGACCGCGTGCTGCGCCCGAAAGTCGATGCGGCACTGCATCTACACGAATTGACCGCCGGGCTGGAGTTGTCGGCCTTCGTGTTGTTCTCCTCCACGGCCGCGCTCCTGGGCAACCCGGGTCAGGCGAACTACGCCGCCGCCAACGCGACCCTCGACGCCCTTGCGGCCGTGCGCCGCGCCGAAGGGTCGGCTGCGACCGCGCTGGCCTGGGGTGTCTGGGCTGAAACGGGCGGCATGGCAGGCGAATTCGGTGCGGCCGAACTCGCCCGGCTGAAGCGCACCGGTATCGGCGCGATGGACGCCGAACTCGGGCTCGAATTGTTCGACCTGGCCCTCGGGCTGGACGTTCCGTTGCTGGCGCCGGTGCGGCTCGACCAGGCGGCGCTCCAGGCGCAGGCACGCGCGGGCATGCTGCCCGCCCTGCTGCGCGGATTGGGCCGGGCCCGGCGCGCCGATTCCACGGGATCATTGGCACATCGGCTGGCGGGCGTCGCCGAGGCCGACCGCGAGCAGGTCGTGCTGGACCTGGTGCGTGGAGAGGTGGCTGCCGTGTTGGGGCATGCGTCGGCAGCCGCGATCGACCCGCAGCGAGCCTTCCAGGAGATCGGCTTCGACTCGCTCGCCGCGGTCGAACTGCGCAACCGGCTCGGCAAGAACACCGGGGTCCGATTGCCCGCGACGCTGGTCTTCGACCATCCGACGCCGGCGGCGATCGTGCGGTTGCTGCTCACCGAGGTGGAGCCGAACGCCGTTCCCGAGATCCGGACGCGGTCGGCGGACGACGAGATTCGCGCCCTGCTCGCCGCCGTGCCGATCGACCGCCTGCGCCGGGCCGGGCTGCTGGAGACGCTGCGTGACCTCGCGAACGCGGATCCCGACGAGGACTCGTCGGAGAACGGGGACGCCGAGTCGATCGATGACATGGACGCCGACGCCCTGATCCGAATGGCACAGGAAGACATGGCATGAGTACCTGCGACAACGAGGAATAGGCATGGCCACCGAGAAGAACGACCTCGTCGAGGCGCTGCGCAGCTCGCTCAAGGAGACCGATCGGCTCCGGCAGCAGAACCGGCGGTTGCTCGCAGCGGCCACCGAGCCGTTGGCGATTGTAGGTATGGGGTGCCGGTACCCGGGCGGGGTTTCCTCGCCGGACGAGTTGTGGAATCTGGTTGCGGGCGGGCGTGATGCGGTGTCGGGGTTGCCGACCGATCGTGGCTGGGATGTGGAGCGGCTCTACGATCCGGATCCGGATCATGCGGGGACGGTGTACACGCGTGGTGGTGGTTTCCTGGAGCGGCCGGGTGATTTCGATGCCGAGTTCTTCGGGATCAGTCCGCGTGAGGCGCTGGCGATGGATCCGCAGCAGCGGCTGCTGCTCGAGGTGGCGTGGGAGGCGCTGGAGGTCGCGGGCATTGATCCGATCTCGTTGCGCGGCAGCGATACCGGAGTCTTCTGTGGTGTCGGAGCCACCGACTACGCGACGGTGACCGGCGGTAGCCGGCCTCACGTGGAGGGCTTCCGCCTGACGGGAGCCGCGACGGCGGTGGTGTCGGGACGGCTGAGCTACACCTTCGGATTCGAGGGGCCGACGGTCTCGGTGGACACCGCGTGCTCGTCATCGCTGGTGGCGTTGCACATGGCGGCGCAGGCGCTGCGTTCGGGCGAATGCTCGATGGCGTTGGCCGGCGGTGTGACAGTGATGTCGAGTCCGTTCCTGCTGACCGAGTTCAGTAGGCAGCGTGGTCTGTCGCCCGACGGCCGGTGTAAGTCGTATGCGGCGGCCGCGGATGGGACCGGGTTCTCCGATGGTGTGGGTCTTGTTGTGTTGGAGCGTCTTTCGGATGCTCGGCGTAATGGTCATCAGGTGCTTGCGGTGGTGCGTGGGAGTGCGGTGAATCAGGATGGTGCGAGTAATGGGTTGACGGCGCCGAATGGTCCGTCGCAGGAGCGGGTGATCCGTGCCGCGCTGGCGAATGCGGGGCTGGGTCCGGGTGATGTGGATGCGGTGGAGGGTCACGGGACGGGGACGAGGCTGGGTGACCCGATCGAGGCGAAGGCGTTGCTGGCGACGTATGGGCGTGAGCGTACTGCGGGGCCGCTGTGGTTGGGGTCGATCAAGTCGAATATCGGGCATACGTCGACGGCGGCCGGTGTGGCGGGTGTGATCAAGATGGTGCAGGCGTTGCGGCATGGGGTGTTGCCGGCGACGTTGCATGTGGATTCGCCGTCGCCGCATGTGGATTGGGGTTCGGGGGAGGTCGAGTTGTTGACCGAGGCGCGGGAGTGGTCGTCGAACGGCCATCCGCGCCGCGCCGGTATTTCGTCGTTCGGGGTGAGTGGCACGAATGCGCACGTGATTGTGGAGGAGGCGGCTGCTCTGACGGAGGGGATCGGCGCGGCCGAGGCGGTTGTGCCCGTCGAAGGTAGTTCAGTGGTGGGGGGCGGTGCGCCGGTGTCGCGGTCGGTGGTGCCGGTGCAGGCGGCTCCGGTGGTTGAGGGGCCTGTGCCGGTGGTGGTGTCGGGTCGGTCGGCGGCGGGTTTGCGGGGGCAGGCGGCGCGGTTGCGGTCGTTTCTGGTTGGGCGGCCTGAGGTTTCGGTGTTGGATGTGGGCTGGTCGGGGGTGTCGACGCGGGCGCAGTTGGAGTATCGCGCTGGGGTGGTGGCGCCTGGGCGTGCGGAGTTGCTGGCGGGGTTGGCCGCGCTTGCGGAGGGTGAGCCTGGGGCGGGTGTGTTCGAGGGGGCTCCTGTTCCGGGGAAGACGGCGTTTCTGTTTACCGGTCAGGGTGCGCAGCGGGCCGGGATGGGTGTGGAGTTGGCGGGGGCGTTCCCGGTGTTCGCGTCCGCGTTGGATGAGGTGTGCGGGCACCTGGACCCACGGGTGGGTCGTTCGGTGCGGGAGTTGATGTCGGCGGAGGAAGGTTCGGCGGAGGCTGCCCTGTTGGACGCGACGGAGTTCACGCAGGTGGTGTTGTTCGCTGTTGAGGTGGCGTTGGTGCGGTTGCTGGAGTGGGTGGGTGTGCGGCCGGATTGTGTGGTGGGTCATTCGGTGGGGGAGATTGTGGCGGCGTATGTGGCGGGGGTGTTGTCACTCTCGGATGCGTGTGAGTTGGTGGTGGCGCGGGGCCGGTTGATGGGGGCGTTGCCCGCGACGGGTGCGATGGTGGCGGTGGAAGCCGGTGAGGGTGAGGTTGTGGAGTCTCTTACCCGGTTCGGTGGCCGGTTGGATATCGCGGCGGTGAATGGTCCTCGGGCGGTGGTCGTGTCGGGTGATGCGGACGCGATCGAGGAGTGGCTGCCGCGGTGGGAGGGCCGGAAGACGTCGCGGTTGCGGGTGAGTCATGCGTTCCACTCCCATCTGATGGAGCCGATGCTCGAGGAGTTCGAGGCGGTGGTGCGGGGTGTGGAGTTCGGTACGCCGCGGATGCCGGTGGTGTCGAACGGGTCGGGCCGACCGGCCGGCGAAGAGATGTGTGATCCGGGGTACTGGGTGCAGCACGCGCGGCGGGCGGTCCGGTTCGGTGACGGTATCGAGGCACTGTATGAGCTGGGTGTGCGGCGGTTTGTGGAGGTGGGTCCGGATGCGGTGTTGACGGCGATGGCGGGTCAGTCGCTGGAGGATCGTGACGACGTTGTGGTGGTGCCGGTGTTGCGGTCACGCCAGTCCGAGCAGGAAGCGTTCGCAAGCGTTCTGGGCCGGTTACATGTTGCGGGTGTGGGGGTGGAGTGGCCGGCGTTCTACGCGGATACGGGTGCGCGGCGGATCTCTTTGCCTACGTATGCATTCCAACGACAACGGTATTGGCTGGATGCCGTCGCACCGATGGGTACCGCCGCCGGTGTCGGGCTCGGTCATGTGGAACACCCGATTCTGGCCGCCTCGGCACCGGTCGGTGATCGTGACGAGTGGTTGTACACCGGCAGTCTGTCTACCGAAACCCAGTCGTGGACACAGGATCATGTGGTGCTGGGTGTGACCATCGTGCCGGGTACCGCGCTGGTCGAGCTGGCGTTGGCCGCCGGACGCGAGGTGGACACCCCGGTGCTGGACGAGTTGGTGCTCGAGGCGCCGCTCATCCTCGATGCGGGCGCGACCCGCCACGTGCAGATCACGGTCGGCCAGGCCGAGGCCGACGGCCGTCGGGAGATTGCCGTGTACACCCGCCCGGAGGCGCGCGATGCCGATTCCCCCTCGGAATCCATTTGCCACGGGCGCGGTTGGCTTGCTCCCGAGGTGGATTCGACCGTGACCTGGTGGGAGCCCACCGAATGGCCGCCCGCCGATGCGGAATCGGTCGCCGTGGACGATTTCTATTCGCGCACTGCCGATCTCGGCTACGACTACGGTCCGACATTCCAGGGTATTCGAGCGGCGTGGCGAGCAGGCGATGAGCTCTACGCCGAGGTCGCGCTGCCCGATGACACCGGCGGTGAACCCTTCGGTCTGCACCCGGCCCTCTTCGACGCCGCCATCCACGGCGGTCTGCTCGGACAGGACACCGAAACGTCCGCACTGCTGCCGTTCTCGTGGTCCGGTGTGCGACTCGTGAATCCGGGCCGATCCCGGGTACGCGTGCGGATCGTCGCCGCCGGGGACTCGGCCGTGCGCGCCGATATCGTGACCGAACTCGGCGAGCCGGTTGCCGCGGTGACCAGGCTCGATATGCGCCCGATCGATTCGGCGCAACTCGGGGCCGCGCAACGAGCCGGCGGGCAGCATGCGCTGTTCCGGGTCGAGTGGACCGAGGTGACCGCCGCCGAGCAGCGGCAGATGCGCGTCACGCACCTGGACGCGGCCACGGCGGCCGGCCTCGACGCGCTGCGACAGGGGCTCGCCGACGACGGGGAAACTCCGGATATCGTTGTTGCCGAGGTTGTTTCACCCGAGGACGCCGACACCGTCGCGATGTCCCACACCGTGACCGAGCAGACGCTCGAACTGCTCCAGAGCTGGTTGACCGGTGAATGGCCCGCCGAGACGAGGCTTGTCGTCGCGACTCGTGCCGCGGTGGCCGTGCACGACGAACGGCCGGATCTCGTCCAGGCACCGATCTGGGGATTGGTGCGCAGCGCGCAATCCGAACATCCCGGCCGAGTCCTGCTCGCCGATGTCGACAGTGACAGCACGCCGGACTGGGGCGCACTGCTCGAGCTCGACGAGCCGCAGCTGGCGGTGCGAGAGGGCCGGGTGCTCGCACCACGGCTCGTCCGCGCACCGGCCCAGCCTGCCGCGACACCGTTGGACCCGGAAGGAACCGTCCTGATCACCGGCGGGACAGGTGGTTTGGGCGCGCTGTTCGCCGAACACCTGGCCGAACACCACGGCGCACGACATCTGCTCCTCGTGAGTCGTCGCGGTCCGGAAGCGGAAGGGGTGGACGAGCTGGTCGCGGCGCTCGAATCGTCGGGCGCGACGGCGCAAGTCGTGGCCTGTGACGTGTCGGACCGGGAACAGCTTGCGACGCTGCTGAACTCGATGGACCGGCCGCTGACGGCCGTGGTGCACGCGGCGGGCGTACTCGAGGACGGTGTGATCGAATCACTGACCGCGCGGCAACTGCAGCGGGTGGCCGGCCCGAAACTTGATGCGGCACTGCACCTGCACGAACTCACCGCCGATCTCGAGCTGTCGGCATTCGTGTTGTTTTCCTCGGTGGCGGCGTTGATCGGCAGTGCGGGACAAGGGGCTTATGCGGCCGCCAATGCCGGATTGGACGCGTTGGCGGCGAAGCGGCGTGCCGAGGGCCGGGTGGCCGGTTCGCTGGCCTGGGGCCTGTGGGACCACACCCGCGGCATCGCGGGCCGCCTCGGCGAGACGGAGCTGGCACGGCTCGAGCGGATGGGCGTCCGGGCGCTCTCGACCGAGTCCGGGCGCGAACTGTTCGACCGGGCCGTCGGTGCCGAGCCGGCGCTGCTGGCCCCGGTGGATCTCGACCTCGCCGTCCTGCGGACCCATTCCCGAACGGGCATGCTGCCGCCCTTGCTTCGCGGCCTGGTCCGGACGCCCACCCGGCGCGGGCGGACCGGCGGTTCGCTGGCACGGCGGTTGGCCGACGTGCCGGAGTCCGATCGTGAGCAGGTGGTTGTCGAACTGGTGCGGGAGCAGGTCGCGGCCGTGCTCGGGCATGCGTCGGCGGCGTCGGTCGACCCGGAACGCGCCTTCCAGGACCTGGGACTGGACTCGTTGAGCGCGGTCGAATTGCGAAACCGGCTCACCAACCTCGCCGGGCTCAGACTGCCCGCGACCTTGGTCTTCGACCATCCGACGCCGACGGCGCTCGCTCGTCTGCTACTCACCGAAATCACCGGCGCCGTGGACGTGTCGCGCCCGGAACCGCGGCAGCGGCGGGCCGCGGCCACCGAGCCGTTGGCGATCGTCGGGATGGGGTGCCGATATCCGGGTGGGATCACGTCGCCGGACGAGTTGTGGGATCTGGTCGCCGGCGGGCGTGATGCGGTGTCGGGGTTGCCTACCGATCGCGGCTGGGATATCGAGCGACTCTACGACCCGGACCCGGCTAGGACCGGTACCTTCTACACGCGCGGTGCCGGGTTCGTCGAGGGCGTCGCCGATTTCGATGCCGAGTTCTTCGGGATCAGCCCGCGTGAGGCATTGGGCATGGATCCGCAGCAACGGTTACTGCTGGAGACGGCGTGGGAGGCGTTCGAAGACGCCGGGATCGATCCGACCTCGTTGCGCGGCACCGACACAGGAGTTTTCTGCGGTGTCGGCGCGTCGGACTACGGAACCACGGCCACCAGTGATCTGGCCCAGGTGGAGGGTTTCCGCCTCACCGGCGTCAGCACCAGCGTCGCCTCCGGCCGCCTTGCCTACAGTTTCGGGTTGGAAGGTCCGGCGGTCTCGGTGGATACCGCGTGCTCGTCGTCGGCGGTGGCGTTGCACCTGGCCGTGCAGGCGCTGCGGTCCGGCGAGTGCTCGATGGCACTGGCGGGCGGCGCGACCCTGATGACCGGACCGTTCGTGCTGACGGAGTTCAGTAGGCAGCGTGGTCTGTCACCGGACGGCCGGTGTAAGGCGTACGCGGAGGCCGCGGACGGCACCGGGTTTTCGGATGGTGTGGGTCTTGTTGTGTTGGAGCGTCTTTCGGATGCTCGGCGTCATGGTCATCGGGTGCTTGCGGTGGTGCGTGGGAGTGCGGTGAATCAGGATGGTGCGAGTAATGGTTTGACGGCGCCGAATGGTCCGTCGCAGGAGCGGGTGATCCGGGGGGCGCTGGCGAATGCGGGACTGAGCGCCGCCGATGTGGATGCGGTCGAGGGGCACGGGACCGGGACGAAGCTCGGTGATCCGATCGAGGCGCAGGCGTTGCTGGCGACGTATGGCCGGGACCGGGTCGATGGTCCGTTGTGGTTGGGGTCGATCAAGTCGAACATCGGACATTCACAGGCAGCGTCGGGGATCGCCGGTGTGATCAAGATGGTGCAGGCGTTGCGGCATGGGGTGTTGCCGGCGACATTGCATGTGGATTCGCCGTCGCCGCATGTGGATTGGGGTTCGGGGGAGGTCGAGTTGTTGACCGAGCCGCGGGAGTGGGTGCGTAATGGTCGGCCGCGGCGGGCGGCGGTGTCGTCGTTCGGCGTGAGTGGGACGAATGCGCATGTCGTCCTGGAGGAGGCTTCGGCCGAGGCGGCGGTGTCGGCGGCGGGCTCTGCGCCGGTGGAAATGTCCGTCCTGCGCGACCAACAGGACGAGCAGGTGATGCCGGTGGTGGTGTCGGGTCGGTCGGTGGCGGGTTTGCGGGGGCAGGCGGCGCGGTTGCGGTCCTATCTGGTGGCACGGCCGGAGGTTTCGCCGCTGGATGTGGGCTGGTCGGAAGTGTCCACACGAGCACAGCTGGAATACCGCGCCGCGGTGGTGGCGTCCGGACGTGCGGAACTGCTGGCGGGGCTGGCCGCGGTGGCGGGCGGCGAACCGGCGCCGAGCGTGTTCGAGGGCGCCCCGGTGGCAGGGAAGACGGCGTTGTTGTTCACCGGTCAGGGCGCCCAACGTGCCGGGATGGGTGCCGAACTGGCGCAAGCGTTCCCGGTCTTTTCATCCTCGCTGGATGAGGTGTGTCAACACCTGGACATCCGGATGGGTCGTTCGGTGCGGGAGTTGCTGTCGGCGGAGCCGAATTCGGCAGCGGCTGCGTTGCTGGACAAGACCGAGTTCACGCAGGTGGTGGTGTTCGCGGTCGAGGTGGCGTTGTCCCGGTTATTGGAATCGGTGGGTATCCGGCCGGACTATGTCATGGGGCATTCGGTGGGCGAGATCGTGGCGGCACATGTCGCCGGTGTTCTGTCGCTGTCGGATGCGTGTGAGTTGGTGGTGGCGCGGGGCCGGTTGATGGGGGCGTTGCCGGCGACGGGCGCGATGGTGGCTGTGGAGGCCGGTGAGAGTGAGGTGGTGGAATCGCTGGCACGGTTCGGCGGCCGGTTGGATGTGGCGGCGGTGAATGGCCCTCGGGCGGTGGTCGTCTCGGGCGACGGGGAAGCGATGGAGGAGTGGCTGCCGTTGTGGCAGGGCCGGAAGACGTCGCGGTTGCGGGTCAGTCATGCGTTTCATTCGTATTTGATGGAGCCGATGCTCGCCGAGTTCGAGCGGGTGGTACAGCGTTTGCGGCTGAACGCGCCGCAGATACCCGTGGTGTCGAACGTGTCCGGCCGGCCGGCGGGACAACAGCTGACCGATCCCGGGTATTGGGTGCAGCACGCGCGGCGGGCGGTCCGGTTCGGTGACGGTATCGAGGCACTGTATGAGCTGGGTGTGCGGCGGTTTGTGGAGGTGGGTCCGGATGCGGTGTTGACGGCGATGGCGGGTCAGTCGCTGGAGGATCGTGACGACGTTGTGGTGGTGCCGGTGTTGCGGTCACGCCAGTCCGAGCAGGAAGCGTTCGCAAGCGTTCTGGGCCGGTTGCATGTGGCTGGTGTGGGGGTGGATTGGCCGGCGTTTTATGCGGGTTCGGGTGCGCAGCGGATTTCCTTGCCCACCTACGCGTTCCAACGACAGCGGTACTGGCTGACCCCTGGCACCTCAGGTGACGTCGGCGCGGCCGGGCTCGGCCGGATCGAACACCCGATGCTGACAGGCATTGTTCCGGTGGGTGATCGTGACGAGTGGCTGTTCACGGGCAGTGTGTCCACCGAAACCCATTCGTGGACACAGGATCACGTGGTGCTGGGTGTGACCATCGTGCCGGGCACCGCGCTGGTCGAACTGGCGCTGTCCGCCGGTGAGCGAGTCGACTGCCCGGTGCTGGAGGAGCTGGTGCTGGCGGCGCCGCTCATCCTGGAAGAGGGTGTGGCCAGGCAGATTCAGGTCACGATCGGTCAGCCGAGTGACGACCGCCGCGAGATCGCGATCTACACGCGGCAGGAGACCGCCGCGGATCGACTCCCGGAGTCGATCTGTCACGCGCGCGGATGGCTTGTGCAGAAGGCGAATTCGGCCGAGTCACCATGGCTGCCGACCGAATGGCCGCCGGCGGGCGCGGAACCAGTCGCCCTGGACGACTTCTACGCCGACGCCGCCGATCTCGGCTATGACTACGGCCCGGCGTTCCAGGCGGTGCGCGGGGCGTGGCGGGTCGGCAGCGAGCTCTACGCCGAGGTGGCGCTGCCCGGTGGCACCGGCGGCGAAGCCTTCGGACTGCACCCGGCGGTATTCGACGCCGCGCTACACCGTGGCCTGCTGGAACGAGTGCCGGGTGCGCCGGTGACCCTGCCGTTCTCGTGGTCGGGTGTCCAGCTGCACGCGCCGGGGTTCTCCGGGGTGCGTTCGCGCGTCGTTCCACTCGGCGAATCCGCCTTCCGGGTCGATATCGCCGGCGCGGACGGCTCTCCCGTACTCACCATGGAGCGGCTCGGGTTCCGTCCGGTGGAGCAGGCCCAACTGGAACGGGGGCGGCAGAGGGCGTCGCAATCCCTGTTCCAGATCGACTGGGTGCCGGTGGCGACTGGTGCCGGTGCGCGGGCAAGTGTCGCGGTTCTGGGTGAATTCGACTGTTTTACAAGATATTTCGAGGAAATAGACGCGCTGGAGCAGACGCTGACCGAGGGCGTCGAGCCGCCGGACACGGTAATCGTGGCGGTAGCGGGTGCCGTCGGCGATGATGTCGCCGCGGCGACGCGAGCCGCGGGGACGGACGCGCTGCAACTGGTCCAGCGGTGGCTGGCGAGCGAGCGACTCGCCGACACACGGCTGATCGTGGTGACCCGCAACGCCGTTGCGGTGGGTGACGAGGCCCCGGATCTCGCCCGGTCCGCGGTGTGGGGGGTGCTGCGCAGTGCACAGTCCGAGCATCCGGGCCGATTCGCCCTGGTCGATATCGGCGACGACGATCCAGATGGCGTCGAGCCGGACTTGGGCACCCTGGCCGAGCTGGACGAACCGCAGCTGGCGGTGCGCGGAAGCCGGGTGCTCGCGCCGCGGCTGGCCCGCGCCGAGCCGGGGCTCTCGGACAGCACGGCGCTGCGGCCGGAGGAAGCGGTTCTGATCACCGGCGGCACCGGCGGTTTGGGCGCACTGTTCGCGCGGCATCTGGTGCGCGAGCACGGCGTCGAACATCTGATCCTGGTCAGTCGGCGCGGCCCGGACGCAGACGGGGCCGCGGCGTTGGCGGCCGATCTCGCCGGGCTGGGCGCGTCGGTGCGGATCGAGGCGTGTGATGTCGCCGACCGCGAGCAGTTGGCCGCGCTGGTGGCTTCGCTGGATCGTCCGCTGACCGCGGTCATCCACGCGGCCGGTGTGCTCGACGACGGTCTCGTCGAATCGCTGACTCCGGAACGCATGGAGCGGGTGCTGCGGCCGAAGGTCGACGCCGCCTGGCAACTGCACGAATCGACCGCGGGCATGAATCTTTCGGCATTCGTCGTGTTCTCGTCGGTGGCCGCCTTGATCGGTAGCCCCGGTCAGGCGAACTACGCGGCGGCGAACTCCTTCCTCGACGCGCTCGCGCAGTACCGCCGGGCCGCCGGGTTGCCCGCGACCTCGCTCGCCTGGGGCCTGTGGGATGTGGCGGACGGTATGTCGGGCGGGCTCGCGGCGGCCGACGTGGAGCGGTTGTCGCGCACGGGCGTCACGCCGGTGTCCGCCGAACTGGGACTCGGACTGTTCGACCGTGCACTGGAATCGTCTGCCGCACTGCGAGTTCCGGTCCACCTGGACCTGGCCGCGTTGCGTGCCCAGGCGCGCGGGGGGCTGTTGCCCGCGTTGTTCCGTGGGCTGGTGCGGACACCGGTGCGCCGCGAGTCCGGCGCCGGATCGCTGGCGCAGCGGTTGGCGGGGGTTGATCCGGCCGAGCGCGAGCAGATCGTCCTGGAGGCGGTGCGAACACAGGTCGCGGCCGTGCTGGGATATACCTCCACCGAGGCCATCGATCCGGAACGACCGTTCAAGGATGTCGGGATCGATTCGCTCGGTGCGGTCGAGTTGCGCAACCGGCTCGGCCAGGCGACCGGGATGCGGTTGCCCGCAACGCTGGTCTTCGATCACCCGACGGCAGCGGACATGGCGCGGTCCTTGCTCGAGGATCTCGACGGTGCGGTACCGGCACCGGCCGGCGACGTGCCCGTCCAGCCGAATGGCCAGGGGACAGTGGGCACGCTGCTACAGCACGCCTATACCTCGGGATCGATCGGCGAGACCTTGCCGTGGCTGGTCTCCGCATCGAAATTCCGTCCCACGTTCGCGTCGGCCGCCGAATTGGGCGAAACAGACGGATTCGTCGTACAACTCGCGTCGGGGACGCGGCGACCGAAGCTGGTCTGCGTGCCGTCCTTCGTGGTCGGCTCGGGCGCACACCAGTTCATGCGTTTCGCCGACCATTTCGACGGCGAACACGATGTGCTGGTCTGCTCCCTACCGGGATATCGCGGAACCGAGCCGACGCCGGGGTCGTGGAACACCGCGATCGAGGTGCTCGAGCAATCGGTCCGCCGCGCCGTCGGTGCCGCGCCGTTCGTACTGATCGGCCATTCGATCGGTGGTGTCATCGCGCATTCGCTGGCCGCGCGCTTCGAGCAGGCGGGTGACGCACCGGTGGGTCTCGTCATGATCGACACCCCCACGCCCGAGGGCGGAGTGGAAACGACCAACCAGGTCTTCGCCACGGTGATGGCGGAAATCCTGGGGCGCGGTGGCCTCGGCACGGCCGTCGACGACTCCAGCTGGCTGACCATGGGTGCGTATCTGGGCCTGATCGCCGAGCGGCCGTCGACCCGAATCGGGGCGCCCGCGCTCCTGATCCGGGCGACCGTCGCGCTCGACGGCGGTGAATCGCCACCGGACTGGCCGGTGTGGGGCGTCCACGACGATCAGGTCGAGATCGCCGCCGATCATTTCGCCCTGATCGATACGGCGGTCACGGCGACGGCCGAGGCGGTCGAGAGGTGGATACGGCCGTGAACCCCACCGGAATTCGTCGCATTGCCGCCTTGACGATCGTGCTCGTCGGCGTATTCGTCGCGGCGCTGGACGTCCTCATCGTGAACATCGCCTTTCCCGGCTTCGAGCGGTCCTTCTCGTCCGCGCGACTGAGTGAGCTGTCCTGGGTGCTGAGCGCCTACGCGATCACCTTCGCCGCGCTGCTGATGCCCGCCGGCCGATGGGCCGATCGGTTCGGACGCAAGCGCGCGTTCCTGTCGGGTGTCGCCGTATTCACCGTCGCCTCGGCGGGCTGTGCCGTGGCGTCCTCGCTCGGCATGCTCATCGGGGCCAGGGCATTGCAGGGCGTCGGCGGGGCCTTGCTGACGCCCAGCTCGCTCGGCCTGTTGCTCGGCCTGTTTCCACCAAGTCGGCGGGGCGCGGCGATCGGACTGTGGACGGCGATCGGCGGCGCGGGCGCCGGGGTGGCGCTGCCACTCGGCGGATTACTCGTTCAGGCCGATTGGCGATGGGTCTTCTTCGTCAACATCCCCACCGGCATCGTGGCGGTGGCGGCCGGGTGGCGACTCCTGCCCGAATTCCGCGAAAAGGCCCGTGCCGCCACGGATGTGCTCGGTATCGTCGTGTTCGCCGCGACTGTCGCCGCAGTGGTCGCCGCGATCGTGCAGGGCCATGTCTGGGGCTGGGGCAGCCCGCGGATTCTCGGATTGATCCTCCTCGGTGTTCTGGGCGTCGCCTTCACCGCGCGACGTGCGGTGCGCCATCCCGCGCCGGTCATCGAGCCGGCCATTCTGCGCATTCCGGCCGTCGCGTTCGGCAATCTCGCGACACTGCTGTTCTTCGGCGGTGTCGGTGCGCTCCTGATCGGCTCGACCCTGTTCCTGACCAAGGTGTGGCATCACTCGGTCCTGCGGTCCGCGCTGGAGGTCCTCCCGGGGCCGGTGATGGCCATGGCGGTCGCCGTGCCGAGCGGTGTGCTCGCGGCCCGGCACGGCGTGCGGATGGTCGGGTTGGTGGGCGGTGTGCTGTTCGCGGCGGGCGGCGTCTGGTGGGCCGTCGTGCCGGGCGCAACCCCGGACTACGCCGCATTCCTACCCGGATCTTTCATCGGCGGAACAGGATTCGGCCTGATTCTGCCGTGCCTGTCGGCGGCGGCGACCCTGTCCCTGCCACCCGAGCGTTTCGCCACCGGCGCGGCCATGACGTCGATGTGCCGTCAGGTCGGGATCGCGCTCGGGGTCGCGATGGTGACGGCGGTGCTCGACGGTGATCCGGGCGTCGACGCCTATCGCTCCGCGTTTCTGATCATGGCGGCTTTCGGGCTGGCCAGCGGATTCGCGTTGTGCGCGATCGTGCGCGTGCCCCGTGGGAACACGGCCGCGGTGCGATCGCCGGCAGCAACACAACAAGCCGCATGAGATTGCGGACCCTTCAGAAAAGGACATCGAAGATGGATTCTTCCGAGACAACCACCGGCAAGACCGACAAGTGCCCGGTCGACGCCGCCGCACCGGACAACGGATGCCCGGTCGATCATGGTGGCTCGCCGCGAAACTCCAGCGCCGCAACCGAACAGCCGGCGCCGAGCACGGCGGTACCCGCAACGTCGCTGCCGGTATCGCGGATGCCCATGACACTGCAGTTGCTTCTGCTCTTCCAGCGCCCGGGACTGTTCGTGACACGGTGTCGCAGGCTGTACGGCAGCCGGGTCAGGGTGAAGTTCCGCCCGGGACCGCCGGTCTTCCTGCTTTCCGATCCCGAGGACATCAAGGCGATATTCCTCGCCCCGCGCGACGTGCTGCACACCGGCCGCAGCAATCAGCCGATCGAGAAGTTCACCGGCCAGAGTGGACTGGCCTGGCTCGATGAGGACGAGCACAAGGCCCGCCGCAAGCTGCTCATGCGGAGTTTCAAGGGCGACGCGCTCGAGCGCATCGGAGAGTCGGTGCGCACCATGGCCGAGGACCACGTAGCGACCTGGCCGCGGAACAAACCCGCCGCGCTGCATCCGTACGTGCATCGGTTCACGATGGAGGTGATCCGTGAGGTGATCTTCGGTCGGGTCGTCCCGTCGCGGTGGAACGAAATGTCGAAGGTGCTGCTGGAATGCCTGAACTACAATCAGCGCACCGCATCGGTGATCATGATTCACAGGTTGTCGCCCCGCACACTGCGGATCCTGCGGGCGATCCGCCCGCTCGGCCTCGACAAGTTCCTGAAGGATCGCGAGCGCGCCGAGGCACTGATCGCCGAAGCGGTCGAGGAACGCATGAACCGGGGCGACCTGGGCGACGACATGCTTTCCGTGCTGCTCGGTATCACCCACGACGACGGCTCGCCGCTGAGCGCGAAGGAATTCCGGGACGAGATGATGACCGTCTTCCTCGCGGGCACCGAGACGACCGCGGCGGCGGTGTGCTGGGCGCTCGAGCACCTCAGCCGCTCACCTGCCGACTTGGCACGGCTCGTCGCCGAGATCGAAGAGGGTTCCGACGACACGTTCCTGACCGCCGTCGTGCACGAGGTGCTGCGGCTGCGCCCGCCGACGCCGCAGATCGTCCCGCGCGAGGTGGTGAAACCGATCGAGATCGGCGGGGTGCGCTACGAGCCGGGAACGCTGTTGTGGGCCAGTGGTTATCTGCTCAATCGTGATCCGGTCCGCTACCCCGAGCCGGACGAGTTCCGTCCCGAGCGCTTCGTGAACGTCAAACCCGGTGCGCACACCTGGATTCCGTTCGGCGGCGGGCATACCCGCTGCCTCGGTGACCGCATCGCGATCACCGAGATGAAGGCGGTGCTGCGGGCGGTCCTGTCGACCTATGAGCTGTCGGCGGCCGATACGAAGTCGGCGCGGCCGCGCAGCCGCACGGTCGTCATCATCCCGGATCAGGCCGCGCGGTTGATGTTGCGGCCGAAGCGGAAGATGCCGGTCGGTTCGAGTAGCTGAGCGATCCCGTGAACTTCCTGCGCATGCCGCTCGTCGCCGTGCAAGGGCGCCGGGTGCGCGCCACACTCGACCCGGCGCCGCCGGCCGCAGGCCCGACCACCGGAGTGGTGGGGGACGAGGCTGTCGAGCCGCTGCGGCTCTGCGTCGTGGGCGACTCGACGGCGGCCGGGCACGGTGTGGATACGCATGCCGACGGGTTCGCAGGATGCCTGGCGCGCACACTCGTCGAACAAACCGGTCGGTCAGTTCATTGGACGGCGGTCGGCCGCCTGGGAGCGACATCCCGCCGAATCCGCTACCGGTTGCTGCCACGACTCGACGCCCGCCTGGACCTCGCCGTCCTCCTCGCGGGCGTGAACGACGTCCTGGGGGGCCGCAGCCCGAAACAGTGGGGCGAGGATCTCGCGGCCATCGTCGACGACCTGACCGAGCGCGCCGCGCACGTGGCGGTCAGCGGACTACCGCCGTTCGCCGAATTCCCGGTGCTCCCGAAGACATTGGCACGCTATCTCGGTGAGCGCGCACAGGCCTTCGACGAGGTGTCCGCGCGCGTGTGCGCCGACCGGAACGCGACGTTGCTCGATTCGCGCTGGGTCGGTCCGGGCACGGTGACCGCGGACTTCTTCGCGAGCGACCGCTTCCACCCATCGGCCCTCGGCTACCGCCGCTGGGGCGAGTTCGCCGCGGCTCAGCTACCACCGTTCTGACCCGCCTGCGGCGGCGGCGCGGCGGGCGTCGATCCGGGCGTCCGGCCGCACAGGGCGACGGACGTGCGGATCAGGTGCGCCTGATCGGCGAACCCGGTCCGGGTCGCCACCTCGGCGGCCGTGTGGAACGGTAGCTGCAGGCCGGCCTCGCGCAGTCGGTGCCAGCGCCGCAGCATCACCAGCGAGCCGCCGATGGCCTCCGTGGACAGCTGGCGCAGCCGACGCGGTGACAGGCCGGCGAGATCGGCCAGTTCATCGATGCTGTCGACCTCGTCGAGAGCCTCGAGCGCGCGTTCCAGCCGGGGATCCATCGATGGGGTTTCGCCGAGTATCCGGTGTGCCGTCGCGCGTATCCGTTCGGGATCGGGATCCGGATCGCGCTTCGCGCCGGCCAGGAGGCGGCGGACTTGGTCCCGGTCGAGTGCGTGGATTCGCGGCGGTCCAGGAATGTCGAGGCAATGCGGGTCGATCCACAACGAGGTGTAGCCGCCCGGCCGCTGGATGGTACGGAAGATGCGGGGCGGGACCAGCACCCCCGGTCCCGTGGTGACCGAGCCCTGCTCATCGGTGGCCACCACCGGACCCGCCCAGGAGAGAACCAATTGCCAAGCCGGGCTGCGATGCCGGGTCGAACTCGGTCCGGCATCCTCGGCGTAGCAGGCGATATCGGCGCACACCGCGGCGAACGCGACGTTGCCGTTTTGTTCAAGACGCCAGGCCCGAGGCTGCTCGATCATTTGTTCATGTTCGCTTTCACCGCGATCACCGCCGATCTTCTGCTCTCCGCTGTGGAGGGCCGCTCGGTCGCCGGTAGGGATCCGCAGGCAAGAAAGGTCTACCCGATATGACTGTAGCTCAGCGATGGGTGCTGGCGCTGTCCTCGATGACCACCTTCATGATCATGCTGGACGCATTGGTCGTGACCACGGCGCTGCAATCAATCAGGCTCGATCTCGGCGCGACCGTCGAGCAGCTGGAGTGGACGGTCAATGCCTACACGCTGAGCTTCGCGGTGCTGCTGATGGCCGGCGCGGCGCTCGGCGACCGATTCGGCCGCAGGCGGATGCTGGCGATCGGCATCGTCATCTTCGTCGCGGCGTCGGTGGCGTGCGCACTGGCGCCGACCATCGGCTGGCTGGTCGCGGCCCGCGTGCTGCAGGGCGTCGGCGCCGCGGCGGCGGCGCCGGTCGGGCAGGCGCTGCTGGGCGTCGCGTTCAACGCGAAGGAGCGCCCGAAGGCGCTCGGCCTGTTCTGGTCGGTGACCGGTCTGGCGACACTCGGTGGGCCGATCGTCGGTGGCGTCATCGTCGACGGCGCCACCTGGCCGTGGATCTTCTGGCTGAACGTGCCGATCGGGCTGGTGCTCGTTCCGCTGGTCCTCACCAAGATCGATGAGAGCGTCGGCGCCAAGCAGCGCTTCGACTACGGCGGTGTTCTGCTGGCCACGGTCGCCGCGTTCGGGTTGGTGTGGGCGCTGGTGCGCGGCAACGAAGTCGGCTGGACCAACCCGGAAATCATCGGTGCCTTCGTCCTCGCCGTACTGAGTGCGATCGGGTTCGTCTGGTGGGAGTTGCGGAACTCCGCCCCGCTGGTGCCGATCCACTTCTTCAAGGCGCGGGGGTTCTCGGCAGGCAACTCCGCGATCTTCCTGCTGTTCGCCTCGTCCTTCGCGGGCCTGTTCTTCTTCGCCCAGCTGCTGCAGACCGTGCTGCACTACGGCCCGCTGGGCGCTGGTCTCCGGCTGGCGCCATGGACGGTGACCGTGTTGCTGTTCGCGCCGGTCACCGGGATGCTGATGGGCCGATTCGGTGAGCGGCCGCTGGTGGCCGGCGGGCTGCTGTTCCAGTCGATCGCCGCGGGCTGGTTCGCCGTGATCGCGGATCCGGCCATGTCCTACGGCGAGATGGTCCTGCCGTTCATCATCGCGGGCATCGGCACCTCGATGACCGTTCCCGCATCCACCAACGCGGTGTTCGGAGCGGTCCCGGACGCGGCCTTCGGCCCGGCGTCGGGGACCAGCAGCACCATGCGGCAGCTCGGCGGCGCCTTCGGCATTGCGCTCGCCGTGGCGATCTTCTCCGCCGCCGGTGGCGGTTATGCGACGGCGCAGGAGTTCACCGACGGATTCGGCGCGGCGATGACCGTGGCGGCACTGGTCGCGCTGGCCGGGGTGGCGGCCGGGCTGGCGGTTCCGGCGCGGCGTCCGATGCCCGTACCCGAAGATGTTGCGGTGGCCAAGGTTTCGCGGATCGTGTGACGAGTTCGATGACGGATGGAGGCCCGAGATGAAGCTCCCGAACACCGCGCATACGTCGCGACCGTGGCGGATCCACGAGATCGCCCACGACTTCCTGCTCGAGGACGTGTGGGCGCTACCCACCCCCGGCGGCCCGGACGACTTCCCGCGGCTGGTGCGCCAGATGACGTCCGGCTCCAACACCAACGACTCACGTGCCTACACGGCCCTTTTCGAGATCCGCTGGCGGCTCGGGAAGCTGTTCGGCTGGGACCGGCCGGACGCCGGTATCGTCGCGCGGGTGCCGTCGTTGCGCGACCGGTTGCCGGCGGATCTGTTGGCCGGGCCGCGGGGACCCGTTTTCTCGTCGGTGCCGTTCACCTCGGTGTATCAGACCGACGACGAGTGGGTGGCCGAGATGGCGAACCGCACCGTGCACGCGCTCATGCACATGAGCTGGGTCGCGGACGAGGGCGGCGGATATCACGGTCAGATGGCCGTCCTGGTGAAGCCGAACGGCTGGTTCGGGCGTGGGTATATGGCAGCGATCAAGCCGATCCGTTATCTGGTCGTCTACCCCGCCCTGCTGCGAATGATCGGGCGCACCTGGGAATTGCAGGCCGCGGGCTGATCGGGCCCGGCCGATGCTCACACAACGAGCGACAGGGACGAGCCGGGGGTGCGTCCGCACAACGCGACCATGGTGCGGATCAGGTGAGCCTGGTCGGCGAAGCCCGCGCTGGCGGCGACCTCGGCGGTGGGTCGGAAGGGCAACTGCAGCCCGGCTTCGCGCAGCCGGTGCCAGCGCCGCAGATTCCGCAGCGGTCCGCCGATGGCCTGCGCTGATAGTTGCCGCAGTCGCCGCGGCGACAGGCCGATCTGGTCGGCCAGTTCCTCGATGTCGGTGTTGGTGTCGAGCAGGCTCAACACGCGCAGCAGCCGCGAATCCACCTGCGGGGTGTCGCCGAAGACCCGGTTCAGGCTGCGGCGGATCCGCTCGGGGTCGAGGTCGCCGGCGATGCTGGTCAGTACCCGACTCGCCTGGACACGGTCGAGCGAATGGATCGCCGGCCGTCCGGGTATCGCGAGACAGTACGGGTCGATCCACAGCGAGCTGTATCCGGACGGCTGCTGAATCGTCTGCGGGAGGCCGGGTGGGACCAGCATGCCGAAACCGGTGCTGACCCTGCCCTCGCCGTCGGTGGCGACCATCGGAGCGTCCCAGGTGAGCACCAGTTGCCACGCTGGATTGCGGCGTTGGCCGCTGGTCGGGGGCGGTTGCGCTGCCCGGTATTCCTCACCGTACGTGGCGAACTCGGCACATACAGAAGCGAAAACAACGTTGCCGCTGCGCTCGAGGCGCCATGATCGCGGCTGCTCGATCATGGTTCCATAGTCGCACGACCTAGATCGGGGCGCTCGTCGGCGAAACCCGCCCGTAACGGCTGCTCTCGCGGGCGCCGAACGCTCCGGCGTTGCCGTTGCGTTCAATACCCGGCCTATCGGCCGGTCGATCATGCCTGTATGCGCGTGTTCTCGGTAACGGCTGCCACACCCGGCCGATGCGGTGTCACCGTATCTGGTCGTGTGCCCGGCAGATCTTGCCTACAGAGCCTTTTCTTTGTAGGCGGAGATGTCTGGGAGGTCTGGAGCTGATGAACGGGAATGAGCCGAATGAACGTGCGATCGCGGTCGTCGGAATGGCCTGCCGGGTACCGGGGGCCGACAACATCCAGGACTTCTGGAAGCTACTGCGCGGCGGCGAGGAGGCGATCACGGATGCACCCGCGGATCGGTGGCCGGAGATACCCGAGCTGACCCGGCTCGGCCGGGGTGGCTATCTGGAGCGGGTCGCCGATTTCGACGCCGGATTCTTCGGCATCTCGCCGCGCGAGGCCGCGGCGATGGACCCACGTCAGCGCCTTGCGCTCGAATTGAGCTGGACGGCACTCGAGGACGCCCGAATCGGACCGGAAAGCCTGCGGGGCGCCGCCGCCGGGGTCTTTCTCGGTGCTACCGGCGACGACTACGCCGCACTCGTGTCGGGGTACGGCCCCGACGCCATCTCGCATCATTCGCTGGCCGGTCTGAGTCGAGGCGTGATCGCCAACCGGGTCTCGCACCAGCTCGGTCTGCACGGGCCGAGCATGACGGTCGACACCGCGCAGTCGTCTTCGCTCGTCGCGGTGCATCTGGCCTGCGAGAGCGTGCGCTCGGGCGCCGCCTCTGTGGCGTTGGCGGGCGGTGTGCATCTGAACCTGGTACCCGAGAGCACCCTGGCGCTGGCCCGCGCGGGGGCGCTGTCCCCGGACGGCCGCTGTTACACCTTCGATGCCCGGGCCGACGGCTTCGTCCGCGGCGAGGGCGCCGGTGTCGTTGTGCTCGAGCGATTGTCGGATGCGATCGCCGCCGGTGATCCGATCTACTGTGTACTGCTCGGTGGCGCCACGAACCACGACGGCGACGGCGCGGGTCTCACCGTCCCGGACCGCGCGGCGCAGCAGGCGTTGTTGCGCGCGGCCTACGCCGATGCTCGTGTCTCGCCCGCGGATTCGCAGTACGTCGAATTGCACGGCACCGGGACCAAAGCGGGCGACCCGGTCGAGGCCGGTGCGCTCGCGGCGGCATTGGCAGCGGATCGCACCGAGCAGGACCCGTTGCTCGTCGGTTCGGTGAAAACGAACATAGGGCACCTCGACGCCGCGGCAGGAGTAGTCGGGCTGATCAAGGTCGCACTGTCGATGCGGCAGGGCCTGCTGCCCGCCAGCCGCAATTTCCGGACGCCGCATCCGTCGATCCCGTTGCGAGAGTGGCATCTTCGGGTGAACGCCGAAACGACCTCGTGGCCGGGTGACGGCGCGCGCCTGGCCGGGGTGAGCTCGTTCGGCGTGGGCGGTGCGAACTGCCACGTCGTCGTCGCCGCCCCGCCGGCTGCCTCGGAGTCGTCGCCGGAGGCCGAGAGCGCCGGGCCGGTTCCGGTGGTGGTGTCCGCGAGGCACCCGACAGCGCTGCGTGCGCAAGCCGCTCGGCTGCGCGACCGGGTGGCCGCCGATCCGGAATTGCGGCTGGCGGATATCGGTTACTCCACCGTGACCACGCGGTCGGCGCTGAAGTACCGCGGTGTGGTCGTCGCCGCCGATCGCGGTGAATTGCTGGACGGTCTCGCGGATGTGGCGTCCGGTGTGCCGTCGGCGACCGTGGTCACCGGTACCGCGGCCGCGGAATCCGGTGTGGTGTGGGTGTTTCCGGGCCAGGGCTCGCAGTGGACCGGCATGGCGCACGGGCTGTGGGCGAGTTCGGAGGTTTTCGCCACTCGGATGGCCGAATGTGCGCGGTTGCTGGACGGTCTCGTCGACTGGTCGCTGCGTGAGGTGCTCGCCGACGAGGCCGCGCTGACGCGGGTGGACGTGGTTCAGCCCGCGCTGTTCGCTGTGATGGTCTCGCTGGCCGAGGTGTGGCGGGCGGCGGGCGTGGTGCCCACCGCCGTGGTCGGTCACTCACAGGGCGAGATCGCGGCCGCGTGTGCGGCGGGCGTCCTCTCCCTGGCCGACGGCATGCGGCTGGTGGTCGCGCGTAGCCGGGCCATCGCGACCGGGCTCGCCGGCGGCGGTGCGATGGCCTCGCTCGCGCTGCCCGTCGACGAGGTGGATCGGGAACGTGTCTCGGTCGCGGCGGTCAACGGCCCGAACTCGGTGGTCGTCTCCGGCGACGTGGACGCGGTGCACGCGGTCGTCGCCGAGTGTGGCGCACGGGGCGTTCGTGCCAGGATCATCCCGGTCGACTACGCGTCGCACTCCACGCACGTCGAGTCGATCCGGGACGAGGTGCTGCGGGCGGCCGCCGATATCGAGACCACCGACACCGGCATCGCCTTCTACTCCACCGTCACGGGCGGCCGGGTCGATGCCGGCGAGCTGGATGCGGAGTACTGGTACCGGAATCTTCGCGAGCCGGTCCGGCTCGCGGAAACCGTTGCGGTACTGGCCGAAGCGGGGAGCAGGGTGTTCGTGGAGGTCAGTCCGCATCCGGTACTGACGATGGCTATCGAGGACACGGTCGGCACCGCCGTGGTCTGCGGCACGTTACGCAGGCAGGAGGACGAGCCGCGCCGCGTGCTGCTGGCCATGGCCGAGTTGTACAGCAAGGGCGTGGCGGTGGACTGGCGACCGCTGTTCCCGGGCGCCCGGCGCATCGAGTTGCCCACCTATGCTTTCCAGCGGCAGCCCTACTGGGTGACGGGGGAACGTTCCGCGCGGCCCGTACCGCGGGAGGCGGACTCGGCGCAGCCGGTGGAACCCGTCGCCACCGGATTCCCCGAGCAGGATCTGTCCGCCCTGGTCCGATCCCACGCGGCCGTGGTGCTCGGGCACGCCGACCCGGCGCTGATCGAATCCGATATCAGCTTCAAGGAACTCGGTTTCGATTCGGTGACCGCCGTGGAACTGCGCAACCGGCTCAACGCCGAGTCCGAGCTGCGGATGCCGACCTCGGTGCTGTTCGACTACCCGACACCGACCCAACTGGTTCGGCACATGCGTGCGCAGCTGTCGGGGAGCGATGCGGCCCGCCGACCCGACGAAATCCCGGACGTGGCGGCCGACGATCCGATCGCGATCATCGGCATGAGCTGTCGGCTGCCCGGCGGCATAGCGTCACCGGAGGATCTGTGGCAACTCGTCGCCGACGGCGTCGACGCGATCACGCCGTTTCCGGAGGATCGCGGCTGGCCGGAGGACTCGGGCGAGAAATATGCGCCGGTGGGTGGATTTCTTTCCGGCGCAGCGGAGTTCGATGCCGGATTCTTCCGCATCAGCCCGCGCGAGGCGCTGACGATGGATCCGCAGCAGCGGCTGGTTCTCGAGGTCGCCTGGGAAGCCCTCGAGCGGGCCGGTCAGGTTCCCGCCGCGCTGCGTGGCAGCCGGACGGGCATCTATCTGGGCGTGATGAATCAGGACTACCTGCCGCGGCTGTCCGACGTGCCCGACGATCTCGGTGGCCACGCGTTGACCGGCAGTGTGTCCAGTGTGGTATCCGGCCGGGTGGCCTACGCGCTCGGTCTGGAGGGCCCCGCGGTCAGCGTCGATACGGCCTGCTCGTCGTCGCTGGTGGCGATGCACCTGGCGGCCCAGTCGCTGCGGTCGGGCGACTGCTCGCTGGCGCTGACCGGCGGCGTGACGGTGTTGTCCACGCCGGGCATCTTCGTCGAATTCGCGAGACAGAACGGACTCGCCGTCGACGGGCGCTGCAAGGCATTCTCGGATGCGGCCGACGGCACCGGCTGGTCCGAGGGCGTGGGAATGCTTGTGCTGGAACGCTTGTCGGATGCGCGGCGCAACGGACACCGGGTGCTCGCCGTGCTGCGCGGCTCGGCGGTCAACCAGGACGGCGCGAGCAACGGGCTGACCGCGCCGAACGGACCCGCACAGGAGCGGGTGATCCGCCGGGCACTGGCCGGCGCCGGACTGGACACGAAGGACATCGATGCGGTCGAAGCGCACGGTACCGGTACCACGCTGGGCGATCCGATCGAGGCGCAGGCACTGCTGGCGACCTACGGACAGGACCGGGAACAGCCGCTGTGGCTGGGCTCGGTGAAGTCGAATATCGGGCACACGCAGGCCGCGGCGGGCGCGGCGGGCGTGATCAAGATGGTGATGGCGATGCGGCACGGCGTGCTGCCGAAGACGTTGCACGCCGACGAGCCGTCGCGGCACGTCGATTGGTCCTCTGGCTCGGTCGAATTGCTGACAGCACAACAAGATTGGCCGGAGGTCGCGCGGCCGCGCAGAGCCGCGGTCTCATCGTTCGGGATCAGCGGCACCAATGCGCACGTCATCCTCGAGCAGGATGATTCCGCCTTGCCCCTCGTGGAGGGTTCCGGCGAACCCGACGGTGTCGTGGCGTGGACGGTTTCGGCGCGCAGTGCGCGATCGTTGCCGGGTCAGGCACGGCGACTGTCGGCGGCGGTCGCCGACCGGCCGGTGGCCGACGTGGCGTGGTCACTGGTCACCGAGCGGTCGGACTTCGAGCACCGCGCGGTGGTGCTCGGCACCGAACGCGAAGAGTTGCTGTCCGGGCTGGCGGCGCTGGCGCATGGTGACCGGGCGGCGGGCGTCGTCACCGGTGTCGCCTCGGGGGTGCCGAATGTCGGCATGCTGTTCTCCGGGCAGGGCAGCCAGCGACTCGGCATGAGCCGGGAGCTGATCCGCGCGTTCCCGGTGTTCGCCGAGGCGTGGCGAGCGGTGTGTGCGGAATTCGCGCCGCTGCTGGACCATTCGATCGATGATGCGGTCTCGGCCGAGCCCGGGTCCGACTCCGCCGCCCTGCTCGACCGGACGGGGATGACGCAGCCCGCGCTCTTCGCATTCGAGGTGGCCGCGTTCCGGCTGCTCGCCTCGTTCGCGGTGGCGCCCGCCGTGCTGGTGGGGCATTCGATCGGCGAACTGGCGGCCGCCCACGTGGCAGGCGTCTTCTCGCTGCCCGATGCGGCGCGTCTGGTCGCGGCCCGTGCGCAGTTGATGCAGGCGCTGCCCGACGGCGGCGCCATGGTGGCCGTGCAGGCCGGCGAGTCGGAAGTCCGTGCGGCACTGGGAGATCATCAGGACGCTGTCGCGGTCGCGGCGGTGAACGGGCCGGATGCCACGGTGCTTTCCGGAGCGGACGATGTCGTGACGGAGATCGCGTCGGAGCTGTCGGCCGTGGGACACAAGATCCGGCGGTTGCGGGTGTCGCACGCGTTCCACTCGCCGTTGATGGAGCCGATGCTGGAGGAGTTCCGGCATGTGGCGAGCACGGTGTCGTACTCGGCGCCCCGTATCCCGATCGTCTCCAACGTCACCGGGGAACTCGCCGCGGACGGTGCGCTGGAACAGCCGGAGTACTGGGTGCGGCACGTGCGCGAAGCAGTGCGATTCGGTGACGGTGTGCGCGCCGCGACGACGGCGGGAGCCGAGATCTTCGTGGAGGTCGGGCCCGATGGAGTTCTCGCCGCGATGGCGGAAGAGATTCTGGGTGCGACCTCGCCGCGGGTGACAGCGGTGCCGCTGGTCCGGCGAGACCGGTCCGAATCGCGTTCCGCCGCCGATGCCCTGGCGCGACTGCACGTCTCGGGTGTGCCGGTCGACTGGCAGGCATATCTGGCCGCGATCGGTGCCCACGGCCGGCACGTCGAGTTGCCCACCTACGCCTTCGATCGCCAGCGGTACTGGGCGTCGCCTGGCCCGTCGCGGGGCGATGCCGGCGCGGACGGACTCACCGGGCTCACGCACCCCTTCCTCGCGGTCGCCGCGGATCTCGCGGCCGACGATCGGTTGGTGTTGAGCGGTCGGATCGGGCCCGAGGACTCCTGGCTGGCCGACCACGCCATCTTCGGCAGCACCGTGTTTCCCGGCGCGGCAATCGTCGAACTGGCGCTGCAGGCAATGGAATTCGCCGACTGCCGGGGCGTCGAAGAGCTGACCCTGCAGGCGCCGCTGCTCCGCCCCGACGACACCGTCCAGGTGCAGCTCATCGTCGATGCGCCGGAGGGCGGCCGACGCGGAATCGGTGTCTACTCGCGCCCGGCGGGGGAGCGGTCGTGGACGAAGCATGCGACGGGGCAGCTGTCCGTCGCTCCGATTGCCGAGGTTTCCGCGACCGCCGAGGCGTGGCCTCCGCCGGGCGCGACACCGATCGAGCCGGTCGATTTCTACAGGGAGCTGACCGACCGGGGTTACCACTACGGCCATGCGTTCCGGGGGTTGCGTGCCATGTGGCGCTCGGACGAGGAGATGTTCGGCGAGGTTCGGCTTCCGGACGAAGTACCCCACGCCAGAGCGGGATTCGCGGTGCACCCGGCGCTGTTCGATGCGGCGCTGCATCCCATGCTCGCGCTGCTCGGCGGCGACGCCGATCCCGGCCGGGTGCTGCTGCCCTACTCCTGGGCCGGTATCGCCGCGCGCGCGGTCGGCGGCACGGAACTGCGCGTGCGGATCGTCCGCAAGTCCGAACGGGAAGTGTCGCTGCGGATTACGGATCCGAAAGAGACGCTCGTGCTCTCGGTCGAGTCGCTCGCGATGATGCCCGCCGATGCCGACCGGCTGTCCGGGGAGCCCACCGGAGCCTTGCTCGCGCTGGAGTGGCAGCCGCTGCCGGCGGACCGGCAGAGTTCCGGCGGGCTCGAGCGTGAGTTCGTGCATGTGTCACCGGATGACGATACGGCTGTCTCCGTGGCGGCCAGCAAGACGGCGCACGAATCACTGCACCAGGTGCGGAAGTGGTTGCGGGACGAGCGATTCGACCGCACGCGGTTGGCCGTGGTAACTCGCGGCGCGGTAGCGGTTACCGCGGCGGAGACACCGAATCCCGCGGCCGCGCCCGCCTGGGGGCTGGTGCGTTCGGTCCAGGCGGAACATCCCGATCACTTCGTGCTGATCGACACCGATGACGACGAGGCTTCATCGCGTGCGCTGGCGACGGTGGATCTGTCGGAGCCGCAGCTGGCCATCCGGCGCGGCGTCGTCTACGTCCCGCGCCTCGTCGCCGCGCCGAGCACGAAACCGAAACGTCCGGTGTGGAATACCGCGGGCACCGTGCTGCTGACCGGTGCGTCCGGTGCGCTCGGCGCCCTGCTGGCCAGGCATGTGGTGACCGAATACGGCGTTCGTAACCTCCTGCTGCTCAGCAGGCGAGGTTCCGCGGCCCCCGGTGCCTCCGAACTTGCCGGGGAGCTTGCCGCACTCGGTGCCGAGGTCACGCAGGCGGCGTGCGATGTCGCCGATCCGGTCGCGCTGGCCGGACAGCTGGCCGCGATTCCACCGGACCGACCGCTCAGCGCGGTGATTCATGCCGCGGGCGTACTCGAAGACGGTGCGGCGGAGTCGCTGACGCCGCCGCAGCTCGACCGTGTGCTTCGCCCGAAGGTCGACGCGGCGTGGCATCTGCATGAGCTGACCGAGGGCCTCGAACTCGACGCGTTCGTGCTGTTCTCGTCGATCGCGGGCGTCGTCGGCACTGCGGGTCAGGCAAACTACGCCGCGGCCAACGCCTTCCTGGACGCGGTGGCCGCCCAGCGCCGTGCGGCTGCCCTGCCCGCGATGTCGCTGGCATGGGGGCCCTGGGAGCTCGGCATGGCGGGCGCGCTCGGCCAGGCGGAGCTGGCGCGCCTGCGGCGCACCGGATTCGGGCCGCTGACAAGCGCACGGGGCCTCGCGCTGTTCGATGCCGCCGTGGCGCTCGACGCGGCGCTGCTCGTACCGGCGGCAATCGATGAAGCCGCACTGCGGCAGCGGGATTCGATGCCCGCCCTCTTCCGCGACCTGGTCGCGATGCCGCGCCCGGACAGCCGGCGGGTCGAGGAGCCGACCACACCGCCGCTGCTGCTGCGGTTGGCGGATCTGCCACGCGAAGAGCAGGTGAATCAGCTGCTCGAGCTGCTGCTCGACACCGCGGCCTCGGTGCTCGACTATCCGTCGACCGACGATATCGACGCCGATCTGTCGTTCCAGGAAATCGGTTTCGATTCGCTCAGCGGCGTGGAGTTCCGCAACCAGGTGAAACAGGACACCGGAGTACAGATTCCGGCAACGGTGATCTTCAACTACCCGACTCCGGCGGCGCTGGCGGAACGGCTGTGGGAGTTGATCTTCGGCGCGGAAACTCCCGACGGGGAGGACGACGTGGACCCGACGGTGGACGAAGTGGCGGACGAGCTCGACGACATGGACGTCGCGGGGCTCATCGAGCGAGCGTTCGTGGAGTGATCGGAAGAATATGAAAGCAGAAGACCTGAAGATCTTGCGCCGGTTCGTCAAGGAGGAGCTGGCGGGCGATCGGGCGCAACTCGATGCCCTGACCGACGAGCCGTTGCGGCTGTACGAGCGCTTCGTCGATACCGGACTCGCGAACTGGTGGTTGCCCGAAGAATTGGGTGGTCGCGGGCTGGGGCTGGAGGACAGCGTCGAGATCGTCAACGAGCTTTCCTACGGCGACGCGGGCGTGGCCTTCACGTTGTTCATCTCCATCCTGGGCACCAGCATCGTGCAGTTGTACGGATCCGAGGAGCTGAAGGCGCGATACCTCGCGCCCATGGCTGCCCGCGGTTCGTTCTGTGCCACACTCGGCAGCGAGCGCGCCGCCGGAAGTGAGCTCGGCAAGATCGAAACCACGGTCCAGCGCGCGGACGGCGAACTCGTGATCACCGGCGAGAAATTCTTCTCCACCAACAGCGGTTTCGCGGACTTCCTGATCGTGATCGCCCGGGCCGCCGACGATCCGGAGTCGTATCTCGCGGTGCTGGTACCGCGCGACACCCCCGGTGTCCGGATTGTCAAGCGCTGGGATGTCGTCGGATTGCGCGCGTCCCACACCTATCAGGTGAGCTTGGACCACTGCCGGGTGCCCGCGGGTTACCAGCTGGCAGGCTCCGGGCTGCGGTTGCTCGAGATCGGGCTGAACGCCAGCCGAATCCTGATCGCTACCACGGCGATCGGCGTAGCCAGGCGGATTCGTGACCACTGTATGGACTACGCGAAGAAGAAACCGTTCCGCGACGGCGTGTTGCTGGACAGCCCGGTATTCGCCCAGCGGCTCGGTCAGATGGAGATGCAGATCGATGTCATGAAAAGTCATTGCCTGCGAGCCGCCCACGACTACGACCGGATCATGGGCGATCCGGACGCGGCAGCCGTTTTCGTGAAGCACGGTACAGTGAAATCGGCGCTGACCGCGAAAATGTTCTGCGGCCAGGCAGGTTGGGACATCGCCGGCGTCGGTTCCGAAATGTTCGGAGGACTCGGTTACACCAATGAGATGCCCATCGGAAAACTCGTCCGCGACATTCGATATGTATCGATTGTCGAGGGCGGCGACGATGTGCTGCGTGAACTGGTATTCAGCCGCTATGTGATACCGGTGCCTCGGCGGTCGTAGTCAGCAGACCTGCGACAGTTGTGGCAGAAACTTCTCAGCCTCTCAGTCCACAGTCCGTACCGAGAGATCTACCTACATGTGTTATTATCGCGGCGTGCGCTCGGGCGTGCCGGGGAAGGAATGGGGGGATATGTTGGTCCGTTCTGTTCGAGATGAAGTATCGAGACCCTGTCATCGATTCGGGTGGGCGAGATGATGGAGCATATGAAGGCCGACCGTGCGGCAGTCGTGGAATTTCGTGGCTCCGGAACATCCCCGATAGCGGTAAGGACGCTCCCGCTCGGTGGAGTGCGGCCGGCTTCCAATGCCCATATTTCTAATGCCCATATTTCTGTGGTCGTCATCGACGATCACACCATGCTCCGGGTCGCGCTCTGCGACATGTTGCGGATGGAAGGCGACATCGAGGTCGTCGCGGATGTGGCCGACGGGCGGGCCGGTGTCGAGAAAGCGGGATCGGCCCAGCCGGATGTAGTCGTGCTCGACGTCGAGATACCCGGCGAGGATGTGACCGTCACCGTGCGGCGCCTGCGGGAAATGAGCCCGCGCTCACGCATCCTGATCGTGTCCATGCATCAGGATATCGGGCTCATCCGGGAACTCGCCGACGCCGGGATATCCGGCTACCTGCACAAGAGTGCCAGTCGGGAATCGTTGCTGTCGGCGATTCGCGGGGCGAACAGCACCGTCATCGTCATGTCGGCTCAGGAATTCAATTCAGCGGCGATGCAGTCGGGCTATGCTCTGACCGATCGTGAGGTCGAAGTTATCGGACATGTGGCCGATGCACTCAGCAACCGTCAGATCGCATCGCGGCTGGGTATTTCGGAAGGGACCGTCAAACGGCATCTTCGCAATATCTTCGAGAAATTGGACGCGGTTTCCCGGTTGGACGCCGCGAACAGGGCCATCGCAGCAAAATTGATCAAGCCTCGTTGATCCGCTGCCACCGGCCGGCCAAACCGGCCGACGGCGGATTCCGTTTTGTCAAAGGTAGATGAATTTCTCGTTTCCACACGGTCGGCTGGTGCGTGTCCCAGCCGACCATGGGTCGTTTCGCTGCGTCCGGGATGATCGGGATGATACTATCCGAGTGGATATCGGCCGCGTGCCGTTCGTCCCGGTAAATCATTCCGATTGACGATACCCGAAGCGACGGACTCGTTCACTGCACCTTTCGATACATGGGTAGTACTCCTTTTGTGAGATTACGTGGCGCGTATCTCGAGCAATAGCCTGAAGCTCGGTAACACATTCGCGGACAGCAAAGGTCGTGCCATGGTCGCTGCCGGTATCTCTCGTATCCCCCCAGCCGGTTCTTCGAGTCGCCCGCCGCGTGCCCCACAGGCGATCGATGACGCTGAGCGCACCAAGCAGTTGGTCGCGGACTGCTTGCGCGGTAGTCCGTCGGCCTGGCGATCACTGATCGAGGAGTACTCACCGCTGGTGTGGGCGATCACTCGCTCGTTTCGGTTGGCCAATTACGACTGCGAGGACGTGTATCAGTCGACCTGGGCTAATGTTGTTGCGCACCTGGGTGATCTGCACTCGCCCGAGCGCTTGACGGCCTGGCTCGGCACCACGGCCCGGCGGGAATGCCTCAAGCATATCGAGCGAAGTGCCCGGCATGTGCCGGTCGGCGACGACGCGGCGCTCGAGCCGGCCGACGAGTGGGCCGAGGCGACCGTGCTCCAGGTCTTTCGGCTCGTCGCCGGTGAGCAGGTCCGGGGCGCGTTCCGTCAGCTTCCGGAACGGGACCAGAAGCTGCTCGGTTTGTTGATGTCCGACGGCGCACCGAACTACGACGCCATCAGCGGTCAGCTCGGGCTGCCGCGCGGTTCCATCGGCCCGTTGCGTGGGCGGGCCCTGACGAGACTGCGTGGGCTGCTGCCGGTCGAGGCCGAGAGTTGGGTGGCGTGACCATGGCCGAATCATCTACCGAAGCCGTCGCCAGGGTGGACGAACTGGCGCCGGGTACTCTTCTCGAGGTGGCCGTCGGCGGCCGGCCTGTGCTGCTGGCCAATGTCGGCGGCCGGATCTTCGCGGTGGACGGTGTGTGTACCCATGAGGACGCGCAGCTGGTCGACGGCTACCTGGAAGACGAAACCGTGGTGTGCCCTTGGCATCTCAGCCGCTTCTGCTTGCGCACCGGCGAGGTCCTGAACGACCCGGCGGAAGCCCCCATCGGGACCAGATCGATCCGAGTGGTCGACGGCGCGATCTTCGTGGACTGACACCCACGCCGTGCACGAACTGGGACGAGGCTTCATGGGAACCATTGCCGCCCGGGAGATTTGGGGCCTACCCTATGGACTCGGCACAGTCGATGCGGCTTGGCACGGGAGCACGTTCCATTGCGCCGTCTTCGGCCACTCGGGAGCGAGGAACGCCGAAGTCCTTCTGCAGACCACGTCACGGCAGATCCGGGCGCGACCGGGGTGGCGGCCTGCTACACGGCCGAATTCCGGGACCACTGCGGGAACTTGATGACGACGCAGCTGCTGAAGGCGCAGAATGCCTACGACCTCGGTGGTGCCGACGCCGGGGAACTCGGACCAACGCCTCCCACTGCTCGAACGACCACTTGTGTCACGACACTGACCAGCCGTGTCTGATCGGCCCAACTGGTCATCAGCGTGGCACGGCGGGTCGCTGCGCTGCCATGCCGGACGCCGCAGAGTGGAGACGTGTCCGATGTGAGCAAGGTCGGTATCCGCGAAACAAGGCGGCGCACAGGGTGGTGATCTCGATGATGCGAATGTCGGGCCGTTCGGTCGGCCGCAGTAATGGCACAACGACGTGCTGGATACGGCAACGACGCCGTGACTGCGGTGATCGGCAACAAGTGGTGATCGGCAACAAGTCGAGGAGTCGGCGGCCGACTTCGCAACGGGCCAGGAGCACGCGCGTGCATCCAGTCGCCGACGCGCCGCCGACACCGATCACCGATCTCGCTGGTGCGCGCTGACGACGGCCGTACCCCGACCCGCCATCGCAGTTTTCTGCTAGCGGCCTGCCAGGCGGTTTTTCGCCCAGTCGGCCGGGAGTTCCTGGTCTCGGTAGTAGGTGTTGATGCGGTCGAGGTAGTCGCGGGTGTCGTCGTCGGTGGGCGGGGTGTAGGTGTTGCGGTGCACCACCACGTTCTGGCTGTAGCGGGGCTTGATGTCGGCGGGGTCGGCGGGGTCGGGGACGCCGATGGCCAGGCCGTAGACGGGGAAGGTCCATTCCGGCAGCCGGAGCAGGTCGATGACCGCGTCGATGTTGTTGCGCAGCGCGCCGACGAAGGTGATGCCGTAGCCGAGCGATTCGGCCGCGACGGCCGCGTTCTGCGCCGAGAGGGTGACGTCGATGATGCCCGACAGCGCGCTGTCGAGGTAGGAGGTCGCCTCGACGGTGTGCCCGTGCTGCCGGGCGATGGCGATGTTGCGGGACCAGTCGGCGATCCACACCAGGAACCCGCGGCGTCGGTGATCAGCTGCTGCCCGCCGGCCAGCTCCGACAGGCGGGCGATGTCGAGCAGGCCGCCGCTGCCGCCGCGGCGGTCCTGGCCGCCCGGGTGCGCCCGGCGATGCTCGAGCTGCTGGACGAGGCCTCGCTGCGGGAGGCACAGGATCTGCTCGGGGTGCGCGCGGACGCGGCCGGCTCGTTCGTGGTGGCGCAGACCGACGGTTTCGGTGCCCCGCGCCGAAGCCGATGTCGTCGCGCGGGCGTTCCGTGAATTCACCTCCCGGGTCCGGGTCGGCGACGATCCCGAGGCCGCCGAGGACCTGCGGGAAGGGTGGTCGAAACCGGCTCCACCGCAAAACTTTTCCGCGATCCGTCCAGCGACTACACCCGGCGCCTGCTGGCCGCCGTTCCCGGCCGCCGATCCCGCTCCGGCCGCATCGAGAGGGTGCGCCCGTGACCACGGCCACCGCATCCTGGCAGGCCGACTGGCAGCGCTGGCACGACGAACGCGACGCCCACGCCACCGGCACCCACGGCCCCGCCGCACTCACCGGCACGTACCGGCTCGACGGCGAGCCGGTACGGATCGACGGGCTCCCCGGCACCTGGACCGAATCCGGGGGCCGGGCCGTCGGCACCGGCCCCGGATTCCGGGTGGATCTCGCACCCGGCGACCGGCATCACATCGGGGGATCTATTGCTGCAGGCTCTCGTTCGCGCGGAACAGGTGGCGCTGCGGGTGTTCGACCCCCAGGCGCCCACCCGGACCGGGCTGCTCGGCATCGACACCTTCGACCCGGATCCGGCATGGGTGATCGCGGGCACGGCCGGACCCGCCGCGGAGGCCCTGCGGCTCGAGCACATCGACGGCTTCGTCAGCGACAACGCCGCGAGCACCGTCCGGGTGCCGATCAACGGCCGGGACGCCGTGCTCCAGGGCACCACGACGCCGCACGGAGGTCTCCGGATCACCTTCGCCGACACCACCAACGGTCATGAGACGCAACGATTCCGGTTTCTCACCGTCGCCGCCCCGGACGCGCGGGGGCGGGTCGAGGTGGATTTCAACCGAGCCTATCTGCCGCCGTGCACGGTCTCCGACCACTTCCTGTGTCCGTTGCCCCCGCCCGGAAACCGGCTGGACTTCCCGGTCCGCGCGGGTGAATCGCGCCTACGTAGGGCCGCGGCGCCCCGGTCCGCGGACAGGTCCTCCTTCGCAGGCGGCTCGTAGATATTCATTCGATCGGTCCTCGTGGCCGGTCCGGCTGCACGATTGATAAAGATTTTCTTACCTATCGCCGAGGGGCGGGTGTGGCCGGTCGTGGCTTTATGGAGCGGCGGTCGGGGTTGGTGCACTCGGCGGGTTCTTCGTCGATCTGCACCGTCCCGAAACATATTTAAGAATCATATTGGGCGAAACCCTGTCGACTGCGGGGGCTGCGGAACATTCTTTCTAGGATAATTATTCGATCCTCGTTACCGCAAAACGAACGAGAAGAAAGAAACAAGATGAGGAAAATCGCTGCGGCATCGACATTGCTGATCGCCGCATTGGGCGTCCCGGCGGCCACCGCCGGTGCGGCGCCCGCCGACAAGGGCGTCGTGAACTACACGGCGACCACCACCGACCGGGCCACTGTCATCGCCACGGATGCCGGTTCGATGGCGGTGGAGGACGGTGTTTTCAAGATCAAGGCGAACGACGGGACCGTTCTCGCGGGCACCGAATTGTCGTTCCGCGTAGACGATTTCGTGTTCCCGATCGCCGCGGAACTGGACGACCGCACCGCGACGCTGACTCCGCGGTTCGATCTGGCGCACGCGGCGTACCGTCCGGTGGCGCTGCCGTTCGAGGATCAGGCGCCGTTCAAGACGCCCTACGATCGCGAGGTGGCCGCCTGGACCCGGATGACCAGCACCATCGCCGCCGGCGCCACCATCGGCACCCTCGTCGGCGGCATCGCCGGCGGTGCGGTCGGCTGCGTGCTGGGCGGCATCGCCGGTGCCACGGTGGCCGCCGCGGCCATCGTGGGCCTGTTCGGCGCATTCCTGCCGGCGGCGGTGATCGGCTGCTTCGGCGGCATCATCGCGGTGGGCGCGCTCGGCACCCTGGCCGGTCAGTTGCTGGTCACCGCGCCGGTGGCGATTCTGGCGGCGGCGCAGTACTTCACCACCATCAACCAGCCGTTCACTGCGCCTCCGGCGAAGTAGCGGGCGGGAAGAGCTCGGCGGGATCGCCGGGGGACAGGGGCCCCGTCCGGACCGTCCGGGCGGGGTCCTCACCTGTACACGGAAAGATTGCGCGTGTGCAGGGGAGATGCGGTACTCAATTCGATGACACACCAATTTGGCCGATTGAACCCGGATGCACCGGTGGAATATCAAGAGAGCCTGTGAAATAGGGGTCAGGGGTTTCATTGCCGGTTGGCGAGGAGTTCGGCGAGATGGTGCCGGCTCCATTCGCGCATGGTGTCGATGACGGTCAGGAGGCTTCGGCCGAGGTCGGTCAGTTCGTACTCGACGTGGGGCGGGTTGGTGTCGTGGTCGATGCGTGTGACGAGTCCGTCGCGTTCCATGTCGCGCAGGGTCTGGGTCAGTACCTTCGCGGTCACCGTCCCGAGAGCCTGTCGTAGATGGCTGAATCGCAGCGGCCCGTCCAGCAGTGATACGACGACCATGCCGGTCCACTTACCGCCGACCCGGAACGGGAATTCGGCCATCGGGCAGGCCGGGTCCATCCGCGCGCTCGAGTGGTCTTCGGCCATGCACCGCTCCGGTTTCGTTGAAGTAACCAGTTTCTCGAAGATACCGTTCACGTATGTCGAGACAGCAACGCGGGCATATCGTGGTCTTCGGTGCGGGCGGACGGGCCGGGCGCACGGTCGTGGGTCAGGCCCTGCGACGGGGGCGCCGCGTGGTCGGCGTCGTCCGCGACCCACGCGGCCACCCGGACCTGGCCGACGACACGGACGCCGGATTGCGCATCGTCGCAGGCGATCTCACCGACCCGGCGTCCGCCGCGGCTGTCGTGACCGACGAGACCGCGGCCCTGGTGAACGCGGTGACGCCGTTCACGGCGCCGCCGGACTCGTTCGACGACTTCGACACCGCCTACTACGCACACCTCGTCGGCAACCTCGTCCGAGCGGCCGGGACATCGGGAGCGCGGGTCGTCGAGATCGGTCTCGCCGCCACACTGAAATCCGGTGACGGCCGGCTCTACGACGACGCCGACGCGTTCCCGGCATTCCTGCGTCCGTTCGCCGAGGCACGGATGCGCGGTCTCGCCGCCTGGCGCGAGGCATCCGACCAGATCGACTGGCTGGTCGTCACGCCCCCACCACTGCTGTCCCCGCAGGCCCCGCCGACCGGCCGCTACCGGCTCGCGGGAGACATCCTCGACTCCACCCTCGCCGCCGTGCCGCTGTCCTACACCGACCTCGCCACCGCAATCGTCGACCAGATCGACTCACCCACCCACCACCGCAGCCAAATAGCCGTCTACGCAGCCCCGTAGCCGATCCCGGCCGTGCGTGCGGTCAGGTGTCTCAGAACCAGGTGCCGCTGAACGGCCGGGCGACGGTGACGAAGAGGTTGTCGGCGGCGTCGATCGCGCCGGGCCGGTGCCCGGTGACGCGGCCGGCCGGGGCCAGCTGCCGCCAGGCATGGCATCCTCCGAACGGCCGCGGACTTCCGGGCGCGAATGTTACCGCGCGAGAACGAATCACGGTGTGGAGCGGACCGGGGTGTCGATCGGTCGGCTGCCGATCAATGTCCGGATACCCACCAGCGGCGCGGTCGGTGTGATCGAGCGGTTCTTCCGGGATCTGCTGGAGGTGCAGCAGAGCGATCCGGCGGCCGCGGCGGTGCTGGGCGAGCACGCGGTCGACTTGATGGCTTCGGCGGTTGTGCTGGCGTGCGGGGCCCGGCTCACCGAGCGGTCGGCGCAGGCGCTGGTCCGGCAGCAGGTGCTGGCGTTCGTGCGGAGTCATTACACCGAACCGGATCTCACCACGGATCGGATCGCGCGGGCGTGTGCGGTGTCGCGGCGCACCCTGTATCGGTTGTTCGAGGATGTCGAGGGTGGTGTCGGCGCGATGGTGCGGCGGCGGCGCATCGGTACCGCCCAGGAGTGGCTCTGCGCGGACGGTGTCCGGTCGCTCGAATCGATCGCCGCGGCATGCGGTTTCGCCTCGGATCGGCATTTCTATCGTGTCTTCAAGCAGGAGACGGGAATGACGCCGGGCGAGTATCGGGCGCAGCAACATCCGGCGCGGTGACCGCCTGTATACTCCAATTCGCCTGTGCTGCAGCATAATTCAGCAGCGGGGCTCCTATCGTGTGCGGTCGTGGTCGGGATCCTGAGTCGGCCCGCCGGTGGCAGCCCTGCCACTGTTGGGCACGGTCGTATATCGGTGGTGGCGACACCAGGGGGCGGATCGTCTACGCCCGTTGCGCGCTGTTCACGGTGCACCTGGTCGATCATGTCGTGCACTCGGTGGCGCCGGTACCGTTCACCGACAAATCACCCCGGGGGACCGCACGAGCGAAGATTCCCCGATGAAGAAATAAAATCGCGATGATTCGAACGAATTCATCGGACCTCGGAATTCTCGTACGGGGAGAGGGCCTATTCAAATCATCGTGATTTCATCGGTGGCCGGTGCGCCGGATTTCACACTCCAGCGGCCGGCCGCAGGTGAGGTGAGCAGCGGGCGCAGTGCGTCCGCCGCGATTTTCGCCGTCGCCGTCGGCAGACCCGGTCGAACGCCCACGGACAGCTGCAGCGGCTGCGCGGCGGGGAGGTCGGGGCGCGGAACGAGCCCCTCCGGCGTCTGCCCGAGCGTGGCGAGCAGTGCTACTCCCACGCCTGTCGCGACCGCCGCGTGCACGCCGCCCAGCTGCGGCGCCTCGGCGCGGATCGATGCTGGGAGAGCGGCCCCGGACAGGGTTTCCAGCGCGCGGCTGCGCAGTGCGCAGGGACTGTCGAAGGCGACGATCGGCACGGGATCCGGCCGGGGCGGTGGCTGCCAGCCGGGAGCGGAGTACCAGGTCAGCTCGAGGTCTCCGACGTGGATTGCGCTGGGATCGTCGCTGTTGAGCAGTAATGCGAGGTCGATCCGGCGGCTTGCGAGGCCGTCACGGAGGGCGGCGCCGCGGTCGATCCGGAACCGGACCGAGCGTCGTGGGGCCGCACCCTCGAGCGCGGTCGCGAGGGCCGGCAAGAGCTGCGCGGCGGCGTGCTCGGTCGACCCGATCGTGAGGGTGCCCGCGGTCTCCGCGCCGAAGCTGCGCAGCGCTCGGTCGTGCAGGTCGAGGATCCGCCGAGCCACGGCGAGGAGTTCGTCGCCGTCGGTCGTGAATTGCGAGCCGCGGCCGTGGCGCTGCACCAGCTGCCGGCCGACCGCATCCTCCAGTCGGCGCACATGCTGGCTGACCGCCCCTTGGCTCAAATGCAGATGTGTCGCCGCTCGCTGGAAGCCGCCGCAATCCGCGATGGCGACGAAGCTCCGTAACGGAGCAATGTCGAGGTTCTTTTGCATGATGCTCAATTATGCACTCACATTACGAATCATGATGGTTCTCATCACGGATGCTCGTTGGATAGGTCGTTCGAATTCCCGTAATTTCGATGACGCGGAAAACAATGGGAGTGAGCGGCGTGCGAAGCAGACGGCAGATTCATCTGGGTGCCGTTCCCTATGGAACGGGCGGTCCGGGCAGTCACACTCTCTGGCTGGATCCGGACATCCCCGGCGACGCGAGCGTGAACATCGACTGGTTCACCGATGTCGCGCGGCTGGCGGAGAGCGGCCTGTTCGACCTGGTGTTCATCGTCGACAGCCAGTTCATCACGCCGTACTCGCCGCCGCACTACCTCAACCGTCTGGAACCGTTGACACTCCTGAGTGCGCTGGCGGTGCAGACCGGCCGGATCGGCCTGGTCGGCACGGCGACGACGAGCTTCAACAGTCCGTTCAACCTGACGCGCAGGTTCGGGTCACTCGACCTCATATCGCGTGGTCGCGCGGGGTGGAACGTCGTCACGACCGGTGATGCGGGTACCGCCCGCAACTACGGGCTCGACGAGCACTACGACTACGACACGCGGTACGGACGAGCGCAAGAGTTCGTCGAACTCGCTCGGGCACTGTGGGATTCGTACGAGGACGACGCCTTCGTGCGGGACCGGGAAACCGGGCGATTCCTGAACCGTGGCAAACAGCATCGGCTGGACCACGACGGCGCCTTCTTCCGGGTGCAGGGTCCGCTCAACCTGGTCCGCTCGCAGCAGGGGCACCCCGTGATCTTTCAGGCGGGCGACTCCGACCAGGGGCGAGACCTCGGTGCTCGCGTCGGCGAGGGCATCTTCACCCACGCCGCCGACATCCCCGCCGCCCAGGCGTTCTACAACGACATCAAGGACAGGGCGACACGGCAATTCGGCCGCGATCCCGACCATGTGCTGATCCTGCCCGGCGTACAGATCGTGCTAGGTGACACCGACGCGGAGGCGCGGGAGATCGAGGCCGCGAACCACGCGGCCGACCACACGTTCACCGCGGCGCTCGAGGAGTTCGGGCGGCCCTTCGGATGGCACGACTTCACCGGCTACGACCTCGACGCACCGTTCCCCGCCGAAGCGCTGGCATACGGTGAGCGCTCCTTCTATACCCAGGCCAAGGCGATCACCGAGCGCGCCCAGCGCAACGGATGGACGCTGCGGCAGGCCGTGGAGGCCACGCGCGAGCGGCGTAAGAGCGAGTTCGTCGGCTCCCCGGTGACGGTCGCGGACAAGCTCGTCGAATGGTGGCAGGCGCGCGCGTGCGACGGCTTCAACATCGCCGTCGACCACCCCGCCAACTTCCGCCGGATCGTCGAGGAAGTCGTCCCGATCCTGCAGGAGCGCGGTGTGTTCCGCACCGAGTACACCTCGGAGACCCTGCGCGGCCACCTCGGCCTGCCGATCCCGCCGAACCGATACAGCGCGGTCGTCTGACCGGGCCGGATACCCGTTGCGAGAAGGAACCAGCCCGCCCATGTCTCTCAGCGTTCAGCGGACCGACCGCTCCGCGCCTGCCACCGTCAGCCGCCGGGCGATGCTCCGGCTCGGCCTCGGTGCCGGTGCGCTCTTCGCCCTCGCGGCCTGCAGTGATGCCGGGGCCGGTTCCGTCGGCGGCGGCGGTCCGGGCACCGTCTCGTGGGCCTGGCAACTGCCGACCACCTGGGACCCGGTGACATCCTCCGCCGGCTCCGACGTCACGATGCTCGCACTCGCCTACGACGCCCTGACCGCGCTCGACGGCGACGGCAACGCGGTCGGCTGGCTCGCCGAGAGGTGGGCCTACAACCACGACGGCACCCAGGTCACGTTCACGCTCCGCCCGGGGCTGAGGTTCTCCGACGGGTCGCCACTGGATGCCGCGGCGGTGGCCAAGTCCATCGAACGTGGGCGCTCCGCGCCCGGCTCCCTCATCGCCCCGCAGATCGCCGACCTGAAAAAGGTTGCCGCACAGGGAGACCGGGATGTCGTGATCGACCTGACCGGGACCAACTACCAGTACCCGCTGCTGCTCGCCGGGAAGACGGGCATGGTGGTCAACCCCGCGGTGTTCGAGAAGGACGCGCATGCCCTCGCGACCCGGCCTGCCGGGTCGGGGCCGTTCACGCTCAGCTCGTACGTCGACAACGACCACGCGGAACTGCGGAAGAACGAGCATTTCCACCTCGCGGACCAGATCGGGATCACTCGGTTCCTGCTCTACCCGGCCGCCGACCCGGCGACCGTCGTCGCATCGGTGGCGTCGGGTCAGTACGACGTGGCGAAGATTCCGGCCTCGGGCATCAAGGCGGCCCAGGCGAGTGGTCTCGAGGTGCAGGTGCTCGACTCGATGTATGTCGCCGTGCTCGACGTCAACACGTCGAAGCCGCCGTTCGACAACCCCGCGGTCGTGGAGGCGCTGAAGTACGGCATCGACCGCGAGGCGATCAAGAAGATCGCCAACTTCGGCATCGGCGACGTCGACTACCAGCCCTTCCCGCAGGGTTACGTCGGCTACAACGCGGCGTTGGCGCAGGCGTTCGCCTACGACCCCGCCAGGGCGCGCAAGATCCTCGCGGATGCCGGGCTGTCCGGGGGTGTGCGCTCCACGTTGTCGGCGCCGGCCCCGATCTCGGCCGCGGTGGAGCAGCTCCAGGCCCAGCTCGCGGAGATCGGGATCGAACTCACCATCGACCCTGTGCCGCAGTCACAGTGGACCCAGATCGTCTACCTCAACCGCGCCAAACCACTCGCCTATGACGGCTTCGCGGGCCGGGAGTCGCCGGTGCAGGCGTTCCAGGTCCTGTTCAGCTCCACCGGGCTGATGAATCCGGCACGCGCCGGCGATCCGGAGCTGGTCGCGCAGTTGGCGAAAGTCGCCGCGACCCCGACCGATGCTCCGTCGTACCCTGCTGCCCTGCAGGAGGCGACGCGGCTCGCGGTCACCCGATTCCCCAACACCTTTCTGTACGAGGTTCCGAGCATTCTCGTCCGGCGCAAGTCGCTCGCGGCGCTGAAGCAACATCCGAGTCTGCTCCGCTGGGAAGGCGTGTCCGCATGACGGCGGTGACGGCGGCGCCCCCCGATCCGGTCGCACCCGGTCGCACCTCCTTCGGCCTGCTGGCGGCCCCGGTCCGCAGGTGTGCCCGGTTGCTCCTCACCTCGGCCACCGTGCTCGTCCTCGCATCGATGATCACGTTCGCGCTGGGGGCGCTCAGCAAGAACAACCCCGCCGCCGTGGTGCTCGGCGAGACCGCGACGCCGGGCGACATCGCGCGGCTCAACCACGAGTTCGGGCTCGACAGGCCGCTCGTGGTGCGCTATCTCGCCTGGGTCTGGGACGCCCTGCACGGCGACCTCGGGCGGTCGTGGTTCACCACGGTCCCCGTCTCCCGGTCGGTTCAGCTCGCGTTTCCGGTGGATCTGTCGATCGCGCTGTACGCGCTGCTGCTTGCGCTCGTCCTCGGCTTCGGTGCCGGTATCGTCGCCGCCGCGAGACCCGGCGGGGCGGTCGACCGGATCGTCAGCGTCGTCTGCTCGGTACTGGCCACGATGCCGCCCTTCGTCATCGGCATCGCGCTGATCGTGCTGCTGGCCGTGCAGGCCCGCCTCTTCCCGGCCGGCGGCTACTCGCCGTATGCCATCGACCCGGTGCAGTGGCTGCGCTACGCCACGCTGCCCGCGCTCGCCCTGGCACTCGAGGTGGCGGCGAATATCGCGCGCCAACTGCGCACCACGCTGGTGACCGCCCAGGCGCAGAACTACGCCATCGGCGCCCGCATGCGCGGATACAGCCGGGGCCGGGTGCTTTTCGGCCACGTGCTGCGCAACGCGGTCGCGCCGACACTCGCCGTCGTGACCAACGCGCTCCCGCTGATCATCGGTGGCGCCGTGATGACCGAGAAGCTGTTCAACCTGCCCGGGGTCGCCCAGTTGGCGTTGCAATCCGCCCAGCGCGGCGACGTGCCCGTCGTCCTCGGCACGCTGCTGGTCACCTCCGGCGTCGTGCTGCTCGGCACGCTGGCGCTCGGCGCGCTGCAGATCCTGCTCGACCCGGCCACACGCCGCGGCACCGCCTTACGGAGCACCGATAACCGGCGATCGCGCAGCCGGTCATCGGTGCGACCGGGTGCGGATGTCCCGCAGAACACAGGAGGCCGACGATGACGACGCTGCGCAGACTCCTCTCGATCCCCAGCGCCCGGGTCTGCCTGGTGATCCTCGCCGTGGTGGTTTTCCTCGTCGTCTTCGGGGGCGCGCTGGCGCCCTACGACGCGCTGCGCCAATCCCCGGAGATCCTGCAGGGGCCCAGCGCCGGCCATCTACTGGGCACCGACTACGTCGGCCGTGACGTACTCAGTCGCCTGATGGCGGGGACTCGGCTGTCCGTCCTCGGCGCGGTGGAGGTGGTCCTCGTCGGGATGTGCCTGGGCGTGCCCACCGGCCTCGCGTCCGTGTGGGCGGGGCGGGCCGGCGAGTGGTTCGCGCTGCGCATGTCCGAGACGCTGACCGTGCTCCCCTTCACCATTTTCACGATCGCGGTGGCCGCGACTCTCGGAAACGGCATGAACCAGGCCATGATCGCGGTCGGAATCCTCTCCGCCCCAACCTTTTTCCGCATCAGCCGCGCCGTCGCCCTCGGCCTGCGCACCACCCAGTACGTCGAGTCCGCCGAGCTGATGGGCGCGTCCACCTGGTGGATCCTGCGCACGCACATGTGGAGCAAGGTGCTGCCGAACGTCGCCGTGGCGGCGGCACAGGCCACCGGAGCCGCGCTGCTGGTCATCGCCTCGCTCACCTTTCTCGGCGTCGGTGTCACGCCGCCGGCCCCGACCTGGGGCGGCATGCTGGCGTCGGACCTCGGATACCTGGAGCTGCAACCGTGGGCGCCGCTGCTGCCCGGCATACCGATGATGCTCACCGTCGGTGCCCTCAACATCCTGGCCGACTGCCTCCGCGAGGCGGGCTCCGATGCGCCCCGCGCGCGGCGCCGACTGTTCGCGCGGCTGCTCGGCCGCGGCCCGTCGCTCCCGGCCGCCGAGCCGAAATCCGCATACCCCACCGAGGAGCTCGACCGTGTCACTGCCCGATGATCCGACCGGCACCGACCAGCCGGTGCTCCGCGTCGACGGCCTGAACGTCGACGTCGCCGACGGCCGACGGGCCCTGCGGGAGGTCTCCTTCGAGATTCCGCGGGGTGAGACCGTCGCCCTGGTCGGGGAGTCGGGGTGCGGCAAGACACTGACCTGCCGCGCCGTCCTCGGGTTGCTTCCGCCCGGCGCGGGGATCGCGAGTGGCACAGTCACTTTGGGCTCGGGCGGGGCCGCGGTCGATCTCACCAGCGCCCGGCCTGCCACCTGGCGGCGGCTGCGCGGCGCCCGGCTGGCTGCCGTCTTCCAGGACCCCGGCTCGTACCTCAACCCATCGCTCACTATCGGCTACCAGGTCGCGGAGCAATTGCGTGTGCGTGGGGGCCTTGCTCGTCGTGCCGCGCGGGGCCGCAGCCTCGAGCTTCTGCGTGAGGTGGGGATCCACGATGCGGAGCGGGTCTCTCGGCTGTATCCGTTCCAACTCTCGGGCGGCATGCTGCAGCGAGTTCTCATCGCCGTCGCGATCTCCCTCGCCCCCGAATTACTGATCGCCGATGAAGTCACGACCGCGCTCGACACCGTGGTCCAAGCCGAGATCTTGGATCTGCTCGAGCGACTGCAGCGCAGCCATCGGCTCAGTCTGCTGCTGGTGACGCACGACCTGGCCGTGGTCGCCCGGACGAGTCACCGCGTCATGGTGATGTACGCGGGTGAACTCGTCGAGAGCGGGCCGACCGAGGAGGTACTGCGCAATTCGCGTCACCCGTACACGCAGGCTCTGCTGCGCGTCGCTTCGCTGGGCGACTGGTCGCGACGCACTCTGGAGACGATCGACGGGCAGCCACCGGCCGCGGGCGAGGAGATCACCGGCTGCCGTTTCGCCGCGCGGTGCGCGCACTCCGAGCCCGGCTGCGCAGACGGTGTGATCCCGTTCCGCGAGGTCGGTCCGGGACATCTCGCACGGTGCATCCGAGAGGGGGCGGCCGCATGAGTACCGCGGTCACCGCACCATTGCTACGGATCACCGACCTGTCCGTCGCCTATGGGGTACCGCGCCGGGGCGTGGGCCTCGGCACCGGCGCCGCGTTGCGCGGCGCGAGCCTGGAGGTGCACCCGGGCGAGATCGTCGGGATCATCGGCGAAACCGGCTCCGGCAAAACGACTTTGGCCCGCGCGACCGTCGGGCTGACGACCCCGGCGGGCGGCACCATCGAGTTCGACGGCCGGGACCTGACCAGCCTGCGCGGCCGCGACCTGCGCGACTTCCGGCGGCAGGGCCGGATCCAGCTGGTGTTCCAGGACCCGCTGCGCTCGCTCGACCCCGACCTCACCGTCGCGCGCCTCGTCGGCGAGCCGCTCGAGGTGGCGGGCGGCCTCGACGCCACCGCCCGCGGCGAGCGGACCGAACGCGCGCTGCGCGAGGTCGGCCTGGATCCCGGGGCGGTGCGCGACCGCCGCCCGGGCGAGCTGTCGGGAGGCCAGCGGCAGCGGGTGTCCCTCGCGCGCGCCATCGTGACGGAACCGCGGTTGCTCATCTGCGACGAGCCGGTCAGCGCGCTCGATGTCTCCAACCGCAACCTGGTGCTGAACCTCCTCGATCGGTTGCGGCGCGACCTGGGCGTCGCGGTCGTGATCATCGCGCACGACCTCTCCTCGCTGGCCGGTATCGGCGACCGCGTGGCGGTGTTCTACCGGAGCCGACTGGTCGAGCAGGGACCCCTGCGCGAAGTACTGACGCGGCCGGCCCACCCGTACACGGCACTGCTGGTCGCGTCCGCACCGAGCCTCGGCGAACGGTCGGCGATCCGGCCCGCCGACGTCCGCGTCGACCGCGGCACCGCCGGTGCCGCGGACCCCGGCCGATGCGTGTTCGCCGACCGCTGCCGGTTCGCGTTCGCCGACTGCGCAATCCAGCCACCGCAGCTCGAGGTCGGTGAGCGGTGGTCCGCCGCCTGCCATCTCGCCGCCCGGTGGTCCGGTGAGGCAACCGACAACACCCACACCCCGCCGGCGCACACCGGCACCCGCGCGAAAGGCGAACGATGAGATACGACGAGGTCGAGATCCTGGGCATGATCGGCACGGCCGACGCCTCCGAAACGCGGGCGGGCGACGGAGCGGCGATCGACCCCGGCTACACGATCCGGTTCGCCCGGGCGCACGAGGACGGTGGATTCGACCGCGTGCTGATCGGGTACGGCTCCGGCTGGCCCGAGGGCTCTCAGGTGGCGGCGGCCGTAGCCGCGCACACCGAACGACTCGGTCTGCTCGTGGCGCACCGGCCCGGGGTCGTGCACCCCACGCTGGCCTCGCGCCTGTTCACGACCCTCGACCAGTTTTCCGGCGGCCGCGTGGCCCTCAACATCGTCACCGGAAGCACCGACGCGGAGCAGCGTCGCGAGGGAGACTATCTGCCCCATGACGAGCGGTACGCGCGGACCGACGAATACCTGCGGGTCCTGCGCGCCGCGTGGGACACGACCGGGCCCCGCGACTTCGCGGGCGACTACTACCGATTCGAGGGTTTCCACCCGCACGTTCCTCCCTACGAGGACAGGCACCTCGAGCTCTTCTTCGGCGGCAGCTCCCCGGCGGCCTACACGGTCGGCGCCCGGCATGCCGACACCTACATGCTCTGGGGCGAGCCCCTGCGTGAGACGGCCGAGCAGATCGCCACCATCACCGACCGCGCGGTGGCGGCGGGCCGCGACCGCCGGCCCCGGATCTCGGTGTCGTTCCGGCCGATCCTGGGGGCCACCGACGACGCCGCCTGGGAACGGGCACACCGCATCCTGGGCACCATCAACGCCGGCGTCGGCGCGGCGCACAACCTGCGCGCCAACCAACTGCACCCGCGCGGCGCCGAACCGCAGAACGCGGGCTCACAGCGGCTGCTGGCCGTCGCCGAGAAGGGCGAGCTGCACGACCGGTGCCTGTGGACCCCCACCGCGAAGGCGGTGGGCGGTGGCGGCAACTCCACCGCGCTGGTCGGTTCGCCCGAGACGGTGGCGGCCGCCCTCCTCGACTACATCGAGATCGGGGTGGACACCGTGCTGATCCGCGGATACGACCCGCTCCAGGATGCGATCGACTACGGCCGGGACCTGCTGCCACTGGTACGGCAGGAGCTGGCCCATCGCAAGGCGACCCGCTCCGACCGAGCGGCGGTCTAGCGGATGCGGCCGTTACACGGTGTGCGCGTCGTGGAGTTCGCCCACGTCGCGGCCGGCCCGTTCGCCGGGATGCTGCTCGCGGACCTCGGGGCCGACGTAGTGAAGGTCGAGCCGCCGACCGGCGACCAGATGCGCGCATGGCCGCCCTTCGCCGACGACGGTGACGAGCGGTTCAGCCACAACTTCGCCTCGATCAATCGCAACAAGCGGTCGGTCGTCGCCGACCTGCGCGACCCCGGTGACCTGTCGCGGGTCCGCGCTCTGGTCGCCGCCGCCGACGTGCTGGTGGAAAACTATCGGCCGGGGGTTCTGGACCGTCTCGGCGTCGGCTACGACCGGGTGCGGCATCCCGGGTTCGTGTACTGCTCGATCTCCGGTTACGGACGCACCGGCCCCTTCGTCGACCACGGCGCGTACGACGTCGTCATCCAGGGGATGTCGGGGCTGATGAGCGTCACCGGCGACCCCGACGGCGGTCCGGTGAAGGCGGGGGTCCCGGTGGGTGACTTCACCGCCGGGCTGTACGCCGCCTACACCATCGCCGCCGTGCTGCCCCAGGTCCGCGCCGAGGGCCGGTCCGTGCGGCTGGACTGCCCGATGCTCGACTGCCTTATCGGCGTCTCGGCACTGCAGACCAGCGAGTTCTGGGGCTCGGGGGAGGAGCCGGCCAGGCTGGGTACCGCACATCCCCGCAACGCGCCATACCAGGGGTTCACCGCGGCCGACGGTGATTTCACCGTCGCCGCCGGCAACGATCGGCTCTGGGCCGCGGTCGCCGAGGTGGTCGGTGCGCCCGAGCTGGTCGACGATCCACGTTTCCTGACCCAGGTGGACCGGGTCGCGCACCGCGCCGAGCTGGCGGCGATCCTCCAGGCCCGGTTCGTGACCGAGAAGGTCGACCATTGGCTCGCCGAACTTCGTGCGCGGGGAGTGCCGTCCGGCCCGGTCAACTCGTTCGGCGACGTCCTGTCCGGCGAGCACGTGCGCGGCACGGGGCTGGTCGGTTCGCTCGACGTCCCGGTCGCCGGGCCCACCCCGGCCGTCGTCTTCCCGGTGCGGATCGAGGGCCAGGACGCACGGCTCGACCGAGCGGCGCCCCGCCTGGGCGGCGACGACGACGTCTTCGACGAGTGGTGCGGCGCGTGACCCTCGCCGTCCGCCGCGGCGCCGCCTGGCAGGTCCGCCTCGACCGCCCTGAGGCGGCCAACGCGTTGTCGCCCGCGCTCGTCGAGGCCCTGCACGACGTGCTCGACGAGGCGGCGGCAGCCCGCCCGGAAGCCCTTGTGCTGGAGGGGAATCGACGCCACTTCGCCGCCGGGTTCGATCTGGCCGGGCTGTCCCGCGAGTCGGACGCGTCGCTCGCCCAGCGGTTCCTGCGGATCGGGCTGTTGCTCGAACGGCTGGTCACCGCGCCGTACCTGACGGTGGCCGTAGTCGAGGGAAGGGCGGTCGGGGCCGGGGCGGACCTGGTCGCCGCGTGCGATCACCGGCTCGCCGGACCGGATGCCCGCTTCGCCTTCCCCGGGGCCCGTTTCGGTGTGGTCCTCGGGACGGCCCGCCTGCGCAGCATCGCCGATCCCTCGGTGTTCCTGGGCGGTGACACGGTCACCGTCGCGGACAGCGGGGGACTGGTGACCGGCACGCCCGGCGAGCTCTCCGGGATCCTCGACGCCTGGGCCCGCATCGATCCGGCGACCCGGCCCGCGCTGCTGGCCGCGGCGCGACCGGTGTACGACGCCGACGCCGCGCTCGCCGCACTGGCCCGGTCCGTGGCCACGCCCGGCCTGCACGACCGGCTGACCGCATACCGACGCCGCGTCCTATCGCCCCGATCTCACAGTGAGGAGCTGGAATGACCCGACCCCCGATCGTCCCGGTGCAGACCGATGTACCCGAGTTGGCGGCGTTCGCTGACAGCGTCGCGCGACTGATCGCCGCCATCCCCGACGAGCGTGCGCTGACCGCCGCCATCCGCGACGACCTCGCCGCCGTACTGGCCGCGGGATTCGACCTGCCGCCGGACAAGACGCGACCCGATCCCGACCACTACGTCATGTACCCGCTGCACGTCGCCCCGGGCGGGGCCTTCTCCATCGCCGGCGCGGTGTGGAACGTCGGCCAGGGGACCCCGGTACACGGCCACGAAACGTGGGGTGTCGTGGGGATCCACCGCGGTACCGAGATCGAGACCCGATTCCGGAAGCCGACGGCCGAGGGAGTGCCCCTCGTCGAGGCGGGCACCTCGGCGTGGACCACCGGTCAGGTGACGGTGTGCTGCACCACCGACGACGACGTGCACCAGGTGCGCTGCGGTGGCGACGAGCCGGTGATCGGAATCCACGTGTACGGCGCGGATATCGGGACCCTCCCGCGGCGGTCCTACAACCCGGAAACCGGTGCGGTGCACTGGTTCACGTCCGCTTGGGCGGGAGGAGCGACCGAATGACAACGATGCGGACACACGCAACCACCGGCGCCTGGGACGAGCCCGAGGGCGCCACGCCGCGCGGCACCGTCGTACTGTTCCCCGGGCGCGGCGAGACCGCCGCCTCCTACGGGCGTCTCGGCCGGCGGCTCGCCGCCGACGGGTACCGGGTGCGGTACGTGCGGGTGGGGCTCGAGGACGTCGCCGCCGCCCGCGCCGCCGTAGAAGAGCTGTTGGCGGATGAGTCCCTGCCAGGGCCGCGAGTCCTGCTCGGCTCGGACAGCGGCGCCGCGCTCGCGGCGCGGTTTGCGTCGGAACTGCCTGTGGAAGGTGTTGTGCTGGCGGCGATCGCGCTCCCGGAGTCCGCGCTGCGAAGTTCTGCGCCCGGAGCAGTGGGAGCCGAGTGGGCGGACGAAGTCGACGCCCGCACCGCGTGCCCGGTGCACCGGGCCGTGATATCGGCGGACGAGGAGTTCGCCCGCGGCGCGATAGCCGCGCCGGTGCCGTGGGAAACAGTCACCCTCCGAGTACAGGACCGGCCGACGCTCGCTCTGCACGGCACCGACGACCGCATCACGCCGCTCGCTGCGGCGCTCGACGTGTACGCGCAGGCGCCACGCACCGATGTCCGCCTTGTCCGGGGCGGCCGACACGACGTGCTCAACGATGTCGCACACCGCTCCGTCGCGGCGACGATCGTGCTGTTCCTCGAATCGCTGCGACTGGGCCCCGGCGTCCCGCCGATCGTGACCGGGCTGGGTTGAGCGCATGAGGGCCGGGCCGCCTTGTCCCGGACATCCGAGAAGCTCGGCCGCGGTGGGCGAACCCGGGCTGCTCGCTGGGCGGTTCTCTCTCACCGGTGGTCGAACCGATTCATGACGGCGAGTTGTGCCGCGGTCGTGTAATCGGGAGCCGCCGGACGATGACGGTGACGCGTGTCCTGTTGACGGCGCTACATCCGGATCCGCTGCCAGCGATCGCCGAGAAACCCCTCGAGAGGGGGCGCATAGGCAGTTTTAGAACAGCTGAATACGGCACGCGATCATTTGGTTAACGGCTTGGGTGTGAGAATCGGCGGCGCGACAAGCCGCACCGGGAGATCGCACGCAACAGCAAGCCCGATGGCCGCTACCAGCCGTGGTATGCCCACGGGCAAGCCCACCTGAGCCGCCGCCCACGGCCACGCTGGGTGAGCGCCGATGAGCGGTGGGGCGTGAGCGGTTCGACGACATGGCGCGCAGTGTCGCCCGTGAAGACCGAGGGGTGTCGACTACCGGGTCGCGTCGACGCGCCCGCCCGCCCTGCGCCATACTCGAATATTGGGCGTGTCAGGGAGTTTGATAGCGATGCTTGCGACGCAGTTCAGCACGGAGGGATTGTCGAGCGCCGACCAGCTGGAGTGCTGGCTGGACCTGATGGATCGCGAGCTTGTTCCCACCCGACTGCGCGCCATTACCGACGACGGCTTTCCTGCCTCGGCGCGGACGTTGACCTGGGAAGGCATGCAGGTCTCCGCGATGGCGTACCCGTCGGTGCGCGTGCGGCGGACGCCGAAGCTGATCCGGCAGTCCGATCCGGAGGCATACCAGGTCAACCTGGTGCTGGACGGGGCGGCCGCGATTGCCCAGGCGGACAGGGAGGCGAGCATCGGTGCCGGTGAGTTCGTCCTGTTCGACACCTCCCACCCGTTCGAGGGCTGGCGTTCCAGTGGTCTCGGCGATCGGGCGATCACGCTGCAGATCTCGCGGACGCTGCTGCCGTTGCCCGTCAACGGGATCGACCGGCTCACTGCCACCACCTTCGGCGCACGCCACGGCATGGGCGCGGTCTTCGCCCGTTGGTTGACCGATCTGATCACGCGGGCGGGGGAGTTCACTCCCGCCGACGCGTCCACGCTCACCTCCGTCACCGTGGACCTGCTGTCGGCGGTCCTCGCCGCGCCCCTGGATGCGGAGGGGATGCCGGCTCCCGAGTCGCGTCGGCGTGCGCTGCGGTGGCAGATCAACGGCTTCATCGAGCAGAGGCTCGGTGACCCCGCCTTGACTCCGGCGACGATCGCAGCGGCCCACCATATCTCCCTGCGCACGCTGCAACAGTTGTTCGCCGCGGACGAGACCACCCCGGCGGCCTGGATACGCCGGCACCGCTTGGAACGGTGCCGGCGCGATCTGGCCGATCCGCGCCTGCGCGGCCGGCCCATCCACTCGATCGCCGTCCGGTGGGGGTTCACCGACCCGGCCCATTTCAGCCGCGTCTTCCGCCGGGCCTTCGGCGCGTCGCCCAGTGACTACCGCCATCACGCCCTGCTGCGCGAATAGACAAGTCCGCTGCGCGAATAGTCAAGGACCGATACTTCCGTTCCCGACATACTGAACTCGATGCCAATCGTTTCCGATCGCATTCAGAGGTGATCGGAACCGGGGGTTCTCCACTGCGCGAACCCATTCCGTGGGCCGGGGAGCCCGAGTCGAGGAGGGGATGACTCGATGCATACGACCATTCGAAGGATCGCGGGGGATGTCCTATAACGACGGCCGGGATGCTCTGCGGGGTGAAATCGTCGCGTTCTACGCCGGTTTCGGGCAGCGGGAGGCGCTGCTGGCGGCGCTTCGCGCGGCCGCTCTGCTGGTGCCGGTGAGCGATGACGATCGTGTTCAGGTATCCCAGGTGGGCGGCATCGACTGGCTGTGTGCCTTCACCAGTGTCGAGGAGTATGCCCGGTACACGGCGGCTCGTGGCCGCATGACGGACGGTGGCATCGAACCGGATCGCCGGTACTCATATCACTCGCTGTGGGGGTGGCGGCTGCTTGCGTATGCCGAGTCGCGGGATCGGCCCACTGGCGTCGCGGTCGATGTCGTGGGGGCGGCACCGATGGCATTCCCGCCGAATGTGTCCGAGTAACAAGGGAATTCAGGAGACCGTCATGACGACGAAGCAGGTGAAGGTCGACCCTGCGGTGCTGCAGCAGGCCGCGAAGGGGATCGAGGCGACCATCGGGGAACTGTCGGAGATGGGCATCGGTGAGACCGGCAACATGGGCCGGGGCTTCTCGCTGCTGACGCTGTCGACGCTGGAGGCAGGCAAGCACACGGTCCAGAAGACCTTCGAGCAGTTCACCGAGCGCTGGTCGTGGGGCGTGCGATCGCTGGTGCAGGCCGGCAATTCGATCGCGCGGACCCTGGATCTAGCGGCGGGCCGGTACCACGAAATGGAGAGCAAGGCCGCGGGAACCATCAAGAAGATGTGGACCCACACGATGGGTAATCCGCACCTGTCCGATGAGCAGATCACCAAGCGCTCCTGGGGAGAAACCTTCTCCGACAACACGTTCAACCATGTGCGCAACGCCGACTACAGCCCGCAGTCGTTCCAGCGGGCATGGCAGACGATGCAGACCAACGGCAAGGTGATCAATGCGGTCGGGCCACAGGCACTGGCGAATGCCGGAGTGGTCACGGCGGTGGTCGTGCCGCAGCTGGGACCTGCCGGCCTCGCCGCTCCCGCCGCCACCGGAGAGACACCGGGATGGAACACCGGTGCCGCGAAGAAGGCTGCTGACATCATGAAGGAGCAAGGGGGGCAGTAGCTTTGGGGTTCCTCGACGATATCGGTGACGCGATCGAGAAGGGCGTCGAGAAGGGCGCCGAGGAGCTCGGACAGCTCGCCGACTCCACGCTGGATGTCGTCGGGGACGGGGCGGACGCGATCGGCCTGGACAGTCTCGGCGAGGGCCTCGACGACCTCGGCGACGATATTGCCTCGGCCACCGGTGGCAACGTCGACGAGGAGGAACTCGGCGAGACGGACGATCCCAAGGAACTGATCCGGGGCGAGCCTGCCGAGATCGGCTCCACCGCCCGGACGTTGAAGGATATGGCCCGTGCGATCGACTCCACCGGCCGGGCACTGAGGAAGATCGATGCCGCCGAATGGGTCGGCGAGGGCGCGGACGCGTTCAACGAGGTCTACGACAAGCAGCCGAAGCTGTGGTTCGACGGCGCCGAAGCGATGACCGCGGCGGCCGAGGCCATGGAAGCCTGGCACAACGAGGTGAAGACCGCCCAGGGAAAAGCGGCGGACGCCATCGAGAAATGGAAGGCCGCCGACGCCGAGGAACGCAGACAGAAGACCTGGTGGAATGCGCTGTCCGGCGAGCAGCAGGCGCAGACTCCGCTGGTCGACACCTGGACCTCGATGCGCAACGAGGCCCGCGACATCCTGCGCGGCGCCCGGACGCAGCGCGACAACGGCGCCGCCGTCGCGGTGAGTGCCTTTGCCGCCGCCACCGAGAAGGCGCCGAAGGAACCGCCGTTCACCGAACGCTGGATGGCCAACCTCTCCGACCTGCGCGGAATCCGCGAACACGCGGAGCTGAGCATGGCGGCGGGGCTGGCGACCAGCTTCACCGGGCTCGTGCAGTTCGTCCGCCAGATCAACCCGACCGACGTCTACAACCTGACCCACCCGGCCGAGTACGCGGCCGGCCTGTCGAATCTCGTGACCGGATTGACTGTGGCAGTGGCCGATCCGGGCGCGACGATGTCGGCGATCTTGTCCGACGCGCGGCGCAATCCCTTCGAATTCGCCGGTGCGCTGACCGGTGACCTCCTGCTCAGCGTGGCCACCGGCGGCGGTGGCGGCGCCGCCAAGCTCGGGATCAGCGGTCTCAAGCGCGCCGCCGGTGCCGGCAGGATCGGCCGCCTCGCCGGCGATGCGGGCGACCTCGGCAGACGACTGCCCGACAACCCCGCACCTGGCACCCACGGCTCCAACCCCCAGGCCCGTGGCAACACATCTGCCGGTCCCGCACCACAGCCCAGTGCCGGACCAGCCCCGCATACCAACTTCGGCCACACCCCGGACACGAACCCCGTCGACGCGGGCAGCCGCCCGGAACCCCCCGCGCCACGCGCGGACACCACCGGGGGCACCCCCTCGTCGGCGACATCGGACCAGCCCAGTCCTCAGCCCGCTGCCCCTACACAGCCGGACTTTCCCGCGCCACGTACCGAACCGGACCTCGCACCGGCTGCCCCTACACAGCCGGACTTTCCCGCGCCACGTACCGAACCGGACCTCGCACCGGCTGCCCCTACACAGCCGGACTTTCCCGCGCCACGTACCGAACCGGACCTCGCACCGGCTGCCCCTACACAGCCGGACTTTCCCGCGCCACGTACCGAACCGGACCTCGCACCGGCTGCCCCTACACAGCCGGACTTTCCCGCGCCACGTACCGAACCGGACCTCGCACCGGCTGCCCCTACACAGCCGGACTTTCCCGCGCCACGTACCGAACCGGACCTCGCACCGGCTGCTCCCACACAGCCGGACTTTCCCGCGCCACGTACCGAACCGGACCTCGCACCGGCTGCTCCCACACAGCCGGACTTTCCCGCGCCACGTACCGAACCGGACCTCGCACCGGCTGCCCCTACACAGCCGGACTTTCCCGCGCCACGTACCGAACCGGACCTCGCACCGGCTGCCCCTACACAGCCGGACTTTCCCGCGCCACGTACCGAACCGGACCTCGCACCGGCTGCCCCCACACAGCCGGACTTTCCCGCACCGCGTACCGACCCGGACCCGGCCCCGACCACACGCGGCGAACCCGACCCGTTCCCCACGCACCGTGGAGACCCGGACCCCACATCGGCCCCGCGCACCGACCCTGCCCCGGCTCCCCGCGCGGACCCCGACCCGCCGCAGACGCGCACCAATCCCCACCTGGAGGCGGCCAACCCGACGACCCACGCCGATCCGCCACCGACCACCCGCACCGAGCACGACTCGTCTCCCAACTCCCGATCCGCGCAGGACCAGGCACCGTCCCAGCACACGAATCCGGACAGCCCATCCGCCGCACGCCCCGATGCGAACGGACCCACGACTCGCACGGACTCCGATCACGCGCCACCCGCGCACACCCCCGACACCACCCCGCGCACAAATCCCGACTCGACACCCCAAACACGCGAGGACCAGGCCCACCCATCGACAACACGTCCGGAACAATCCGCACCGACGGTGGTGCCGCACTCCCCGGGACCACACGCGGACCCAGGCTCCACACCGCCGCGCACCCCTCCGGATTCGATGCCGCCACACAAGCCCACCCCCGAATCCAGTTCCCCCGCACGCGCATCCGACTCCCCGGCGCGCCCACACCGATCCCTCACACGCGCACCGGATCCCACACACCAAACACGCACACCCGACAACACCCCAACGGCCCGCATACCCGAGCCCACACCTCGGGGACGAACGCCCGACAGCACACCCACAGCACGCCCACAACCCGATCCAGCAGCACGCACCCGCCCGGATTCGACACCGAGTGCCCGTGCCGCACCAGACTCGTCACCCACACCGAGACCACATCCGACACCCGACAACCCCCCGACACGAGCGCACGAAACGCCGCCGACCAGAACCGAACCTGATGACCCCGCGCACCGTCCGGGCACGCGGCCAGATCACGGCCCGGATACGCGTACCCCGCACCACGATCCGGACAAGACACCGGACCACGGTGACAAACGGGATCCCGAACCAGACGACTCGCCGAAGGACAACAATCCGCACGAGCGCGACCGCGACAATCCGACAGCACGCGACCGCGCGGGCGACGACCGCAACGTGCACGACCATACGCGATCGTCGGGGTCGGAGCGCGACCGGACACCGGACGAGAAGGCCTGTTCCAAGGACCCGGTCGACATCAGTACCGGCGAATTCCTGCTCCCCGAGATCGATGTCGACCTGCCGGGTGTCCTGCCGCTGACACTGCGCCGCACCCACCATTCGAACTACCGCTTCGGCCGCTGGTTCGGCCCGACCTGGTCGGCGACACTGGACGTCCGGCTGGTCATCGAGGACGCGGGCATCACCTTCCTCGGCGAGGACGGAATCATGCTCGCCTACCCACATGCCGAGGTAGGCGAGCCCGCGCACCCGCTCACCGAGGGCCGGCAGTGGTCGCTGACCCGCACCGAGACCGGCGCCTACCGCGTGTGGGACCAGCGACGCGAGCTGATCTGGCATTTCGCGGCCGAGCCTGCGATGAACGGCCTCGATGCCCAACTCGGCAACTACGCCGTCTCGGCGATCACCGACCGCCACCACAACCGGATTCGTTTCCACTACGACGCCGACGGTGTGCCCGTGGAGGTCTCGCACTCGGGCGGCTACCGCGTCCGAATCGCCTCCGACCACGGCCGGATCACCGGCCTGTCCCTCGTAACGAACGATCCCGATCTGGGTGAACTCTCCGTGCCGATGTGGGAATTCACCTATGCCGCAGGAACTCTGGTCGCCGTTACCGACCCGGCAGGCGCCACGACGCGCTACACCTACGACGCCGAAGACCGGATGACCTCCTGGACCGACTCCAACGGCAACCAGATGGTCAACACCTACGACGAGTCCGGTCGTGTGATCCATCAACGCGGCAGCGCCGGAATTCTGAACTGCGACTTCGACTATCTGGAGTTCCCGACTGGCACCGGCCGGTTGACCCAGGTCACCGACTCCCAGGGTGCAGTCACCGCCTACGGTTTCGACCGCGAGTTGCAACTGCGCGACCTCATCACCCCCGATGGCGGTCGATTCCGTTACGACTACAACACCGACCGCAGGCCGCTTACCGTCACCGGTCCCGACAGGGCCACCAGCACCACCTACCGCTACAACGGCGCGGGCGATCCGACGACGATCACTCGCCCCGACGGAAGCTCGATCGACATCGAGTACGTCTGGCGCAACCGGCCCAGCACGATCACGGACGCGGACGGGGCAGTGCACCGCCGCGAATGGTCCGACAACGGTGATCTGTCGGCCGTCATCGATCCCGCCGGAGCCCGTACCGAATTCACCTACCACCCCACCGGCGGCCTCGCCACCGTGGTGTCCGCCGGCGCCCGCACCACCGTGCACACCGACGCCGCCGGACTACCGATCCAGTACGTCGACCCTCTCGGCGGGACCACCCATATCCAACGCGACGCCGCAGGCCGTCCTATCCGAATCATCGATGCTGCCGGGTCGACGACGCACTACGAATGGTCGCCGGCCGGAAATCTGCTCCGCAGAACGGATCCCGACGGTCACAGCGAATCGTGGAGCTACGACGGCGAGGGCAATGTCCTCAGCCACACCGACCGCGCGGGCGGCGTCACCGAATACACCTACGGCGCTTTCGATCTGCTGCGGTCGCGCACAGACCCCGACGGATCACTCACCCGATTCGACTGGGATAGCGAGCGCCGCCTCACCGCCGTCCACAACCCCATCGGCCAGAGCTGGATCTACGAATACGACAAGGCCGGACGGCTGGTCGCCGAAACCGACTACGCCGCGGCCACCACCAGATACACCTGGGACTCGGCCGGCCGTGTCGCCACTGTCACCCCCGCCACCGGCACCACCCGCTATCACCGGCACGACATCCTGGGTCGGCTCACCGAGATCAGCACCGACACCGGCGAATGGATCCGCAACACCTACGACCCGGCCGGCCGAGTCCTCAGCTCCAGCACCGGAACCGGCAACGACCCCGCACACACCCTCGAGTTCACCTACAGCGCAACGGGCTTGCTGGAGTCCGAACGGGTCGATGACCGGTCGCCGGTGCGTCACGCATACGACCCGCGTAGTCGTCGCATCCGCCGCACCAGCCCCACGGGTGTCGACACCACCTGGCACCACGACATCACCGGCCGTGTCGACCGGCTCGGCATCGACGACCACGAAATCACCTTCGACTACAACCTGCGCGGCCACGTCACCGGCTGGCGCACCGGTGAAATCACCGTCACCCGCGAAGTCACCGACCTCGGCCGCATCACCCAGCAAGAAGTGACAGCGTTTCCCGCCCGACTCGTAGCCCTCGATCTCGGGCAGTCCACCCGGCCGAACCCTCGCCGCCTCCGCCACGACGAATACGACTACCGTCCGGACGGCTACCTCACCGCCCACACCACCACCCGCCCCGAAAACACTCCCCTACAACGCAATTACACCCTCGACACCGTGGGCCGAGTCACGACCGTCGCCCACAACGACCGGCGCATCGAGCACTACACCTACGACCCGCTCAGCAACATCACCAGTGCCGCAGTGGAATCCGTAGCCGTGGAACCTCCGCCTCCCTCTGCCGCACCACCCGATTCAACTGCCGCGCATCATGATTCGGAGATCTCACGCCGCGAATACCACAACAACCTGCTCATCCACGACGGCCGCACCCGCTACCACTACGACCGCGCAGGCCGCCTCATCCGCAAAACCACCGCCCATCCATCCCGGCAACCCGACACCTGGCACTACCGCTACAACGGCTTCGACCAACTCACCGACGTCTACACCCCCGACTACCAATGGTGGCACTACACCTACGACGCCCTCGGCCGCCGCACCACCAAACAACGGCTGACCACCACCGGCACCGTCCTCGAACAGACCGACTACACCTGGGACGAAACCCGCCTGATCGAGTGCACGACGCCGGAAACGACAACCCACTGGGAATACCACCCCGACTCCCACACACCGATCACCCAAACCACCGACCGGGACACCCCCGGCCGCGAGTTCTGTGCGGTCATCACCGATCTCGTCGGTGCCCCAACAGAACTCGTCGACCCACTCACCGGCAACACGACCGCCACCGCCACCACAGATCTGTGGGGACACACCGTCTGGCACGGCACAGCAAGCACCCCCCTCCGATTCCCCGGCCAATTCCACGACCCCGAGACCGGCCTGCACTACAACCTGCACCGCGTCTACGACCCGGATACCGGACGATTCCTGACCCGCGACCCCCTCGGCCTCTCCCCAGCACCGAACCCCAACGTCTACCCCCACAACCCGCAGGTGTGGAGCGACCCCCTCGGCTTGGTCGAGAAATCGTGCGAAAAGACAGGAACACCCGATGACGACGGCGATCGAACCACCCCGGACCCCGACAACCCCGCCCCGCGCGACCCCACTCCCACCCAGCCGACCGTCCATGCGAGCCGTCTCCCTGACACCACCCCAGCCACTGCACCCGACCCCAGCACCGCCCCGAGCACCGGACGCCCCGGCACGGGCGGAAGCAGCCCCAACCCGGTCAGCACCCGCCCCGGAGAGCAGACTCCATTCAATGATTCCCGTGACCGAGTGCGGGACCGGATCACCCCACCTGGGCGTGTGACGAACGCACCCCTACTCGATCCCAACCAGTCCGGCGTTCGTGGCGTTTTGCGCAACGACTTTCCGCTACCGATTCCCGAGGGCGAGTTGACACGGATCGTCGACGGGATGACGGAATCCGGTAGTCCGTTCAGAGACTACGTGTACGGACATCCTCCGCATCAGACGGTTGTGCGGGATTACCATCCGCGCGCGGCCGAGTATCCGAAACGTGGCGGTGGGACCTTCACGGCGTTGCGTCATGAACAAAACATCATCTATCCACCCGATGAGGCTGGGAACGTCCATTCGGTGTCGCGGTCGCAGGTTGGCGACAATGTGGTAAGCACCAAATCCATCAATGGTCGTCACGCGATGACCGAAGGTGTCGTGCGCCATGATTTCGCCAAGAAAGATGAGGTCGACCGCGATGCGGACAGCGCCGAGAGCACTGCGGCAACCAATGCTGGACACGAAGGCGTGGCCCCAACGGGCACCAGTTTGCAGTACGATGGCGGGCACGCATCGAGCTACCGAACCACTCTGGACCGAGGGCTGATGAATCTCTTTGCGCAGGAACGTGATTTCAATCGGAGAGAATTCAGGGTGATGGAGAACGCGATTGCCGACTGGGCAAGATCGGGCAACGGCCGGGAGACACGTTTTCGGATAGAGACGGATCCACCGGGCGTCGCCACCCCGGAAAGAGTGGAGGTTCGCCTCAAGATGATCGACGCGAACGGTAATACCTTCCGGTCGATTCCGATCGGCTTCAGCAATCATGGCGGAACTGGTTTCTCACGTAAGGAACTCGGGATCCGGTGGAAAGAAGATTTCCAGAGATACACTGACGATCACGTCTGAAGGAGTAAACGATGGCCGATCTCGATGAGGCCGAGATTGTTTCAGAATTGGTGAGGGCGACGGCCGAGGCTGCCGCGCTCGTGTATCCGGAGTGGACGCACGCGGCATCGACCAGAGTGTATCCGTCGTCGGGTGTCGGCACCTGGGAGGTTGTCGCATACCAGGACGACGAAGGGAAGCAGGTGGATCTTTTCGATCACAATGACATCGATCGGCGGGTGCGCGGAAATTCGGAAAAGTTGTTCGAGGCGCAGGGTTCGGAGTGGGTGGGGATGAAGTGTTCGGTGGCGCGGTCGGGTCGTTTCCGGATCGAGTATTCCTACGATATCGATGAGGCGATCAAATGGGCCGGGGACTACTTCGGGGGCAGTACGCCGGAGGAACTGGTCGAGGTGTTGCGGCCGGTGGATCTCTGACACGATCGGTCCGTTCACGACCGGTACGGGAGAGGACTCGCGATGGGTGAGGTCACGGTGTTGGCGGAGCGGATTCGAGATGTTCTGGTGGAGCGAGGTTTCGGTACACCGGTACAGCGTTCCAACGGTGAGATCCACCGTTACGAGGAGTTGACGGGGGTAGCGGCGCCGACGGAGGTGGCTGAGTTGTGGTCGGTGCTCGGTGGTGTGGATGTGGTGGGAATGTTGTTGGAAGGCGCGGACAGTGCGGGGCAGGCGTGTGCGGCGCGCGCGGGCGAGTCCGAAGCGTCCGGAGTGGGGGTGCCGTATGAGGAGCTGGATGGCTCGACCGACGGTGCGGTGCGCATGGTCTGGTGGGATCGGGCGTGGTGCCCGCTGGTATCGACCGCTGACAATGCGATAGCCGTCGATGGTCATCCGGGAGAGAAAGGCCATGTGGGTCAGGTGATGTACTGCAATTTCGAGGTGTTCTCAGACCGCGAAGCGGTATGGCCGTCGGCGGCGGAGTTTGTGGGTGATGTACTGGCAGTGGTTTCCGCGGAGCCGCTGGTAGTCGTGAATGGGTTCGGATCGATGATGACCGACGACGGTCGAGATCTTACTGTCATGATGGCCGCCCTAGAAATCGGACGGGCCCGTCGGGATGGTCGGCGCTCACGCTTTTCGACCGTAACGTGAATCAATACGGCACCCCGGAGTCGTTCCGTATTGCGAAGCCCCCGCGCCAAACCCGTAGCGTGGCTATAGGCGATTACTTCTGAGGAGATTCCGACCGTTACGACCTGGCCGCTGCTTTGGCAGCGGCCGAGCCCAGCGTGATGTGGTGGGTCGTCAACGATGTGACGAGCCTGGCCCTGGCGATCGCCGCCATCAGCCGAGTCGGCGACAGTGGTTTGCGGAGGATTACTGCGGTCACGGTGAGCAGCGGAATCGCCGCCCGCACAATCGATGTGGCCTCCGGCGAGGTCTTGCTGGACCGAGCGCACGGAGTCCAGGGCGAGATCGGGCACCTGGGAGGGGCGTCTTCCGAGACCGGATTTCGCGGTGGGAGTCCGATGGGCTCGATCCATTGCGCGGCGCAGGGTTGTTCGCTCGCCAACAATCGCTACCGGCCGGACGCCGGTACGGGGGATAGGAGTTGATGACGTGGACCGCGTTTGGGGCGTCGGTGCGACACAGACGATTTCGTACAAGATCCGGCGGGAGCCCCATTCCCGCTCGAGGTCCGCGGCCTCACCGACGCCGAGTGGACGCCGGCGGTGCGCGGCGGCCCGGTGCCTGGGTCGCCGAGATCACCCGGCTGCTCGATCTGGCGGGTTGGCCACCGGGCATGCGACTGATAGTCCGGAAAGAACGACCGCATCCGGGGGGCAACTGCGGTTCACCGACCATGACGGGCACCGCCTCACCGCATTCGTTACCAATACCCGAGGTGGGCACCTGCCGGAGCTGGAACTGCGCCACCGTCGCCGGGCCCGCTGCGAAGACCGTATCCGCGCGGCGAAGGACACCGGCGGACGCAACCTCCCGTTCCGCAGCTTCGCTGCCAACCGCATCTGGCTGGCTCTGGTCCCCTCGCCATGGATCTGACCGCGTGGATGCAGATCCTGGCCTTCGTCGACCATCCGGCTCGCCGATGGGAAGTGAAAACATTGCGGCTGCGGCTGTTTTCGATACCTGGTCGCCTTGCCCATCACGCCCGGCGCGTCCATCCGTGTCTATCGGCTCACCACCCGTGGACGGGTCTCGCACTCACCGCTTTCGGACGCCTGGCAGACCCTGACCAGCATCAACCGTCCCTGCGAATCAGGAAAGGCGAATCACTCCGGGCCCGTGGAACCCGGCAGCCGACCCGCTGTTCGGGGCAGCTGACGCTGCCCCGAACAGCGAAAGCAACCAAACCAACTCGATCAGGCTCCCCGGCGACACTCACGAAAAATCGAGGCTGACCTCGATATTGCCGAGGTGGCCGGTGGGCCAGACCTGGTAGTCCGGCCGGTGGCCGGCGGCCTGCATGGTGTCGGCGATGCGGCGCGACATGCGTTCGGGCAGCAGCCGGTCGTAGCGGCCCGCGATGATCGTGGTGGGGACAGACAGGTTGGCGGCGGCCTCGCCCAGCTGGATATCGGCCATCCCCGACGCGAGCATGAGCGACGTGGCCGTGTGCCGGAGATCGTGGAACCGGATCGGTGGCAGCTCCGCAGCGGCAACGAGCCGCTTGAACTCCTTCAACACCCAGTGCGGATCGAGTGTCCGCCCGTCGGGTGTGGTGAACATGTAGCCCGATCCCTTGCCCACACCCTACGAGAGCAATTCGGCGCGTTGGGCAGATCGCAACTCTCGCCCGCCAGGTACTCGCGGCCACGGCCGACGGTCTGGAGGTGGACCGGGAGCGCGCGCACGCCTGGGCGTACCTCCGGGCCGTGGAAGAGGTCGCCTGGTCCGGCGGGGACGGGCGGCTCGCCGATGTCGGCGCGTACCGCGAGGTCGTCGCGGCCCTGTCGTGAGCCGAGATCCGTTACGGAATGTGCGCCTCGATGAACGAGTACTGCTCCGGTGTGGGCACGATCCGATCCAGGGTGATCCCGGCGGCGGCGAAGAGCTCCGCGAACTCGGTGGCGCTGCGTTCCTTGCCGGTGTTCATGCCGAGCATGGTCAGGTCGATCAGTTTGGTGGCGTGCGGTTCGTCGCCGGGTGGAACGAGGCCCTCGATCAGCACCACCCGCGCTCCCGGCGCCGCGGCGCTCTTGATGGAGTGCAGGATGCGGATACAGGAGGCGTCGTCCCAGTCGTGCATGATCGCGGCCAGCACGTAGACATCGGCGGACGGTACGGACTCGAAGAAGTCCCCGGGAACAGTGTCGATGCGATCGGTCATCCCGAGCTCCGTGAGCTTCTTCCGCGCGGTCTCGACTATCTCGGGCAGGTCGAAGAGGATTCCGCGGCGAGCCGGCTCGGAACGCAGCAGGCGGGCCAGAATAGTGCCGTCGGCTCCGCCGATATCGGCGACGATATCGCCTGCGGGAAGGTGGTAGTTCTCGAACATCCGGTCGCGCAGCCCGCCGGTCAAACCGGCCATCGCCCGGCTCTGCAACTCGGCCATGCCGGGGGCCGCGACGACCCAATCGAAGAAGGGCTGCCCCAGATACAGCTGGGAGGCCGGCGTGCCGGTCCGGGCGGTGTTCAGCAGCTCGCCGAACGGAAGGTAGTGCGTCTTCATCCAGTACAGGGCAATATCCCGGAGGGAATCCGGCCGCTGGGTGGACAGAATGGCGCCGAGGGGCGTGGTCTCCACCGTGTCCTCGTCCGACCCGCGGAAGATCCCGAGCGGGGCCAGACTCCGCACGAGCCGGCGCAACACCTCGGGTCGCGCGCCGCAGGTGGCCGCGAGATCATCGATGGTCCGGGGCCCGTCGTCGAGGTGGGTGGCGATATCCAGTTCGGCCACCACGTACAGCGCCTGCGAGATCTGGAAGCCGGCCAGCAGCTGGATCATGGTCGCGACCGAGGATGATTCCGGCGGCACGCCGGTGCCGGCTGTTTCGTTCACGAGTGTGTTCTCCATGTGTGTCCTTCCACCAGGACGGTGCCCCGGTTGCGCGATGAACTGCCGGCCCTTCGAAGCGAGTCCGGCGTCGATGCCGGCCCGTGGCGGGGACCGTGCCGCCACGAGCGCGACGGTAGCGAAACCGGCTCTGGCTCGCAGAGTCCGGCGACGCCGTTATGGCGGTGCCCGAACGCCGGTGTGACCCGTCGATACCTGGGGTAAGCAGGCGAATCAGTTCCGGCCCGGCATTTCCGGGCGCACTTCACCGGCGACACTGCCGTCACGCTTTCGTCACAACTCGTGAAGGCAACCACCCCAACAGCTGAATCCTGTGGAGACGTCTCCCGATGGAAGCCGCCGCTACGGACCATCACTAACTAAGACCGTGTCTCACATGGTCTGTCTTGCCTTCGCGAGTTTCTTGAAGCAGGTGAGTGCTGCTGCGAGTGTCAGGAAACCCAGATAGTGAATTCCCTTGCGGTCGTAGCGGATGTTGAGCCGGTGGTAGCCGGTGAGCCACGAGACGCTTCGTTCGATCACCCATCGATGACGGCCGAGCCGCTCGGTGGACTCGATTCCCTTGCGGGCGATACGGACTGCCATTCCGCGGCGGTGCACCCACAGGCGTAGCTCGGGCCGGTCGCAGGCTTTGTCCGCGTGCAGCTTGCCGGGCCGGCGCCGTCGCGGGCCGCGCCGCGACCGCACCGCCGGTATCGCCTCGACGAGTGGTTCGAGCGCGTGTGAGTCGTGGACGTCGGCGGCCGAAACCGCCACCGCCAGAGGAACTCCGGCCCGATCGGACAGGATGTGCCGTTTCGGGCCGGGCTTGCCGCGGTCGGTCGGATTCGGACCGGTCGGATCGTCCCTTTTTCGCCCGCACGCTCGCCGCGTGGATCACCGCCCTCGACCAATCGATCAATCCGTCACCGCCCAGCTCGTCGAGCACTGCACGGTGCAGCCGCCGCCAGACCCCGGCTTCGGTCCATACGGTGAACCGGCGATGCGCCGTCGGCACGCTCACACCGAACGATGGCGGCAGCATCCGCCACGCACAACCGCTGGTCAGCACGTACACCACCGCCGTGAACACCGCCCGCTGGTCCACCGCAGCGATACCACCACCCTGCGGACGCGGGCGGAACTCCGGCAGCAGCGGCTCTGCCAGCTCCCACAACTCGTCCGGCACCAGCCGCTGCGACAACGCATCTGCCACGGCCGAATATCATGCAACACACGCAATCTCGACGCAGCAAGAACAAATTACATCCATGTGAGACACGGTCTAATACTCCAGCTGCACTTCGTGATGTAATCGGTGTCGATGCTGGTAGTGGGCCTTCTTGGCTCGGTACTGGTGGCGGCGGCGCCAGGTCGACCATCGCTGGATGGGCCGCGAGGGCGGGTGGGTGGGTGATCAGGTGTGCCAGGAGACGTCGGTTTTCGCCGAGGGTGAGCGGGATGAGGCCGCTGCCAATGCTTTTGGGGCGATGGCGGCGGTGACGGCGAGGTAGGTGTGGGCGAGCATGGCCAGGGTGATGTGGCGGTACCAGGCGTCGTAGTGGCGGACGTGGTATTGGTCGAGTCCGACCTCGGTTTTCGCAGTCTGGAAGCAGTCCTCCACGGCCCATCGGGACCCGGCGACCCGGATCAGTTCGTTGTCGCTGGTGCCCGTGGGTGCGCAGCACATGTAGTAGGCGATCTCGAACTCTCCCTTGGTAGTCGGAGTCAGCGCCCGTCGTGCCAGGAGCCAGCGACCCCAGCCCGCGGCGGTGGTCCATTCATAGACCGGCAGAGAGGCCACCGCCCAGTCGAACATCCGTGGCCCTTTCGCTCCGGCGCCGCAGCTACGCCGTTTCCATGCTTGTGAAGGTGCTTGTGTGACAAGGTGGTCCGCGCGCGTGCAGCCGGCAGTGCTGGGGATTGTCTGACTGCGTGGGACAGCGACGACATACCCGATCCGGCGATCGTCGAGCCATGCCCGGAACTTGCCGTCGCCGCCGTAGGCCTCATCGGCGGTCACCCACCGCGCCGGCACTCCCGCATCCAGAGCCCTGGCCAGCATATTCTTTGCCAGCGTCGCCTTGGTCGCGAACACGACGCCCTCGGGCACGCTCGCCTCACGGCACCGCTGCCGATCCTCGGTCCACGACTTCGGCAGATACAACTCCCGATCGATCAGCGTCCGCCCTCTGCTGCCGGTATAGGCGCAGAACACCCCCAACTGGCAATTCTCGATCCGGCCCGCCGTCCCGGAGTATTGCCGTTGCACCCCAGCCGATTTCGTGCCCTTCTTCAAGAACCCGGTCTCGTCCACGACCAGCACCCCGTCCGGATCACCGAGGTGCTCGACGGCATAGGAGCGCACATCATCACGCACACCATCCGCATCCCACGCTGCCGCGTGCAACAACCGCTGCATTCCGTCCGGCGTGCGCTCACCAGCTGCTTCTGCCAGCGTCCACCCGTTCTTCCCGGCCAGCGGCGCCAACAAGCCCCGCACATACGCCCGTGCCCGCAACCGCGGCTCCGCCCGCAAAAACCGGCCCGCCACCCGCCCGAACAACTCATCCAGCCCGGCCACCCACGCAGCCAGATCTTCATCCACCGACACGACGAGAGAGGTTATCCCACAACATCACGAAGTGCAGCTGGAGTACTAACAATCAAACAACCAAGATCAGCCGTTTACTGGACAGACCCCTCCTCGACTGCGCAGTCGCGCGTCCGGCTCGGCCGCATGCAGACAGCTAACCGTGACCCGGCGCCTTACCGACTTGCGCGCCTGCCTGCCTTGCGTGTCGAGCGCCCCGGATCACACGCCGTGCGCCATGAGTAGCCTGGCCAACGATCAGATCGAGGTCATGGCCGAACTCGGCTACCCGGATTCGCGGTCGCCGGCCGCGATCGCGGGGCGCGCGCTGCGCCTATCGCATGGCACTCGACCATCCGGACGTGGTTCACCGCGCTGACCGTCGTCGATATCGTCCCCACCGGCTACGTCTTCGGTCTGGGCAATCATGATCTGTGGCTGGCGTTCTGGGGTGTGGACCTTCCTGGCCGCCCCGCGCCTGATCCCGGAACTCCTGATCGCCCGTTCGCTGTCGACCTTCGTGAACCACATGCTCAATACCTGGTCCACCGACCCGTCGATCTTCCTCGACCTGGTGCGCATCGCCTACATCACGAATTTCGCTACCCCGCAGGGTATTCGGCCATCTGCGAGGAGTATCGCGCCGCCGCGACCGCCGCCTACGGCGAGGGCCGCCGTGATCGCGACGTCCGCCACATCCGGTGCACGGTCCTCGCCCTGTGGGACGAGAAGGGCGCGGTGGCCGAATGAGTACGACCCGCTGCGCACCTGGCGACGCTGGCCCTCGATCTGCGCGGAAAACCCTTGCGCGGCGGCCATTTCCTGCCCGAGAAGAATCCGGATGAGGTGGCCCGCGAGCTGCTGGACTTCCTCGCCCCCGCTGACGCGCTACCGCGCCGAGCCGCAGAGGGCGAGGGTGGTGACGTGGTAGGCAGCGGTCATGTACTGGGTGTACTTCGCCGCATCGTCGGCGTCGACGGTGCCCTGGCTGACCGAGACCTGCACGCGCCTGCTGCCGTCGGCGGAGCTGTAGACGTCGGTGTGGTAACCAGGGATGTCTCCACTGCCGCCGGTTCCGCTGCAGCCCGAGGTGGTCGCTATGTGTGTGAGGCCGAGTCCGTAACCGCGGTCCAGGCCGAAGCGGGATGGCATGGCGTGGAAGGTGCTCATCTGCGTTAGCAACGCGGGGGGCAGCAGTCGGCCATCCATCAGGGCCGCGATGTACCGGTCCAGATCGGCTGTGGTGGAGAGTATTTCGCCAGCCGCCCAGGCCCATGAGGGATTGAGGACCGTGACGTCGACTGGTACCGGGAAACCCACTAGCTTCGCACTGCGATAGCCGTGCGCGTGTGGTCCCGGGATGTCCGCCGTTGTCCCCGGAAGCCGAGTGTTCGTCAGTCCGAGTGGGCGCGCGATCCGCTCGTCGACCTGCTGTGCGTAGGGCGTCCCGGTGAGCTGTTCGATCAGCAGGCCCGCGAGGATGTAGTTGGTGTTGGAGTAGTTCCACTGGGTTCCCGGGGTAAACCACAGCGGCAGTCCGACCGCGAACCGCACCAGATCGTCGGGATGATAGGTCTGCATGGTGTCGGTGCCGAGCATGGACGCCGAGGATTCCTCGTTCGGCCCGGGCTGGCCGCCATAACTGCGGACTCCGCTGGTGTGGTCGAGGATCATTCGGACGGTGATCTGCTCGTCCAGACCGAACTGCGGCAGGTATCGGCTCACCGGATCATCGAGCCCGACCTTGCCCTCAGCGACCAGTTGCAGCACGACAGTGGACACGAATGTCTTTGTGACACTGCCGATTCGGAACAACCCATCGGCCGGCACCGGCTCGATGCCGCCCAGCTGCGACACCCCGGCCGTCTCGGTCCAGTCGCCTTGTGGGCTGTGCAAGCGCACCTGCACCCCAGCGGCGCCGGCGGCGAGCAAGCTGTTCATTGCTTCGCGTATGGCAGCCGGATCCGGATCCAAGGGCGTCGCGTTCGCTGCCGATGTGGCCGAGCCCGCCATCACAGCAGCCGAGGCAAATAGGACCAGGAAACGATGCAGCATAGCCGCCCCTAAAGGTATCCACTGATATCCGGGCAAAGACTAGCAGCCGGGCTGCCTGGTGGCGAATTCGAACCGAGTTCGGAACTGGATGATCGGAGTGTTGTATTGCGTCATGCTGTTGTGATCTGCGTCGCCATCGCCGTCGGATTGTCTGGGAATAAGCTGCCCGCCGGCTTGTCTGAGAACAATCTGAGACGGGTTCCGGCGCCGCCTTACCCTCGGGTACGCTCGCGGCATCGCGGGGGTTTCACAAGGCCTGGAGGCGCCGCAGGCCTTCTCTACCCCATCGATTTATCGTCCTGGAGGGGGATCGATGAACAGTGCCGACCGCAATGCTCTACCCGCCGCAGGCTCGGCTGTCTCGCTTGTCGATGTGGACAGCCAAGTCGTTGGGCCGCCCGCCTGCTCGACTGTTGTCGAGCTAGCGATTTCCGAGCTGAAATTTTCTGATTCTCCGCCGCGAACGGGGGAGGACGCCGAGCACGTTCGAGTGCTGGCGGAATCCACGACAGCATTGCCTCCGATCGTTGTCAATCGCGAAACCCTGCACGTCATCGACGGACTTCATCGCCTTCGCGCGGCGCAATTGCGTGGCGATACGACCATCGCGGCGATATTTTTCGACGGCAGTGCTGCGGAATCTTTCGTCTTGGCCGTCAAACTGAATACGGCGCATGGGCTGCCGTTGTCGCTCTCCGATCGCAAGGCCGCTGCACTCCGTATTCTCTTCTCGTTCCCGCAGTCGTCGGACCGCGCGATCGCGGTGATCGCGGGGATCTCGGACAAGACGGTTGCCAAGATCCGTCGGCGGGCGGGTGCGGAACTTCCGCAGTCGCCGGGGCGACTCGCGCGAAACGGCGTGCTGCATCGGTCCAATCCGGAGCTCGGCAGGCAACAGGCCGTCGAGTTGTTCACCGCCGACCCGGGTGCATCACCGCGATCGGTGGCCGCCGCCGCGGGCATCTCCGAGACGACGGCCAAGGACATCCGTCGGGAACTGCGTAACGCCGCTGTTCCAGCGCCCAGTCCTGCGGCCCGTACCGATCCGGGGCCGGCTGCCGAAGCTTTTGTCGGGACCCGCAATCCGACCTCGCCCACCGCGCCGGTGAGTAGCGGGCGCACACTGCAGCGGCTGCGTCAGGACCCGTCGTTGCGATTCACCGAATCGGGCCGCACATTGCTGCGATGGCTCGAAGGGCCGGTGGGTGATAATGGTGAATGGGAAAGCCTTGTGCGTAATATTCCGAGTCACTGCGCATCGGGAATTGCCGAACTTGCTCGGCAACGTGCGCAGGACTGGCAGAGATTAGCGGGCCTGCTCGACGGGCGCGCTCGAGTTTCGTACCGATGAAATGCCATCCGTGATCCCATGAGGGGGAAGTTATGAGCAAGAACCCATTCGACGACGAAGACGGCAGATTCTTCGTGCTGGTCAACGAGGAGGATCAGCATTCCTTGTGGCCCGTATTCGCCGAGGTACCGGCGGGCTGGCGGATAGTGTTCGGTGAAGATACGCGATCGGCATGTATCGAGTACGTCGAAAAGAATTGGACGGACATGCGGCCACGAAGTCTTCGCGAGGCAATGGAGGCGGATCTCCAGAACGCAGCCACCGAGTCCGCATAAATTCATCGCTCGGTAGATAGAAACGATCGGCGTGGATGTGGGGTGAACAGTCCTGCGTCCACGCCGCTCTTGTTCTTCGGCTGGTAGATAAGAAATTCCTATACCTATGATTCCGTTAGGTGGCTCTTGAGAGCCTCTGCCGTCGGTTGTACTGTTCAGGCTTGATCATCGATTACAAGGGGGGCGGTCCGGCTATGACCGACTTTGTTTCTACCGCGTCGTACGAACTGACACCCCAGCAAAAGGCTGTCTGGCTGTCGCAGCAGATGGATCCAGATCTACCGCTCAATGTGTCCGGGTATCTGGACATTTCCGGGGAGATAGATCCACGCGGCATGGCCGAGGCGATCCGCATGGCCGCCGGCGCGGCCCGGACGGCATTGGTGAATATCGCAGAAGCCGATCATGGTCCCCGGCAGTTTCCACGCGAGTTGGGGCCGTGGTATCCGGAATCGGTCGACTACAGCACGTTTGCCGACGGTGAGGATCGAGCACGTGCGCTGATGACGGAAATGAGCCTGACGCGATTCGATCTGGCGCACGGATTACTGTTTCGTGTGGCGATCGTCAAGGTCACGCCATGGCGGTGGTTCGTGGTGCTCGTCTATAACCACATTGTTGCGGACGGAGCCAGCTGTATGCTCCTGGGCCGTCGGGTCATCGAGAACTATTCGGCGGTCACTTCGAATTCCGTCGCAGCACATGATCGGTTTTTGGATGTTCCCGATCTCCTGCGGGAGTCCGAGCGCTACACTGCCTCGGAGCGTTTTCTGCGCGATCGCGCATTCTGGTCGAACTATGTCGACCCCTCGGTCGAGCCGTTGCGGCTGCTGGGCAGGCCGCACGATGGGCCGGTTCGCGTTATCCACGAGAGCGTGATCCTCTCACCGGCAGAGGTGCGCAGGTTTGCCGGCGTCGCCGCCGATTCCGGTCTGTCCCTGGCTGCGCTGTTCGTCGCCGCCGCGGCGTTCTCGTTCCGTACCTACTCGCAGGCAGACGATTACTACGTGCAGCTCGCTCTCGCCAATCGGGTCGGACCGCTGCGCCGGACACCGTCGCTATTGGCGAGTGTGGTCCCCCTTCGGGTCAACGCCGAACCCGCCATGAGATTCGTCGATTTCGGTTCGCTGATATCGACGCGGGTGGCCGAAATTCTGCGCCATGCCAAATACGATGCGAGCGAGCTGCGATCCGACCGCGATAACGGCACGAATATGTTCGGCCCGACCATCAACGTAATGCCTTTCATGGCATCGGTTCCCTTCGGGCAGTGCCGTGCGGAGTTCCATCATTTGCCGTTCAATCCGGCGTCGGAATTGTCGCTGATGTTCTTCTACGATGCGGAGAGCGAGGCCGGCGGCCGCATCGAGATGGGTGCGGACAGCCGGGCCCACGGGTTCAGCGATCTTCGGAACTATCTGAACGCCATCGTGCGGGTGCTCGACCAGGTCAGCGCCGATCCCGAGCTGCGTCTCGCCGATATCGAGGTGTTGCCCCCCGATGCGAAGAACTGGGTGCTGACCGCGTGGAACGACACGGGGCTAGCCGTCGACGCCGACGCCACCCTGCCCCGGTTGTTCGAGCGGCAGGCCGCCGCACTGCCGGACGCGGTGGCGGTGGTGAGCGGCGGTGCCGAATACAGCTTTCGTGAGCTCGATGAATCGGCCGACCGGCTCGCGCGGCGGTTGATCGCGGCCGGTGCCGGTCCCGACACCGTTGTCGCGGTCGCGGTGGAGCGATCCTACGAGCTCGTCGTGGCGTTGCTCGCGGTTCTCAAAGCCGGGAGCGCCTATCTGCCCGTCGACACCACCTACCCGGGCGAACGCCTAGAGTACATTCTCGGCGCCGCCGATCCGATCGCGGTTCTCGCCACGGTGGGGCAGCGAAACCTGTTGCCCGACATAGGTAATCGTCCTGTCGTCCTGCTCGGCGACAGTGAGAAGCCAGCGGGTGCCGGCGATCCGGGCGTGGCCGGACACCGTGCACCACTGCGCCCGAACAATCTGGCGTACGTCATCTACACCTCCGGATCCACCGGCCGCCCCAAGGCTGTCGCCGTCACGCACCGTAACGTGGTCAACCTGCTCACGCACGGGTGGGATCTGGTGGCACACGACCGGATCCTGGCCTCGACCTCGGTGTCGTTCGATGTCTCGGTGTGGGAACTGTTTGCCCCGCTCTGCCGTGGCGGCAGTGTTGAGATCGTCCAGGATCTGCTCGCGTTGACAGAGCACGCGCACGACGGGGCGACGGTGATCAGCGGTGTGCCCTCGGCCTTCGGGGAGGTCTTGGCCTCCGGCGACATCGGTGCCGACCTCGCGGGTGCGCACACGGTGGTGATGGCGGGGGAAGCGCTCTCGCGCAGGGTTACCGACCGTATTCGGCGCAGGTTGCCGGGTATTCGGATCCTCAATGCCTACGGGCCGACCGAGGCCACCGTCTTCACCACCACGCATACGGCCGATTCCGGCCCGACCGCCGAGGCGTCGGTACCGATCGGCACACCGCTGGGCAATGTCCGTGTCTATGTCCTCGATTCCTGGTTGCGGCCGGTCCCCGCCGGCGTCACCGGTGAGCTGTACATAGGGGGCGGTGGCCTGGCCCGGGGCTATCGGGGTCGTGCCGGGTTGACCGCGGCCCGGTTCGTCGCCGACTCGTTCGGCGGTACAGGCGAGCGGTTGTACCGGTCCGGGGATGTCGTCCGCTGGACCGAGTCCGGCGTGCTCGAATACGTGGGACGTGTCGATGATCAGGTGAAAATCCGCGGATACCGGATCGAACCCGGGGAAATCGAGACGGTCATGCTCGAGCACCCCCGGGTGGCACAGGCCGCCGTGGTCGCGCGGCAGCTGCCCGGCGAGAGCGGCGGACGGCAACTGATCGCCTACCTGGTTCCCGATTCCCGCGTGGCCGAACGTAATCAGAACAGGGAAGCCGACCTGGTGCGGCGATGGCAGCAGGTCTACGACGTGCTCTACACCGATGACGATGCCGTGCGGCGCGGCGCGGACACCACTGGTTTCGGTGAGAATTTCGATGGCTGGAACAGTAGTTACACTGGTGGCCCGATCGATCTGGATCAGATGCGGCAGTGGCGTGCTGCGACGGTGGCGGCGATCGATGCGTTGGATCCGCAGCGGTTGTTGGAGATCGGTGTCGGTTCGGGGTTGTTGCTGGCGAAACTGGCTCCGGCGGTGCGGGAGTATCACGGTACCGATCTGTCCCCTGTGGCGGTTGCGGCTCTGCAAGCGCGGTTGGCTGGTCTTCCCGATGAGTGGGCTCGGCGGGTGCGACTGTCGGTGCAGGCTGCCGACGACATCACTGGATTGCCCGAAAGTTATTACGACACCATCGTTGTGAACTCGGTGGTGCAGTATTTCCCCAATGCCGATTACTTGCGAGAGGTGATCGACAAGGCTCTCGGGTTGCTCGCGCCGGGTGGTGCGCTGTTCCTCGGTGATATCCGTAATTTCGCGTTGCAGCGGGAATTCGAGACCGGGGTAGCGATAGCTCGTCATGGCCGCATCGCCGCCTCGGCACTGCGTGATCGGATCGGGCGGGCGCTGGTTGCTGAGGATGAGTTGTTGGTGGCGCCAGGGTTTTTCACTGCGGTCGCGGCGGCGCATCCGGACCTGGGTGGGGTTCGGGTGATGGTGAAACATGGGCAGGCCGACAACGAGCTGACCCGCTACCGCTATGACGTGGTCCTGACCAAGAATCCGGTCGAGCATTATTCGGTCGCGGATGCCCCGCACGTGTCTTACCTGGGGATCGATCAGCTCGAACGCATGCTGCGTGACCGCCGAAGCGGATGGAAGAGCCTGCGGGGCACCGACATTCCCCAGCGCGGCGTGCTCGCCGACGTCGCCGCAGCGGCCGACCTCATCGCCGGCCGTCTCCCGGCGAGCGAGACACCGAGCCGGGGACTGGCCGCCGAGGACTTGCACGAGCTGGCCGCTCGGGTGGGCTGCCAGGTGGAAGTGACATGGTCACCGAGATCCGGCCACCTTGAAGCTGTCTTTCTCGAGCCTGGGGCAGCCTTGAGCTCCACCACCATTACCGACCTCTATCGCGCGCCGGCCGAGCCGGCCCGGTCCGACAGCTACGCGAACAATCCCACCGCCACGATCGAAGCCGGGCAGATCCGCGAATACGCGGCCCGGGTATTGCCCGACTACATGGTTCCGGCGGCGGTCGTGGTGCTCGACCGACTGCCATTGACGGTCAACGGCAAGCTCGATCGTGCAGCGCTACCCGCTCCCATGTTCTCCGGCCGTGGGCTGTTCCGGGAGCCCACCGGAGCGGCTGAAACCTTGCTGGCCTCGGTATTCGGCGAAGTTCTCGGCATCGAGAGGATCGGCGCCGAGGATTCGTTCTTCGACCTCGGCGGTGACAGCATCATCGCCATCCAGCTTGTCTCGCGAGCGCGCGCACGGGGCCTGGTCTTCACTGTGCGCGATGTGTTCGAGCACAGGACGCCTGCCGCACTGGCTGTCCACGCCCGCACCGATGCCCCCGTCGCGCTCATCGACGAGCTTCCCGGAGGCGGGATCGGGGACATGCCAGCGACTCCCATCGCCGCGTGGCTGCTCGAGCACGGTGAGCGCATCGACCGGTTCAACCAGCACATGGTGCTGCATCTGCCGGTCGGCATCGATGCGGTTTCCCTGGTCGCGACATTGGGCGCGGTGATCGATCACCACGACATGCTGCGCGCCCGGCTGCACGGAAATGCCGGCGATGGTTGGTCTTTGGCCACCACCGCACCCGGCAGCGTGGACGTGGCGAGTCTGGTCGAACACGTAGTCGTGGACTCCGACGCCGATTCCGATCGGTGGCGGGAGATCGCGGCCCAAGCTCTGGATCGGGCTGTCGGGCGTTTGCGGCCCGCCGACGGCGTCATGATCGCCGCGGCTTGGCTCGATGCCGGACCCGGCCAGGCGGGCCGGTTGGTCCTGGTGCTGCATCACCTCGTCGTCGACGGGGTGTCCTGGCGCATTCTCCTGCCCGATCTCGCCGCCGCCTGGACCGCCGTCGACGGTGGCGCCGCCCCCGATCTGCGTCCGGTGGGCACCTCCGCGCGGCGGTGGGCGTACGCACTCGGGGAGCTCGGCGAGAGGCATTCCCGCGCAAGCGAAATCGACTTCTGGGCCCGCCAGGCCCGTGGCGTCGACCCGTTCCTCGGCCCCCGCGCGCTGGACCCCGCTGTCGATCGGCGAGCGGTGGCAGACCGCGTGCAGGTCAGCCTCCCCGAAACGGTGACCGAGACCCTGCTCGGGCAACTGCCGGCCCGCTTCAACGCCGGTATCGAGGATGCTCTGCTCACCGCGCTCGCGCTCGCGGTCACCCGCTGGCGTGCCCGTCGTGGCGCCGAAACCTCCTCGCTACTGGTCGATCTCGAGGGACACGGCCGAGAGGAACACATCACCGAGGGGATCGGCGGCGGCGCGGATCTCGCCCGCACGGTCGGCTGGTTCACCACCCGCTACCCGCTCCTGCTAGACCTGGACGGCATCGACCTCGACACGGGCGACGCAGGCCTCGCCGCAGCCGTCAAGACGGTCAAGGAACAGCTGCGCGCGGTCCCCGACCGCGGTATCGGCTATGGCATCCTCCGATACAAGACCTCCGAACCGCTCGCGGACGACAGCTTCGGCGGCGTCGGCGGACCGCCGAGCCGGATACCGGTGATCTCGCCGCAGCTGAGCTTCAACTACCTCGGCCAGGTGAGCCAGGCTCTACTCGGCGCGGATCCCCTTGCGGGGCAGCCGGTTTCGGCCATCGCCTGGGCCCCGGTCACGGATCTCACGGACCTGCGGGAATCGCCCGACACCGATATGCCGATGACGACCGCGCTGGAGATCAACGCGATCGTGATGCAGGGCGCGCTGTCCGCCGATTTCGCCTTCCCCTCGACGTTGCTGACCCGTCGCGAGGTCGCGGAACTGGCCGAGCTGTGGGCGGATTCGGTGACGGCCATCGCCGCTCATCTCGACAGCGAGACCGCCGGCGGCGCCACGTCGTCGGACTTCCCGCTGCGATTCGTGGCGCAATCGGATATCGAACTGTGGGAACAGCGCTACGGACGGCTGGCCGATGTGCTGCCCTTGGCTCCGCTGCAGTCGGGCCTGTATTTTCACGCCCAGCTCGCCGCCACCTCGCTGGATGTCTACACGACCCAGATCGCCCTGGGCTGCACCGGCCGGCTCGATCTCGCCCGCTGGCAGTCGGCGGTGGCCGCGGTGCTCGATCGGCACCCGAATCTGCGTGCGGCATTCGTCACCGACGCCACCGGTGATGTGGCGCACGTGATTCCCGCGGCCGCGGCGGCGCCGTGGCGCGAGGTCACCGTGACCGACGCCGAGCACCCGGAGCAGGTGGTGCGCCGGGTGCGCGAGCAGGACCGGACGACACCTTTCGACCTGACTGCGCCGCCGGCCATTCGCTTCACCATCGTCCACGACCACAACGATTCCGGCGGAACGGGATTCACGGTGGTGATCACCGTGCACCACATCGTGCTCGACGGGTGGTCGCTCCCGCTGCTGATGCGCGAACTCCTCACCCTGTACGCCACCGCCGATGACCCGGCAGCGCTGGGCCGGCCCGCGCCGTTCCGCGACTACCTCGCCTGGCTGGCCCGCACCGACCGGGCCGCCGGTGCGGCGGCGTGGCGCGAGGCGCTGGCCGGCCTCACCGAACCCACCCTGCTGGCCCCCGCCCACGCCACCGGCACGGCACCCGGACTGCCCGGCGAACATCGCCTCACCCTGGATGCCGACAGCACCCGGCGCATCACCGACCTGGCGGCTCGCCTCGGTGTGACGGTCAATACCGTGCTGCAGTTCGGATGGGCATTGGTCCTGTCGACGCTCACCGGACGCGAGGACGTCGTCTTCGCCACCACCGTCTCGGGGCGTCCCGCGCAGATCCCCGATGTCGAGCACATGATCGGCCTGCTGATCAATACGCTGCCCGTGCGCGTCACGCTGTCGCCGCGGCACAGCGTCGAGTCCGCGCTGACCGAACTGCAGCGGCAGCAGACCCGCCTGCTCGACCACCACCACATCGGTCTCGCCGAGATACAGGCCGACTCCGGCGTCGGCCCCTTGTTCGACTCCATCCTGGTGCTGGAGTCCTACCCGCTCGACACCGAGGCACTGCTGGCCCGGGCCGAACTCCTGGACGGATTGGCCGTCACCGGAATCGACACCAGCGAGGCCGCGCACTACCCCTTCGGTCTGATCGCCGACCTCGACCGGCACGAACTACGGTTGCGCGCGATCTACCGCACGGATCTGTTCGACGCCGGGACGGTCACCGCGATCGTCGACCGGCTCGCCCGTGCCCTCGACCAGATCGGTACGCGACCGGACGCGCTGCTCACCGAGCTCGAGATCCTTCGACCGGCCGAGAAGACTCGTGTCCTGACCGCATGGAACGACACGACCACCGAAATCGACCCGGCCGCCACCATTTCCGGCGTGTTCGAAGCCCGGGTAGCCGCCGATCCGGACGCCATCGCGATCGTGTGCGACGGTGTCGAGCACTCCTACCGGCAGCTCGATTCTTCGGCGAATCTGCTTGCGCGGAAACTGATCTCGACCGGCGTGGGCCCGGACAGCGTGGTCGCGGTGGCGGTGGGGCGGTCCTATGAATTGGTCGCCGCCCTGCTGGCGGTGCTCAAGGCCGGTGGCGCGTATTTGCCGCTGGATCTCGCGCAGCCCGCCGAACGTCTCGAGTACGTGTTGCGCGACGCGGATCCGGTCGCGGTCGTTACCACCGGGGAATTGCGTAACCTGTTGCCCGACAGCGGAATCCCGGTGCTACGCGCAGACGACACGGACAGCGCGGGTACGGCGGACAGCGCCGATCCTGTTGTCGCCGAACGATTCGCACCCGTGCGGGCCGGCAATCTCGCCTATGTCATCTACACCTCCGGTTCCACTGGCCGCCCCAAGGCTGTCGCTGTCACCCACCACAACGTCGTCGCCTTCACCGCGAACCGGATGTGGGCGGCCGAAGGACGGCACGCCACCGTACTGGCGCATTCCTCGGTCGCCTTCGACGCCTCCACCTACGAGATGTGGGTGCCGCTGATGAGCGGTGGCACCACGGTCATGGCGACCGGCGACCGCGTGGAGCCGGTCGAGATCGTGCGATTGATCGCCCGCCATCGCGTCAGCGCGGTCTTCCTCACCACCCGGTTGTTCGAACTGCTCGTCGACCACGGTGACGACTGCTTCGCCGGCGTTCGTGAGGTGTGGACCGGTGGTGAGGAGATGCCGGTCGAGGTCTTCTGGGCGGCCGTACGCCGTTGGGACCGAACACGATTCGTGCACGTCTACGGCCCCACCGAGACCACGGTGTACGCCACCGCGCACCCGGTCGGCTCCGCTGCCGCCGGTGGCGGGCCGGTGCCGATCGGTGGTCCGCTCGACAATGTGCGGGCCTACGTCCTCGACATGTGGATGCGGCCGGTACCGGAGGGGGTGACCGGCGAGCTCTACCTCGGCGGTGCGGGCCTGGCCCGGGGATATCGGGGCCGGGCCGGCTTGACGGCGGCCCGGTTCGTCGCCGACCCGTTCGGCGGTGCGGGGGAGCGGTTGTATCGGTCCGGGGATGTGGTCCGCTGGACCGAGTCGGGCGTGCTCGAGTACGTGGGTCGTGCCGATACGCAGGTGAAGATCCGCGGTTTCCGCGTCGAACCGGGCGAGATCGAGGCGGCCCTGCTGCGCCATCCGCGGGTCGGGCAGGCGGCTGTGATCGCTCGCGAAACACCGGGTCGGACGGGTGGCAGGCAACTCGTCGCGTACGTCGTGCCCGACACCGACGCTGTCATCGATATGCCGGCCGACAGTGGTGCCGCCGACCCGGTCGACGCTCCGGCGCTGTCGCGGGTACTGCGCGAGTACGCGGCGGGGATCCTGCCCGAGTTCATGGTCCCGGCCGCGGTCGTGCCGGTCGATCGGCTGCCGCTCACGGTGAACGGGAAACTCGACCGCGCCGCGCTGCCCGAACCCGAATTCACCGGGACGGGCGCGCTCCGGGAACCCGCTGGGCCGCAGGAGATTCTGCTCGCCTCGGTGTTCGGCGAAATCCTCGGTCTCGACCGGATCGGTGCCGATGATTCGTTCTTCGATCTCGGCGGGCATTCACTGTCGGCGATGCGGCTGATCGCGCGGTTGCGCGTAGTCGCCGCGGTCGAGCTACCGATCCGCACGATCTTCGAATCACCGACGGTGGCGGCGCTGGCCGCTCGGCTGCACGAGGGCGCCCGGGTGCGGGCGGCGGTGACTGCGCGACCTCGCCCCGCCGTGGTCCCGCTGTCCTATGCCCAGGCGCGGTTGTGGTTCCTCCATCGGCTCGAGGGTCCGTCCGCGACCTACAACCTGCCGATGGCGGTGCGGCTGCGCGGGGAGATCGACGAATCGGCCCTCGCGGCAGCGCTGCGCGACGTGGTCGGGCGACACGAATCGCTGCGCACGATCTACACCGATATCGACGGTGTCGGCGCGCAGGTCGTCCTCGACCCGGAGCGTGCGGTTGTTCCGGTGCTGGTGACCGACTACACCGAAGCGACGCTCGCTGCCCTGGCCGCGCACCGGTTCGATCTGTCTGCCGAAATTCCTTGCCGCGCGGGCATTCTGCGTTCCGGGACCGGTGAATGGGTGGTGGTCCTGGTCCTGCACCACATCGCGGCCGACGGTGCCTCGATGGCCCCGCTGGCGCGAGATCTGCTCAGCGCGTACGACGCTCGGCGGCGTGGCGCCGAACCGGGGTGGGCGCCGCTGCCGGTGCAGTATGCCGATTACACGCTGTGGCAGCTGGAGTTGCTCGGTGATCCGGCGGACGAACGATCGTTGATCGCGGCCCAGTTCGACTACTGGCGTGCCACTTTGGCCGGGTTGTCCGACGCGATCGAGCTGCCCACCGACCGGCCCCGGCCCGCGACCGCATCCCACCGGGGCAGCCTGCACAAGTTCACCATTCCCGCCTCGACGCGGGAGCGGATCGACGTCCTGGCCCGGGAACGCGGGGCGACGCCGGCGATGGTGCTGCAGGCCGGGCTCGCGGTCCTGCTCACCCGGCTCGGCGCCGGGGAGGATCTGGCTCTCGGCGCGCCCATCGCCGGACGCGCCGATGAGGCCCTGACCGATCTGGTGGGATTCTTCGTCAACACCTGGGTCCTGCGTATCGACACCTCCGGCAACCCCGAGTTCGGCGATCTGCTGGCGCGGGTTCGTGAACGCGCCCTGGACGCGTACACCCACCAGGACGCCCCGTTCGAGCGAATCGTGGAGCTACTCAATCCGATTCGCTCTGCCGGGCAGCATCCGCTGTTCCAGGTGGCGTTGGCGTTCCAGAACGACCCCCTGCCCGGCGGCGACCCGCTGCCGGACCTGACCGTGGCACCGGTATCGGTGCCGACCGGGACCGCCCGCTACGACCTGCTGTTCAATGTCACCGATACCGGCCGGACCGGCGATGGATTCCCGGCATCGATCGAATACGCCACCGATCTGTACGACCGGTCCACCGTCGAACGACTCGCCGAGCGGTTTCTGCGGGTCCTCGACCGGATCGGCATCGACCCGGCCACGCGACTCGCCGATTTCGAGATCCTGGACCCGGCGGAAACGACGGCGGTGCTGGCCGATTGGAACCGCACCGGAACCGATATCGGCACTCCCGCAACGCTGCCGCAGCTCTTCGAAGCGCAGTCCGGAGCCACGCCCGAGGCGGTGGCCGTGGTGGACGGGTCCGCCGAGTACTCGTACGCGCAGTTGAACTCTGCGGCAAACCATGTGGCGCGCGACTTGATCGCCAGGGGGGTCGGACCCGACAGGGTGGTCGCGGTGGCGGTGGAACGGTCCTTCGAGATGATCGTCGCCGCGCTGGCGGTGCTCAAGGCCGGCGGCGCCTACCTGCCGATCGATACCGCCCATCCCGCCGAACGGCTCGAGTATGTTCTGCGCGACGCCGACCCGGTCGCGATCCTCAGCACTGCCGGCCAGCGAAAACTGTTGCCCGATACGGGTACTCGTCCCACGATGCTGCTCGAGGACAGCGCCGGCGCTGCCGCGGCGCCGGATGTGACGGATGCCGAGCGGGTCGCACCGCTGCGCCCGGCGAACCTGGCCTATGTCATCTATACCTCGGGATCCACGGGCCGCCCCAAGGCCGTCGGGGTCACGCACGGCAATGCGGCCAATCTGTTCGCGGTCACCGCTGCGCGCTACGAGTTCGGGACAGATGACGTGTGGGCGTGGGTGCACTCGCACGCGTTCGACTTCTCGGTGTGGGAGCTGTGGGGTCCGCTGCTGAGCGGCGGGCGGGTGGTCGTGGTGCCGTGGGACGTGGTGCGCTCGCCCGACGGTATGTGGCGGACGCTGCGAGATTCCGGTGTCACGGTCCTCAACCAGACCCCGAGCGCGTTCTACGCGCTCGCCGAGGCCGCGCATGCCCCCGCGCCGGAGCGATCCGGACTGCGGATGGTCGTCTTCGGCGGTGAAGCACTCGACCCGGCTCGGCTCGGCGCCTGGAATACGCCGGGACGAGCGGGCGCACCCGTTCTGGTGAATATGTACGGGATCACCGAGAACACCGTGCACACAACCGAACTCGCGCTATCGCGCGATCGGGAGTCGCTGGCCGGCAGCCCCATCGGCACCCCGCTCGGCAATGTGCGGGTGTACGTTCTCGACACCTGGCTGCGGCCGGTGCCGCCCGGAGTGGCCGGCGAATTGTATTTCGGCGGTGCGGGTTTGGCGCGTGGGTATCGCGGCCGGTCGGGGTTGACCGCAAGTCGGTTCGTCGCCGATCCGTTCGGGACGGCGGGGGAGCGGTTGTATCGGTCCGGGGATGTGGTGCGCTGGAATGCTGCCGGCGTGCTCGAGTATGTGGGTCGTGCCGATGATCAGGTGCAGATCCGCGGCTACCGCGTCGAACCGGGCGAGATCGAAGCCGTCCTGCTCCGGCATCCGCGAATCGGGCAGGCCGCCGTCGTCGCGCTGCCCGGTGGCGGCGACAGCCGGCGGCTGGTCGCCTACATCGTCCCCGACTCCGTTACGTCCGCTGGCGAGGCGGAGGACGAGGGCGCCGATTGGTCGCGGATGATCCGTGCGTTCACCGCGGATGTCTTGCCCGAGTACATGATTCCGGCCGCGACGGTGGCGCTCGACCGAATGCCGTTGACCGTCAACGGCAAACTCGACCGTGCCGCGCTTCCGGCACCGGACTACACCGGCGGCGTGGTGTTCCGGGAGCCGACCGGACCCGCGGAGATCCTGCTCGCGTCCGCCTTCGCGGACGTGCTCGGGATCGACCGGGTAGGGGCCGAGGTCTCGTTCTTCGAAGCAGGCGGTCATTCACTCTCGGCGATGCGGTTGATCGCCCGCGTCCGGGCGCTGGCTGGAATCGAACTGCCCATCCGCGCGGTATTCGAATCGCCCACCGTGGCGGCGCTGGCCGCGCGGCTGAGCGAAGGCGACCCGGTGCGGGAGACCGTGACGCGGCGGCTCCGTCCGGCGGTGATCCCGCTGTCCTACGCGCAGACACGATTGTGGTTCCTGCATCGGTTGGAGGGTCCGTCGGCGACCTACAACCTGCCCCTGGCGTTTCGCCTGACCGGGACGGTCGACGAATCAGCGCTCGAAGCCGCCATCGGCGACGTGGTCGTCCGCCACGAATCGCTGCGGACGATCTTCACCGATATCGACGGGGTGGGCAGTCAAACCATCCTCGAGCACGACGATGTCCGTGCGTCGGTGCCGGTGCTGGTGACCGACAGCTCGGAGGCCGTTCTCACCGGCCTGAGTGGCTACCGATTCGATCTCTCCGCTGAAATACCTTGCCGGGCAGCGATTCTCCGCTCCGGATTCGGGGACACCGTGGTGGTGCTGGTGGTGCACCACATCGCCGCGGACGGCGCCTCGATGCCCGCCCTGGCGCGCGATGTGCTCACCGCCTATGCGGCTCGCCGCAACGGAAACGTTCCGCAGTGGACCCCGCTGCCGGTGCAGTACGCCGACTACACGCTGTGGCAGCGTGAGCTGCTCGGTGATCCCGACGACGAACAGTCTTTGATCGCCACACAATTCGACTACTGGCGTCGGACGCTGACCGGGCTGCCGGAAGTGATCGAGCTGCCCACGGACCGGCCGCGTCCCGCGCTGGCGTCCTATCGCGGCGAACTGTACGAGTTCACCGTCCCGGCATCGATCAGGCTGCGCGTCGAAGCCCTCGCGCACGAGCACGCCGCGACGCCGGCGATGGTTATGCAGGCCACGCTCGCGGTGCTGCTGACCCGCCTCGGCGCGGGCGAGGACCTGGCCCTCGGCGCTCCCATCGCCGGACGTTCCGACCAGGCGCTGATGGATCTCGTGGGCTTCTTCGTCAACACCTGGGTGTTGCGCGTGGACACCGGCGGCAACCCGACTTTCGGCGATCTGCTCACTCGGGTCCGCGAGCGCGCCCTGGATGCCTACGCCCATCAGGATGCCCCGTTCGAGCGACTCGTCGAGCTGCTCAACCCGGTTCGCTCACCCGGGCATCACCCGTTGTTCCAGGTGGCCTTGGCATTCCAGAACAATCCCCTGCCCGACATCGCGCTACTGGCTGATCTGCTGCCGGAACTGACGGTGCAGCCGGTGTCGGTGTCCACCGGAACCTCCCGCTACGACCTGCTTTTCAACATCATCGACACCGGCACACCTGGTGACGGCTACCAGACGTGGATCGAGTACGCCACCGATCTGTACGACCGCGCCACCGTGGTGACGCTCGCCGATCGGTTCCTGCGCCTGCTCGACCAGCTCACCGCCGACCCCGGTACCCGGGTGGCGGACTTCGAGATTCTCGACCCGGCCGAGAAGACCGCCGTTCTGACCGAATGGAACGGCACGGTCCGCGACGTCGATCCGGCCGGCACGCTTCCCGCACTGTTCGAACTCCGGGCCGCGACCACACCGACAGCGATCGCGGTGGTCGGTGACGGCGTCGAATACACCTACCGCCAGTTGAACTGTGCGGCAAACCTGGTGGCGCGGGAGTTGATCGTGGCGGGTGTGGGTCCGGACAGTGTGGTCGCGGTGGCGGTGGAACGGTCCTATGAGTTGATCGTCGCCTTACTGGCGGTGTCGAAGGCCGGTGGTGCGTATCTGCCGATCGATACCGCGCATCCGGCTGATCGTGTCGAGTACGTTCTTGCCGATGCCGACCCGGCGGCTGTCCTCACTACCGGCGGTCAGCGGAAGCTGTTGCCCAACACTGGAAATCGGACAGTTCTGTCACTCGACGAGCTCATCGGTGGCTCTATCGGGTCGGGCGATGTGGCGAATGTGTCGGATGTCGAGCGTCGTGGGCCGTTGCGTGGGGGCAATCTGGCGTATGTCATCTACACCTCGGGGTCGACGGGTCGTCCCAAAGGTGTTGCGGTGACGCATGGCAACGCGGTGAATCTGTTCTCGGTCACTGCGGATCGTTATGGGTTCGGTTCCGATGATGTGTGGGCGTGGGTGCATTCGCATGCGTTCGATTTCTCGGTGTGGGAGTTGTGGGGTCCGCTGTTGTCGGGTGGGCGTGTTGTGGTGGTGGCGTGGGATGTGGTGCGGTCGCCGGATGACCTGTGGGAAGTGATTCGGTCGCACGGGGTGACGGTGTTGAACCAGACGCCGAGCGCGTTCTACGCGCTCACCGAGGCCGCCACTGCGCCGCGGCCGGACCGATCCGGGCTCAGGCTGGTCATTTTCGGTGGCGAGGCACTCGATCCGGCGCGACTGGGCCACTGGGATCCGGTGTTCGGCCGGTCGGGTGGCCCGGAGCTGGTGAACATGTACGGGATCACCGAAAATACCGTGCACACCACCGAATTCACACTCGAGGGCGGGTCCGGTGCACAGTTCAGTCCGATCGGCGTGCCGTTGGGTAATGTGCGGGTGTATGTCCTGGACCGATGGCTGCGCCCGGTGCCGCCTGGTGTGAATGGTGAATTGTATTTCGGCGGTGCGGGTTTGGCGCGTGGGTACCGGGGCCGGTCGGGGTTGACCGCGAGCCGGTTCATTGCTGATCCGTTCGGTGGTGCGGTGGAGCGGCTGTATCGATCCGGCGATGTGGTGCGTTGGAGTGCCGGCGGTGTGCTCGAGTATGTGGGTCGTGCTGATGATCAGGTGCAGATCCGTGGGTACCGTGTCGAGCCTGGTGAGGTCGAGACTGTTCTGGCCGAGCATCCCGCGATCGCGCAGGCCGCCGTCACCACACGCCATCTCGATGTCGAGGCCACGGGCATCGAGTCCTCCCGACTTGTGGGCTATGTGGTGCCCGATCAGGCTGCGGCACCGGTGGCCCACGCCTGCCTCCGGCTACGGGACACCGCAACGTACGCGGACGCCGAGCTGCACGTTTTGCCGAATGGTATGCCGGTGGTGGGTCGTAACCGGTCCAATATCGAGTTTCTGTTCCAGGAGGTGTTCGAGCGGGCCGAGTACTGCCATGACGGTGTGATCGTTCCGTCCGAGGGGTGTGTTCTCGATATCGGTGCCCATGTGGGCATGTTCTCGGTGTATGCGAAGACGTTGTCGCCGCAGGTGGAGATCTATGCGGTGGAGCCGATCCCGGATCTGCAACGGATGTATCGGGCGAATTCGGATTTGCACGGCCTGGATGCGACGTTGATCGAGGCGGCGATCGGTGCCGAGGCGGGTGCCGATGTGTTCACCTACTACCCGGATATGTCGATCCTGTCGGCTCGAGGCAGGGCTACCGAGGACCAGCGGGAGCTGCTGGATTCGTTCCTGCACAACGAATTCCGGTCGCGGGCCGCCGAAGTGGGCCAGGACGCTTTGGACGAGTTGCTCGATGATCGTCTGAAGTCGGTCGAGGTGCAGGTGCGTATCCGGACGGTGTCCGACATCATCGACGAGCACGGTCTGGACCGGATCGGGTTGCTCAAGCTCGATGTCGAGGGTGGCGAACTCGAAGCGCTGCAGGGGATTCGGGATGAGCATTGGTCGCGGATCGAGCAGATCGCGGCCGAGGTCCACGACATCGACAACCGGCTGGCCGTGATCCGGGATCTGTTGCAGCAGCGCGGATTCCATACCGCTACTCGTACGAATCCGCATGTCACCGGCACCGGTCTGCACATCCTCTACGCCACGCGCACGCTCCGTGACCAAGCCGAGCCTCAACCCGTCGACATCCTCACCGCGCATCCTCGCTGGGCGAGCCCCACCGTTCTGACAACACTGATCCGCGGCGACCTGACCGACCAATTGCCCGACTACATGATCCCCACGACGGTCATGCCCCTCGATCGGCTGCCCCTCACGGTCAACGGCAAACTCGACCGAGCAGCCCTGCCCACACCGGTATTCACCGTGAGCGCGGCGTTCCGGGAACCTGTGAGTGCGGTGGAGACGCTGCTCGCGGAGATGTTCACGCAGGTCCTGGGTGTCGAGAACGTCGGGGCCGAGGACTCGTTCTTCGATCTCGGTGGTGACAGCATTATCGCCATCCAGCTCGTGTCCCGTGCTCGGACACAGGGACTCGTCTTCTCTGTGCGTGATGTGTTCGAGCACAAGACTCCGGCCGCACTGGCCGCCCACGCCGACACCGATACACCCGTCGCCGTCCTCACGGAGTTGCCCGGCGGCGGTGTCGGGGACCTGCCACCGACTCCGATCGTGCGGTGGCTGCTCGAGCAGGGCGAGAGTATCGACCGGGTCAATCAGCATATGGTGCTGGAACTTCCGGCCGGGATCGACCATGCCGGGCTGGTCGCGACCTTGATTGCGGTGATCGGTCACCACGACATGCTGCGTGCGCGCCTGCACGGAAACTCGAGGGACGGTTGGTCTTTGACGACCGCCGAGCCGGGAACGGTGGATGTCGCGGACCTGATCGAGCATGTGACCGTTGATCCCGCTGTGGGTTCGGATCGGTGGCGGGAGGTCGCGACCGAAGCATTGGATCGTGCGGTGGGGCGTCTGCGCCCGGCAGAGGGTGTCATGGTCGCGGTCGCCTGGCTCGACGGGGGTCCTGAGCGGGCGGGCCGGTTGATCCTGGTGCTGCATCATCTGGTCGTGGACGGGGTGTCGTGGCGCATCCTGGTTCCTGATCTGATGGCGGCGTGGACTGCTGTCGCTGCCGGACGGACCCCTGTGTTGTCGCCGGTGGGTACCTCGATGCGGCGGTGGGCGCATGCGCTGACCGAGCTGGGGCGGTCGCGGGTACGCGAGGGTGAGCTCGAGTTCTGGGCGCGCCAGGCCGACGGTCCCGACCCGCTGCTGGGGTCCCGCGCCCTGGACCCGGCCCTCGACCGGCGATCGACTGCCGACCGAGTGGTCGTCACCCTTCCCGAACATGTCACGACGACCCTCGTCGAGAGACTTCCGGAGCGCTACAACGCCGGCATCGAGGACGCCCTGCTGACCGCACTCACCATCGCGGTCCGTGGCTGGCGCGCACGTCGGGATATCGAAACCTCCTCGCTGGTAGTCGATTTGGAGGGGCACGGCCGCGAAGAACACATCGTCGCGGACGCCGCCGCGACCCCGTACACGGCAGACCTCTCACGCACGGTCGGCTGGTTCACCACCCTGTACCCGCTCCGCGTGGATCTGGGCGGCATCGACCTCACGACCCTCGACGCCGTCACCCTCGGCGCAGCGCTCAAGACCGTCAAGGAACAGCTGCGTGCCGTGCCCGACCGCGGCATCGGCTACGGCCTCCTGCGCTACGGCGGCGACGGTGCGGCCGCGGTGGTCCCGGCGATCTCGCCGCAGGTGAGTTTCAACTATCTGGGTCAAGTGTCCGCTGGTTCGGACAGCACTGTGGCGCAGTCGCTTTCGACGCTCGGCTGGGTCCCCGCCGCCGACCTCGCCGATCTCCGCGAATCCCCGGACCCGGCGCTGCCGATGACCGCCGTGTTTGAGATCAGCGCGGTCGTGGTCGGGGGAGTGCTGTCGGCCGAGATCGGATTCCCCACGGCTGTCCTCTCCCGGACCGACGTCAGCGAGCTGACCGAACTGTGGGTGGATGCGATCACCGCGCTCGCCGCGCATGTGGACGGTGCGGATGCCGGGGGCGCGACACCGTCGGACTTCCCACTGGTCGCCGTCACCCAGCCCGATATCGACGGCTGGGAGGAGCGGTACGGCTCGCTGGCCGACGTATTGCCGCTGACGCCACTGCAATCGGGCCTGTACTACCACGCTCTGCTCGCCGCGCGGGCGCTCGACATCTACACTGCCCAGGTCGAACTCGGCTTCGCCGGCGAATGCGATGCGCCGCGCTGGCAGGCGGCGGTGACCGCCCTGCTCGCCCGGCACCCTAACCTGCGGACGGCCTTCGTCTCCGATGCCGGCGGTGCGGTGCGCCAGGTGATTCCAATGGCCATGACGCCGCCATGGCGTGTAATCGACCTGACCGGAACCGATCCCGCACATGCCGAGCACACCCTGCGCCGGGTCCGCGACGAGGACCGGCTGACCCCGTTCGACCTGACGCGGCCTCCCGCGATCCGCTTCACGCTGGTCCGGGGCCATGAGGCGGGTACGGGTTTCGCCGTCGTGGTGACCGTGCACCACATACTCGTCGACGGCTGGTCACTACCGCTGCTGATGCGTGAACTGCTCGCTCTCTACGCCACCGGCGGCGATCCGGCGCTTCTCGGGCGGCCCGTCCCGTTCCGGGACTATCTGGCCTGGCTCGCTCGCACGGACCGCGAAATCACCACGGCCGCATGGCGTGACGCCCTGGCCGGCTTCGGCGAACCGACCCTGCTGGCTCCCGCTGCCGCCGCGGTCGCCGGCCTGCCCGGTGAACATCACGTCACCCTCGACGCCCACGCCACCCGCCGGATCGCCGAACTGGCTGCCCGGCTGGGGGGGACCGTGAATTCGGTGCTGCAGTTCGGCTGGGGCCTGGTGCTGTCGACCCTGACCGGACGCGACGACGTCGTCTTCGCCACCACGGTGTCGGGCCGCCCACCCCAGCTGGCCGGTGTGGAATCGATGATCGGCTTGCTGGTCAATACCGTGCCGGTGCGGGTGAATCCGAAACCCGGGCAGACCGTCGCGGATGCGTTGTCCGAGTTCCAGTCTCAGCAGACGCGGTTGCTCGATCATCACCATGCCGGGCTCGCCGATATCCAGGCCGCGGTCGGCGCGGGGGCGCTGTTCGACACGATCATGGTCTTCGAGTCCTACCCCGTCGATGCCGACGGCCTGATCACCCAGGCCACGTTGCTCGACGGCCTCACGATCACCGGCGTCGAGATCAGCGACGGCACGCACTACCCGTTCCGCATCGCGGCTCGACTCGACGATCAGCACCTCCAGTTGCGGACCGTCTATCAGCAGGATCTTTTCGATCGGGAGCAGATCGAAACGATCACCGCCCGCTATGTGCGTGTACTGGAGCAACTTTCGATCGATGCGGGCCTCCGCCTCGCGGACGTCGAGGTCGTCGACCCTGCCGAGAGGACGCTCGCGCTCACCGAGCGGAGCGCTGTTTCCGTAGCCATCGAGGCGGGCGCGACGTTGCCCGGGTTGTTCGAACGGCAGGCCGCGGCGGTGTCGGACTCGGTCGCGGCGGTGTGCGCGGGAACCGAATACACCTACCGGCAGCTGAACGCCAATGCCAACCGGCTCGCCCGCCGTTTGATCGCGTCGGGGGTCGGACCGGACACCGTGGTCGCGGTGGCGGTGGAACGCTCCGGTGATCTGATCGTCGCGCTGCTGGCGGTCCTGAAGGCGGGCGGCGCGTATCTGCCGATCGACACCGCGCATCCGGGTGACCGCCTCGAGTACATCCTGGACGACGCCGACCCGATCGCGATCCTCACGACCACCGGCCAGCGGGAGCTGTTGCCCGACACCGGAACCCGCCCCTGCCTGCTGCTCGACACCGACACCGACACCGAGGACGACACCGCGGTCTGGGACGTGGACGACGCGGAACGGCGGGCACCGCTGCGCGCATGCAATACGGCCTATGTCATCTACACCTCCGGATCCACCGGACGCCCCAAAGGCGTTGCGGTGACCCATCGCAACGTCGTCAATCTGTTCACCGTCACCGCTGGCCGGTACGGATTCGGGGCATCCGACGTGTGGGCGTGGGTGCACTCCCATGCCTTCGATTTCTCGGTGTGGGAACTGTGGGGTCCGCTGCTGACCGGCGGGCGGGTCGTCGTGGTGCCCTGGGATGTCGTCCTTTCACCCGAGGAGCTGTGGGACACGATCCGCGGCCACGGGGTGACGGTGCTGAACCAGACTCCGAGCGCCTTCTACGCGCTCATCGAGGCCGCCGGCGCGCCGCGGCCGGAGCGATCCGGGCTGCGACTTGTCATCTTCGGCGGTGAGGCGCTGGCTCCGGCTCGGCTCGGCCCGTGGGGCGGGTCCACGGCGGACCCGGCCGCGCCGGTCATGGTGAACATGTACGGGATCACCGAAAACACTGTCCACACCACAGAACTCGCGCTCACCGGTGGTGTGGACGATACCCATACCTCCCAGTTCAGTCCCATCGGTGTTCCGATCGGCAATGTGCGAGTCCATGTGCTCGACAGCTGGCTGCGCCCGGTCCCGGCCGGTGTCACGGGTGAGTTGTACATCGGCGGTGCAGGTCTGGCTCGCGGGTATCGCGGCCGTGCCGGGTTGACCGCGGCCCGCTTCGTACCGAATCCCTTCGGGGTGCAGGGGGAGCGGTTGTATCGATCCGGAGACCTGGTCCGCTGGACCGACACCGGCTTCCTCGAGTATCTGGGCCGCGCCGATGACCAGGTCAAGGTCCGCGGCTACCGCATCGAACCCGGCGAAATCGAAACCGCGCTGCTCGAGCATCCCCGCGTCGGGCAGGCCGCCGTCGTCCTCAGGGATGCACCGGGGCAGGCGGACGGACGGCAATTGGTTGCCTACCTCGTCCCCGAATCCAATGTTCCTGGGCGGGACCAGGATCAGGAGATCGACCGGGTCCGGCAGTGGCAGCGCGTCTACGACGTGCTCTACACCGGCGACGACGATACCTTCCATGCGGGCGAACACGGTACCGGTGAGCGATCGGCCGATTTCGGTGAGAATTTCGATGGCTGGAACAGTAGTTACACCGGTAGTCCGATCGATCTGGATCAGATGCGACAGTGGCGTACCGCGACGGTGGCCGCGATCAGCGCCTTGAATCCGCAGCGGCTGCTGGAGATCGGTGTCGGTTCGGGGTTGTTGCTGGCGAAACTGGCTCCGGCAGTGCGGGAGTACCACGGCACCGATCTTTCTCCGGTGGCCGTGGCCGCTTTGCAGGCGCAGTTGGCGGGTCTTCCTGATGAGTGGGCTCGGCGGGTGCGGTTGTCGGCGCAGGCTGCCGACGACATCACCGGATTTCCTGAAAACCATTACGACACCATCATTCTGAACTCGGTGGCGCAGTATTTCCCCAACGTCGATTACCTGCGAGAGGTCATCGACAAAGCGATCCGGTTGCTCGCGCCGGGTGGTGCGCTGTTCCTCGGGGATATCCGCAACTACGCGTTGCAGCGGGAATTCGAGACCGGGGTGGCCCTGACCCTCTACGGCCGTATCGCTGTGGCGGGGTTGCGGGACAGGATCGGGCGCGCGCTCGTGGCCGAGGACGAATTGCTGGTGGCGCCAGAGTTTTTCACCGCGGTAGCGGCGGCGAATCCAGACCTCGGTGGAGTCCGGGTGATGGTGAAACGCGGGCAGGCCGACAACGAGCTGACCCGCTACCGCTACGACGTGGTCCTGACCAAGAATCCGGTCGAGCACCGGTCGGTCGACGATGCCGACCGGATCGCCTACACCGATCTCGCCCGGCTCGAAAAACTGCTGCGCGACCGCCCGAGCGGGTGGAAGAGCTTGCGCGTCACCGCTATTCCCCAGCGCGGCGTCATTGCCGACGCCGTAGCCGTCGCCGATATCGCGGCCGGCCGGCTCCCGGCATCCGAATCCGACGACCGGGCACTGCTCGCCGAGGACCTGCACCGGCTCGCCGCCCGGCTCGGCTGCCAGGTCGAGGTCACCTGGGCGCCCGAACCCGGCCACCTCGAGGCCGTCTTCCTAGAACCCGGTTCCGGCCTCACCGCCACCACCGTCACCGGGCTCTACCGAACCGGCGGCCGACCGGGCACACCGGCGACTCACGCCAACAACCCCACGACCATCGACCCGGTCCACGTTCGCGAACATGCCGCCAGACTGCTGCCCGACTACATGATCCCGGCCGCGATCGTGGTGCTGGACCGGTTGCCGTTGACCGTCAACGGCAAGCTCGATCGCGCGGCGCTGCCCGCCCCGGTGTTCACCAGCGCCGGGGTGTTCCGCGAACCCACCGGCGATGCCGAGACGCTGCTGGCGTCGGTGTTCCGCGAGGTCCTCGGCGTCCACCGGGTCGGTGCCGATGACTCGTTCTTCGATCTGGGCGGGCATTCGCTCTCGGCCATGCGGTTGATCGCCCGGGTGCGGGCCCTGGCCGGTGTCGAACTGGCGATCCGGACGGTCTTCGACGCGCCGACGGTCGCCACCTTGGCCGCTCGGCTGGGTGAGGGCACCCGGGTGCGCACGGCATTGACGCCGCGGCCCCGGCCCGAGGCGATACCGCTGTCCTTCGCGCAGACCCGGTTGTGGTTCCTGCACCGGCTCGAGGGTCCGTCACCGACCTACAACATGCCGATGGCGGTGCGCCTGACCGGCGCTGTCGACGAAACCGCGCTGAGGGCCGCGATTCAGGACGTGGTTGGCCGGCACGAGCCGCTGCGCACCATCTTCACCGACACCGCCGGCGTCGGATACCAGACGATCCTCGACCCCGGACACGAGCGGGCACGAGTATCGGTGCAGGTGGCCGAATTCTCCGAGGCCGCCCTGGCCGACGTGGCCGGCTACCGGTTCGACCTCGCCACCGAAATCCCCTGCCGCGCAGCGGTCCTGCGGGCCGGGACGGGGGAATGGGTCGTCGTGCTGGTGGCGCATCACATCGCGACCGACGGCGCGTCGATGCCGGCGCTGGCACGGGATCTGCTGACCGCCTACGAGGCCCGGCGGCGGGGCAGCGCTCCGGCATGGACGCCGTTGCCGGTGCAGTACGCCGACTACACCCTGTGGCAGCGGGAGCTGCTCGGCGATCCCGATGACGAACAGTCTTTGATCGCAACACAATTCGACTACTGGCAGCGGACGCTGACCGGACTGCCCGAAGTGATCGAACTACCCTCCGATCGGCCCCGGCCGCCGGTGGCTTCCTACCGGGGTGCGTCGTTCGGATTCACCGTCCCGGCCGCGGCCCGGCAGCGGGTCGAGACCCTTGCCCGGGAGCACGGGGCGACCCCGGCAATGGTGTTGCAAGCCGGGCTCGCGGTCCTGCTCACTCGACTCGGTGCGGGTACAGATCTCGCGATCGGCGCTCCCATCGCCGGCCGCTCCGACCACGCGCTGACCGATCTGGTCGGGTTCTTCGTCAATACCTGGGTGCTCCGCGTCGACACCGGCGGCAACCCCGAGTTCGGTGAGCTGCTGGGCCGGGTGCGAGAGCGGGCCCTGGATGCCTACACCCATCAGGACGCCCCGTTCGAGCGGCTCGTCGAACTGATCGATCCCCAGCGCTCGCCCGCACATCATCCGTTGTTCCAGGTGGCGTTGGCATTCCAGAACAACCCCCTGCCCGACACCGGGCTGCTGACGACCCTGCTGCCGGAGCTGGCGGTGTCCCTGGTCCCGGCGCCGACCGGCGCCGCACGCTACGACCTGCTGTTCAACATCGTCGACTCCGGCCGGCCTGCGGACGGATTCCAGGCGTGGATCGAATACGCCACCGATCTGTTCGATCACACGAGCATCGAAAGGCTCGCGGACAGGTTCCTGCGCGTACTCGACCAGGTCACCGCCGACCCCGCACGCAGGGTCGGTGAGATCGAGGTTCTCGACCCTGCCGAGAAGACACGGGTCCTGAGCACCTGGAACGACACCGCCACCGCGCTGGACCCGGCCACGACATTGCCGGAGCTGTTCGAGCGGCAGGTTGCCCGGACGCCCGACGCGGTCGCCGTCATCGAGCCCGGTCGCGATCCCGAGCCTGAGGATTTCTCGGGTCGCACGTATCGGCAATTGAACTCTGCCGCAAACCATTTCGCGCGCGAGCTACTGGCCGTCGGGGTCGGCCCCGACACCGTGGTCGCGGTCGCCGTGGGACGTTCCTATGAGCTGATCGTGGCGTTGCTGGCGGTCCTCAAAGCAGGTGGCGCCTACCTCCCCATCGACACCACCTATCCGGCCGAACGCCTGGGCCACATCCTCGCCGACGCCGACCCGGTCGCGATCATCACCACGAGCGAGCAACGAGACCTGTTGCCCGGCAGCGATGGTCGGCCCGTCGTGCTGGTGGACACGGTTCCCGCCGACGGCACCGGCTCGGCCGATCCGGGAGATGCGGATCGGCCGGCACCACTGCGCGCGAGCAATCTGGCCTATGTCATGTACACCTCCGGTTCCACCGGCCTTCCGAAGGCCGTGGCGGTGACGCACCGAAATGTGGTCGCCTTCACCGGCAATCGGGTCTGGAGCAGCGACCACGGCCGGGTGCTCGCGCACTCCTCCACGGCTTTCGACGCCTCGACCTACGAGATGTGGGTGCCGTTGACCACCGGCGGCACCATGGTCGTGGCCGGCGGCGATCGGACCGACCCCGCCACCCTCGCCGGGCTGATCCGTACGCACCGGGTGACCGCGACCTTCCTCACGGCGCGACTGTTCGAAGTCCTCGTCGATCACGATGAGAACTGCTTCGAAACCATGCGCGAAGTGTGGACCGGCGGCGAGGAAGTGCCGGCCGAAGCGTTCCGGAAAGCCCTGCACCGTTGGCCCCGAACACGATTCGTGAACGGCTACGGCCCCACGGAGACTACGGTTTTCGCGAACTCGCACCCGGTCGACCCCGCCACCGCCGGTGGACCGTCGATCCCGATCGGTTCACCATTCGACAATGCGCGCTGCTACGTCCTCGACGCGTGGTTGCGGCCGGTCCCGCCCGGTGTCACGGGCGAGCTGTACATCGGCGGTGCGAGTGTGGCGCGCGGCTATCGCGGGCGCGCCGCGCTGACCGCGACCAGGTTCGTCGCCGACCCGCACGGAGCACTAGGAGATCGGTTGTACCGATCCGGGGATCTGGTGCTCTGGACCGAAACCGGTCTCCTCGAGTACCTGGGGCGCGCCGACAGTCAGGTGAAGGTGCGCGGCTACCGCATCGAACCCGGTGAGATCGAGGCCGTTCTGTTGCGGCACCCGTCGATCGCGCAGGCGGCGGTCATCGCCCGCGAAACACCCGGCCGAGCCGGCGGGCGACAGCTTGTCGCCTATCTCGTACTCGACGCCGCGGCCGAGCCCACCGCGATCGGCACGGATGCGGAGGTGTCTCGGGTGGTACGGGAATTCGCCGCGCGGACACTTCCGGAGTTCATGATCCCCTCCGCGACAATAGTTCTGGACCGATTGCCGCTCACGATCAACGGCAAGCTCGACCGCACGGCACTGCCGGTACCCGAGTTCACCGGTAGCGGCCCGTTCCGCGCACCGTCGGGCCCCGCCGAAACACTGCTGGCGTCGGCCTTCGCCGAAGTCCTCGATGTCGAGCGGGTCGGTGCCGATGACTCGTTCTTCGATCTCGGCGGGCATTCGCTGTCGGCCATGCGGTTGATCGCGCACGTACGGGCGCTGGCCGGAGTCGAGCTCCCGATTCGAATGGTCTTCGAGTCGCCGACGGTGGCGGGCCTGGCCGCCCGCATCGGCGAAGGCGCGCGTGTGCGCGCCGCCGTCACAGCACACCGCAGGCCCGCGGTGATCCCGTTGTCCTACGCGCAGACTCGACTGTGGTTCCTGCACCGGCTGGAAGGCCCGTCGGCGACCTACAACCTGCCGATGGCGGTGCGTCTGACCGGCGGTGTCGACGAGAACGCGCTTGCGGCCGCCATTCAGGACGTGGTGGAGCGGCACGAATCGCTGCGCACGATCTTCACCGATCTCGACGGGGTCGGCACGCAAACCATCCTGGAACCCGAGGACGACCGCGCTCGGGTACCGGTGCTGGTGGCGCCGTTCTCGGCGGCGACGGTGGCGGGGGTGGCCGGGTACCGGTTCGACCTGTCCGACGAAATCCCTTGCCGCGCAGCAATTCTCCGCGACGATCCGAACGAGTGGGTGGTGGTTCTGGTCGTGCACCACATCGCCGCCGACGGCGCGTCGATGCCGGCCCTGGCACGGGATCTGCTGGTGGCGTACGAATCGCGACGCAGGGGAAGCGCACCGGCCTGGGTTCCGCTGCCGGTGCAGTACGCCGATTACACGCTGTGGCAGCGTGCGCTGCTCGGTGATCCCGATGACGAACAGTCGTTGATCGCAACACAATTCGAATACTGGCGTGAAGCGCTGGCCGGATTGCCGGACGTGATCGCGCTGCCCACCGATCGGCCACGTCCACCCGCGGCGTCCCACCGCGGGGAGCTGTTCGAATTCACCATCCCGGGCTCGACGCGCCGTGATGTCGAGGCGTTGGCCCGCGACCACGGAGCCACTCCCGCGATGGTGTTGCAGGCCGCGTTGGCGGTGCTGCTCACCCGTTTGGGTGCGGGGGAGGATCTGGCTCTGGGCGCGCCGATCGCCGGGCGTGCCGATGAGGCGCTGACCGATCTGGTCGGGTTCTTCGTGAACACGTGGGTGCTTCGCGTGGACAGCTCGGGCAACCCCACCTTCGAGGATCTGCTGGCGCGGGTTCGGGAGCGGGCCTTGGATGCTTACTCCCATCAGGATGCGCCGTTCGAGCGAATCGTGGAGTTGCTCAATCCGGTTCGCTCGCCCGGTCATCATCCGTTGTTCCAGGTGTCGCTGGCTTTCCAGAACAACCCACTGCCCGATACCGGCGCGCTCGACACGCTGATGCCGGGATTGACCATCACGCCGGTGCAGGCTCCGACCGGGACCGCGCGGTATGACCTGTTGTTCAATATCGTGGATGGTGGCCGGGCCGAGGACGGTTTCCAGGCGTGGATCGAATACGCCACCGACCTGTACGACCGCGCCACCGTCGAGCAGCTCGCCGACCGGTTCCAGCGTGTTCTGGACCAGGCGGCCGCGGACGCCGCGCTGCGGATCTCCGATATCGAAATCCTCGACCCCGCAGAGAAATCCCAGGTGCTGGAAACCTGGAACGGCACCGTCACCACGTTCGATTCGAACGCGACGCTGCCGGATCTGTTCGCGCGGCAGGCAGCGGCCACACCTGATGCGACAGCGGTCGTGTCGGGCGGGGTCGAGTACACCTATCGCCAGTTGGCCAGTGCCGCAAGCCATGTGGCTCGTGAGCTGATCGCGGCCGGGGTCGGTCCGGACACCGTGGTCGCGGTCGCGGTGGAACGCTCCTTCAATCTGGTCGTGGCACTGCTGGCCGTGCTCGAGGCCGGTGGCGCCTATCTCCCGGTCGACACCAGCTATCCGTCCGACCGTCTGCGATACCTCGTCGCCGATGCTGATCCGGTGGTCGTTCTCACCAGTGCTCGTGAGCGAGATCGACTGCCCGACAGGGACTCCCGGCGAGTAGCGCTTGTGGAGGACATCCTCGCCACTGATACCACGGAGAGCGTCGAGGTGACCGATGAGCAGCGACGCGCGCCGTTGCGGCCGGGCAATCTGGCCTATGTCATCTATACGTCCGGTTCCACCGGCCGACCCAAGGGTGTTGCGGTCACTCATCGCAATGTGGTGAATCTTGTTGCGCAGCAGTGGGATATAGACAGTACCGACCGGATCCTGTCCTCCACGTCGGTGTCCTTCGACGTCTCGGTGTGGGAACTGTTCACTCCCCTGTGCCGCGGCGGCAGCGTCGACATCGCCCAGGACCTCCTGGCACTGACCGAGGGCACGCCGACCGCCGCCACGGTGATCAGCGGAGTGCCGTCCGCCTTCGGGCAGGTCCTCGCCGCCGCGGATCTCGCCACCGACCTCACGGGCGCGCATACGGTCGTCCTGGCGGGTGAAGCGCTGGCTCGCACCGTCGTCGACCGCACCCGCCGGACAATGCCGGGCGCCCGGGTCCGCAATGCCTACGGACCCACCGAAGCCACCGTTTTCACGGCCACCCACCTCGCCGATGCCCGGGATGGAGTGTCCGTGCCGATCGGTACCCCGATCTCGAATGTGCGCGTCTACGTCCTCGACAGCTGGCTGCGCCCGGTGCCACCCGGAGTCGCGGGTGAGCTGTACATCGGCGGTGCGGGCGTGACCCGCGGGTACCGGGACCGTGCGGGATCGACCGCGGCACGCTTCGTCGCCGATCCGCTCGGGGACGCGGGTGGGCGGGTGTACCGGACCGGAGATGTGGTGCGCTGGACCACCGCCGGCACTCTGGAATACCTGGGGCGCGCCGACGACCAGGTGAAGATCCGCGGATTCCGGATCGAACCCGGGGAGATCGAGGCAGTTCTGTTGCGGCACAGCGGTATCGCGCAGGCCGCAGTGGTGGCGCGGGAGATATCCGGCCGAGCGGACGGGCGGCAGTTGGTTGCCTACATCGTCCCCGACAGCTCCACCGGCGGTACCGATTCCACCGCATGGTCGCGGGTGGTGCGGGAGTTCGTGGCCCGGTCGCTGCCGGAGTTCATGGTCCCGGCCGCGGTCGTGGTGCTGAACCGGTTGCCGCTGACGGTCAACGGCAAACTCGACCGGAAGGCCTTGCCCGCACCGACTTTCACCACCGGCACGACCTACCGCGAACCGGCCGGCGAAACCGAAGCGCTGCTGGCAGCGGTGTTCGGCACCGTGCTGGGGGCCGAGCGGGTCGGCGCCGAGGATTCCTTCTTCGATCTCGGCGGCGACAGTATCATCGCCATCCAGCTCGTCTCTCGCTCTCGCACACAGGGTTTGGTGTTCACCGTGCGCGATGTCTTCGAGCATCGGACCCCGGCGGCGCTGGCCGCGCACGCGCGCACCGATACCGCCGTCCGGCAGCTCGCCGAGCTATCCGGTGGCGGGGTCGGCGAGATGCCCGCGACTCCGATCGTGCGGTGGCTGCTCGAGCAGGGCGAGAATATCGACCGGTTCAACCAGCACATGGTCTTGCAACTACCGGTCGGGATCGATCGGGCCGGACTGGTCGCGACTCTGGGTGCGGTGATCGATCACCACGACATGTTGCGCGCGCGATTACACGGAAACACCGGCGACGGTTGGGTTTTGACCACCACCGAGCCCGGCACGGTCGATGCGGCGGATCGGATCGAGCACGTCATCGTCGATTCCCAGGGCGTCGACCAGTGGGACACACTCGCGAGTGCGGCGTTGGATCGTGCGGTGCGACGTCTTCACCCGGCTGAGGGAGTCATGCTCACTGCGGCGTGGCTCGATGCCGGTCCGGAGCAGGCGGGCCGGTTGATCCTGGTTCTGCATCATCTCGTCGTCGATGGTGTGTCGTGGCGCATTCTCGTCCCCGATCTGATGGCGGCCTGGTCTGCGGTCAGTACCGGGCAGTCCCCGGTGCTCGCTCCGGTGGGTACCTCGATGCGGCGGTGGGTACACGCTCTCACCGAACTCGCCCAGGGTGCCACCGATGCAAAGGAACTCGGGTTCTGGGCACGTCAGGCCGAAGGTGCTGATCCGCTGCTGGGGGCGCGTGCACTCGACCCGGCTGTCGATCGACGGTCGACGGCCGACCGTGTTCAGGTCACCATTCCTGAAGCGGTGACCCAGATTCTGATCGATCGGCTGCCGTCCCGCTACAACGCCGGTGTCGAGGATGCTCTGCTGGCCGCGTTGACCCTGGCGGTTGTTCGTTGGCGGGTGCGGCGTGGCATCGAGATGCCATCGCTGCTGGTCGCTCTCGAAGGCCACGGCCGCGAGGAACACATCACCGCCGCCGCGGCGGGGATGGCGGATCTGTCGCGCACGGTCGGTTGGTTCACCACCGTCCATCCGCTCCGGCTCGATCTCACCGATATCCCTGTCGAGGATGACCAGGCGTTGGGTGCGGTGATCAAGGCGGTCAAACAACAGCTCCGCGTTGTGCCCGATCGGGGTATCGGTTACGGAATCCGGCAGTATCTCTCCGGCGGTGGCGATTCCGATGTTCCGGTGATCTCGCCGCAGGTGAGCTTCAACTACCTCGGACAAGTGACCTCCGCGCTACTCGGAACGGATTCCAGTGCGGAGCGAGCGGTTTCGGATATCGGCTGGGCACCTGCGGCGGACATCGCCGGCGTGCGGGAATCCGCCGACACCGGTATGCCTCTGACCTCGGTGCTTGAGATCAACGCGATCGTGGTCGCGGGCAGGTTGTCGGCCGACTTCGGATTCCCCACCGCGATTCTGCGCCGTGACGACGTCATCGAGCTGTCCGAACTGTGGGCGGAGACGGTGACCGGACTGGCCACCCATCTCGATTCCGAGCAGGCCGGCGGCGCCACGCCATCGGACTTCCCGCTGCACGCCGTGACCCAGTCCGACCTCGAGTGCTGGGAACAGCGGTACGGCCGGCTGGACGATGCGCTGCCGTTGACCCCGTTGCAGTCGGGCCTGTATTTCCATGCCCTCCTTGCCGATAGCGCACCGGACGTCTACACCACCCAGGTCGAGCTCGGATTCGACGGCGACCTCGATACCGTCCGATGGAAGGCCGCCGTCGCCGCATTGACCGCTCGCCATCCCAATCTCCGCGCCGCATTCGTCACCGATACGACGGGCACGGTGGCCCAGGTGATCCCCGCGGTCGCCACCCCGTCCTGGCGTGAGATCGATCTGACCGGAACCGACGCCGCCCAGGCGGAGCGGACGAAACAGCGGGTGCGAGAAGAAGATCGACTGGCGCCGTTCGATCTGGCTCGGCCGCCGGCGATCCGGTTAACGCTCATCCGGGGTGACCGCGATGCGGGCTTCGTCGTGGTGGTGACGGCACACCACATCCTGCTCGATGGCTGGTCGTTGCCGCTGCTGATGCGGGAACTGCTGGCGCTCTATGCCACCGGTGGTGATCCGGCCCTGCTGGGCCGGCCCGTACCGTTCCGGGATTATCTGGCGTGGCTGGGACGCACCGATCATGACGCGGGTTTGAGCGTGTGGCGCGAGGCGCTGGCCGGGGTCAGTGCACCCACCCTGCTCGCACCGGCACGCTCCGTGACCGCCGGGATACGTGGCGAGCACCGGATCTCCCTCGATGCCGAACGAACCCGTGACCTCACCGATCTGGCTGCGCGCCTTGGTATCACCGTGAACTCGGTGCTGCAGTTCGGCTGGGGCCTGGTGCTGTCGATTCTCACCGGCCGGGACGATGTCGTCTTCGGCACCACCGTCTCCGGGCGGCCACCGCAGCTGCCCGGTGTGGAATCGATGATCGGCCTGCTGATCAACACCCTGCCGGTGCGCGTACGACTCGCCCCGCAGCACACCGTCGAAACGGCACTGACCGACTTCCAGAATCAGCAGGCCGAGCTGCTCGATCATCACCACATCGGCCTCACCGACATCCACAATGCCTGCGGCACGGCGGCTTTGTTCGACACGCTCTTCGTCTTCGAGTCGTACCCGGTCGATACCGGCACACTCCGGACCCACGCCGGCATGCTCGACGGCCTCACCGTCACCGGCATCGATGTCACCGACGCCGTGCATTATCCGTTCGGGCTGCTGGCTCACCTCGATCAGCACACGCTGCGGCTGCGAGTCAACTACCAGGCGGGCTTGTTCGACGTCGAACAGGTCGCCGCCATCCTCGATCGCCTGCTGTATACCCTCGATCAGATCGTCAGCCGGCCTCGCGCCCGCCTCACCGATCTGGACATCCTCGATCCCGGTGAGAAGTCCCGTGTCCTCGCTGTCTGGAACAACACGGTCAGCAGCGACACCACCGCGCTGATGATTGCGGTGACCTTCGATGCGGGATCGGTTCCCGCCCTGACAGGACGCGCGGTAGGCGATAGATACCACGTCCTCGAGGTGGCCCCCGAAGTGCTCGTCACGGGCCCGGCCACCCCGGCGGGCGCGGTCGATCAGCCGCCGAGAATCGGGGCGTTGCTGATCCGGGGCGGTGATCACGATTCCGCCGGTTCGGCGACCGACGGTCAGCTGGACGACCTCGCCGCCGGCTATCTGCGGGACATCACCGCCGCCGCGAAACATGGGCCGGTGATCCTCGGAATACTTCCGTCGGTCTCACCCAGCCGCCGTTGGACGGACTGGGAAGACGCGCTCGTCGGCCGATGCCGTGAGCTGTCGGGGGTCGCGATCGTGCACCGTGATGCCTGGACCCGAATCCACTCTGTCGAAGCGGTTTTCGACATCACCGACGAGGCCTTCACGCTCGAGTTCCAGGCAGCCGTCGCGCTCACTCTGACCGGGCTCACGAATTCGATCATGGCGGCCCCGCCGAAGGCGATCGCCGTCAGCGGCGACGACACCTTGTGGGAGGGGATCATCAGCGAAATCGGCTCCGCCGCGGTGGATCTCACCGGACCTCGGACCGAACTCGTGAAACGGCTGCTGCGCTGGCGAGCGGCCGGCGTCTCACTCGTCCTGATCAGCGACAACGACGAGTCGACCGTGCGGGCCGTGCTCGAGCGCGCGGACTCGCCCATTCGTGCCGAGCATTTCGCGCTCATCGCCGCGGGCTGGGACCGGAAGGCCGAGCGGCTCGACGAAGCCGCCCGCAAACTCCGGATCGATCTGGACGACTGCGTCTTCCTCGACAGCGACCCGATGGAGGTCGCGGAAATGCGCGCCACCCTGCCGGAGGTCCTGAGCATCACATGCCCTGCGGGGGTTCACATTCCGGAGTTCCTGGATCGCCTGTGGCCGATGATCCCGCATGCGCGGCCGGACAGCGAATACCCGTTCGATGTCGATGATCGACGGTACGAGCCCCGCGGGGCCGCGGTCCGCGACCGGTCCGTACTCGCCAAATTCCTCGCCGATCTGGCGCTCGAGGTGGATATCACGCCCATCGCGGCGCACGATGTGGCCGGGGCTGCGCGTCTGGTCCAGCGTGCCAACACATTCACGGTGGGCCGATCCGCCGGCCGCGATCTCGACCGCCTGATGCGCGAGGACGAAGTCGTCATCGCCACCGCGCGGGACCGTTTCGGCGAGCACGGCATGATCGGTCTCCTCGCCACCCGCGTGTCGGCGACCACGCTGGTGGTCACCGAATGGCGCTTGTCGAGCCGCATGCTGCGGCGCGGCGTCGAGGAACACCTGCTGGTCTGGCTGGCCGATCTCGCGGAGCGCCACGGATGCACCGACATCCGGTTGGAGGCCTTCGCCACCGCGCACAACTTCCCGTCCCGTCGCATGGTCGCGGCGCTGGGCGACACCGATCCCCATGCCGCACACGTCGAGGCTCGGATCACTCCGGCTCGCCTTCGGGCTTTTCGCTTCTGGGAGCAGTAGATATGACCGACAAGAAGACCCGGCGGAACGCCAACCCGCGGGTGAATGTGGGATTCGTCGAATTCGGTAGTACCGAGTTGAGCGTCGGGGAACTGCTGGCCGGCGCGACCGGCCCCACCACGACGGCTGCTGCCGAGGCCACCGCGATCCTGCCGGAGGTACTGGAGCAGCAGGCTGCCGCGACTCCCGGCGCCGTCGCTGTCGTCGATGCCGATGGCCAGCTCACCTATCGCGAGTTGAACTCCGCCGCAAGCCATTTCGCGCGCGAACTGATCACGGCCGGAGTCGAGCCGGACACCGTCGTCGCGGTCGCGGTGGAACGCTCCCGGCTTCTCGTGGTCGCGCTGCTGGCGGTGCTCAAGGCCGGCGGTGCGTACCTGCCGATCGACACCACCTATCCGCCCGAACGGTTGGAATACCTGCTCGACGACGCCGACCCGATCGCTGTCGTCACCACGGCCGGGCATCGAAACCTGTTGCCCGACATCGGTGCTCGAAGCTTGCTGATGCTAGATGGCGTCCTCGCCAGCGATTCGGCCCGGGCGATGAACGGCACGGATGTGGACGACGCCGACCGGCGTGCGCCCTTGCGTGCGGACAACCTGGCCTATGTCATCTACACCTCCGGGTCCACCGGCAGGCCCAAAGGTGCTGCGGTGACCCATCGCAACGTGGTCAACCTGCTGACACAGCCGTGGGCCGTCGACGGTGAGGACCGGATTCTGGCATCCACGTCGGTGTCCTTCGATGTGTCGGTGTGGGAGCTGTTCGGCCCGCTGTGCCGCGGCGGCAGCGTCGAGATCGCCCGCGACCTCCTGGCCCTGACCGAGCACCCCTACGCCGACGCCACAGTGGTCAGCGGAGTTCCCTCGGCCTTCGGGGAGGTGCTCGCCGCCGAAGGTCTCGCGTCCGATCTCGACGCCGCGCAGACGGTGGTCCTGGCCGGTGAAGCGCTGACCCACACGGTGGTCGACCGGATTCGCCGCACGCTGCCGCGGGCGCGGATTCTCAACGCCTACGGGCCCACCGAAGCCACCGTCTTCACCGCCACCCATACCGTCGACGGGGTAGCGGCCGACGGTGGCGGCGGGGCGTCGGTGCCGATCGGCGTGCCGCTGAAAAATATTCGCGTCTACGTGCTCGACTCCTGGTTGCGTCCCGCCCCGCCCGGTGTGACCGGTGAGCTGTATATCGGCGGTGCCGGTGTGGTGCGCGGCTACCGCGGCCGGGCGGGTCTGACGGCGGAACGTTTCGTCGCCGATCCGCACGGGGCGCCGGGGGAGCGACTGTACCGGTCCGGAGATGTGGTGCGCTGGAACGATTCCGGCGTGCTGGAGTACGTAGGCCGAGCCGATGATCAAGTGAAGATCCGCGGTTACCGCATCGAACCCGGCGAAATCGAGAACGTTCTGCTGCGGCACCCGGGAGTGCGGCAGTGTGCCGTGGTCGCCAGGGAGGTCTCCGGCCAGGCCGGGGTCCGGCAGCTGATCGCCTACGTCGTTCCGGCCGCCGACGCCGACGTGGAACTGTCCCGCGGATTGCGAGAATTCGCCGGTGGACTGCTACCCGAGTTCATGGTCCCCGCAGCGATCATGCTGCTCGACCGGCTACCGCTGACCAGCAACGGCAAACTCGACCGCCGGGCGCTACCGGCGCCGGCCTTCACCGCCGCCGCATTCCGGGAGCCCACCGGAACCGCGGAGACGCTGCTGGCGTCGGTATTCGGTGAAGTCCTCGGCGTCGACCGGGTCGGAGCCGATGATTCGTTCTTCGATCTGGGCGGGCACTCCCTGTCGGCAATGCGGGTGATCGCCCGCGTGCGGGCGCGGGCCGGGATCGAACTTCCCATCCGAACGGTGTTCGAGTCACCGACGGTCGTCGGCCTGGCCGCTCGACTCGGTGAAGGCACCCGCGCGCGGGCGACGGTGACCCGCCGAACCCGGCCCACCGTCATACCCCTGTCCTACGCGCAGGCCCGGCTGTGGTTCCTGCACCGCCTGGAGGGGCCGTCGCCGACCTACAACCTGCCGATGGCGGTGCGCCTGATCGGTGAGGTCGACGACGCCGCGCTCGAGACCGCGATCGCCGATGTGGTGACCCGCCACGAAACTCTGCGCACGATCTTCGTCGACACCGAAGGCGTTGGGGTACAGCACATCCTCGCCGTCGACGATGACCGGGCGCGGGTGCCGGTGGTGGTGGCGCCGTTCTCGCCGGGCGTCCTGGCGAGGCTGGCCGGATACCGTTTCGATCTCTCCACTCGGATCCCCGTCCACGCCGGCATCCTGCGCGTCGGACCTCAGGAGCGAGTGGTCGTGCTGGTGGTGCATCACATCGCCGCCGATGGTGCGTCGATGCCGGCGCTGGCACGGGATCTGCTGACCGCCTATGAGGCACGGCAGCGGGGCAGTGCGCCGGAGTGGATGCCACTGCCGGTGCAGTATGCCGATTACACGTTGTGGCAGCGTGAGCTGCTCGGCGATCCGGATAATGAACAGTCGTTGATCGCAAAACAATTCGACTACTGGCGCCGGACCCTGCACGGACTGCCCGAGGTGATCGAACTGCCGACGGATCGGCCCCGCCCACCGGTCGCCTCCCATGAGGGTGGGCTGCACAGGTTCACCATTCCCGCGTCGACGTGCCACCGCGTCGAGGCGCTCGCCCGGGAACGAGGTGCGACGCCGGCGATGGTCATGCAGACAGCGCTCGCGGTCCTGCTCACCCGGCTCGGTGCCGGCGACGATTTCGCCATGGGCGCGCCGATCGCGGGCCGCGCCGACCAGGCTCTCACCGACCTGGTGGGATTCTTCGTCAACACCTGGGTGCTGCGCGTGAACACCAGTGGCAACCCGGAATTCGGTGAGTTGCTCGCCCAGGTCCGGGAGCGAGCGCTGGACGCCTACACCCATCAGGACGCACCGTTCGAACGGCTGGTGGAACTGCTCAATCCCCGGCGCTCACCCGCACATCATCCGTTGTTCCAGGTGGCGTTGGCATTTCAGAACAATCCCCTGCCCGACACCACATTGCTGACGGCTCAGCTTCCGGAATTGGCGGTGACACCGGTATCGGTGCGGACCGGGACGGCCCGATACGACCTACTGTTCGACATCGTCGACAACGGCCGCGCACGCGACGGGTTCCAGGCGTCCATCGAGTACGCCACCAGCCTGTTCGACACAGCCACCATCGAACAGCTCGCCACCCGATTCCTGGCCATCCTCGACCAGGCGACCACCGACCCCCGTCTGCGGATCGCCGATATCGAGATCCTCGACCGGGCCGAGAAGGCTCGGATGCTGACCGCGTGGAACGACACCACCACCGCGATCGACGACACCGCGACCCTGCCCAGGCTGTTCGAGCAGCAGGCCGCCGGCACACCGGATGCGACCGCGGTCATCGGCGCCGATTCGCTGGAACCGATCGGTGTCACCACACGCAGCGCATACAGCTACGGCCAATTGAACAGTGCGGCAAACGCGTTCGCTCGAACACTGATCGAGGCCGGCGTCGGCCCGGACACCGTGGTCGCGGTCGCGGTCGAGCGTTCCTACGAACTGGTCATCGCCCTGCTGGCGGTGTCGAAAGCCGGTGGGGCATACCTGCCGATCGACACCAGCCATCCAGCCGAGCGGGTGCGCTACCTCCTCGACGACGCCGATCCGGTCGCGGTCGTCACCACCGCCGATCAGCGAAACCTGCTGCCCGACAAGGCGGGCCGTGCCGTTCTGCTGATCGGCGCCACCGAATTGACGGATGCGCCCGACCTCCCCGACACCGAGCGGCGATCCCCCCTGCGTCCGGACCATCTGGCCTACGTCCTCTACACCTCGGGCTCCACCGGCCGGCCGAAGCCGGTCGCCGTCACCCACCGCGCGATCGTGAATCGCCTGCTGTGGATGCAGCAGGCCTACGGGCTCGGTGCGGAGGACGCGGTACTCCAGAAGACCCCGAACACCTTCGATGTGTCGGTCTGGGAGTTCTTCTGGCCCTTGCTGACCGGTGCGCGGCTGGTGCTGGCCGCACCCGGGGGACATCGTGACCCGGCCTACCTCGCCGACCTGATCGTGCGCGAATCGGTGACCACGCTCCATTTCGTCCCGTCGATGCTGGACGAATTCGTCGAGGCGCCGATCTCCGAATGTGTGTCACTCCGCAATGTCTTCGCGTCCGGCGAAGCGCTGTCGTCCCGATCCGCGAAACGGTTGCGGGACTCGACCACTGCGCGGGTGCACAATCTCTACGGCCCCACCGAGGCCGCCGTCGATGTCACGTTCCACGAATTCGCTTCCAGCGGTAGCGCATCGGTGCCGATTGGGGTGCCGATCTCGAATGTGCGCGTCTACGTCCTCGACAGGTGGCTGCGTCCGGTGGCACCCGGAGTCGTCGGCGAACTCTACATCGGCGGTGTCGCCCTGGCGCGCGGCTACCGCGATCGCAGCGGCCTCACCGCCGCGCGCTTCGTGGCCGACCCTTGCGGGACCACGCCGGGACAGCGGTTGTACCGGTCCGGTGACATGGTCCGCTGGACCACGTCCGGGGTCCTGGAGTACGTGGGGCGCGCCGATGATCAGGTGAAGATTCGCGGCTTCCGGATCGAACCCGGTGAGATCCAAGCCATTCTGCTGCAGCACCTCGAGGTGGAGGCGGCAGCCGTGATCGCGCGGGACGGCAACGGCGGGCCGCAGTTGATCGCCTACATCGTGCCGGGCGCCGGCTCCGGCACGGAGACGGACCGATCGCGGGCGTTGCGGGAATACCTGGGACATACGCTGCCCGAGTTCATGATCCCGGCCGCCATCGTGGTCCTGGACCGACTTCCCTTGACGGCCAACGGCAAACTCGACCGAGCCGCCCTGCCCGCACCGGAGTTCACCGGCAGTCTCCCGTTCCGGGAACCGTCCGGAAGCACGGAAATTCTGCTCGCATCGGTGTTCTCCGAGCTGCTCGATGTCGAGCAGGTCGGCGCCGATGACTCGTTCTTCGAGCTGGGTGGGCATTCGCTGTCGGCGATGCGGCTGATCGCGCGCGTGCGGACCCTGGCGGGTGCCGAATTGCCGATCAGGACCGTATTCGAGGCTCCGACGGTGGTGGGGTTGGCCGCGCGTCTCGGTGAAAGCGGCACGGTCCGAACGGCTATGACGGCGTATCCGCGGCCGGCGGTGATCCCGCTGTCCTACACGCAGACCCGATTGTGGTTCCTGCACCGGTTGGAAGGTCCCTCGTCGACCTACAACCTGCCCATGGCGGTCCGGTTGACCGGTGAGGTCGACGAAACCGCGCTTGCGAAGGCACTGCAGGACGTGGTGACCCGGCACGAATCACTGCGCACGGTGATCATCGACGCCGACGGCGTGGGCGCCCAGCAGATCCTGGAGCCCGAACTCGGTGCCGCGGCGGTGCCCGTCCTCACGGCGCCGTTCTCCGAGGCGGTGCTGGCGGATCTGGCCGGGTACCGGTTCGACCTCGCCACCGAAATCCCCATCCGCGCAGGCATTCTGCGCACAGCGGCCACCGAATGCGTGGTGGTGGTTGTCGTTCATCACATCGCCACCGATGGTGCGTCGATGCCCGCTCTCGCGCGGGATCTGCTGACCGCCTATGAGGCGCGGCGGCGTGGGAGCGTACCCGAGTGGACGCCGCTGCCGGTGCAGTACGCCGATTACACGCTGTGGCAGCGTGAGTTGCTCGGTGATCCCGATGACGAACAGTCCTTGATCGCAACACAATTCGACTACTGGCGCCGGACCCTGGCCGGACTGCCCGAAGTGATCGAGCTGCCTGCAGACCGGCCCCGTCCACCGGTGGCGTCCTACCGGGGCGACCTGCACCACTTCGTCGTGCCCGCGGAAGTCCGCCGCCGCCTCGAGACCCTGGCACGGGAACAGGGTGCGACGCCGGCGATGGTCGTCCAGGCCGCGCTCGCCGTCCTGCTGACCCGCCTCGGCGCGGGCGAGGACTTGGCCATCGGTGCCCCCATCGCCGGGCGTGCCGATGACGCGTTGAGCGATCTGGTCGGATTCTTCGTCAATACCTGGGTGCTCCGCGTAGACACCGGCGGCAATCCCGTCTTCGGCGACCTGCTCACCCGGGTTCGTGAACGCGCACTGGACGCCTATACCCACCAGGACGCACCGTTCGAGCGCCTCGTGGAATTGCTCAACCCCGTGCGATCCCCGGGACATCATCCGTTGTTCCAGGTGGCCTTGGCTTTCCAGAACAATCCACTGCCCGATGCCGCACTGCTCACAAGGCTGCTGCCGGGCCTGACCGTCGAGCCGGTGCCGGCGCCGACCGGAACCTCCCGCTACGACCTGCTGTTCAGCATCATCGATGCCGGCCAGGCGGACGACGGATTTCAAGCCTCCATCGAATACGCCACCGACCTGTACGACCGCGCGACCGTCGAACGGCTCGCCGACAGGTTCTTGCGAGTGCTCGACCAGGTGTCGATGAACTCCGGACTCCGGCTGTCCGAAGTCGAGATTCTTGACCACGCCGAGCACACCCGCGTGCTGGCCGAGTGGAACGGCGCCGGCATCGACGTCGACACCATCGCGACGCTGCCCGCCCTGTTCGAAGCCCGGGTCGCTGCGGCACCGGAGTCCATTGCGGTAACGGCAGAAGGCGGTGCGTACACCTACCGCCAGTTGAACTGTGCGGCAAACCTGGTGGCGCGGGAGTTGATCGTGGCGGGTGTGGGTCCGGACAGTGTGGTCGCGGTGGCGGTGGAACGGTCCTATGAGTTGATCGTCGCCTTACTGGCGGTGTCGAAGGCCGGTGGTGCGTATCTGCCGATCGATACCGCGCATCCGGCTGATCGTGTCGAGTACGTTCTTGCCGATGCCGACCCGGCGGCTGTCCTCACTACCGGCGGTCAGCGGAAGCTGTTGCCCAACACTGGAAATCGGACAGTTCTGTCACTCGACGAGCTCATCGGTGACTCTATCGGGTCGGGCGATGTGGCGAATGTGTCGGATGTCGAGCGTCGTGGGCCGTTGCGTGGGGGCAATCTGGCGTATGTCATCTACACCTCGGGGTCGACGGGTCGTCCCAAAGGTGTTGCGGTGACGCATGGCAACGCGGTGAATCTGTTCTCGGTCACTGCGGATCGTTATGGGTTCGGTTCCGATGATGTGTGGGCGTGGGTGCATTCGCATGCGTTCGATTTCTCGGTGTGGGAGTTGTGGGGTCCGCTGTTGTCGGGTGGGCGTGTTGTGGTGGTGGCGTGGGATGTGGTGCGCTCACCCGAAGACCTGTGGCAGACCCTGCGCGACACCGGCGTGACAGTGCTCAACCAGACCCCCAGCGCGTTCTACGCGCTCACTGAAGTGCCGGGAGCGCCGCGTCCCGACGAATCCGGGCTCCGGCTGGTCATTTTCGGAGGCGAAGCCCTGGACCCGGCACGATTGGGAGCCTGGGCCGAGGGCTCGGGGCGTGCGCCGCTGCTGGTGAACATGTACGGGATCACCGAAAATACCGTGCACACCACCGAATTCACCCTTACCGCCGACACGAGAGCTGCTCACTCCAGTCCTATCGGCGTGCCGTTGGGTAATGTGCGGGTGTATGTCCTGGACCGATGGCTGCGCCCGGTGCCGCCTGGTGTGAATGGTGAATTGTATTTCGGCGGTGCGGGTTTGGCGCGTGGGTACCGGGGCCGGTCGGGGTTGACCGCGAGCCGGTTCATTGCTGATCCGTTCGGTGGTGCGGTGGAGCGGCTGTATCGATCCGGCGATGTGGTGCGTTGGAGTGCCGGCGGTGTGCTCGAGTATGTGGGTCGTGCTGATGATCAGGTGCAGATCCGTGGGTACCGTGTCGAGCCTGGTGAGGTCGAGACTGTTCTGGCCGAGCATCCCGCGATCGCGCAGGCCGCCGTCACCACACACCATCAGGTCGGGTTGGTGGGGTACGTGGTGCCCGACCTGTCGACTGCACCCGTTGCACAGGCCTATTCGCGCCTACAGGCCGCAGGACAGATCGACGGCAGCGAACTCCATGAGCTGCCGAATGGTATGCCGGTGGTGGGTCGTAACCGGTCCAATATCGAGTTTCTGTTCCAGGAGGTGTTCGAGCGGGCCGAGTACTGCCATGACGGTGTGATCGTTCCGTCCGAGGGGTGTGTTCTCGATATCGGTGCCCATGTGGGCATGTTCTCGGTGTATGCGAAGACGTTGTCGCCGCAGGTGGAGATCTATGCGGTGGAGCCGATCCCGGATCTGCAACGGATGTATCGGGCGAATTCGGATTTGCACGGCCTGGATGCGACGTTGATCGAGGCGGCGATCGGTGCCGAGGCGGGTGCCGATGTGTTCACCTACTACCCGGATATGTCGATCCTGTCGGCTCGAGGCAGGGCTACCGAGGACCAGCGGGAGCTGCTGGATTCGTTCCTGCACAACGAATTCCGGTCGCGGGCCGCCGAAGTGGGCCAGGACGCTTTGGACGAGTTGCTCGATGATCGTCTGAAGTCGGTCGAGGTGCAGGTGCGTATCCGGACGGTGTCCGACATCATCGACGAGCACGGTCTGGACCGGATCGGGTTGCTCAAGCTCGATGTCGAGGGTGGCGAACTCGAAGCGCTGCAGGGGATTCGGGATGAGCATTGGTCGCGGATCGAGCAGATCGCGGCCGAGGTCCACGACATCGACAACCGGCTGGCCGTGATCCGGGATCTGTTGCAGCAGCGCGGATTCCATACCGCTACTCGTACGAATCCGCATGTCACCGGCACCGGTCTGCACATCCTCTACGCGACCCGCACCCTCGATCGCAGCGACGCCAGTGAGCCGGTCGATGTGCTGGCCCGGCACGTGCGCTGGGCGAGTCCCACGGCGCTGGCCGCGCTGGTGCGCGACGATCTCGCCGAGCATCTGCCCGACTACATGGTTCCTGCATCGGTAGTGGTGCTGGATCGATTGCCGTTGACCGTGAACGGCAAACTTGACCGTGCCGCTCTACCCGCGCCCGTTTTCGCCGGCCGCGGAGAGTTCCGTGAACCCGCCGGCGTCGCGGAAACCGTGCTGACATCGGTGTTCACCGAAGTCCTCGGTGTGCAACAGGTCGGGGCCGAGGACTCGTTCTTCGATCTCGGTGGTGACAGCATTATCGCCATCCAGCTCGTGTCCCGTGCTCGGACACAGGGACTCGTCTTCTCTGTGCGTGATGTGTTCGAGCACAAGACTCCGGCCGCACTGGCCGCCCACGCCGACACCGATACACCCGTCGCCGTCCTCACGGAGTTGCCCGGCGGCGGTGTCGGGGACCTGCCACCGACTCCGATCGTGCGGTGGCTGCTCGAGCAGGGCGAGAGTATCGACCGGGTCAATCAGCATATGGTGCTGGAACTTCCGGCCGGGATCGACCATGCCGGGCTGGTCGCGACCTTGATTGCGGTGATCGGTCACCACGACATGCTGCGTGCGCGCCTGCACGGAAACTCGAGGGACGGTTGGTCTTTGACGACCGCCGAGCCGGGAACGGTGGATGTCGCGGACCTGATCGAGCATGTGACCGTTGATCCCGCTGTGGGTTCGGATCGGTGGCGGGAGGTCGCGACCGAAGCATTGGATCGTGCGGTGGGGCGTCTGCGCCCGGCAGAGGGTGTCATGGTCGCGGTCGCCTGGCTCGACGGGGGTCCTGAGCGGGCGGGCCGGTTGATCCTGGTGCTGCATCATCTGGTCGTGGACGGGGTGTCGTGGCGCATCCTGGTTCCTGATCTGATGGCGGCGTGGACTGCTGTCGCTGCCGGACGGACCCCTGTGTTGTCGCCGGTGGGTACCTCGATGCGGCGGTGGGCGCATGCGCTGACCGAGCTGGGGCGGTCGCGGGTACGCGAGGGTGAGCTCGAGTTCTGGGCGCGCCAGGCCGACGGTCCCGACCCGCTGCTGGGGTCCCGCGCCCTGGACCCGGCCCTCGACCGGCGATCGACTGCCGACCGAGTGGTCGTCACCCTTCCCGAACATGTCACGACGACCCTCGTCGAGAGACTTCCGGAGCGCTACAACGCCGGCATCGAGGACGCCCTGCTGACCGCACTCACCATCGCGGTCCGTGGCTGGCGCGCACGTCGGGATATCGAAACCTCCTCGCTGCTGGTCGATCTCGAGGGGCACGGCCGGGAAGAGCATGTCGTCACCGACGTCACCGGTTCCGCACGTACCGCCGATCTCGCGCGCACGGTCGGCTGGTTCACGAGCCTGTACCCGCTGCGCCTGGACCTGACCGGAATCGATCCTTCTGATGTTTCGTGCCTCGGCCCCGCGCTCAAGGCGGTCAAGGAGCAACTGCGCGCCGTACCCGACCGCGGTATCGGCTACGGAATTCTCCGCCACGCCACCCCGGACAGTGCAGCACCGGAGGTTCCGGCCATAGCGCCGCAGGTTAGCTTCAACTACCTCGGACAGGTGACACAGGCTCTGCTCGGGGCGAATTCCGGTGCCGAACAGTCGATTCCGGCCACCGGCTGGATCCCGGCGGCGGACCTGACCGGTCTGCGCGAGGAACCCGATGCGGATCTGCCGCTGACGGCCGTCCTCGAGATCAACACGATCGTGATCGGCGGCGTGCTCTCGGCAGACTTCGGATTCCCCACCACACTGCTGACCCGTGCCGAGGTTGTCGAGCTGTCCGAACTGTGGACCGACGCGGTCACCGCGATCGCTGCCCATCTCGGCAGCGATACCTCCGGCGGAGCGACCCCGTCGGACTTCGCACTGTTCCCCGCGATCCAACCGGATATCGAAGTCTGGGAACGGAATTACGGGTCACTGGCCGATGTGCTGCCGCTGGCGCCGCTGCAGTCGGGACTGTACTTTCATGCGCTGCTGGCTGACCGCGACCTGGATGTCTACACCACCCAGGTCGAACTCGGATTTGCCGGCCATCTCGATGCCGCCCGTTGGCGGGCCGCGGCGACCGCTGTCCTGAGCAGACACCCGAATCTCCGTGCCGCCTTCGTCGCCGACTCCAATGGCGCTGTGGCCCAGGTGATTCCCGCCACCGCGCCGCCCGCATGGCGTGAGGTCGACCTGGCGGGGGCCGACGATGCCACGGCGGCCGTGCGAGGTGTTCGCGATGAGGATCGCTCGACACCGTTCGATCTGGCTCGGCCGCCGGCGATCCGGTTCACGCTCATCCGGGGTGACGGCGGTGCGGGTTTCGTCGTGGTGGTGACGGCGCATCACATTCTGCTCGATGGCTGGTCGTTGCCGCTGCTGATGCGGGAACTGGTGGCGCTCTATGCCACCGGTGGTGATCCGGCCCTGCTGGGCCGGCCCGTTCCGTTCCGGGATTACCTGGCGTGGCTGGCGCGTACCGATCACGACGCCGGTCTGGCGGTGTGGCGGGAGGCGCTGGCGGGGGTCAGCGAACCCACCTTCCTCGCACCCGCACGTCCCGCCGCTGCGGCCACGGGTCTGCCCGCTGAATATCGCATCGTCCTCGATACCGAGCGCACCCGCGCCCTCACCGATCTGGCTGCGCGCCTGGGTATCACGGTCAACACGGTGCTGCAGTTCGGCTGGGGACTGGTGCTGTCCGCCCTGACCGGCCGCGATGACGTCGTCTTCGCGACCACCGTGTCCGGTCGGCCACCGCAGCTGCCCGGCGTGGAATCGATGATCGGCCTGCTGATCAACACCCTTCCGGTGCGGGTGCGATTCACGCCGGATCGCACCATCGAGTCCGCGCTCATCGAGTTCCAGAATCAGCAGACCGCGCTGCTCGATCACCACCACACCGGACTCGCCGACATCCAAACCGCCACGGGCACTTCGGCGTTGTTCGACACCATCATGGCGTTCGAGTCCTATCCCGTCGACACCGACGGCCTGACCACGCATGCCAACCTGCTGGACGGCCTCACCATCACCGGCATCGACGTCGCCGATGCCGCCCACTACCCCTTCGGTCTCCTGACCCACCTCGATCCGCACCACACTCTGCAGCTGCGCGCGATCTACCGAAGCGACCTGTTCGAGGCCGATCAGGTGGCCGGGATTCTCGACCGGCTGCTGGACACTCTCGGCCGAATCTCCGCGCACCCCGACAGCCGGCTGGTCGATGCGGAGCTGCTCGGCGCGAGCGAGAAGTCCCGGGTGCTGACCGAGTGGAGCGGCACCACCGTCGGCATCGACGCCACCGCCACCCTGCCGAGGGTGTTCGAACGCCGCGCCGCACTCACACCCGATGCCATCGCAGTCGTGGGCACCGACGGCGCCTATACCTACCGGCAGTTGAACTCTGCGGCAAACCATTTGGCGCACGAGCTGATCGCTCACGGGGTCGGACCCGACACTGTCGTGGCGGTCGCGGTGGAACGGTCCTGGGAACTGATCGTGGCACTACTCACGGTGCTGAAGTCCGGTGGTGCGTATCTGCCGATCGATACCGCGCATCCGGCTGATCGTGTCGAGTACGTTCTTGCCGATGCCGACCCGGCGGCTGTCCTCACTACCGGCGGTCAGCGGAAGCTGTTGCCCAACACTGGAAATCGGACAGTTCTGTCACTCGACGAGCTCATCGGTGACTCTATCGGGTCGGGCGATGTGGCGAATGTGTCGGATGTCGAGCGTCGTGGGCCGTTGCGTGGGGGCAATCTGGCGTATGTCATCTACACCTCGGGGTCGACGGGTCGTCCCAAAGGTGTTGCGGTGACGCATGGCAACGCGGTGAATCTGTTCTCGGTCACTGCGGATCGTTATGGGTTCGGTTCCGATGATGTGTGGGCGTGGGTGCATTCGCATGCGTTCGATTTCTCGGTGTGGGAGTTGTGGGGTCCGCTGTTGTCGGGTGGGCGTGTTGTGGTGGTGGCGTGGGATGTGGTGCGGTCGCCGGATGACCTGTGGGAAGTGATTCGGTCGCACGGGGTGACGGTGTTGAACCAGACGCCGAGCGCGTTCTACGCGCTCACCGAGGCCGCCACTGCGCCGCGGCCGGACCGATCCGGGCTCAGGCTGGTCATTTTCGGTGGCGAGGCACTCGATCCGGCGCGACTGGGCCACTGGGATCCGGTGTTCGGCCGGTCGGGTGGCCCGGAGCTGGTGAACATGTACGGGATCACCGAAAATACCGTGCACACCACCGAACTCGTGCTCTCCGACCGCGTCGCGCGGGAAGCGCAGAGCAGCCCGATCGGCAAACCGCTGGGCAATGTGCGTGCTTACGTTCTCGATCCGTGGCTGCGCCCCGTACCTCCCGGCGTGACAGGCGAACTCTACTTCGGTGGCGAGAGCCTGGCACGTGGCTACCGCGGCCGGGCCGGGCTGACCGCGGCCCGCTTCGTGGCCGACCCGTTCGGCGGTGCAGGGGAGCGGTTGTACCGCTCCGGCGACCTCGTCCGCTGGACCGGCGCCGGTGTGCTCGAATACGCCGGGCGCGTCGACGACCAGGTGAAGATCCGCGGCTACCGCGTCGAACCCGGCGAGATCGAAACCGTTCTGGCAGGTCATGCGCAGGTGGGTGGGGCCGCGGTAGTGGCTCGGCCGGCCCCCGGCCTCGCTGACCAGGCGAGCGATCCGCAGTTGGTGGCCTATGTGGTGCCCGATCCGATCGGTGCGCCAGTGGCCGACGCCTACCTGCGCCTACAGGCCGCAGGACAGATCGACGGCAGCGAACTCCATGAGCTGCCGAATGGTATGCCGGTGGTGGGTCGTAACCGGTCCAATATCGAGTTTCTGTTCCAGGAGGTGTTCGAGCGGGCCGAGTACTGCCATGACGGTGTGATCGTTCCGTCCGAGGGGTGTGTTCTCGATATCGGTGCCCATGTGGGCATGTTCTCGGTGTATGCGAAGACGTTGTCGCCGCAGGTGGAGATCTATGCGGTGGAGCCGATCCCGGATCTGCAACGGATGTATCGGGCGAATTCGGATTTGCACGGCCTGGATGCGACGTTGATCGAGGCGGCGATCGGTGCCGAGGCGGGTGCCGATGTGTTCACCTACTACCCGGATATGTCGATCCTGTCGGCTCGAGGCAGGGCTACCGAGGACCAGCGGGAGCTGCTGGATTCGTTCCTGCACAACGAATTCCGGTCGCGGGCCGCCGAAGTGGGCCAGGACGCTTTGGACGAGTTGCTCGATGATCGTCTGAAGTCGGTCGAGGTGCAGGTGCGTATCCGGACGGTGTCCGACATCATCGACGAGCACGGTCTGGACCGGATCGGGTTGCTCAAGCTCGATGTCGAGGGTGGCGAACTCGAAGCGCTGCAGGGGATTCGGGATGAGCATTGGTCGCGGATCGAGCAGATCGCGGCCGAGGTCCACGACATCGACAACCGGCTGGCCGTGATCCGGGATCTGTTGCAGCAGCGCGGATTCCATACCGCTACTCGTACGAATCCGCATGTCACCGGCACCGGTCTGCACATCCTCTACGCCACGCGCACGCTCCGTGACCAAGCCGAGCCTCAACCCGTCGACATCCTCACCGCGCATCCTCGCTGGGCGAGCCCCACCGTTCTGACAACACTGATCCGCGGCGACCTGACCGACCAATTGCCCGACTACATGATCCCCACGACGGTCATGCCCCTCGATCGGCTGCCCCTCACGGTCAACGGCAAACTCGATCGCGCGGCCCTGCCCGCCCCGCTGTTTGCCGAGCGCGGGGAATTCCGGCCACCTCGCGGCGCTGCCGAGACCCTGCTCGCCTCGCTGTTCACCGAGATCCTCGGCGTCGAGAACATCGGAGCCGACGACTCGTTCCTGGATCTCGGCGGCCACTCGTTGTCGGCGATGCGGCTGATCGCGCGTGTCCGTGCCCTGGCCGGCGTCGAGCTGCCCATTCGAACGGTCTTCGAATCCCCGACCGTGGCGGGCTTGGCAGCCCACTTCGGTGCGGGCGCGCGGGCGCGGACAGCAGTGGCGCCCCGACCGCGTCCCGCGGTCGTTCCGTTGTCGTACGCCCAGGCGCGGCTGTGGTTCCTGCACCGGCTGGAGGGGCCCTCGGCGACCTACAACCTCCCGATGGCGGTCCGGCTGACCGGCGCCGTCGATGACAACGCACTCGCGGCCGCGATCCAGGACGTCGTAGACCGCCACGAATCGCTGCGCACGCTCTTCGCCGACACCGACGGCGTCGGCTCCCAGCGGATCCTCGACCCCGACAAGGCGCGGGTTCCGGTGCCGGTCACCGAATTCTCCGAGCCCGGCCTGGCCGAGGTGGTCGGCTACCGGTTCGACCTGTCCACCGAAATCCCGTGCCGCGCCGCTGTTCTGCGTGTCGGCCCGGGGGAGCGAGTGGTGGTTCTGGTCGTGCACCACATCGCCGCCGATGGTGCCTCGATGCCCGCCCTGGTGCGAGACGTGCTCACCGCCTACGAAGCGCGGCGGCGCGGCAGCGCACCCGAGTGGACGCCGCTGCCGGTGCAGTACGCCGACTACGCGCTGTGGCAGCGTGAGTTGCTCGGTGATCCCGATGACGAACAGTCCTTGATCGCCACACAATTCGACTACTGGCGCCGGACCCTGGCCGGACTGCCCGAAGTGACCGAGCTGCCTGCCGATCGGCCCCGACCGCCGGTGGCGTCCCATCGAGGCGACCTGCACAGGTTCACCATTCCCGCATCGAGCCGCCGCTCGGTCGAAGCCCTCGCTCGCGATCACGCCGCGACTCCGGCGATGGTGCTGCAGACCGTACTCGCGGTCCTGCTCAACCGTCTCGGAGCAGGCGAGGCCTTGGCCATCGGCGCTCCGATAGTGGGGCGCGCCGATGAGGCATTGACCGATCTGGTGGGATTCTTCGTCAATACCTGGGTGCTGCGCGTGGACGCCGGTGGCAACCCCACCGTAGCTGAACTGCTCACCCGGGTTCGCGACCGTGCGCTCGACGCCTACGCCAACCAGGACGCCCCCTTCGAGCGCCTGGTGGAACTGCTCAACCCGGTCCGCTCCCCGGCGCACCACCCGTTGTTCCAGGTGGCCTTGGCATTTCAGAACAACCCCCTGTCCGATACCGCATCAGTCGGTGCGCTGCTGCCGGAGCTGACCGCCGCACCGGTGCCGACGGCGACCGGGACCGCGCGTTACGACCTGCTTTTCAACGTCATCGACACCGGCAGCGCCGCCGACGGGTACCAGGTATCGATCGAGTACGCCACAGATCTCTACAGCAGCAACACAATCGAACGACTCGCCGACCGGTTCCAGCGCATCCTCGACCAGATCGTCGGCGACCCCGCGCGACGACTCACGGATATCGAGGTCCTGGACCCGGCCGAGCAGGCACGGATAATGCTCGCGAGCCAGGGCGCCGCCACGGATATCGACGCGACCGTCACCCTGCACGAGCTGTTCGAATGGCAGGTGGCCACCACACCCGACGCGGTCGCCGTGGTGTGTGACGGCACCGAGAACACCTACCGGCAGTTGAATTCCGACGCCAACAAGCTTGCCCGAGAGCTGATCGCGGCTGGAGCCGGGCCGGACACCGTGGTGGCCGTCGCCGTCGCCCGTTCCTATCATCTCATCGTCGCCCTGCTCGCCGTGCTCAAAGCCGGCGGCGCCTACCTGCCCATCGACACCACACACCCGATCGAGCGCCTGGAATACATCCTCGGCGACGCCGATCCGGTCGCCGTCATCACCACCGCTGAACAGCGGACGCTGTTGCCCGACACCGGAATTCGACCGGTCCTGCTGCTCGACCACGCCGCGAGCCATACCCGCGACGACGTCGATGTGACCGATGCGGACCGGCGTGCACCGGTGCGGTCGGACAATCTGGCCTACGTCATCTACACCTCCGGATCCACCGGTCGCCCCAAAGCCGTTGCGATCACGCACCGCAATGTCGTGAACCTCGTCGCCCAGGAGACCCCGGCCGGATTCGACGGTCGCATGCTGATGCACTCCTCGATCGGATTCGACGCCTCCACCTACGAACTGTGGCCCGCCCTGGTGGGCGGCGGCGGTGTGGTCGTCGCGTCGGGCACCGGAACCGATCTGGACGAGATGGTGCGACTGGCCACCCGGCATCGCGTGACGGCGATGTTTCTCACCCCCGCGATGCTCGACGTGCTGATCGATCGGCTGGCAGCCGCCGCGGGAACGGAACTCACGGACTTGGAACGCGTGACGGTGGGCGGCGATGCCTTCCCGATCGCGACCGCACGCTGGCTCCGCGAACTCCTGCCGGCACTGCGAATCATCAACGGCTACGGACCTACCGAGGCCACCGTCTGCGATACCGCGTACATCGTCGGCCCGGACGTGGCGCGCGATGCCGCCGCCTCGGTGCCGATCGGCCTGCCCCTGGACAACCTGCGCGTCTACGTACTCGACGCGTGGTTGCGGCCGGTGCCGCCCGGCGTTGCCGGGGAGCTGTACATCGGTGGCGCGGGCCTGGCGCGCGGATACCGTGGCCAGGCGGTGTCGACCGCGGCGCGGTTCGTCGCCGACCCCTTCGGCAGCACCGGCGAACGCCTGTATCGCTCGGGAGATGTGGCGCGCTGGACCGCCGCGGGCGTGCTGGAGTATGTGGCGCGCGCCGACGATCAGGTGAAAGTCCGCGGGTTCCGGGTGGAACCGGGTGAGGTCGAGGCGGTGCTGCTCGAACATCCCGCGGTGGCGCAGACCGCGGTGGTCGCGCGGGAGGTCCCCGGTGCGGCCGGTGGCCGGCGGTTGGTCGCCTACCTCGTCCCCGCCGCCGACGCGGACGCCGCGTGGGATTGGCCGCAGCTCGTGCGGGAGCACACGGGCAGGTCACTGCCGGAGTTCATGGTTCCCGCGGCCGTCGTGGTGCTGGACCGGTTGCCGTTGACCGTGAACGGCAAACTCGATCGCGCCGCACTGCCCGCACCGGAGTTCACCGGCTCGGCGGCGTTCCGGGAACCGGCCGGCGCGGCCGAAACCCTACTGGCGTCGGCGTTTTCCGAGATTCTCGGCATCGACCAGGTGGGGGCCGGCGATTCGTTCTTCGACCTCGGCGGGCATTCACTGTCGGCGATGCGATTGATCGCCCGGTTGCGCATGCTGGCCGGTGTCGAACTGCCCATCCGCGTGGTGTTCGAATCCCCGACCGTTGCCGCGCTCGCCGCGCGCTTCGGCGAAGGGACCAGGGTCCGCGCCGCCGTGATCCGCAGACCCAGGCCCGCGCTGATCCCGCTGTCGTACGCGCAGCTGCGATTGTGGTTCCTCTACCGCTTCGAAGGCCCGTCGGCGACCTACAACCTGCCCCTGCCGGTGCGATTGCGCGGAGATGTCGACGAGACCGCGCTCGCGGCAGCCCTGCAGGATGTCGTCGATCGCCACGAATCGTTGCGGACGATCTTCGGCGACAGTGACGGTGTCGGCGTTCAGCTCATCATGGACCCCGCTGACGACCGGGCCCGAATTCCGGTCCTGGCGGCGCCGTTCTCCGAGGCGGTGCTGGCCGGTGTGGCCAGGTACCGATTCGACCTGTCCGCCGAAATCCCGTGCCGCGCCGCTGTTCTGCGCGTGGGTCCGGTTGAGCGGGTGTTCGTGCTGGTCGTCCACCACATCGCCGCCGACGGTGCCTCCATGCCCGTCCTGCTCCGAGATCTGCTCTCCGCCTACGAGTTCCGCCGCCGCGGCAGCGCGCCGACCTGGAACCCGTTGCCGGTGCAGTACGCGGACTACACGCTGTGGCAGCGTGAGCTGCTCGGCGACCCCGAGGACCACCAGTCGCTGATCGCCCGCCAATTCGGTTACTGGCGTGAAACTTTGGCAGATTTGCCGGAAGTGATCGAGCTGCCGACCGACAGACCGCGTCCGGCCGTGGCCTCGCACCGGGGTGATCTGTTCGGGTTCACCATCCCCGCCGCAGCGCGACGGCGTATCGAGGCGTTGGCTCAGGAGAATGGGGCTACCTCGGCGATGGTGTTGCAGGCCGCGTTGGCGGTGCTGCTCACCCGTTTGGGTGCGGGGGAGGATCTGGCTCTGGGCGCGCCGATCGCCGGGCGTGCCGATGAGGCGCTGACCGATCTGGTCGGGTTCTTCGTGAACACGTGGGTGCTTCGCGTGGACAGCTCGGGCAACCCCACCTTCGAGGATCTGCTGGCGCGGGTTCGGGAGCGGGCCTTGGATGCTTACTCCCATCAGGATGCGCCGTTCGAGCGAATCGTGGAGTTGCTCAATCCGGTTCGCTCGCCCGGTCATCATCCGTTGTTCCAGGTGTCGCTGGCTTTCCAGAACAACCCACTGCCCGATACCGGCGCGCTCGACACGCTGATGCCGGGATTGACCATCACGCCGGTGCAGGCTCCGACCGGGACCGCGCGGTATGACCTGTTGTTCAATATCGTGGATGGTGGCCGGGCCGAGGACGGTTTCCAGGCGTGGATCGAATACGCCACCGACCTCTACGACGCTGCCACCATCACAGCACTCGCCGACCGGTTCCTGCGGGTTCTGGATCAGACATCGGGCGACCCTCGCATCCAGATCGGCGACATCGAAATCCTCGGCCTCGCCGAGAAATCCCAGCTGTTGGCGGAGTGGAACGACACCGGCACCGCGATCGACCCTGTGGCGACTCTGCCGTCACGATTCGCCCACCGGGCAACCACTACACCGGAGGCCATTGCGGTCACCGCTGACGGAGTCGACTACACGTATCGTCGGTTGGCCTGTGCCGCAAGCCATGTGGCTCGTGAGCTGATCGCGGCCGGGGTCGGCTCGGACACAGTGGTCGCGGTCGCGGTCGAGCGTTCCTACAGCCTGGTCGTGGCGCTGCTGGCCGTGCTCGAGGCCGGCGGCGCCTATCTGCCCATCGATACCGCGCATCCGGCCGAACGCATCGAGTACTTCCTCGGCGATGCCGACCCGATTGCGGTCCTCACCACGGCCGAGCAACGGAAGCTGTTGCCCGGCACCGGTGATCGCGCTGTCTTGCTGATCGATGACCTGATCGCCGCCGCTCCCGGTACCGCGACAGCGGGCGTACACGATGCCGAGCGGCGGTCGCCGCTTCGGCCGGACAATCTGGCCTACGTCATCTACACCTCCGGCTCCACAGGTCGTCCGAAAGCCGTTGCGGTGACCCATCGCAGCGTGGTCCACCTGGTCACCCAGCAGTGGACGATCGACGATCGGGACCGGATGCTGATGCAGTCCTCCATCGCATTCGATGCCGCGGTGGCCGAGGTATGGCCGACGCTGCTAGGCGGCGGTGCGCTGATCGTGTCGACGGAACCGGTTAGGGATCCCGAGGCGCTGGCGCACCTGATCCGGACGGCAGGTGTGTCGAAGGCCTTCCTGACACCGCTGCTACTGCTCGCACTGATCGAGCATGCGGAAAGCGCGTCCCCCGAGGTGCTGTCGGGCCTGCGGCAGGTCGCCACCGGTGCTGACGTGTTGCCGCCGGGACTGGTCCAGCGATTCGGGGCCGTCGCCCCGGCGGCGGAACTGGTGAACTGGTACGGGCCGACCGAAGCGACCGTGTACGCCACCGCGTACGCGGTCGAACCCGCACGCGATCTCGGCAGTGCGTCCGTACCGATCGGAGCGCCGATAGCCAACGCGCGGGTGTACGTGCTCGACGCCCGGATGCGGCCGGTGCCGCCCGGCGTGACGGGTGAGTTGTACATCGGCGGTGCGGGTTTGGCCCGCGGGTACCGAGAACAGGCGGTGCTGACCGCCACGCGATTCGTCGCCGATCCGTTCGGTGGCGAGGGTGGCCGGCTCTATCGTTCCGGGGACTCGGCGCGCTGGACCGCCGCGGGGGTGCTCGAGTACCTGGGCCGTGCCGACGATCAGGTGAAGATCCGTGGGTTCCGGGTGGAGCCCGGCGAAGTGGAATCAATCCTGTTGCGGCACAGCGATATCGCGCAGGTGGCTGTGGTAGCGCGGGAGACGAGCGGTGGGACGGGAGCACGCCGGTTGGTCGCCTACATCGTTCTCGGACCCCACTGCGCGCGAGGTGATGTCGACTGGTCACGGGCCGTGCGGGAGTTCGTGGGGCGGTCGCTGCCGGAGTTCATGGTCCCGGCCGCGGTCGTGGTGCTGGACCGGTTGCCGCTGACGGTCAACGGCAAGCTCGACCGGAACGCCTTGCCCGCACCGACATTCACCACCACGACCTACCGCGAACCCGCCGGGGAAACCGAAGCGGCGGTGGCGTCGGTGTTCGGCGAGGTCCTGGGGATCGCGAACCTCGGCGTCGACGATTCCTTCTTCGATCTCGGCGGCGACAGCATCATCGCCATCCAACTGGTGTCACGGGCACGGGTGCGGGGTCTGGTGTTCACCGTGCGCGATGTTTTCGAGCACAAAACCCCCGCCGCGCTGGCCGCGCATGCGCGCACCGAGACCGCGGTGACCGTCATCGAGGAGCTTCCCGGTGGCGGGGTGGGTGATATGCCTGTGCCGCCGATCGTGCGCTGGGTGCTCGAGCATGGTGCGGACATCGACCGGTTCAACCAGCACATGGTGCTGCGGCTGCCGGCCGGAATCGACCGGGCCGGGCTCGTCGCGACCTTGAGCGCTGTCATCGACCACCACGACATGCTGCGGGCACGGTTGCACGGAAATTCCAGCGACGGTTGGGTTTTGACCACCGCTGAACCCGGCGCCGTGGACGTGGAGGCGGTGATCGAACACACTATCGTCGACGAGGTCGCCGACACCGATCCGGAAGGTCCCGATCGCTGGGAGCCCGCGGCGACCGCAGCTTTGAACCGGGCGGTGCGACGTCTTCACCCGGCTGAGGGAGTCATGCTCACTGCGGCGTGGCTCGATGCCGGTCCGGAGCAGGCGGGCCGGTTGATCCTGGTTCTGCATCATCTCGTCGTCGATGGTGTGTCGTGGCGCATTCTCGTCCCCGATCTGATGGCGGCCTGGTCTGCGGTCAGTACCGGGCAGTCCCCGGTGCTCGCTCCGGTGGGTACCTCGATGCGGCGGTGGGTACACGCTCTCACCGAACTCGCCCAGGGTGCCACCGATGCAAAGGAACTCGGGTTCTGGGCACGTCAGGCCGAAGGTGCTGATCCGCTGCTGGGGGCGCGTGCACTCGACCCGGCTGTCGATCGACGGTCGACGGCCGACCGTGTTCAGGTCACCATTCCTGAAGCGGTGACCCAGATTCTGATCGATCGGCTGCCGTCCCGCTACAACGCCGGTGTCGAGGATGCTCTGCTGGCCGCGTTGACCCTGGCGGTTGTTCGTTGGCGGGTGCGGCGTGGCATCGAGATGCCATCGCTGCTGGTCGCTCTCGAAGGCCACGGCCGCGAGGAACACATCACCGCCGCCGCGGCGGGGATGGCGGATCTGTCGCGCACGGTCGGTTGGTTCACCACCGTCCATCCGCTCCGGCTCGATCTCACCGATATCCCTGTCGAGGATGACCAGGCGTTGGGTGCGGTGATCAAGGCGGTCAAACAACAGCTCCGCGTTGTGCCCGATCGGGGTATCGGTTACGGAATCCGGCAGTATCTCTCCGGCGGTGGCGATTCCGATGTTCCGGTGATCTCGCCGCAGGTGAGCTTCAACTACCTCGGACAAGTGACGCAGGCGCTGCTTGGAACGGATGCCGCTGCGGGACAGTCTGTTCCTGCCGTCGGATGGGTGCCCGCGGCGGATCTTTCCGGTCTGCGGGAGGCTCCCGATTCCGCCATGCCGATGACCGCGACGGTTGAGGTCACCGCGATCGCGCTGGGTGGGGTGATCTCGGCCGAATTCGGGTTCCCCACCGCCGTCCTGCCTCGATCCGACGTGGGCGAGCTGGCCGAGCTGTGGACGGACGTGGTCACCGCGATCGCCGCACATCTCGACAGCGATGTCGGGGGTGGAGCGACCCCGTCGGACTTCCCGCTGCTGACCGTGACCCAATCCGGGATAGATGCGTGGGAACGGCAGTACGGGACGCTGGACGACGTATTGCCTTTGGCCCCTCTGCAATCGGGTCTGTACTTCCACGCCCTGCTGTCGGCCGGCTCGCTGGATGTCTACACGACCCAGGTCGAGCTGCGCTTCGGCGGATATCTCGATGCGGTCCGCTGGCAGTCGGCGGTCGCGGCACTGTTCACACGTCACCCGAATCTGCGGTCCGCGTTCGTCGCCGACTCGAACGGGACTGTGGCCCAGGTGATTCCGGCGACAGTCACGCCATGGTGGCGTGAAATCGACCTGACCGGCACCGAAGACGCTGCGGAGGCAACCCGCCGGATTCGCGAGCACGACCGGTCGACACCGTTCGACCTGGCGCTACCACCGGCGATCCGCTTCACCGTCGTCCGAGGGCTCGGCGGGTCCGGCGAGAACGGAAGTGCGGACGACGGTTTCGCGATGGTGGTGACCGCGCACCACATACTGCTCGACGGCTGGTCGCTGCCGCTGCTGATGCGGGAACTGCTGGCGCTCTACGCCACCGGTGGTGATCCGGCTCTGCTGGGCCGGCCCGCTGCGTTCCGGGATTACCTGGTGTGGCTGGCGCGCACCGATTACGGCGAACGCTTGACCGTGTGGCGGGAAGCGCTGGCGGGGGTCAGCGAACCCACTCTGCTCGCGCCCGCATCCGCCACCACCTCGCCCGCCGAGCTGCCCAGTGAGCACAGGACAGTGATCGACGCCGAGATCACCCGTCGCGTCATCGATCTGGCAACCCGCCTCGGTACCACCGTCAACACGGTCCTGCAGTTCGGGTGGGGCCTGGTACTCTCGGCATCGACCGGACGCGACGACGTCGTCTTCGCCACCACCGTGTCCGGTCGGCCACCGCAGCTGCCCGGTGTGGAATCGATGATCGGCCTGTTGATCAACACCCTGCCGGTGCGCGTACGACTCGCCCCGCAGCACACCGTCGAAACGGCACTCGCCGAGTTCCGGAACCAGCAGACTCGACTGCTCGACCATCACCACATCGGTCTCGCCGACATTCAAACCATCAGCGGCACTGCGACTTTGTTCGACACCATCTTCGTCTTCGAGTCCTACCCGGTCGATTCCGACGGTCTGGCCGCCGACGCCGAACAGCTGGACGGCCTCACCATCACCGGTATCGACGTCGCCGATGCCGCCCACTACCCCTTCGCGCTGCTCACCCGACTCGACGCCGACGGCCGGCTTCAGCTGCGCGCGATCTATCAGACCGCCCTGTTCGACGAGGCACGGGTGAGTGCCATCCTCGAGCGCCTGCGGCGCGTCCTCGATCAGATCACCACTGGTCCCGGTATCGCCCTCGCTGGCCTCGACACCCTCGAAGCGGACGAGCACGCCCGGATTCTCACCGCCTGGAACTCCAACCACATCCCTCACGACCCGTCGGTCACCCTGCCCGGATGGTTCGAGCAGCAGGTTTCCCGCACACCGGATGCGATCGCGATCGCCGAAACCGGTACCGGACACGAAAAGAACGGGAGTGCAGCACTTTCCGAGCTCACCTACCGGCAGGTGAACGCCGGGGCCAACCGGCTGGCGCGGACGCTGCTCGCCGCCGGGGTGGGGCCGGAGACCGTGGTTGCGGTTGCCGCCGAACGTTCCCACCTGCTGATAGTGGCGGTGCTCGCGGTGGTCAAGGCCGGCGGCGCGTACCTGCCCATCGACACCTCCTACCCTGCCGAGCGGCTCGAATTCATGTTCGGCGATGCCGACCCGGTCGTGGTCCTGACCACCTCCGGGCAGCGAAAGCTGCTGCCGGACATGGGAACACGGCAGGTGCTGGTGATCGACGACCTCACCCGCGGCGACGCTGTCGCTGATGCGGTGGATGTGACAGATGCCGAGCGGCGGGAGCCGTTGCGGTCGGGCAACCTCGCCTACGTGATCTACACGTCGGGGTCCACCGGCCGTCCGAAAGCGGTCGCGGTCACCCACGGCAATGTCGCCAACCTGGCCGCGCAGCAGTGGCGGGTCGAGAGCGGGTCCCGGATGCTGATGCATTCCTCGATCGCATTCGATGCCTCCGTGGTCGAACTGTGGCCGACCCTGCTCGGTGGCGGCACGCTGGTGGTGTCGTGGGAAGCGGCGCGGGATCCGGGTGCGCTCGCACAGCTGATCCGGTCCGCCGGTGTGACAAAGGCTTTCATGACGCCACTGCTGCTGCAGGCCGTCCTCGAGCACGCCGAATCGGGGTCCGACGACGCCCTGCTCGGTCTGGAACATGTGGCGACCGGAGCCGATACGGTGACGCCCGGACTGGTGCGGCGGTTCGCGACCACGACCTCGGGTGCCCGGCTGGTGAACTGGTACGGGCCGACCGAGGCCACGGTGTACGCCACCGCCCACCCGATCGATCTGACCGGTGACCGGGCAGGGTCGGTGCCGATCGGCACACCGGTCGGCAATGCGCGTATCCACGTGCTCGACAGCTGGTTGCGGCCGGTCCCGGTCGGTGTGACCGGCGAGCTCTACATCGGGGGCCTCGGCCTGGCCCGTGGCTATCGGGACAGGGCCGGTCTCACCGCGGCCCGTTTCGTCGCCGACCCCTTCGGCGTTGCCGGGGAGCGGTTGTATCGATCCGGGGATACGGCCCGGTGGACCGAGGCCGGCACCGTGGAATACGTAGGGCGCGCGGACGATCAGGTGAAGATCCGTGGCTTCCGAGTCGAACCCGGCGAGGTCGAGGCCGCTCTGCGGCGTCATCCCGGAATCCGGCGCGTCGCCGTCGTCGCGAGCGGCGACTCCGGTGCGGCGACCGGGCAGCAGTTGACCGCCTACGTGGTCATCGACCCGGACGAGGGTGCCGCAGCCATCGGCACCGACCAGGGTCACGGACGTGAACTCCGCGAGTACGCGGGACGCACGCTGCCCGAGTTCATGGTTCCCGCCGCCGTCGTGATCCTGGACCGGCTTCCGTTGACCGCCAACGGAAAACTCGATCGCGCGGCACTGCCCGCACCGGAGTTCAGCGGGGGCACACCGTTCCGGGAACCCTCCGGAGCGACGGAAACGCTACTGGCAGCGGCCTTCTCCGAAGTACTCGGTATCGACCGGGTCGGGGCCGATGATTCGTTCTTCGAGCTGGGCGGACACTCACTGTCGGCTATGCGATTGATCGCGCGCGTCCGGGCGCTGGCGGGGGTCGAACTGCCCATCCGCGCGGTATTCGAATCGCCGACGGTGGCGAAGCTCGCCACTCGATTCTGCGAAAGCGACTCGGCCCGAACGGCATTGACCGCACGCCCGCGGCCCGCGGTGATCCCGCTGTCGTACGCGCAGACCCGGTTGTGGTTCCTGCACCGCCTGGAGGGCCCGTCGGCGACCTACAACCTGCCGCTGGCCGTCCGGTTGAGCGGTGATGTCGACGAAACCGCGCTCGCGGCCGCCATCCAGGATGTGGTGGTGCGGCACGAATCACTGCGGACGGTGATCGCCGATTCGAATGGCGTTGCCGCCCAGGTCATCCTCGCGCCCGAACCCGGCCTAGTGCCCGTGCTCGTCGCCGAGCACTCCGACTCCGCGCTGGCGGGCGTCGTCGGTCACCGGTTCGATCTGTCGACTGAAATACCCTGCCGTGCAGCGATTCTGCGTGCCGAGCCGGGGGAGTGGGTGGTCGTTGTCGTCGTGCACCACATCGCGGCCGACGGTGCGTCCATGCCCGCCCTGGCCCGTGATCTGCTCACCGCCTACGAGGCACGACGCAGGGGTGGCGCACCGGGGTGGACGCCGTTGCCGGTGCAGTACGCCGACTACACCCTGTGGCAGCGTGAGCTGCTCGGCGATCCCGAGGACGAACAGTCTTTGATCGCAACCCAATTCGAGTACTGGCGCGATACGCTGGCCGGGCTGCCGGAGGTGATCGAGCTGCCGACCGACCGGCCCCGGCCGAAGGTCAAGTCCTACACCGGTGATCTGCACACCTTCGATATTTCGGCGGATGTGCGCCGCGGGGTCGAGGATCTGGCCCGGGACCACGGAGCCACCCCGGCGATGGTCCTGCAGGCCACCCTCACGCTCCTGCTCACGCGGCTCGGGGCGGGCGAGGACATCGCCATCGGCGCACCCATCGCGGGGCGTCCCGACCAAGCGCTCACCGATCTGGTGGGATTTTTCGTCAACACCTGGGTATTGCGCGTGGATACCTCGGGCAACCCGGACTTCGCCGATCTGCTGGGCCGCGTGCGCGAACGCGCCCTGGACGCCTACGCGCACCAGGACGCGCCGTTCGAGCGAATCGTGGAGCTGCTCAATCCGGTTCGCTCCACCGGACACCATCCGTTGTTCCAGGTGGCCCTCGCGTATCAGAACAACCCGCTGCCCGACACGGGGCTGCTGGATACCCTGCTCCCGGAATTGACCGTGGCACCGTTGCGGGCGTCCACCGCCACCGCGCGCTACGACCTGCTGTTCGACATCATCGACACCGGCGACGGATTGCACGCGGCGATCGAATACGCCACCGATCTGTTCGACCGCGCCGGCATCGAACGGCTGGCCGCCCGATTCCTGCGGGTACTGGAGCAGATCACCGCGCACCCTGCCCGGCGGCTCGCCGATATCGAGGTACTCGACCCAGCAGAGCGGGCCGACGTCCTGTTCGGCTGGAACGACACCGCGACCGCTCTCGACTCCACCGCGACGCTGACAGGGATGGTCGAACGACAGGTCGACGCCGATCCCGGCGCGGTCGCTGTCATCTGTGACGGCATCGAGTCCACGTACCTCCAGTTGAACTCTGCTGCAAACCATCTCGCACGCGAACTGATCACGGCCGGGGTCGGGCCGGACACGGTGGTCGCGGTGGCCGTGGAACGCTCGTACGACCTGATGGTCGCGTTGCTGGCAGTACTCAAGGCAGGCGGCGCGTACCTGCCGATCGACACCACCTACCCAGCCGAACGTCTGGAGTACATCCTCGGTGACGCCGACCCAATCGCTGTCGTCACCACGGCGGAACTGCGAACCCTGCTGCCCAGCAACGGCATTCGTCCGACACTCGTCCTCGGCGACGGCACCCGCGCCGATGATGTGGATGTGACCGATTCCGAGCGGCTCGAACCCCTGCGTGCGGGCAATCTGGCCTATGTCATCTACACCTCCGGATCCACCGGCCGACCGAAAGCGATTGCGGTAACCCACCGCAACGTTGTCGCGTTCACCGGCAACCGGGTCTGGAACAGCGACCACGGCCGCGTACTCGCGCACTCCTCCACGGCCTTCGACGCCTCGACCTACGAGATGTGGGTGCCGTTGACCACCGGCGGCACCCTGGTCGTGGCCTCCGGCGACCGCCTTGCGCCGAGCGTGATCATGCAGCTCGTCCAGCGCCATGCCGTGCAGTCGATGTTCCTCACCCCGCGACTGTTCGAACTGCTCGTCGACCAGGGCGCCGATTGCTTCGACGGCGTCCGTCAGGTGTGGATCGGCGGCGAGGAGGTGCCCGGCGACGTGTTCTGGAAAGCCGTGCGCCGCTGGAGCCGGACCCGGTTCGTCCACACCTACGGACCGACCGAGACCACCGTCTTCGCCACTGCCCACCCCGCTGCTCCCGGCGTCGTGGGCGAAGAACCGGTGCCGATCGGCGCTCCACTAGACAATGTGCGCGCCCTCGTGCTGGACGCCTGGTTGCGGCCGGTCCCGGCCGGCGTCACCGGAGAGCTCCATCTCGGCGGCGCGAGCATGGCGCGCGGCTACCGCGGACGAGCAGGACTGACCGCGGCTCGATTCATCGCCGATCCTTACGGGGAGCCGGGCGAACGGTTGTACCGGTCCGGCGATCTGGTCCGCTGGACCGCCGCCGGAGTGCTCGAATACATCGGCCGCGCAGACGATCAGGTGAAGATCCGGGGCTTCCGCATCGAACCCGGTGAGATCGAGGCGGTCCTGCTGCGGCACCCCCGCGTCGGACAGGCCGCGGTCGTCGCGCGGGAACTGCCCGGCCAGACGGGCGGGCGGCAGTTGGTCGCCTACGTCGTCCCCGAAACCGCCGGCGGGAGCGTTTCTCCGGCGGCGGATACCGTCGGCGCCGACCCGGATGATGCCGAATGGGCGCGGGCACTGCGCGAATTCGCAAGCCTGTCGCTGCCGGCGTTCATGGTCCCCGCCGCCGTCACCGTCGTGGATCGAATCCCGTTGACCGCCAACGGCAAACTGGACCGCCACGCCCTCCCCACCCCGGTCCTCATCACCGGCACGCCCTTCCGCGAGTTGTCCGGGCCCACGGAAACCCTACTGGCCGTGGCGTTCACCGAAATCCTCGGAGTCGATACCGTCGGAGCCGATGATTCGTTCTTCGAACTCGGCGGGCACTCGCTGTCCGCGATGCGGTTGATCGCCCGCGTCCGTGACCTCACCGGCATCGAACTCCCGATCCGGAAGGTGTTCGAATCGCCGACCGTGGCCGGTCTGGCGGCTCGCCTCGCGGAGGACCACGAATCCTTCGACCCGTTCGCGACCGTGCTGCCGATCCGAACGACCGGCAGCAGACCGCCGCTGTGGTGCGTCCACCCGGCCGGCGGTTTGAGCTGGTGCTACTCGTCACTCGGTGAGCACATGACCGATCGCCCGGTCTACGGACTCCAAGCCCGTGGCGTGGAAGGTCGAACGCCCCCGGCGGAATCCCTGGACGAAATGGTGGACGACTACTTCGAACAGATCATCGCCGTCCAGCCCGACGGCCCATACTCGCTGCTGGGATATTCGGCGGGCGGAATCATCGCGCACGCGCTGGCCGCGGCGCTGGATCGGCGCGGGCGAGCGGTCGCCGATTTGATAATTATCGACTCTCCGCCGGGCGGCGACGATCACGACCTCAACCGGACCGAGTCGACGAGCGAGATGCTCGAGGAGGCGAGGGAGGACATACATAATTCGATTATCGGCTTCATAGCACAACAATTCGGTGCTCACGACAACGAGATCGTCGAGCAGCTGGCGGTGACAATCGGATCGATCTGGATCAACAACGCGCATCTCGTGGCACGCCATCATCCGCCGGTATTCGCCGGCGAGGTTCTGATGTTCCGGGCATCCACGCGCGCCGACGGATCCCCAACGGACCCGCTGGCACCCAGGTGGGAGCCCTATGTCTCCGGCCCGGTCATCGAGTGCGAAATCGATGGCGCGCACGCGCAGATAATCGAACCTAATTCGATATCCGAGATCTGCTCGATCCTCCGATCGCGCAATAACGACAACAGAGCGGAGTGATTTTCTGAGATTAACGTAGTGAAGACGTCAGACGGAGTATTCGAATATGCATGCCTCGAATCGCCGATTCATCGGTGGCCGGAATCGGCGCGGCATGCAGTATTGACAATGACGATCCATCATAGAAACTTTAATTGATCTCACTTGACAAGTCCATAAATTCCTGCAAATGTATGCAATACAGATAGGTGGACAGCAATCATGTCTCTCGTGGAATTCCTCATCGCGGTTTTCACCGGAATCGTCGAAAATACAATCCTCGGCAAGATAAAGTTCATTTAGAAATCTGCCGGAGGATGCTCCGAGGTCCCCTCCCTCGTCGCATGCATCCTCCGGCAGGCCACCTCCTATATCCTTGTCCGGGTGGCAATTCGACCGATACTCATCGCCGGTGATCGGTGGCGATTCAGGGCAGATCCTTCAGGAGGGTGATCGGCTGCTTTCCCGGGTGTCGCGTCGTTTCGACCTTCCTCCGATCCGGGGACGAGGAGCAACAGCTCCTCTCTGCCCGCCACGACTTGACATGGAGAGGAGCCGTTGTTCTCAGTGTCATGATCGAGTAGTCGACCGGCTCGCTCTGCCGTTGAATTCCCGCTCTCGTGGCTTAGTACTCTAGCTGCACTTCGTGATGTAATCGGTGTCGATGCTGGTAGTGGGCCTTCTTGGCTCGGTACTGGTGGCGGCGGCGCCAGGTCGACCATCGCTGGATGGGCCGCGAGGGCGGGTGGGTGGGTGATCAGGTGTGCCAGGAGACGTCGGTTTTCGCCGAGGGTGAGCGGGATGAGGCCGCTGCCAATGCTTTTGGGGCGATGGCGGCGGTGACGGCGAGGTAGGTGTGGGCGAGCATGGCCAGGGTGATGTGGCGGTACCAGGCGTCGTAGTGGCGGACGTGGTATTGGTCGAGTCCGACCTCGGTTTTCGCAGTCTGGAAGCAGTCCTCCACGGCCCATCGGGACCCGGCGACCCGGATCAGTTCGTTGTCGCTGGTGCCCGTGGGTGCGCAGCACATGTAGTAGGCGATCTCGAACTCTCCCTTGGTAGTCGGAGTCAGCGCCCGTCGTGCCAGGAGCCAGCGACCCCAGCCCGCGGCGGTGGTCCATTCATAGACCGGCAGAGAGGCCACCGCCCAGTCGAACATCCGTGGCCCTTTCGCTCCGGCGCCGCAGCTACGCCGTTTCCATGCTTGTGAAGGTGCTTGTGTGACAAGGTGGTCCGCGCGCGTGCAGCCGGCAGTGCTGGGGATTGTCTGACTGCGTGGGACAGCGACGACATACCCGATCCGGCGATCGTCGAGCCATGCCCGGAACTTGCCGTCGCCGCCGTAGGCCTCATCGGCGGTCACCCACCGCGCCGGCACTCCCGCATCCAGAGCCCTGGCCAGCATATTCTTTGCCAGCGTCGCCTTGGTCGCGAACACGACGCCCTCGGGCACGCTCGCCTCACGGCACCGCTGCCGATCCTCGGTCCACGACTTCGGCAGATACAACTCCCGATCGATCAGCGTCCGCCCTCTGCTGCCGGTATAGGCGCAGAACACCCCCAACTGGCAATTCTCGATCCGGCCCGCCGTCCCGGAGTATTGCCGTTGCACCCCAGCCGATTTCGTGCCCTTCTTCAAGAACCCGGTCTCGTCCACGACCAGCACCCCGTCCGGATCACCGAGGTGCTCGACGGCATAGGAGCGCACATCATCACGCACACCATCCGCATCCCACGCTGCCGCGTGCAACAACCGCTGCATTCCGTCCGGCGTGCGCTCACCAGCCCCGACGCCGCGCCGGCGTCGGCCGGACCGACCCCGGCGGTGACCGCGGTTGTGACCGGGGTGTTCAACAGGCCGCTCCCGGCGCTGAACACGACAGCGGGGCCCAGAATCCCCGCCAGGTAACCGGAGGTGGGGTCCAGACGACTCTGCCACCAGAACCCGCCCGCGGCGAGCACGCCTCCGGCCGCGATCACCACCCGCGAATCGACGCGAGCCATCAACCACGGCGTCACCTGCGTAGTGACCAGGATCGCAACCAGAGTGTGCGGCAGGAACGCCAACCCGGTCTGCAGCGGCGTGTAACCGAGCACGTTCTGCAGGGACAAGGTGAGAAAGTACCACATCGGATTCAGGCACGCCCCGCCAGACACATGACCACATTCCCCGCCGACACCGACCGAATCTGCAACAGCCGCAACGGAATCAACGGCACCGCCGCGCACCGCGCCTCCACCACCACGAATCCCGTCAGCAGCACCAGCCCGGCGCCGATCCCGCTCAGCGTCGGTGGCGCCGTCCAGCCGCTCGGTGCTGCCTGCGCGATACCGAACGCCGACGCGCCCAGCCCGGCCGTCGCCAGCACCGCCCCGGCCACATCCACCCGGACGATCGCCTCGCGGTCCGCATCGCGGGGAATCGACCGGACCGCCGCGATCGCCGCCAGCATGCCGACGGGAACGTTGATCAGCAGCGTCGACCGCCACGTCAGGAACTCCGTCAGCACGCCGCCGAGCAGGTTGCCCGCCGTGCCACCCGCGAGCCCGACCGCGGTCCACGCCGCCAGCGCCCGCGTCTGCCGCGGCCCCTCACCGACCGAGGCCGTCAGGATCGTCAACGTCGCCGGCGCCAGCACCGCCGCCCCCGCCCCCTGCACCACGCGAGCGGCCACCAGCACACCCGCCGACGTCGCGAGTCCACCGGCCAGGCTCGCGGCCGTGAACACTCCGAGTCCGGCGAGGAAGACCCGCCGCCGCCCGAACAGGTCCGCCAGCCGACCGCCGAACAGCAGCAGCCCGGCGAATGTGAGGGCGTAGGCGTTGACCACCCACTGCAACGCGGTCTCGGAGAACCCCAGCCCGTCGCGGATCGACGGCAACGCCACGTTCACCACCGACACGTCCAGCACCACCATGAACTGCGCCGCACACACCACCCCCAGCAGCGCACCCAGCCCACCGTGCCCGGCCCGCAGCCGGTCACCGGCCACCGGATCCGCGGTTCCCATCGGCCACCTCCCCACCAATACTGATACACATGTACCCTATACATCTGTATCAGAATGGTGAGTCAGGAGGAATCCCGAGGTGCCGAGAACCGCCGATCACACCGCCCGCCGCGCCCAGATCGCGGAGGCGCTGGTGCACGTCGCCGCCCGCGACGGCCTGCACGCGGTGTCGATGCGGTCGGTCGCCGCCGAAGCCGGGGTATCACTTCGCCTGGTGCAGTACTACTTCCACACCAAGACCGGGCTACTCATCGGCGCGCTGCACCACCTCGAACAGCAATCACACCAACGGTGGACCGAACGACTCCGTGGCCTGCCCGATCCGCCACCCCCACGGGCATTCGCGGAAGCCTTCCTCGCCGAAGCCCTGCCGACCGACGAGTCCAGCCGAGCGTTCCACCTCGTCGGCACCTCCTACTCGATGCTCGCCCGCACCGACCCCGAACTGGCCGCACACCCGTTCACCGCCGGCATCGACCGACTGGAAGATCAACTCGCCGAGGCACTCGCCCGCGCCCGCAACCACGGCGACCTCGCCCCCGGCGTCGACCCCCAACTCGAGGCGACACGTCTGGTCATGATCGTCAACGGCCTGGGCACCAGCATCCTGGCCGGCCACCACACCACCGACTACGCCCACGAGGTACTCCACGACCACCTCGACCACGTATTCCCCTCCACCACATCCTGAATCGACCGATCGACAAGCCGCCGCGGTCACAATTCGCGTTCAACCCCGTCAGAGATCAGACAGTCCCTCGCGAAACGCCACCGGGCCGGGCGTGTACGGAATCTCTTGTGTGAGTTGATCTCGTGGTCTGGCAGGGTGGCAAGGCGAAATGCCTTGCCACCCAAGGAAGGAAGACCACGGTGGCGCCAAGACACCAACGACGAGCAGCAGCTCGGCCCGGATGTGGATGGGCTGGCCGACCAGCTGCTCGGCCGCGCCGATGCGGAATCTGCGCAGCTGCTGGGCCCGGACGGGCTGCTGACACAGTTGACCCAGCGAGTGCTCGACCGGGCCCTGGATGCGGAGCTCGCCGAGCATCTGGGGTATGAGAAGGGCGATCCGGGCGGCCGCGGGTCGGGTAACAACCGCAACGGGACCACGGCCAAGAAGGTGCTCACCGATATCGGCGCGGTCGAGGTGAACACCCCACGCGACCGCAACGGCAGCTTCGAACCCCGGATCGTCCCGAAACACGCCCGCCGCCTGGCCGGGTTCAACGAGCAGATCCTGTCGCTGTATGCGCGGGGGATGTCGGTGCGCGACATCCGCTCTCACCTGCAGCAGATGTACGGGGTCGAGGTATCCGGGGACGTGATCTCCCGGGTCACCGACGCGGTGACCGAGAAAATCACGATATGGCAGAACCGGCCTCTGGACCCGGTCTGGCCGATCGTCTACATCGATGCACTGTGGATCAAGATCCGCGACGGTGCCGTGTCGAACCGGCCGGTCTACCTGGCCGTCGGCGTGGATCTCGACGGCCGCAAACACGTGCTCGGGTTGTGGATCGGGCCCGCCGATTCCGGTGAGGGAGCACGGTTTTGGGCCAGCGTGCTGGCCGAGCTGCGCAACCGCGGTCGGTGGACGATACCGGGTGCTGACGCGGGTGCTGCGGCTGATGGCGGCGCGCGGATTGATCACTGCGTCGCGCGAGGGCAGCTGGGACGGTCCGGTCTCCCGTGCCGACGAGATCCGGCTGACCGCTCGTGGTCGCGCCACAGTGGACGCGTTGTCACGCTTCGCGGTGTGGGCAGTGCTCTACGACGACACCGACGCCGTCCGGCGCCGGTGACAAGAAGCATCACCCACAGCGCTCAGCGCCTCGGGCCGGGCTGCCGACCCCGGTCAGCGACTCGCCCGGTTACCGGGACTCAGCTCCCCGAGGGCCGGGTGTGGGCCGGGGCGGTTCGTAGCGTTCTCGCCAGTGTTCGATGAGTGCGGGCATCTCCTGGGCCATGTGGTTGTAGAAGTCGCGCATCTCGTGGAGCCGGGCGGCGGTCGGGGTGGTCTCGGCGACGACGTCGAGGCCGTCCTGAGCGGCGTCCTGCATCACCTTCAGCATGGCGTTCTGTTGCGAGAACAGGTGCGCCCATACGCCTTTGGGGAACCGGTAGTGCTCGCGGCGGCTGCCGGGCGCCGGTACCCGCTCCACCATCCCCGACTGGGTGAGTTGCTTGATCGCCGTCGACACCGCTCCGGTGCTGATCGACAACCGTTCACACAGGTCGGCCGCGGTCATCGTGTCCTGCTCGGTGTACAACAGCGCGGTCATCACCCGCGCCGTCGTCTTCTGCATCCCACCCTGAGCCAGGGTCAACGCCAGCCGCTCAGCCGCGTCGCGAAGTCGCTGCTCGGAGTCCATAACCTCACCATACATACATCTCCGATGGTTTCGAATATTCACAAATCTCTGAAAACTCGTTACCGTGTGAGTCATGAGCAACGCCATCGAAATCCGGGACCTCACCAAGTCCTACGGTCCCCGCCGCGGCCTCACGGGATTGACGCTCGACATCCGCGAGGGCGAGGTGTTCGGGTATCTCGGCCCCAACGGCGCCGGGAAGTCGACCACCATCCGGCTGCTGCTGGATTTGATCCGCCCCACCTCCGGTGCCGCGACCGTACTGGGGCTGGACCCGCGGCGCGACGGCGTCGAGATGCGGCGCCGGACCGGTTATCTGGCAGGCGATTTCGTTGTCGACGGCCGTCAGCGGGTGCGGGAATGCCTGCGGTTCCTCGGTGACCTGCGCGGCGGTGTCCCGCGGCACCGCATCGACGACCTCGCCGACCGGCTCGGTCTCGACCAGGGCGCGACGATCAAGAGCCTGTCGAAGGGCAACCGGCAGAAGGTCGGACTGGTGCAGGCATTCATGCACACCCCGGAACTGCTGATCCTGGACGAGCCCACGTCCGGGCTGGATCCGCTGGTGCAGCAGACCTTCCTGGAACTGGTCACCGAGGCCGCGGGCAACGGGCAGACGGTGTTCATGTCCAGCCACATCATGGACGAGGTCGAGGCCGTCGCCGACCGCCTCGGCATCCTCCGCGACGGGACGCTGGTCGCCCTCGACACCGTCGCCGACCTGCGTGCGGCAGCCACGCGCCGCATCGAGATCGGTTTCGCCGCACCGGTTTCGGTCGACGAGTTCCGCACTCTTCCCGGACTGGTGGAGCCGTCGCTGGACGAGACCGGCACCGTCCTGCGCGCCGGGTTGACCGGCACGCCCGACGCGGTCGTCAAGGCTGCCGCCCGGCACACGGTCACCGCGCTGCACACCACCGAACCGCACCTCGACGAGATCTTCCACAGCCACTACACCGGCACCGCGGCCGCACCCCGGCCCGCCGCCTGATCCCCTCGAATCTCTTCACCGACAAGGACATACAGAGATGACCACCCTCCCCACCGCCACCGCGCCGATCGAGGTCACCACCCGCACCACGGTTGTCGTCAAGACCCTGCGCGACAATCGTCGCGGCCTGGTCGGCTGGACCGCCGGAATCACGCTGGCGGCCGTGCTGTATGCCGGGTTCTACCCGCAGATGGCGAAAAACGGTGCCGCCCAGACCGAGAACCTGCCCGAGGGCCTGCGTGACGCGTTGAACATGACCGACATCACCTCCGCGGCGGGCTATCTCGGCTCGACCGTGTTCGGGCTGATCGTGCCGTTGCTTGCCATGTTCTTCGGCGCCGCCACCGGCGCGCGCGTCACCGCCGCCGACGAGGAATCCGGCACCCTCGATCTGCTACTGGCCCACCCGATCACCCGGACATCGCTGATCCTGCAACGCTTCGCCGCACTTGTGCTGGCGGCCACCGGCATCGGGGCCGTCCTCTGGCTGGCGATGCTCGCGATCCGCGATGCTGCGGACCTGTCGGCGGTCGATCCCGGCCGATTCGCTGCCCAGTGCGCGCATCTGGTCCTGCTGACCGTCACCTTCGGTGCACTGGCCACCGGAATCGGCGCCGCCTTCGGGCGCCGCGGTGTCGTGTTCGCCGTCACCGCCGTCGTCGGCGTCGCCGCCTACGCCGCGCACGCCTTCGCCGCCCAGATCGGGCTCGGCCCTGCTGCCTACCTGTCACCGTTCCACTACTACATCGACAGCGAACCGCTGCGGAACGGCGTCGGCTGGACCGGCCTGCTCGTCCTCGCCGCCACCTCGGCCGCACTGGTCGCCGCCGGCACCTACCGGTTCAACCACCGCGACCTCACCTGACACCGGAGTACCGTCCCGTCGTCCGACCCCTGCGCCGGCGGGACAGTCCTTCCGGCCACGTCCGCGAACGGCACAGGTCACGCAGGCGGTCGGCCAGTGATCAGGCAGATCGATCGACCACGGTGCGGGAGCCTCCCGTCCAGCCGCCGCCGCTGCGGTCGTGAGGACCTGCTGTACCGGTGTGGGCGAGTCCTGCAGCGGCCGTGCCGAACGCCACGAACCGGCTGTGCTCGCCCGCCTGGAGAGCGGGCCGGGGGCGCCGGTGTCACAATCGTCGCGTGAGCCCGCTGCGACGCCTGGCCCGGGTGATGGTGGCGTTCTTGCTGGTGACCCTGGTGGGGACTGTCGGTTACGTGATCCTGGGTTTCGGTGTCCTCGACGCGCTCTACCAGACGGTGACGACGATTTCGACCGTCGGTTTCCGGGAGGTCCACCCGCTGTCCCCGCTCGGGCAGGTCTTCACGATGGCGCTGATCCTGGTCGGTGCGGGCACTGTCTTCTACATGTTCGGGGTCCTGCTGGAGGCCCTCATCGACGGACACCTACGGCACCGCTTGGAGCGACGACGAATGAATCGGCAGATAGAACGTTTGCGTGGGCACGTCATCGTGTGCGGCTGGGGCCGGGTCGGCCGCTCCACCGCGCAGTACCTCAGCAGCCTCGGCAGAGCGATCGTGGTCATCGATCGTGACCCGGACCGGCTCGACGACATCGAGTTCGCCTACGTCCTCGGCGACGTCACCGACGACAGCGTCCTCGGCGCGGCCGGTATCGAGCACGCCCACGCCATGATCGCCGCACTCGACAGCGATGCCGACAACGTCTACGTCACGCTGTCGGCGCGCTCGCAACGTCCGGACCTGGTGATCGTCGCGCGAGCAGGAAGCGACAACGCCAAGGCCATGCTGCACCGGGCGGGAGCGAACCGTGCGATCAACCCGCAACTGATCGGCGGCCGCCGCATGGCGGCATTCGCCCTGCAACCGAACGTCGCCGAGTTCCTCGACGTCGTCATGCACGACGACGCCCTCGAGTACCGGATCGAGGAGATCACGATCGGCTCGCAGTCTCCGCTGGACGGCCGCTCCCTTGCCGACGCCGCTGTGCGCCCCAGCACCGGAGCACTCGTTCTCGCTCTCCGTACGCCCGGCGGGCGGTTCGTCGCCAACCCCGCCGACGACACCGCGATCATTCCCGGCACCGTCCTGATCATCCTGGGCACCCCCACCCAACTCGCCGCGGTACGCGGACTCACCGCACACTAGGCCCCCGCTGCGAACCCCGGAGCGTCGGGCGGCGCGTCCCGTGACCGGCACGGATCCGGCATGCGCCGCGGACCCCGACGAGAATCGTCTGCGGAGGGTCGTCTGCTCGTTCGGTCGTCTTCGGACCGGCCGATCCCTCCCGGCCGCCGGCCTGATGCGGCAGCCCAGGAGCTACAAGCGCTCTGGACGCTGACAGAACCGGTTCGCTCGCAGCCACCTCCCGCGACGCCCGATTCCCGAGGGACACCTGTCCTCCGGCGACTGTCCGAGCAACGGGGTCAGGACCCGAGCAAGAAGTAGCGCAACCACAGGTACGGTGCGGCGATCGCGATGGTGATCGTGGTGACGACGATGCCCTTGCGGGTGAACTCCCAGAACGTGATCGGGTGGCAGGCGCGTTTGGCGATGCCGAGCATGACCACGTTGGCGCTCGCCCCGACGGCGGTGAGGTTGCCGCCGAAGTCGGCGCCGATCGCCAGCGACCACCACAGCGTGTCGGCGTGCTGGCCCATGCCGCCGACCAGCTCGGCGACCAGCGGGCTCATCGTGGCCACGTACGGGATGTTGTCGATCACGCCCGACAGCACCGCCGACACCACCAGGATCAGCATCGTCGCCACCAGCGCGTCACCACCGGTCGCGTCCACCGCCAGGCGCGAAAGATCCTCGATCACACCCGTTTTCACCAGCGCGCCGATCATCACGAACAGGCCCGCGAAGAACAGCAGCGTCTCCCATTCCACCGCCGACAGGTAATCCTGTTGCGGCACACCGGAGATCAGCACCAGCACCCCGGCGCCCAGCAGCGCCACCACCGACGGGTCGACGTGGAACACCGAATGCCCGACGAACCCGGCGAACACTCCTGCCAGCACCAGGCCGCACTTGATCAGCAGCCGCGGGTCGCGGATCGCCTCGCGCTCGTTCAGCGACATGACATCCTCGGCACGCTCCGGGTCGACCGAGAAACTGCCGCGGAACAACAGCGGCAGCACCAGCGTGAACACGATCAGTTCGACGATCACCAGCGGGCCCATGTGGATCAGGAAGTCGTTGAACGCCAGGCCCGCCCGGCTGCCGATGATGATGTTGGGCGGGTCGCCGATCAGCGTGGCGGCGCCGCCGATGTTCGACGCCAGGACCTCGGCGATGAGGAACGGCACCGGATTGATGTCGAGGCGCTCGCACACCAGCAGCGTGACCGGCGCGATGAGCAGCACGGTGGTGACGTTGTCGAGCAGGGCGGAGGCGACGGCCGTGATCAGCGTCAGTAGGATCATCACCCGCAGCGGGGATCCCTTGGCGCGCTTGGCCGCCCAGATCGCCGTGTATTCGAACACACCGGTCTGGCGCAGCACGCCAACGATGATCATCATCCCGAGCAGCAGGAAGATGACGTTCCAGTCGATGCCGGTGTCGTGAGAGAAGAAGCTGTCGGCCGACCCCACCACGCCCAGAGCCAGCACGATCGCCGCACCACCGAGCGCGGCCGCGGTCTTGTGGATTCGCTCTGTTGCAATCAAGACGTAGGCGACGGCGAAGACGCCGACCGCGACGATGGCGGATGTGCTCACGACTTCCCCCCGGCCGCCGCAGCGGCGACGCCGCGACTCGGCGCCGCCGTGCCGGTGCCTCGGCTCGGCAACTCCGCGGCAGGACCGTGGCTCAGTCGTGCTGCAGCGATGCTTGCAGCAGCCGGGAGGCGGTGATCACGCCGATCAGGTCGGTATCGTTCATGACCGCGACCAGCGGGCTGCGGAACTGCGCCATGGTGGCCGCGACCTCGATGACGGTGTCGTCGGCCTTCGCGGCCGGGACCTTCGCCAAGTGTTCGGGCAGCACGTCGCGCACCTTCTTGCCGCGCAGCTTCGCCACCACCCGCTCGCACATCGATTCGTTCAGCACACCGGCCAGCGACGGGTCGTCCTGCACGTAGGTCGGCACCAGGAAACGCACCACCTGCGACGCCGGCAGCACCGCCTCCGGACGTCCCTTCGCGTCGGTCACCACGATGCCGGGCAGCCGGTGCTCGGCGAGCAGCCGGGCCGCGTCCAGCGCGTCGGTGTCCATCCCGACCACCGGGTAATCCTCGGCTATCTGAGAAGCATGCACACTCGCAGGATACGACCCCGGGGCGCATGGCCATCGGTGGAGAATCGGTCGAGATCGCTTCGGTGTCGGTCAACAGCAGGTCTCCCATCGGCCGGTCGCACGTGTCACCCGCATTCGCGGACCCAACTCGCCGACCAGGCTTCCCGGCACACCAAGGTGTAAAGATGCCGTAGATGACCCTATTCGGGCAAATCGGCCCGCCCTGACGGAGGACACCGCCCGTGGTCGGACCGGTGCGGCGGGGTGGTGCTGGTGAACACCGGTGCAGGGCACTAGGGTTCGTTGCGGTGTGCCGGGAAGCCTGGTCGGCGAACAGATATCGTCGTGACCAGGCCGGAGGAAGGCGTCGTGCACGCACACACCATGATCGCGGGATGCGGCCGAAGCGGCCGCCACCCCGCCCGGCCACTGCCCTCCGGTGCCTGCGGTGCCAGGCACATCGTCGGCGGCACCCGCGATCGTCTCGGGAGCGGTTCGGGTGACGTGGCGTGCACCGCCCAGGCGTCGGCGATTCGGCTTCGCTGCGCGGTCGAGACGCCCCAGGCCGCACGGGCGTTCGTGGCGTCGGGCGCCGATACCGACACGATCGCGGTCGCCACCGCGGCCCGCCGTCTCACCATTGCCTGCGTGATCGTCGCAACCGTGCACAACCAGATGGCACGGCCATGAGCAGGCGAGTGGAATATCTGTGCCAGGCCGGCGACGGCACGCTCATCTACGTCAGCTCCCAGGATGGCTACGACTCGTTTCGCCTGTGGCGTGGCGACGGCAGAGCGATGCGCGAAGACCGGGTGATACAGGTGCAACGGTTACCGGATGGCGGCACCACGATCATCGACACCGAAACCGGAACCTTGTGGTCTCCCTCCCCACTACGGTCTCCCGGTACGCTCCCGCGCTGGATCGACATCGAGGACCTGCAACCACTGCGGGACGACCAGAACCTCACCAGACTCGACCCGGCCGATTTCGACATCACCGAAACCGGTGACGAGGTCGTGGTCGTGCGCGTGAGCCCGTAGATACGAGCGACGGCCGACCGATAACCGCACGGTGACCTATGGCGTGGGACACAACCATCCTCTAGGTGCCGCTGGCGGGGCGCTGTGAACATGGGAACGGCGGTGAACTGCGGTTTCCCGGGTGGGCAGCTGGTGATCGGACCGGATCTTGGGGTGCCGCAACCAGGGGCGTAACTACTGCCCCGCCGATGCCGACGTGCCTGGTAGAGGTATGCCGAGCGAACACACGACGCGGAAGGATCCACATCATGTTCCGATCCCGAATGTCCGCCGCTGCCGCAGTGACCGCAGGTGCGCTGGCTGCGGTCGTGCTTATCGCACCCGCGGCGCCTGCCTCGGTCGACAGTTTCGGTATTTCGCCGGGGTGGAGTTTCGGCCCGTCACCGTACGGCACCGGGTGTACCCACCTGGTGTTCGCCGACGCGGCACCCGGCGAATACGTGAGCTTCTACGACAGCCAGAACGGATCGTTCGACCCACCCGGCGCGATCCTGGTAGACCAATCCGGCAAGGTCTCCGCCAACTGGACACCGCACACCACCGGCATCCACACCCTGCACGCCGTCCAGATCGGCAGCGAGAAAACCATGCAGGTAGAAGTCGGGCCCGGTATCAGCCTCGGCCCCGTCTGCCTGGCGCTGTAGAGAAATTGGTGGGGCTCTTGACCTCTGAAGGTCATTGACTTGCTGCTACGGCGCGGCGATGTCGTTGCCCCCGGCCGCGCGGTGGACCTTCAGGCGCCCGCGTACTTGCGGTGCTCGTCGTCCGTGCGGCGGGTACAGCTGTTGACCGCATCCGTGATACGAGCGCCCGGGTCCGTCTTTACCGGTGGTCCGTGATTATGATTGCCGCTCCGGCATTCTCGTACGCGCGTGGAGGAGGGGCTTTATGGCGAAGAAGGTCGTCGTCGAGTTGGTGGACGACTACGACGGCACGTCCGTGGCCGAGGAGACGGTGCGGTTCGGTGTCGACGGCGTGGAGTACGAGATCGACCTGTCGATGAAGAACGCGGCCACGCTCCGCGCAGCGTTCGAGGAATGGACTGCCCCTGCCCGTAAGGTGGGGCGAATTCCCAAGGGTAAGACCAAGACCGGTGGCCGCGTGGCCGTCGATAGGGAACAGACGGGCGCGATTCGGGACTGGGCGCGTAAGCAGGGGTACCAGGTGTCCAGCCGGGGCCGGATCCAGGCGGACATCATCGCGGCCTACAACAAGGCGAGCTGAACGCACCCACCCTGTGCCCAGAGCGGGATAAGGGGGCGGATCGCCGGGGCGTGGGGGTCCGGCAGCACCCGGCCGCGCGACTGTAGGGGTGCACACTGTTTCGGGGCACTAGAGATCCCAGGGGCTGGAGTGTCAAGCGGCAGTGGCTTTTTCGACGCGTGCGGGCCGGGCGGTGGCCTCGTCGTAGGAGATGCGGGTTTGAGGCAATCCACTCGGAACCGACAGCTGTCGGCCGGCACAGGCGTTACTGCCGGTGTATGGCTCCGAATCGCCGGTAGGTGACGACCCGTGTATACACTCGCCAGCGCGTCGAGTGGGTACCCGGTACCGGTGCCCGCATGTGGATGCCCCGGGAACGCTCGGAGGCAAGGTACGGGATCGGCCGCTGTTCGAGTGGGAGGAGCAAGGGGTGCGTCGTGGGTGACACTGCGGTCGTCGGTGTCGTGTCGGGCTCGGCCGGGTAGGCGATGGGCCGGACCGCACTGCCTGTGATGCGCCGGTTGGGGCCGATGGGGCATCCGGCGCGGCTGACCGTGGCGGGGTTCGCCGCCATCACCCTGGTCGGCGCGGTGTTGTTGACGTTGCCGATCGCGTCGGAAACCGGGGACTGGACGGGCCCGGTCACGGCGTTGTTCACCGCGACGTCGGCAGTGTGTGTCACCGGTCTGGTCGTGGTCGACACGGCGACGTATTGGTCGCCTTTCGGTGAGGCGGTGGTGCTGGGCCTGATCCAGATCGGCGGGCTGGGAATCATGACCGCCGCCTCGCTGCTCGGACTACTGGTGGCCCGGCGCATGGGACTGCGCATGCAGCTGGTCGCGCAGGCTGAAACCAAGACCCTGCGGTTGGGAGAAACCCGCCGGGTGGTCGTCGGAGTCGTCGCGATGAGCGCGGTCGTGGAACTGGTGACGGCGGCGGCCCTCACCGGCCGCCGCCTGGCCGACACCGCCGAATCGTTCGGGCAGGCTGTGTATTTCGGCGTGTTCCACGCGATTTCGGCATACAACAACGCCGGGTTCGCGCTGCACGAGGACAGCCTGGTCCGCCACGCCGGCGATGCGTGGATCGTCGTGCCGGTCACGGCGGCGTTCATCGTGGGCGGCATCGGGTTTCCCGTCGTCTTCGAGCTGGGCCGCGCGCTGGGCGCCCGCGTGCGCGGTGCCCGAATCCCCGGGTGGTCGTTGCACACCAAGATCACCGTGCTCACCTATGCCGGGCTGCTGCTCACCGGTATCGTTCTCGTGACCGCCTCGGAGTGGGCCAATCCGGCCACGCTGGGCCCGATGTCGTTGCCCGGCAAGCTGCTGGCGGGCGCGTTCCAGGGGGCCACTCCGCGCACGGCCGGGTTCAACACCGTCGATGTGGGCGCGATGCATCCGACCACTCTGCTGGTCAACGACGCGTTGATGTTCATCGGCGGCGGCAGCGCCGGCACCGCCGGCGGGATCAAGGTGACCACCTTCGCGCTCCTGGCGTTCGTGATCTCCGCCGAGGTACGTGGGCAGCCGACGGTGCACGTGATGGGACGCCGACTGGCCGCGGCGGTGCAGCGGCAAGCGATCACCGTCGCGTTGCTCGGTGTCGCCGCGGTGCTGGTGGCCACCCTGATCCTGCTGCGGCTGTCGCAGCTGCCGCTGGACGCGGTGCTGTTCGAGGTCGTCTCGGCCTTCGGCACCGTCGGCCTGTCCACCGGTATCACCGCGGATCTGCCGGCGGCCGGACACCTACTGTTGATCGTGATGATGTTCATCGGCCGGGTCGGCCCGATCACCCTGGCGTCCGCGCTCGCCCTGCGTGAGCACGAACGACGCTACGAGCTACCGGAGGAGCGTCCCATCGTTGGCTAGAACACCCCTGGCGAAAATGCCGAAACACCCCACCACCCGGGTCGTGGTCATCGGCCTCGGCCGATTCGGCGGGTCACTGGCCCACGAGCTGGTCGAGCACGGCTCGGAAGTCCTGGCGATCGACTCCGATGCGCGGCTGGTGCAGCAGTATTCCGATGAGCTGACCCACGTCGCGGTCGCCGACACCACCGATCCGGACGCTCTCGAACAACTCGGCGTCGCCGATTACCCGCATGCGGTCGTCGGGATCGGCGGCGACCTCGAAGCCAGCATTCTCACCACCTCACTGCTGGTCGACCTCGGCATCCCGCGCATCTGGGCCAAGGCCAACAGCCGCCAGCACGGCCGCATCCTCGAACGCATCGGCGCCCACCACGTCGTGGCACCCGAATTCGACATGGGCGAACGGATCGCGCACCTGGTCACCGGCCGCATGCTCGACTACATCGAGTTCGACGACGACTTCGCCATGATCCGTACCACCGCACCCGACGCCGTCGTCGGCATGACACTCACCGACAGCGGGCTGCGCGAACACTTCCACGTCACCGTCGTCGCCATCAAGCCACGCAACGGCGAATTCACCTACGCCACACCGCAAACCGTCGTCTCCGACGGCGACGAACTCATCGTGTCCGGCAGCATCACCTGCGTGGAGTCGTTCGCCGACCTGGTATGAGTCTCCGTTGCGGACTCCGAGCGCATGACAACGCTCGCCGCGACGGCCGAGCGGTCTCAGGTTCAGCCGATCCCGGCTCGGTGGATCCGGAATGAGCTGGGATAGACCGATATACGCTCACCGGATGCCTTCGGTGTACAAGAATGCGGCGGGTCGCCGGGTGATACGCCGGTGGTGTGAGTCGGAGCTGGGTAGATGGTCCGTGCCGCACACCCGGTCGGTCCTCGCTACCTTCGCCGGAGGGGTGCACATGGTGTCGGCGGGCCGTGGTGATCGCCCGGTGGTGCTGGTGCCGGGGACGAATTTCAACGCCGCCATGACGATGTCGTGGGCACGAGAACTGGCCCGGCACAGGGAAGTTCACGTTGTCGACGTCGTCGGGCAGCCCGGCCTCAGCGACGAGAACCGCCCGTCGCTCGGCCGCTCGAGCTGGTACGGGCGGGTTCTCGCGGACGTTCTCGACACGGCCGGGCTCGATCGGGTCGTCGTGGCCGGGAACTCGCTCGGTGCGGCCATCGCCCTGGCCTGCGACTCGCCGCGCATCGCCGGGCGGGCGCTGGTGTCGCCGGGCGGGATCGTCCGGCTCACGGTGCCCCCGAGGGGCGCGGCGGCCGCGATCCCGTGGCTGTCGAATCCTTCGCCGGACCGGACCCGCAAGTTGCTCGAGCTGTTCGTGGCGCCGGGCGCGCGGCCACCGGACCGCGAGGTCGAGTGGATGACGCTGGTCGCCCGGCACTGCCGCACCACCGCTGCCGCCGTCGGTGCTGCGGCGGCGGGCGGCGGTGCCGTGCGCCGTGTCGGTCGGCGAACACGACCGGTTCCTGGCCCCGGTCCGGCTGCGGCCGGCGGTGCGGCGGCACCTGGGTGTCGAACTCCGGGTGCGACAGGGGATGGGGCACTTGACGACCGATGACCGGCTGGACGAGGTGGTGGACCTGGTTGCCGAGGTCGAGGACGCCGCGGCAGCGTAAAGATCGTGCCGGGCAACCGATCCGGTCATGGTATCCGGTGGGTAGCCATAGGCGGCGAGCGACCTCGTGGCGGGTAGGTTGGTGGCCTTATCTGTCTAGCCGGTCGGGGTAGGCGGTTCGGTGCGGCAGGCGGCGAGCGTGGTGAGGATGACGTCGACGAGGCGCTGGCGGGGGTAGGGGTCGGTGAGATCGCCTGTGGCGGTGAGGTTCTGCGGTCGCGCGTGGGTGAGAGCGACCAAGCAGTCCAGGGCGAGGTCGGTATCGAGGTCGGCGGGTAGTTCGCCGCATTCGACGGCCCTGTGCAGCATGGCTTTCCCGGCGGCGCGTCGCGGTTCGCGCAGCGCGCCGGAAAGGGCTTGTGCGAGACGGGGATTGCGGATGGCTTCGGCGCCGAGATCGGCGACGATGCGGGTCGTGCGCAGGAAGATTCGGAACTCGCCGCCAGGTTCGAGGCGGCCAGGCAAACGCTTCAGCGGCATTGCGGTCGACCCCGATCCGGTCGCCCTGCGACGTCTCGTCGAACTCGTCGAACAGGCAAGCTCCGGGTTCACGTACAGGAGGCGCTCCCGTTCGAGCGCGTCG